>NZ_JBHYZW010000028.1:44164-59506 GCF_042754005.1 Streptomyces sp. NPDC059247
CCGGGCCCTGTCCTCGGGCCTCGGGCCCTCAGACCCTTGGGACCCGGGCCCTGTCCTCGCACCTCGGGCCTCGGGCCTCGGGCCCCGGGCTCAGGGCCCCACCCTCGGGCCTCGGGCCTTGGGTCCCGGGCCCTGCCCTCAGGCCTCAGGCCTCAGGCCTCGGGTCCCGGCCCGCCCATCCCCGGGCCCCGGCCCTCGGGCCCCGCATCCACCCCCGGGCCGCCCGCCCCCAGGGCCCCGTACCGAGAGAGACCGCATGACCACAGCACCTCGTCCCGCTTCCCCGCCCGGTCCGGGGCCCCGTGTCCGGCCGCTGCACCTCGCCGCCGAACTCACCCCGGCCGCCGGGACCTCCGCCGCGTCCGCCGCCGCCGGTGCGGCGACGGCCGCCGCCCGGACCGTCGCGCTCGCCCGGCTCGCGGAGGCCGCCGCGCTCGACTTCCTCACCCATGACGACTCCTTCGCCCGGCCCGGTCTCGACGCGCTTGCCGTCCTCGCCCGGGTCGCCCCGGAGACCCGTTCCATCGGCCTGGTACCGACCGTGACCACCACCCACACCGAGCCCTTCCACGTCCAGGCGGCCGTCGCCACCCTCGACTGGGTGAGCCGGGGCCGGGCGGGCTGGCGGATCGCGGTCTCCCCGACCGGGACCGAGGCCCGGCTCTTCGGGCGCCGCCCCGCCCCGCCCGCCGCCGAACTGTGGCAGGAGGCCGGTGAGGTCGCCGAGGTCTCCCGGAAGCTCTGGGACAGCTGGGAGGACGACGCCGAGATCCGGGACGTGGCGACCGGCCGGTTCGTCGACCGCCGCAAGCTGCACCACGTGGACTTCCAAGGCTCGGCCTTCTCCGTCAAGGGCCCCTCGATCGTCCCCCGGCCCCCGCAGGGCAACCCGGTGACCGTCGTCGACGCCACCCGCCCCGCCGCCCGGGACACCGCCGCCCAGCACGCCGACGTGGCCCTGATCAGGGCCACGTCCGCCGAGGAGGCGGCGGCCCTGCGCACCGAACTGCGGCAGGGCGCCCGCGCCCACGGCCGTGACCCGGACCGGCTGCGCGTCCTGCTCTCGGCCACCGTCGGCCCCGACACCCACGGGGGCGGGCCCGGCGCGCTCGCCGAACTGATCGCGGACTGGCACGGCGGCGGCGCGATCGACGGCTTCCACCTCGTGCCGGAGGTCCCCGAACGGGACCTCGCGCGGTTCACCGGCGAGACGGTGACCCGGCTCAGGGCCCGGGGCCTCTTCCGTACCGCCCACGAGGGCGCCACCCTCCGCGACCACCTGGGGCTGCCCCGCCCGGTCAGCCAGTACACGACGACGGGAGCGACCCCGTGAGCACCACCGACGGCCGCAGGCGGATCCACCTCGCCGCGCACTTCCCCGGCGTCAACTCCACCACCGTCTGGGCCGATCCGCGCTCCGGCTCGCAGATCGACTTCTCCTCCTTCGCGCACCTGGCCAGGACCGCCGAGCGCGGGCTCTTCGACTTCTTCTTCCTGGCGGAGGGGCTGCGGCTGCGCGAGCACAACGGGCGCGTCCACGACCTCGACGTCGTCGGCCGCCCCGAGTCGCTCACCGTGCTGACCGCGCTCGCCGCCGTCACCGAACGCCTCGGCCTGGCCGGCACGGTCAACGCCACCTTCAACGAACCCTTCGAGCTGGCCCGCAGGTTCGCCTCGCTCGACCACCTCAGCGCGGGCCGGGCCGCCTGGAACGTCGTCACCTCCTCGGACGCCTTCACCGGGGAGAACTTCCGGCGCGGCGGCTTCCTGGACCGGGCCGACCGGTACACCAGGGCCGCCGAGTTCCTCGCCACCGCCCGTGAGCTGTGGGACTCCTGGTCCCCGGACGGGACCCCGCGCGCCTTCGCGCACGACGGCCCGCAGTTCGGGATCGAGGGGGAGTTCACCGTCCCGCGCTCCCCGCAGGGCCACCCGGTCGTCATCCAGGCGGGGGACTCCGCCGAGGGACGGGAGTTCGCCGCGTCCGCCGCCGACGTGGTCTTCACCCGGCACTCCACCCTGGAGGCGGGCCGGGAGTTCTACGCCGACGTCAAGGGACGGCTCGCCCGGTACGGGAGGGAGCCCGACGATCTGAAGATCATGCCGGGCGTGACGTACGTCCTCGGCGACACCGACGCCGAGGCACAGGAGCACGCCGCCGAGATCCGGCTCCGGCAGGTCTCCCCGCAGAACGCCCTCCTCGCCCTGGAACAGATCTGGGGCCGCGACCTCTCCGCCCTCGACCCGGACGGGCCGCTCCCCGACATCGACCCCGATCCCGACTCCGCGCTGGTCCAGGGCCGGGTGCGGGTCGCCGACCCGGTGGCGGTGGCCCGGAAGTGGCGGGCGCTCTCCGAGGCCAAGGGCCTGTCGATCCGGCAGACCGTCATCGAGGCGTCCGGCAGGCAGTCCTTCGTCGGCAGCCCGGAGACGGTCGCCGCGGCCCTGACGGAGTTCGTCGCGGCGGAAGCCGCCGACGGCTTCATCCTCGTCCCCCACCTCACCCCCGGCGGCCTCGACGGCTTCGTCGACCGGGTCGTCCCGCTGCTCCAGGAGCGCGGGGTCTTCCGTACGGAGTACTCCGGCACCACGCTGCGGTCGCACCTCGGGCTTCCCGAGCCCGTATGGAAAGGTTGAGCACCATGAGCACGGATCGACAGCGGGACCCGGCGCCGGAGACACCGCCGGACGCGGCGGAGCGGTGGCGGCACTGGCACGAGCGGCGGGAGGCCGCGGTCTCCTCCTCGTACGGTCCGCTCTCCCTCACCGGCACCTACTGGCTCTCGGACTTCCCGGAGGGGCGAGTTCCGGCCGTTCCGGGGGAGTGGCGGGAGGACGGCGGCGAGGTGCTCCTCAGCGCCCGCGCCGAGGACGGGATCACCGTCGACGGCAAGCCCCTCACCGGCACGGTCCGGCTGACCGCCGACCACGGCCCGGTGCACGCCTCGCGGGTCGCCACCGGCGGCAGGCGGCTCGTGGTGCTGCGCCGCGAGGGACTGTGGGCGGTACGCGACTTCGACCCCGGCTCCGGGGCCCGGAGCGCCTTCCGGGGCATCGAGGCCACCCCGTACGACGAGCGCTGGGTGGTGCCCGGCGTCTACCGTCCGTACGGGGCGGAGCGCAGCGTACGGGTGGAGAACGCCGACGGGCGCGAGCGCGGTCTCGGGCTCGCCGGGGAGCTGGTCTTCGAGCTGAACGGCGGTGAGCACAGCTTTCAGGTGGCCGTCGAGGAGGACGGCTCGCTGTGGGCGGTCTTCGCGGACGCCACCAGCGGCCGGGACAGCTACCGCTTCCGGTTCCTGCGCCCGGCGGCTCCGGCGGCGGACGGCTCGGTGACGGTGGACCTCAACCGCGCGCTGCTGCCGCCGTGCGCCTTCGCGGAGCACTTCATCTGCCCGTTCCCGCCGCCCGGGAACACGCTCGACACCGCCGTCGCGGCGGGGGAGCGGCGACAGCTCACCGGCTGACCGCGAACCGGCCGGGTGCCGACCGGGAGGGATCTCCTCCCGGTCGGTTTCTTGCGTCCCCAACACCGTTGTGAACGGCGGTAGTTGAGAAGTCCACGGCTGGAATGCGCCCTTGCGACGTGAAGTCGTGCGCGTCGACACTCCCCCACAGCGCAGGCCCCTGGCCGCGCCTCACGGGCCCGACCTCCCCACGGCGGGCCCCCGATTCCCCTCGGGAGGAACGAAAAGTGAGGACCACGCGCACCACCCCCACGAGAACGATCCGGCTGCTCGCCGTCACGGCGGGTCTCGCCGCCGTCGCGGCACTCGCCGTCCCCACCGCGAGCGCGGGCACGGCGGACACCGGCCCCCGTACCTTCGGCGCCGCCGCGCTCGCCGCCACCGGTGACGCCGTCCGCGCCGCCGACGTGCCGGGCACCGCCTGGTACGTCGACACCGCCACCGACCGGCTGGTGGTCACCGCCGACTCCACCGTCACCCCGGCGGAGATAGCGAGGATCAAGGGCCGCGCCGGGGCGAACGCGGACGCCCTCCGCGTCGAGCGGACCCCCGGCAAGCTCAGCAAGCTGATCTCCGGCGGCGACGCGACCTACGCCGACAGCTGGCGCTGTTCGCTGGGCTTCAACGTCCGCGACGGCGCGGGGAACTACTTCTTCCTGACCGCCGGGCACTGCACCGACGGCGCCGGGAGCTGGTACGCCGACTCCTCCCGCGCCACCGTGCTCGGGACCACCGCCGGATCGAGCTTCCCCGGTGACGACTACGGTCTGGTGCGCTACACCAACGCGTCGATCGTCAAGTCCGGATCGGTCGGCAGCGTGGACATCACCAGTGCCGTCAACGCCACGGTGGGCCTGTCCGTCACCCGCCGGGGCTCCACCACCGGCATCCACAGCGGCTCGGTGACCGGTCTCAACGCCACCGTGAACTACGGCGGCGGCGACATCGTCTCCGGTCTGATCCGTACGAACGTCTGCGCCGAGCCCGGCGACTCCGGCGGTCCGCTCTACTCGGGCAGCCGGGCCGTCGGCCTCACCTCGGGCGGCAGCGGCAACTGCTCCACGGGCGGCACGACGTACTTCCAGCCCGTGACGGAGGCGCTGAGCGCCTACGGGGTCAGCGTCTTCTGACAGAAGGGGTGAACGGGGGCCGGGAAGCCTTTGTGAATCCTTTCACAAAGGGACTTCCGGCCCCTCCCCACGGGCCCTTTTCCGCCCCTTTTCGCAGGTCAACGGGTGTCGAATGGAGACATCAGCGAAAAGGGACCGAAGAAGGAGTACCTGCCATGGAGGCCAAGGAGATGGTGGACGGACTGGTACGGGACGCCCTCGGGGCGCTCGGCCGGTTCGAGACCTTCGACCAGGAGCAGGTCGACCACATCGTCAAGAAGGCCTCGCTCGCCGCGCTGAGCGCGCACGGCGACCTGGCGAAGCTCGCCGTCGAGGAGACCGGCCGGGGCCTGTTCGAGGACAAGGCCGTCAAGAACCTGTTCGCCTGCGAGCACGTCACCCACTCGATGGCCGGCCTGAAGACCGCCGGAGTCATCCGCCGCGACGAACTGAACGGCATCACCGAGATCGCCGAGCCCGTCGGCGTCGTCTGCGCGATGACCCCGGTCACCAACCCCACCTCGACCACGATCTTCAAGGCGCTCATCGCCCTCAAGACCCGCAACCCGATCGTCTTCGCCTTCCACCCCTCCGCCCAGCACTGCTCCGCCGAGGCCGCCCGGATCGTCCGGGACGCCGCCGTCGCCGCGGGCGCCCCCGAGGGCTGCGTGCAGTGGATCGAGGAGCCCTCCATGGAGGCCACCGGCCTCCTGATGAACCACGAGGGCGTCTCCACCATCCTCGCCACCGGCGGGAACGCGATGGTCAGGGCCGCCTACTCGTGCGGCAAGCCCGCCCTCGGCGTCGGCGCGGGCAACGTCCCCGCCTACGTCACCCGCAGCGCCAAGCTCCAGCGCGCGATCCACGACATCGTGCTCTCCAAGGCCTTCGACAACGGCATGATCTGCGCCTCCGAGCAGGCCGTCGTCCTCGACCGGGAGGTGTACGAGGAGGGCATCGCCGAATTCGAACGGCTCGGCGCGCACGTCGTCAGCGCCGCGGAGAAGACCAAGCTGGAGGAGTACGTCTTCGGCACCACCGCCCACGCCACCGACTGCGCGGGCGCCAAGCTCAACGCGGCCGTCGTCGGCAAGTCCCCCCGGTGGATCGCCGAGCAGGCGGGCTTCGAGGTCCCCGAGGGCACCTCGATCCTCCTCGCCGAGTGCGCTGAGGTCGGCGAGAGCGAGCCGCTCACCCGCGAGAAGCTCTCCCCGATCCTGGCCGCCCTCAAGGCCGACTCCACCGAGCACGGCCTCGAACTCTCCGCCCGCATGGTCGAGTTCCACGGCCTCGGCCACAGCGCCGCCATCCACACCGAGGACGAGGAACTGGCCGAGGAGTTCGGCAAGCGGGTCAAGGCGATCCGCGTCATCGTCAACGCGCCCTCCACCTTCGGCGGCATCGGCGACGTCTACAACTCCTTCCTCCCCTCGCTCACGCTCGGCTGCGGCTCGTACGGACACAACTCCGTGTCGAACAACGTGACCGCGGTCAACCTGATCAACGTCAAGCGGATCGGACGGCGCAACAACAACATGCAGTGGTACAAGGTGCCGCCGAAGATCTACTTCGAGCGCAACGCGATCCGCTACCTCGGCGAGATGGAGGACATCCACCGGGTCACGATCGTCACCGACCGGACGATGAGCGCCATCGGCTTCGTCCAGAAGATCACCGACATCCTCAACGGACGCGAGGAGCCGGTCACCATCCAGGTCATCGACTCCGTCGAGCCCAACCCGGAGCTCGCCACCGTCCAGGCCGGAGCCGCCGCCATGCGCGCGTTCGGCCCGGACACCGTCATCGCCCTGGGCGGCGGCTCCCCGATGGACGCGGCGAAGATCATGTGGCTGATGTACGAGCGGCCCGAGGTCGAGTTCGCGGACACCAAGGAGAAGTTCTTCGACATCCGCAAGCGCGCCTACCGCTTCCCGAAGCTCGGCGAGAAGGCCAAGCTGGTCGCGATCCCGACCACCTCGGGCACCGGCAGCGAGGTCACCCCCTTCGCGGTGATCTCCGACCCGGCCGCAGCGCAGAAGTACCCGCTCGCGGACTACGCGCTCACCCCCGACGTCGCCATCGTCGACCCGGTGCTGCCGATGAACCTCCCGCCCACGGTCACCGCCGACTCCGGCTTCGACGCCCTGACCCACGCCACCGAGGCGTACGTCTCCGCCTACGCGAACGACTTCACCGACGGCCAGTGCCTCCAGGCCATCAAGCTGATCTTCCAGAACCTGGAGACCTGCGTGACGGAGGGCGCCAAGGCGCCCGAGGCCCGCGAGAAGATGCACAACGCCTCCACCATCGCGGGCATGGCCTTCGCCAACGCCTTCCTCGGCCTGGTCCACGCCATGGCCCACACCCTCGGCAACACCTTCCACGTCGCCCACGGCCGCACCAACGCGCTGCTGCTCCCGCACGTGATCCGCCACAACGGCACCGTCACCCACAAGGCCGTGCCGTGGCCGAAGGCCGAGGTCTACCGGGCGCCCGAGCGGTTCCAGGAGATCGCCCGGATGCTGGGCCTCCCGGCCGCGACGCCGGAGGAGGGCGTGGAGTCCTACGCCCGCGCGGTGGAGGACCTCCGGGCCCGCTGCGGCATCCCCGCGTCCTTCCAGGAGGAGGGCGTCGACGAGGCGGCCTTCCTGGCGGCCCTGCCCCAGCAGGCGGTCAACGCCTACGCCGACCAGTGCGCGCCCGCCAACCCGCGGATGCCGATGATCGACGACATGAAGGAACTGATGACCCGGGCGTACTACGGCGAGTAGGACCCCGTGGCGAAGGGCCCCCGGCGCTGACGAGCACCGGGGGCCCTCCGCCGTGCGCGGGACCGTGAGGGGGAGGGGATCAGGGCCGCGCCCCGCCCGGGTCGGCCACCTCGTCCGCGATGGCCTCCGGCTCCGGCGGGTGCTTCACGGAGGTCACCACCAGCGTCACCACCGTGCCGACCACCGCCCAGGCCGAGAGCACCAGCATCGACGAGGTCATGTCGTTGCCCTTGAAGTACGCGATCGAGCGCGCCGCCCAGGTGCCCGCGCCCGGTGGCAGGGCGGGCCCGATCGCGCTCCAGAACGGCGGCAGCATCGGCAGCGGGAAGGCGCCGCCCGCGCTGGGATTGCCCGCGACCACCACGATCAGGATCGCCAGGCCGATGCCGACGATCCCGAAGACCGACTGCAGGGCGAGCGTGGCCGCGCCGACGGAGAAGACCACCAGGGTCCCCAGGCCCCACAGGGCGGCGACGCTGCCGGGCAGGGCGCCCAGGACCGGACCGACGATGAGCGCGCCACCGAGCCCGCCGAGCACCGAGTAGAGCGCGAGCACCCCGAGGCGGATGACCGCCCGCTCCCGGTTCGCGGCCCGGGAACCCGCGCTGATCGCCAGGATCGCGGCACAGATGTAGCCGCCGACGCACCAGCCGACGACCAGGTAGAAGGACGAGAGCCCGTTGAAGTCCTCCCGGGAGGCGGGCGCCACGTCCACCGTCAGCACCGAGCGGTGCCGCAGGTCCTCCGCCCCGGTGACGATCCTGTCCAGGGCCGTGGACAGCGCCGTACCGCCGCCGGAGGCGACGAGCAGGGTGTCGGTACGGCCGACGGGGTCGAAGAGCAGCGCGCCGTCGATCTCCCGGTTCAGGATCTGGTCCCGCGCGGTGGCCTCGTCGGCGACCGCGCGGGCGTCGAGCGGTCCGCGGGGCAGCCCGTCCAACTGCTCGACGAGCCGCGCGGAGACCGCCTGCGGCGCGACCACGCCGAAGGGCACGTCCCTCGGCTTCGGGTGGTGCAGCGCCCCGACGTAGGAGGTGATGAACAGCAACTGGAGGGCGAAGACGCCGATCACCAGGAGGGCGGCTCGGGGAGTGACGGCGCTTCTCAGCTCATCGACGAGACTCATGCCCCCCAGGCTCCGCCCCGCCACCCCCTCCCGCAGTCGGGACGGGCCCGAACGGGTGAGCCGAGGGACGGGCGGGGAGACCCGGGGACGGGCCCGCCCCGGCGGGACTCCCGTGCGCCCGCCCCGGCGGCGATTCCAACGGGCCTCGCGCTGATCGTTCATGACGACACGTCATTTTTTACCGACACGTAACTTCCGGTCGAGGCTACCGGTGCGTAGCTTGGCGGGAGCGCGGCCCCACCGCGCATCCCCACTTGTGGTCCGGACCGCAGGGCGTACCCCCACCATCCCCTTGAGCCGCAAGGAGAACGCCCGATGCTGTCCCGTACCCCCTGGAAGCAGGCCGTCAGAGCGCTGTCCGTCCTGCTCCTGACCGCCGCCGCCACGCTCGCGCCGACCGCCGCCGCCTCCGCCCAGTCCACGGCCGTGACCACCACCCGGGGCTGGAACGACTTCTCCTGCAAGCCGTCCGCCGCCCATCCGCGCCCGGTCGTCCTCGTCCACGGCACCTTCGGCAACTCCGTCGACAACTGGCTGGGCCTCGCGCCCTACCTGGTCGACCGGGGCTACTGCGTCTTCTCGCTCGACTACGGCCAGCTGCCGGGCGTGCCCCTGTTCAACGGACTCGGGCCCCTCTCCGCGTCCGCGGGGCAGCTCAAGACGTACGTCGACCGGGTCCTCGCCGCCACCGGCGCCCCCGAGGCCGACCTCGTCGGACACTCCCAGGGCGGGATGATGCCCCGCTGGTACCTCAAGTTCCTCGGCGGGGCCGAGAAGGTGAACGCCCTCGTCGGCATCGCGCCCGACAACCACGGCACCACCCTGCTCGGCCTCACCGGACTGCTCCCGTACTTCCCCGGCGCGAAGGACCTGATCAGCTCCGCCACGCCGGGCCTCGCCGACCAGATCGCGGGCTCGCCGTTCCTCACCCGGCTCAACGAGGGCGGGGACACCGTCCCCGGCGTCCGCTACCACGTCATCGCCACCCGGTACGACGAGGTCGTCACGCCCTACCGCTCACAGTTCCTGACCGGCCCGAACGTCACCAACGTCCTCATCCAGGACAAGTGCGCGCTCGACCTCTCCGAGCACGTGGCCATCGGCACGGTGGACCGGGTCGCCTTCCACGAGGTGGCCAACGCCCTCGACCCGGCCCGCGCGACGCCGACGACCTGCCTGTCCGTGGTCGGCTAGGACGACCGGCGGCGACCCGCTCCGAACGGCCGCGACCGCTACGAACGGTCGCGGCCGGTCGCGACCCGCTACGAACGGCGGCGGCGGGCGGCGGCGAAGAGCAGGGCCGCCCCGGCCGCCAGGACGGCGGCGCCGCCCACCGCCAGGTACGCGGTGGTGGCCTCGCCGCCCGTCTCGGCGAGCAGCTCGCCGGAACCCGTGCCCGAACCGGCCGCGGGCGCCGGGGCGTCGGGCGCGGACGTGGCCGGACCGTCGCCCTGCCCGTCCGCCGGAACGGTCCGCTGCGGGGTGGGCGCGGCGGCGGTCGCGCCCGCGCCCGTCGCCGCGTCGTCGTCCCCGTGCCCGCCGTGCTCGACCGTGGACTGGCCCTGGCCTTCCTCGATCTGCTCGTCGGTGGGCGCGGAGGCGGTCGGCGCCGGGGCCGTACCGCCGCCGTCCTTCCCGAACACGACGTCCGAGCAGGTGTAGAACGCCTCGGGGGAGTCCGAGCGCTGCCAGACCGAGTAGATCAGGTGCCGTCCGGACTTCTTCGGCACCGTCCCCCGGAAGACGTAGTCACCGCTCTCCATCCGGGGGTCCGTCACCGTCGCGAACGGCTTCGCCTCCAGGTCCGACCACTTCAGCGGCTTCGACGGGTCGTACCCGTCCTTCGTCACGTACAGCGCGAACGAACCCCGGTGCGGCGCCGTGCCCTTGTAGCGGAAGGTGTGGGCCCCGGCGGTCAGCGGGCTGGCGGGCCAGTCGGCCCGCGCCAGGTCGAGCCCCCGGTACTTGTCGTTCCCGGCGCTGCACAGCTTGCCGTCCGCGATCAGCTCCCGGTGCTTGCCGGCGGCGTTCGCGATGTTCACCCCGTTCCAGTCGTAAAGAGCCTGGGGTCCGCCGGCCGCCACCGCCGCCTTGCACGCCGCCGACTTCGGGGACTCGGGCCCCTCCGCGTAGCAGGCCGACACCCGGCTCACCGGATCGGTCATCGACCCGTGCGCGGACGCGGGCCCGGACGAGAGCCCGGCCAGGGCGAGCACCGCGACCGTGGTGGCGGCGGCGGAGGTACGGCGAGAGGTCATGGGGGGACAGCTCCTTCACAGGGACGACATGGGGGTTGACCAGCAAGCTAGCCCTCCGGCCATGCGAAAGAGCCCCGGGAACGGGGCGGAAGGAGATCCTTAGGGCCGCTTTAAGGCACAGGTAAGACCGGACTGAGGGAAGGACCGCCCGAGGGCCCCGCGCGCGGAGCACGGGGTGGGGCCCACCGGTCCGGCCGCGCCCCACCCCGCCCCACCGACCCACCCCGCCCCACCGACCCACCCCGCCCCGCCGACCCACCCCGCCGTGCCGACCCTCGCCGCTCCCGGGGTCACGGTGCCGGGAGCGGGGCTCACCCCAGGCGTCGGTACCGGCGTTCCGGGCGGCCCGTGCCGCCGTAGCGCAGGGTGATCTCCGCCCGGCCCGTCTGCGCGAAGTACTCCAGGTAGCGGCGGGCGGAGACCCGGGAGAGGGAACCCGCCTCCGCGCACTCCGTGGCCGAGAGGCCCGCCGGATGGGCGCGGAGGATCGAGTCGACCAGGTCGGCCGTGTGGGCGGCCAGCCCCTTCGGCAGCTCCCGGGAGCCGCGCGGCCGGGTGCCGAAGATCTGGTCCACGTCCTCCTGGCGCGCCTCGTCGAGCTCGTCGAGGCGGTTGCGGAGCGAGGCCACGTGCCGCAGCTGCTCGTGCAGCGCCGCCTGGTTGAACGGCTTGATCAGATAGTGCAGCGCCCCCGCCCGCAGCGCCTCGCGGATCGTGCCCACGTCCCGCGCCGCCGTGATGAACAGCGCGTCCGTGGCCAGACCCGCGGCCCGCATCTCCCGCAGCACCCGGATGCCGTCCATGTCGGGCAGGAAGACGTCGAGCAGCACCAGATCGGGCCGCAGCCGCTCCGCCGCGCGCAGCGCCTCCGCCCCGCTGTGCGCCACCCCCGCCACTCTGAAACCGGGCACCACCGACACATAGCGGCAGTGCAGCTTGGCGACCATGAAGTCGTCGTCCACCACCAGCACGTTCGTCACACCGACCCACGCTAGATCGCGACCACAACGACCACAACGTCCGTTGGTTGCGGAAGAGAGACAGCTTCTTAACGCGCAGGCAACATGTGGGCCACCTCACACCCCCCTTCCCCTTCTACCTGAGAGGCGGCACACGTGCGGTTGCGCACCCCCCTCGCCCTCCTCGGGGCCGCTCTCCTGGTGCTGGTGGGTCCCCCACTGCTCAGCATCGGCAGTGGCTCCGACTCCGGCACCCGGATACCCGGTCTGCGCTTCATGGTTCCCAACACCCCCGGCGGCGGTTACGACATCACCGCCCGTACCGCCGCCAAGAACGCCGAGGAGGCGGGCCTCACCGACGACATCGAGGTCTTCAACCTGCCGGGCGCGGGTGGCACCGTCGGCCTCACCCGGCTCGTCGGCGAACGGGGCAACGGCCGCCTCGCCATGTCCATGGGGCTCGGCGTCGTCGGCGCCGTCCACACCAACGCCACCCCCCGTACCCTCGCCGACACCACCCCGATCGCCCGGCTCACCGAAGAGCAGGACATCGTCGTCGTCGGCAAGGACTCCCCGTACAAGACCATCCAGGAGCTGCTCACCGCCTGGAAGAAGGACCCGGGCAAGCTCCCGGTCGGCGGCGGCTCCTCGCCCGGCGGCCCGGACCACCTCGCCCCGATGCTGATGGCGCAGGCCGCCGGGATCGCCCCGAAGGACGTCAACTACGTCCCCTTCGACGGCGGCGGCGAACTCCTCGCCTCCATCCTCGGCAACAAGGTCGGCTTCGGCGTCTCCGGCGTCGGCGAGTACCTCGACCAGATCAAGGCCGGGGAGCTGCGGCTCCTCGCCGTCACCGGCCCCCAGCGCGTCCCCGGACTCGACGCCCCCACCCTCCGCGAGGCCGGGCTCGACACCGAGTTCACCAACTGGCGCGGCATCGTCGCCCCGCCCGGACTCTCCGACGCCGAGCGCGAGAAGCTCGTGACCCTCGTGACCGAGCTGCGCGACTCCCCGCAGTGGAAGGAGTCGCTGAAGACCCACGGCTGGAACGACGCCTTCCTGCCGGGCGAGGAGTTCGGCGCCTTCCTCACGGAGCAGGACCGCCGCGTCGGCTCCGTCCTCAAGGAGCTGGGCCTGTGAGCGCGAAGAACGACCCCGCGAAGAACGACCCCGCGAACGGCGGTGCCGTGGAGAACGCGACCACGGAGAACGGCCACGCGGAGACCGACCCCGCGACGACCGGCCACGAGAAGACCGAGGCCGTCCGCGACGAGCCCGTCCGCACGGAGGGCGAGACCGGGACCTCCGAGACCGGGACCTCCGGGTCCGGGAGCGGGAAGGCCGCGCCCGCCAAGGGTTCCTGGCTGCGCGAGCGCTCCGAACTCGGCGTCGGCGTCCTCCTGTTCCTCCTGGGCGTCCTCGTCCTCGTCGACGCCCTCACCCTCGACACCGACCTCGCGAGCAGGGGCCCCGTCGGCCCCGCCACCGTCCCCCTCGTCGTCGGCTTCGGACTCCTGATCGTCGCCGTCCTGCTCTCCGTGGACGTCCTGCGCGGCGGCCGGGGCGAGGCCGAGGCGGGCGAGGACGTCGACCTGGCCGAACCCGCCGACTGGCGCACCGTCCTGCTCCTCGCCGGAGCCTTCCTCGCCTTCGCCGTCCTCATCGGACCCGTCGGCTTCCCCGTCGCCGGAGCACTGCTCTTCTGGGGCGCGGCCTACGCACTCGGCAGCCGTCACTACCACCGTGACCCGCTGATCGCCGCCGGTCTCTCGCTCCTCGCCTACGGCGTCTTCGACAAGCTGCTCGGCGTACCGCTGCCCGGCGGCCCGCTGATGGGAGTGATCTGACCCATGGATTCCCTCAACTCCCTCATCGACGGCTTCGGGACCGCCCTGAGTCCGATGAACCTGATGTGGGCCGCCCTCGGCGTGCTCCTCGGCACCGCCATCGGCGTCCTCCCGGGCATCGGCCCCGCCATGGCCGTGGCCCTGCTGCTCCCCGTCACCTACGGGCTCGACCCGACCGGCGCGTTCATCATGTTCGCCGGCATCTACTACGGGGCCATGTTCGGCGGCTCCACCACCTCGATCCTCCTCAACACCCCCGGGGAGAGCGCGGCGGTCGTCGCCGCCATCGAGGGCAATCCGATGGCCAAATCGGGCCGGGGCGCCCAGGCGCTCGCCGCCGCCGCCATCGGCCACTTCGCCGGTGGCATGATCGGCACCATCCTGCTCGTCGTGCTCGCGCCGACGGTCGCCGCGCTCGCCGTCGACATCGGCGCCCCCGACTACCTGGCCCTGATGGTCCTCGCCTTCATCGCGGTGACCTCGGTCCTCGGTTCCTCCCGCATCCGTGGCCTGGCCTCCCTGCTCATCGGCCTCACCATCGGCCTGGTCGGCCTCGACCAGATGACGGGCCAGCAGCGCCTCACCTTCGGCTCGCTCCAGCTCGCCGACGGCATCGACGTCGTCATCGTCGCGGTCGGTCTCTTCGCCATCGGCGAGGCCCTGTGGGTCGCCGCGCACCTGCGCCGCTCCACCGGGGAGGCCATCCCGGTCGGCCGCCCCTGGCTGGGCAAGGACGACGTCCGGCGCACCTGGAAGTCCTGGGTGCGCGGTCCCCTCATCGGCTTCCCGTTCGGCGCGATCCCGGCCGGTGGCGCGGAGATCCCGACGTTCCTCTCGTACGTCACGGAGAAGCGTCTGTCGAAGCACAAGGCGGAGTTCGGCAAGGGCGCCATCGAGGGCGTCGCGGGACCGGAGGCGGCGGCCTCGGCCTCGGCGGCGGGCACCCTCGTCTCCATGCTGACCCTCGGACTGCCGACGACGGCCGTCGCCGCCGTGATGCTGGCCGCGTTCCAGCAGTACGGCATCCAGCCGGGCCCGCTGCTCTTCGAGCGGGAGCCGGAGCTGGTGTGGGGTCTCATCGCCTCGCTGTTCGTCGGCATGGTGCTGCTGCTCGCGCTCAACCTGCCGCTGGCCCCGGTCTGGGCGAAGCTGCTGCGGATTCCGCGTCCGTACCTCTACGCGGGCATCCTGTTCTTCGCCGCGGTCGGCGCGTACGCGGTCGGCGGCGAGGCCCTCGACCTGGTCATCCTGCTGGTCGTCGGTCTGATCGGGCTCGGTATGCGGCGCTACGGGCTGCCGGTGCTCCCGGCCGTCATCGGGGTCATCCTCGGCCCGGCCGCCGAACAGCAACTCCGCCGCGCGCTCCAGATCAGCGACGGCGCCGTGACGGGCCTGGTGAACACGCCGTTCTCGATCACCGTGTACGCGGTCGTCGTGCTGCTGCTCGCCTGGCCGCTGGTGCGGAAGGCGGTGGGCCGCCGCTCCGCGAGCTGACCGTACGACGGCATGTGCGGGGGATACGGCCAACTCGCCCGCGAAAGGGCGAGTTCCAGACACCTGGTGGCCGGATCCGATATCCCTGGAGGGCAGCACCACCCCCCACCCCCGAAGGGACCCCGCACATGCGCGTACGACGTGTCCTCGTCACCGGCGCCCTGCTCGCCGTCTCCGCAGCCGTGGGCCCCCCCCCCCCCCCCGGGGGGGGGGGGGCCCCCCCCCTTAAACAAGGCCGGTAAGCGCACCGCGGGGGGTACGGGCCAGGGGGCCCCCCCGGCCGGGGGAACGCCCACGGGCTAATCTTTGTA
>NZ_JBHYZW010000029.1:0-50906 GCF_042754005.1 Streptomyces sp. NPDC059247
CGGGGGGTTCGTCCGGTCGGGGGGCTTCGTCGTCCACCACCGCGCCGGGGGGGGGGGGGGGGGGGGGGGGGCGGCCCCCGGGGGGGGGGGGGGGGGGGGGGGGGGGGGGGCGCGGGGGGGGGGGCGGGGGGGGCGGGCGCCCCCCCCCCCCCCTCTCCGTCCGGTGGATGCCCCGGTTTCTACGGCTGTTCCGGCGGACGCAGTCCGATCGTGAAGAAGGTGTCGAGGACGATGTCGACGTCACGCGTCGACAGGGGGAAGGGGGTGAGGAGGAGTTTGTGGTAGTAGGAGCCGTAGAGCAGCATGACCACCGTGTCGAGGTCGAGGTCGCGTGAGAGCTGCCCCTCCTCCTGTGCCGCCCGGAGGCGGTCGGCCGTCCGCTCCGCCTGCGGCTGGACGAACCGTTCGTAAAGGGTCTTGGCCACCGCGGGGTCGTGCTGGGCCTCTCCCACCAGGGCCGCGTAGAGCCGGTCGTAGGGAGGGGTCGCCAGCAGGGTGACCGCGTTGGTCATCTGGACGCGGAGGTCGGCGACGAGGTCGCCGGTGTACGGGTAGCTGAGATCCCCCTCGATGGAGGACAGCAGGGAGTCCAGGAAGACGGCGCCCTTCGAGGACCAGCGGCGGTAGATGGTGTGCTTGCCCACGCCCGCGCGGGCCGCGATGCCCTCGACGCTGAGCTTGGCGTAGCCCACTTCCTGGGCGAGTTCGAGAGTGACCCGCATGATGTCGGCGGTGCGTTCGGCGCTGCGGCCGTCGCGGGAGGGAGGTGGTTTGTCAGTCACGCCGCCACCATAACGGCACGGCACGTGCCGTGTTATATTCGGCCCCGGTGTGCGGGCGCATCATGGAAATCCCTTTACCTTCCTGCCCGGACGGACGGCCCTGCCGCCGCGCGGCGCGCGACCACGCGCCCTTCCCGCCGACTTCGGCCCGGACCCGCGGGAAACCGCGCGCACTCCAGCGGGCCGACACCCCAGTACCGGCCGATGACGCCCGGATCCGGCGACGCCGCCGCACGTCCGGGAGCCGCCCCGCCGGGAGTCGCCCCGCCGTGAGCGGACGGGCCGTGAGCGGACGGGGCGGCGGGGCGACCGCACCACTTCCGAGACCTTGACGAACATGCCCGTGGGGGACGCATGGAACGCTACGAGATAGAGGCCTTTCTCCTGCTGGCCGAGGAACTGCACTTCGGCCGCGCCGCCGAGCACCTGCGGGTGTCGACCAGCCGCATGAGTCAGATCATCACCAAACTGGAGCGCCGCATCGGCGCGCGCCTGTTCGACCGCACCAGCCGCCGGGTCGCGCTCACCCGGATCGGAGCCCAGTTCCACGAGGACCTGCGCCCCGGCTACGGACAGGTCCGGCGCGCCCTGGAACGGGCGATGACGGCCGCCCGCGGCTTCGACGGTCCCCTGAGCATCGGCTTCCTCGGAGCCGCGGGCGGCCAGTTCCTCCTGGAGGTGATCCGGGCCTTCCGCGCCGACCACCCGACCGCCGAAGTCGGCCTGCGGGAGTTCCAGATGAACACCGTCATCACCGGCCTGCACAGCCAGGAATCCGACCTCGTACTCATCCCCCGGCCCTTCGCCGACCCCGACCTGACCGTCGGCCCGCCCCTGTGGGCCGAAGAGCGGTACCTGGCGGTCTCCTCCCGGCACCCCCTGGCTTCCCGCCCCCACATCAGCCAAGAGGACCTGGCGGACTTCACCTTGCTGCGGATGCCGGAGAACTGTCCCCCCGTCATCGCCGAGGACCGGGTCCCCTCCCGCACGCCGGGCGGCAGGCCCATCGCCCACGGCCGCCACACCACCACGTTCCTGGAGGCCCTCGCGCTGGTGGGCGCCGACGAAGGGGCGTTCACCGTCGGAGCCGAGGTGAACCTCTTCTACGTCCGCCCCGATGTCACCTACCTGCCCATCACCGACGCACCGCCCCTCGCCTGGGGTCTCGTCTGGCGCACGTCCTCCGAGACCGCGCGCGTACGCGCCTTCAACGACCAGGCCGTCGAACTCAGCCGCTCACGGAGGTCGCCATGACCCGGACCGGGGGCTCGCGGAGGGTGCCGCGCGGCCCGACCGCTCCCCACCGGCGAGGGGACTACAGGGTCTTGTACATGTGGACGTCCTCGGCGCCGCCGGGAATCCCCAGGGACCTGCCCGTCTCCGCGTACCCGTGGCGCCGGTAGAACGCGGGGGCCTGGAAGGTGAACGACGACACGCTCGCGCGGTCGCAGCCGCGCAGCCGCGCCTCTTCCTCCGCCGCCAGGAGGAGCCTGCTTCCCCAGCCCTCCTCGCGGTCCTCCGCGCGGACCCAGAGCATCTCGATCCCGAACAGCCCGCCCCACGTCCAGCCGGAAAGCCCCCCGACGAGCTCGCCCGCGTCGTCGGTGACCTTCACCGTCAGGGAACCCTGATCGGCCGCGGTGGTCCCGGTGGCGGGGAAGTTCACCTCGTCCAGCCCTCGGGAAAGACGCGCGTCGAGTTCGGGGTCGCGGTGGCCGACGCTCACCGTCGCAGTTTTTTGATCATGGAACATGCCCCGATCCTGGCACACGCGTGCGCCACCGGAGCTTGTCGGCCCCGCACTTCGCGCCCGCCACGGCGAGCGCGTCGACGGTGCCGTGAGCGCTCGCGGCGGTCGGGTCACGGCTCCGGACGCGACACGGCGGGCGGTCAGGAGGGGGAGCGGCGCGCTCCGGCGGAATGCGAGCTAGATCACGTCCAGGTCGTACATCTCTTCGGGTCTCTCGTGCGTCTTGTGTGCGCGAGGTCCGTACGGGCCCCGTGTGACGACCACTCCTAACCAAGGGCAGAGCATTTTGATATCTACGACACCGCGCGTGCGCCGTGCCGTGACCGTCGCGGTCACGACCTCCGCCGTGCTGGCCGGCGGTCTCTTCGCCGGTCAGGCGCACGCCGCGACGCGGCCCGCCCCGTCCATCACGGCCCCCGGCGGCTTCGTGATGAACAACGGTACGGGCGCGACGCTGTTCGGCAAGGCGGCGGACACCCGCCGTTCCACCGGCTCCACCACGAAGATCATGACGGCGAAGGTCGTGCTGGCCCAGCGGGGCCTGAACCTCGACACCAAGGTCACGATCGACAAGGCCTACAGCGACTACATCGTCGCCAAGAACGCCTCCTCGGCCCGGCTCATCGTCGGGGACAAGGTGACGGTCCGTCAGCTCCTCTACGGCCTGATGCTGCCGTCGGGGTGCGACGCCGCCTACGCGCTGGCCGACAAGTTCGGCACCGGCACCACGCGGGCGGCCCGGGTCAAGTCGTTCATCGGCAAGATGAACGACGAGGCCAGGAGGATGGGGCTGACGAACACGCGCTTCGACTCCTTCGACGGGATCAGCAACGGGTCGAACTACTCGACCCCGCGCGACCTGACGAAGATCGCGAGCAGCGCGATGAAGAACTCCACGTTCCGCGCGATCGTGAAGACGAAGTCCACGAGCCAGAAGGTGACCACCAAGAGCGGTGGCTACCGGTACATGGCGTGGAGCAACACCAACAAGCTCCTGAGCACGTACAGCGGCGCGATCGGTGTGAAGACCGGTTCGGGTCCGCAGGCCAAGTACTGCCTCGTCTTCGCGGCCACCCGTGGCAACAAGACGGTCATCGGCGCGGTGCTCGGTGCGCCGAACGAGGCGAACCGCGCGGCTGACGTCAAGAAGCTGCTGGACTACGGCTTCGCGAAGTAGCCGACGGCGACCGGCACGCACGCACGGCTGACCGTGCCGGTCGCGGTTCCCGGCTGCCTCCCGTCCGACGGGAGGCAGCCGGGGCCGTCCCGCCCGTCGGAGCGTCCAGAGCCGCCCGGCCTCCGGCCGGGGACCGGCCCGTCCGGTTCAGCCGGACGCTTCGGGTGCCGGGGAACAGGTCAGCACCGTCTTGCCGGTCGTGGTGCGGGCTTCGAGGGCCGCGTGGGCGTCCGCCGCGTCGGAGAGCGCGTACCGCTGTCCGATCCGGACCCGCAGGTGCCCGTCGCGCACCAGCCCGAGCACGTCCGTTCCCCGCCGGAGCAGTTCGGCCCGGTCCTGGACGTGGTGCTCCAGGTTCGGACGGGTGACGTACACCGATCCGGCGGCGTTGAGGCGCTGGAGGTCGACCGGTGGCACCGCGCCGCCGGACTGTCCGTAGACCGCCAGGACCCCGCGCGGGCGCAGCGCGGCCAGGCTCTCGTCGAACGTCGGACCGCCGATGCCGTCGAACACCGCCGCGGCGCCGAGACCGCCGGTGTGCCGCCGTACCGCCGCGAGCAGGGCCCCCGGTGTGTGGTCGACGACCTCGGCCGCGCCGACGGACCGCGCGGCCTCCGCCTTGGCCCGGGTCGACGCGGTGCCGATCACCGTCCCGCCGCGCAGCCGTACGAACTGGGTCAGCAACATGCCGACGCCTCCCGCCGCCGCGTGCACGACGACGGTGTCGCCGGGCCGGACCGGGCAGGTGTCGGCGGACAGGTAGTGGGCGGTCATGCCCTGGAGCAGGGCCGCCGCCGCCTGTTCGGCGGCGAGTCCTTCCGGCACCGGCACCAGCCGGTCGGCCCGTACCACCGCGTACTCCGCGTAGGCCCCCGGCAGGTTCGCCCAGGCGACCACGTCCCCGACGGCGACCTCGCGGACACCGGGCCCGAGCTCGACGACGGTACCGGCGCCCTCCTGCCCGGGCACGTACGGCAGTTCCTTCGGGTAGAGGCCGGAGCGGAGGTAGACGTCGATGTAGTTGACCCCGGCGGCGGCGAGCCGTACCAGCGCCTCGCCCGCGCGCGGTACGGGGCGCGGCAGTTCGACGGGTTCGAGTACGTCCGGCGCGCCGGACCGGCTGACCTGAATGGCTCTCATGGCGGGGATCGTACGGCGGCCGTCCGGCGCCGCCCGGACGCCCCGGGGTTCAGAGCCGGTCATAACCGGCCTCTTCGGCGAGGTCGCGGACGATCGGCAGGACCTGGCGGATCTCGTGCTCGTGACGGCGCCACTTGTCCGGGTCGGGAGCGGTCTGGGTCATCACGACGGGGAGGTCGCGGCGGCCCCAGGCATCGGTGAACGGCAGCTTCACCGCCTCGGCCACGGCCTCCATCGTGGCCACCGGGTCGGCCTGGACGTCCTCGTAGCGCACGAGCACGGAGTTGCCGGTGGGGGCGAGGGCGCGGGCGGCGTCCAGGACGGCCCGGTTGTGGACCCGCCAGTTGTGCGCGCAGACCTCGGCCAGGCGCAGTCCGACCCAGTCCCGCCAGCCGGGCGGCAGGCTCAGGTTCCACCACTGCTTGCCCCACGGGAACACGTCCGAGTAGCCCTGGATGCGCAGCGGTACGGGCACCGGGTAGGAGAAGAACATCCTCGGGTTGAGCCAGGCGTCCATCAGGGAGCCGATGCTGGTGCGCGGGTCGCGGACGACGAACACATAGGTGGCGTCGGGGTAGAGGGCCCGGAGGAACGGGATGCGGAAGCAGGACTGGATGCTCTTCTCCACCAGCCGGATCCCGCCGGCCAGATCGTCCGGGGTGGGGCGCGGTCCGCGCGGCGGGAAGCAGAACGGGGTGATCTCGTCGAGTTCGCCGCCGTCCCGGGTGGTGGGCGGTCCTTCGGGCAGGTCGCCGGGGAAACGTTCCTTGAGGGCCTTCAGCGGTACGTCGTAGTAGTACGGCTGGAGGCCCTGGGCGCTGATGAAGTCGAGGTAGTCGAGCTTGTCGTCGACGGACCACTCCGCGCCGGGCCTGCGCGCGGCGGCGAGCAGGTCGGCGTCGAGCCGGGCCGCCACCTCGGGGGTCGCGTCGGAGGCGTCGAGGGCGTTGGAGTCCCAGCCGCGCCGGCTGGGGTGGAGGCCGCCGCGTTCCCATATCGGCTTGCCCTCGCGGCCGATGCTCCAGACGTGCTCGCTGCGTTCGATGAGGCCCCGGACCAGGCTGGTGCCGGAACGGGGATGGCCGACGACGAAGATGGGCTGCTTGAGCATGGCGGAGCTCGCTTTCGTGAGGAGGCGGGTTCTCATGCGGGCCAGCGGGCGGACCTGACGTGCCGGTTCGCGAGCCCGGCCACGGTGATCACCGCCTGGGCGCCCGCGATCAGCACGATCGCGCCGGTGACTCCGAGGAACTGCAGGGACACACCGCCGACCAGGGAGCCGAGCGGGGAGCCCGCTCCGATGAGGGTGATGGTCGCGGCGATGGCCCGGCCCCGGCGGTGGTCCGGGGTCTGCCGGAAGATCATGATGTCGACGAGGATCTTCAGCGCGGGCAGTCCGAGCGCCGCCAGGGTCAGCATGGCGAAGACCCAGACCGGTCCGAGCGGGACCGCCAGGAGGGCCACCGCCGCCGTGGTCAGCGTGGACGCGGAGATCAGCAGCGCGCCGGGGCTGAGCAGCCGGTTGAGCCTCGGCACCAGCGCCGAGCCGACGAGCATCCCGACCGCGGTGCCGGACAGGGCCAGACCGATGGTGCCGGGGGAGTGGTGCTGGTCGCGCAGGGTCACCATCACCATCAGGATCGCGGCGGTGATGCTGAAGTAGAAGATGCTGATGAGGAGCAGGGCGGATCGCAGCAGCCGGTCGCCGAGGAGTTCGACCACCCCGGAGAAGGCGGTGGTCAGCGGGCCCAGCGCGCTCTTCCTCTCCTGTTCCACCGGTTCGGCGGGCGGCGCCGTCTTCGGCACGCGGACCAGCAGGGCGCAGACGAACGAGATCACGAAACCGACGATCGCCGCGAGGAACGGGAACGTGCGCGACACCAGGTAGAGCGCGCCGCCGAGCGGCGGCCCGGCCAGGGCGGCGGCCCCGCTGCGGGCCTCGTCCTGACTGAGCGCGGCGGTCAGCTGATGGTCCGGCACCACGGCGCGGATCAGCAGCATCCGGGCCGGTGCGCCGAAGGCCGTACCGGCGCCCAGGACGATCGCGGCGAGGATCAGCAGACCGAAGTTCGCGCGGTCGGTCATCAGGGTGAGGACGATGAACGCGAGAGTGAGCGCCCGGACCGCCTCGGAGATCAGCAGGATGCGGCGCCGGTCCCAGCGGTCGACCACCGCGCCGGCGGGCAGTCCGACGAGGAGGGCGGTGCCGATCTGGGCGAAACCGAACAGGCCGGCCAGCGCGGGCGAGCCGGTCAGGGACATGATCAGCAGGGGGTAGGCGACCTCCACGGTTTCGAGGCCGAGGTTGGCCGATGCCGCCCCGATCCAGAGAATTTGGAAACGCCGGTTACGGCGCAGGGGCACCGGCGCGGCGGAAGCCGTACTGTCACCCTGTCGTAAGCGTTCACTCATACGTGAAAGCTAGCATGTGCGTGAATGATTACGCTACGAGGAACGTGAATGGCTTTGCTACGAGGAAACGGAGAGGGATCCATGGCTGACGATGCCGACGCGGTGACGGTCGTCCGGGAGGTGGACGACGTGGAGACGCTGAAGGCCCTGTCCGACCCGCTGAGACTGGCGATCCTGCGCGCGATGATGAGCGATGTGCGCGCCGCGCACCGGGTGAAGGACATCGCCCGGCTCCTGGACCAGCCGACCACGCGGCTCTACCGGCACATCAAGGTCCTCGAAGCGGCGGGCCTGATCAAGGTGGCGCAGACCCGGATGGTCTCCGGCATCCAGGAGAGCCAGTACCAGGTGGCGCAGTTCGCCCTGCGGCTGAGCCGTGACCTGCTGGCCGCGCCGGGCAACGCGGGCGATCTGGCCGACGCGTTCGCCGTGACGCTGAACGACTTCCGCGACCGGCTCGTACGGGACATCATCAGCGGTCGTTTCCAGCCGGAGCCCGAGGCCGGGGAGAAACCTGATGCCGGGGAGAAGTCCGAGGCCGGGGAGAAGCCCGATCCGCTCGGCCCGATGGTCGTGGCGCTTGACCGGCGGCTGACGCCGGAGCGGGCCACCGAGTTCCGGTCCCGTCTGACCGCGCTGATGGAGGAGTTCAACCGGCCCGACGACGAGGAGAACGCCGTCGTGCCGGTCGAGTTCCTGCTGATGTTCTGGGCGCCGAAGGAGCCGGTGGGGGAGCCGGTGGGAGAGCCTGTGGGGGAGCCGCCCGCGTAGCCCGCGCCCGCCGGGGGCGTCACTTCCCGCGCACGCGCGGACGGGCCGGATCAGGGGGCGCGTGGCCGCGCCCCCTGATCCGGCCCGTCCTGACCGTCAGGGGCCGTACTCCCGCACAGGACCGGCGGGCCGGACCCGAGGCGCGGGGGAGTGCCCCTCAGGTCCGGTCGGCCCGCCCGCCGGGCAGCGCCGCCGGAGGTCCGCAGGACCGGGCCGCCGGACGTCCGACGCGCCTCACTTGGCCGCGATGAAGAGCCGTCCGCCGGGGAACCGGTGCGGCACACAACGGGCCTGGTCGAAACCGGCCTGCCGGAAACGGTCCAGCCAGTCCTCCTCCGGAGGCAGCGTCACGTCCATGAACCCGGCGTGCAGATAGGTGAACAGCGCGCTGAACCTGCGCTCGCGCTCCGCCGCCGCGTACGGCACCGCGTCGGTGATCGCCATGATGCCGCCCGGCCGCAGCGCCTCCCGGCACCTGCGCAGCACCCGGTCGAAGACGTCGCCCTCCTGCACGATGTCGTGGAACACGAACCCGGCGTGGATGACATCGGCACCGGCCACCGGGGAGGGGTCGTCCGCGACGGACTGGATCGGCCGCTCCACCACCGTGAGCCGGTCGCCGACGCCCGCCGACTCCGCCGCGCGGGCCGCCTCCTGACACGCCCCGGCGCTCATGTCCAGGGCCACCCCCGTGCTGTCCGGCAGCCTGCCGAGCAGATCGATCAGCAGACCGGCGGCACCGGCGCCGAGGTCGACGATCCTCCGCGGCCGGACGGCGAGGATCGCCTCGGTGGCGGCCGGATAGAAGCCCTGGCTGCCGATCCACCGGGAACTGACCGCCACCTCGCGCCCGTTCCGCCGGTACTGCGCGGCGGCGGCCACCGGATCGCGCAGGAACTCGGCGGGATGCTGGACGTACGGCTGGTTGGCCCGCAACGACCAGATGAGGTACCCCGACTGGTGGATCCGGTCGGCGAAGTCGTCCGAGGCCCGGAACTCCTTCACGCCCGTCGGCACGAGCAGCGCCGCGGCGGCCAGCACGGACAGGAAACCGGCCATGCCCTCCTCCGGCACGTCCGCGGCCACGGCCAGCTCGGCCGCGGTGACCGGCTCGCCGCGCTCCAGCAGCGGGATGACACCCAGCCGGTCGGCCATCTCCAGCAGGGTGGCGACGGCGGCGAGATCGGCCGCGGTCTCAGGGGGACTGATGCTTGACATCGCGCTCTCCCACTCCATTTCGACGATCATCTCGAGTTCCACGGTGCCGGGCCGGTACGGTTCCCGGCCGGGCGGGCACGGCGCCGTCGGCGCCGTACGGGTCTGAGGCCCCGCCGCCGCTCGGCGGCCGGGACGGTGGGGCGGGCGGCGGCGGCGGCGCGCGAACCGCTCGGGTTCGCCGAGGTCCGCGCCGCCCGTCACACCCACGGAGGGCCGGTCGTGCGCCGACCGCTCCGGTGGGCACGGACGCGCGGGACGTCCGTGCCCGGTCTCACCGGGAATCCGCTTCCGCCCCGGTGCCCCCGGTGCGCCGACGGAGCCTGGGACGGGCGCGGCTCTCCGCCCGCCCGAGCCGCGCGGCGAGCGCGGCGACCGTCGGCGACTCGAACAGCGCGGCCACGCTGAGGCTCGCGTCGAACCGGGTCCGCACCCGGTTGAGCAGCCGGGTGGCGAGCAGGGAATGGCCGCCGAGGTCGAAGAAGTTGTCGTGCACACCGACCCGGGAGGTCTTCAGGACCTCGGCGAACATCGCGCACAGAGCGGCCTCCCGCTCGTCCCTGGGCGCCACGTAGGCCGTGTCGGACGCGCCGGGGCCGGGCGCGGGCAGCGCCTTCCGGTCGACCTTGCCGTTGCCGGTCAGCGGCAGCCGGTCCAGCGTGACGAACACGCTCGGCACCATGTGGTCCGGGAGCGTCAGCGCGGCGTGCGCCCGTACGGCGGCCACGTCCACGTCCGACGGCACGAGATAGCCGATCAGCCGTTCGCCGTCCCCCGTGACCGTCGCGTGGGCCACGTCCGGATGACCGGTCAGCGCCGCCTCCACCTCGGCCGGCTCGATCCGGAACCCGCGCACCTTCAACTGCGCGTCGACCCGGCCCTCGAACTCCAGCACCCCGTCCGCCCGGTACCGGGCCAGGTCCCCGGTGCGGTACATCCGCCCACCGGCCGGGCCGTACGGGTCGGCCAGGAACCGGGACGCGGTCACGTCCGGCTGGTACGGGTAGCCCCGGGCCAGGCCGGTCCCGGTCACGTACACCTCACCGGGCACCCCGGCGGGCACCGGCCGCAGCCGCTCGTCGAGCAGGTACAGCCGGGTGTTGTCCATCGCCCGGCCGATCGGCACCGTACGGGCGGGCACCGCGCCGATCGGGTACCAGGAGGAGATCACCGTGGTCTCCGTGGTGCCCCAGGCCGCCGCGACCGCGGTGCCCGGAGCCCGGGCCACCAGGTCCGCGACCGCCGCCGGGGACACCACGTCACCGGCCATCCACACGAGGTCCAGCGCGGACAGCGCCGGTGCCGCCTCGGCCACCATCAGGTTGAACAGCGCCGAGGTGAAGACCGCCGTGGTGGCCTTCCCCTCGACGATGACGCGGGCCAGCACCTCGGTGTCCAGCTCGCCCTCGGGCGCGACCACCACCCGGCCGCCGGTCAGCAGCGGCAGCCAGATCTCGTACGTGGACGGGTCGAACGACGTCGGCGAGTGCATCAGCGCGTCCGCCGGGCGCAGCCGCTCCCAGGCCCGGTCCGTGACGAACTCGGCGACGCTGCGGTGCGAGACGCTGACCGCCTTCGGCGTCCCGGTCGAACCGCTGGTGAACATCGTGTACGCGGTGCGGTCCGGGTGGCTCAGAACCCGGGGGCCGTGCTCCTCGGCGTCGGGGGAGGGCGTGACCACCGCGACCCCGGTCAGGTCCGTGGGCCGGTCGGTGACGAGCAGCCGCGCCCGCATGTGGTCGACCATCCGCTGCCGCCGGGCCAGCGGCGCCGACCCGGGCAGCGGCAGATAGCCGCCCCCGGCCTTGACCACGGCGAGCACCGACACGAGGTAGTCGATGCCGCGCGGCAGGCTCACCGCCACCGGCTCGTCGGGACCGCACCCCGCCGCCACCAGCAGGTGCGCCAGACGGTTGGCGCGCCGGTCGAGCTCCCGGTAGCCGATCGTCCGGTCACCCTCGACGACGGCGACCGCGTCGGGAGTGGCGGCGGCCTGCCGGGCGAACAGCACGGCGAGGTCCTCGTCCACGACCGGCCGCGCGAGGTCGTCCCGCTCCGACAGCGCGGCCCGCCGCTCTGCCCCGGAGAGCAGGTCGACGCGCCCGATCGGCACGTCGGGATCGGCGACGGCCGCCTCCAGGAGCCGCAGCAGACGGTCCGTCAGGGAGACCACGGTGTCCCGGTCGAACAGATCGGTGCGGTAGCGCACCTCGCCGGTGACGCCCTCGGGCACCCGGCCCTCCCCGTGGTGCTCCGTGAAGCTCAGGTTGAGGTCGAAGTCCACCGGACCGACCCGGACGGCCTCGACCGCGCCCTCGGCCGGTGCGGGCGACACGTCCACACCGGGCAGGGCGACGGCGGCCCCGGCGTTGTTCTGCAGCACCAGCATCGTCTGGAAGAGGGGGTGCCTGCTCAGCGACCGCTCGGGGTTGAGCGCGGTGACGATCCGGTCGAACGGCAGTTCCTGGTGGGCGTACGCGGCCAGGTCCAGGTCCCGCACCCGGCCCAGCAGCTCGCGGAAGCTCGGGTCGCCCGAGGTGTCGGTCCGCAGGACCAGACTGTTGACGAAGCAGCCGATCAACTGGTCCAGGCTGTCGTCGCTGCGCCCGGCGACCGTGGTGCCGACGGGGATGTCGGTGCCCGCGCCGAGCCGGGTGTACAGCGCCGCGAGCGCGGTGTGCAGCACCATGAACAGCGTGGTGTGCGTCCGCCGGGCCAGCTCCAGCAGACCGGCGTGCAGCGGTGCGGGCAGGGTGACCGTCAGCAGGGCGCCCGGCAGCTCCGAGGAGTCGGGCCGGGGCCGGTCGTAGGGCAGCGCCAGTTCCCGGGGGAGCCCGGCGAGCCGCTCGGACCAGTACGCCGTGAGACGCTCCCCGGCCGGTCCTTCGAGCAGGGCCCGCTGCCACAGCGTGTAGTCGGCGTACTGCACCGGCAGCGGACGCCGGACCGGGACGTCCCCCCGGACCCGGGCGGCGTACGCCTGGGCGAGGTCATGGCTCAGCGGAGCCAGGGACCAGCCGTCTCCCGCGATGTGGTGCATCAGCAGCAGCAGCGTGTACCGGTCGGGAGCGGTACGGAACAGATGGAGCCGCAGCGGCAGCTCGGTGGTGAGGTCGAACCGGTGCCCGGCGGCGGCCGTCAGCTCCCGGTCCAGACCGGCCGGGTCCACCCGCGCGATCCGCAGCACCTCGTCCGGGTCGGCCACCTCCAGGACCTGCTGGCGGGGCGCCCCGTCGGTCTCAGGGAAGAGGGTGCGCAGCGTCTCGTGCCGTTCGAGGAGGTCGCCCACCGCGGCGCGCAGCCCCTCGGTGTCCAGCGGCCCGTCCAGACGCAGCACCAGCGGCCAGCCCAGCCCGTTCCAGCGGGAGAGGAACCACAGCCGTTCCTGGGCGTACGACAGGGGCAGCGGGGAGGGCCGGGCGCCCGGGACCAGGGCGGCGCGGGCCCGCCGCACCCCCTCGCCGGAGCCGAGCCGGGCGGCGAGGGCCGCCGCCGTGGGGGCCTCGAACAGGTCCGCGACGCCCAGGTCCGCCCCCAGGTGCGTACGGATACGGTTGACCAGACGGGTGGCGAGCAGCGAGTGCCCGCCGAGGTCGAAGAAGCTGTCGTGGGCGCCGACCCGGGACCTGCCGAGCAGCTCGCCCATGAGCGCGACGAGGATCTCCTCGGTGGGGGTGCGCGGCGCCGTGTACCCGCCGCCGGTCCCGAACTCGGGCTCCGGCAGGGCCCGCCGGTCCAGCTTCCCGTTCGCGGTGAGCGGCAGCCGGTCCAGGACGACGAAGGCGCTGGGCACCATGTAGTCGGGCAGCGCCGAGGCGATCCGGTCCCGTACGTCCGCGATGTCCGGAGCCGCGCCGTCGGGCACCAGATAGGCGACGAGCCTGCGTTCGCCCCCACGGTCCTCATGGGCGGTGACGAACGCCTGGGCGAGCCGCGGCAGGGCGGTGAGGGCGGACTCGACCTCGGCCGGTTCGACCCGGAAGCCACGGATCTTCAGCTGGGCGTCGGCCCGCCCGACGAAGTCCAGGGTGCCGTCGGCACGCCACCGGGCGATGTCACCGGTCCGGTACATCCGGTCGCCGGGCGGCCCCCACGGGTCGGCGGTGAACCGTTCGGCGGTCAGATCGGGCTGGCCCGCGTATCCGCGCGACACGCCCGAACCGGCGATGTACAGCTCGCCCGGGACCCCGGCGGGAACCGGCTGGAGCCGCCCGTCGAGCACGTACAGCCGGGTGTTGTCCATCGGGGCGCCGATCGGCACCCGGCCGGGCACGGCCGCCGCCCCGGACATCGAGAACCGGGAGGAGCAGGTGGTGGTCTCGGTCGGACCGTACAGCGCCCGGACGGTCAGACCGGGGTGCCGGTCGAGGAGCCGTCCGACCGCCGCGGGGGACACGACGTCGCCGCCGGTCAGGACCTCCCGGACGCCCGCGAAGCACTCCGGGTCCTCCGCGAGCGCCGCGAACAGGCCGGAGGTGAGCCAGACCCGGTCCACCCCGGACGCGGTCACCGCGCGGGCCAGACCGGCGTCGTCGAGGACCTCCCCCGGAGCCACCACGACCGTGCCGCCGGTCAGCAGCGGGGTCCAGATCTCGTGGACGGAGGCGTCGAACCCGGTGGCCGAGTGCATCAGCACCGTACCGCCGGCGCTCCAGAGCCGGTCGCGGACGAACCCGGCCGCGTTCCGGTGCGTCAGGACGACCGCCTTGGGAGCGCCGGTCGAGCCGCTGGTGAACATCACGTACGCGGCCTGGTCCGGGTGCGGTTCCGGGCGGGGCGGCTCGGGCGCCGTGCCGTCCTCCGGCGCCAGCACGGTCAGACCGGTCAGGTCGTGGGGCCGGTCGGTGACGAGCAGCGCCGCGCCCGCGAGCTCGCACATCCGGCGCAGCCGGTCCGAGGGCACGGCCGACGGCAACGGCAGGTAGGAGGCGCCGGCCTTGAGCGCGGCGAGCATGGACACGATCAGATCGGCCGACCGCTCCTGGAGCAGCGCCACCGGCCGGTCCGGGACCGCTCCGGCCGCGACGAGCCGGTGCGCCAGGTGGTTGGCGCGCCGGTCCAGCTCGGCGTAGGTCAGGACGACCGGCCCGGTGACCGCGACCGCGTCGGGCGTCGCCGCGGCGCGCTCCGCGAACAGGCCGGGTACCGAGGCGTCGGGCAGCGGCCGTCCGGTGTCGTTCCAGGAGCGCAGGAGGGTGTCGCGTTCGCCGTCGTCCAGGACGTCGAGCCCGCCGAGCCGCTGGTCGGGGTCGGCGGCGACGGCCCGCAGGACACGGACGAAGCGGTCGGCCAGCGCTCGTACCGTGGCCGGGTCGAAGAGCCCGGTGCGGTAGACGATCTCGCCGACGACGCCGTCGGCGGCGCCGTCCCGCCGGTAGGCGTCGGTGAGGTTCACGAACAGGTCGAGCTGGGCGGCGGACGGCGTCGACCGCACCACCTCGACGCCCAGACCGGGCAGGCCGAAATCGGCGTCCGCGTTGTTCTGCAGGACCAGCATGGTCTGGAAGAGGGGGTGACGGCCGAGCGCGCGGGCCGGGTTGAGCGCCTCCACGACCCGGTCGAAGGGCAGCTCCTGGTGGCTGAGGGCGGCCACGTCGCCGGTCCTGGCGCGTTCCAGGAGTTCACGGAAGGTCGGGTCGCCCGAGGTGTCGGTGCGCAGCACCAGGTTGTTGACGAAGAAGCCCACCAGATGGTCGAGCTTGTCGTCGCCGCGCCCGGCGACCACGGTGCCGATGGGGATGTCGGTGCCCGCGCCGAGCCGGGTGAAGAGCGCGGCGAGGGCCGTGTGCAGCACCATGAAGAGGGTGGTGCGGCTCCGTTGCGCCAGCGCCAGCAGCTCGGCGTGCAGCGGGGCGGGGATCCGCATCGGGAGCAGCTCGCCCGCGTGGTCGGCGCCGCTGGGGCGGGGCCGGTCGTAGGGCAGGGCGAGTTCCTCCGGAAGGTCCCTCAGGTAGTCGCGCCAGAAGCCGGTCATCCGCTCCTGGTACTCCGGGGTCAGCAGCTCGCGCTGCCACAGCGCGTAGTCGGCGTACTGCACGGGCAGCGGCAGCCACCGCGGCGCCGCCCCGGCGGCCCGTGCCGCGTACGCGGCGGCCAGGTCCTGGGCCAGCGGGCCCATCGACCAGCCGTCCCCGGCGATGTGGTGCAGCACGAGCACCAGGGTGTGCCGGTCCGGCGCGGTGCTCAGCAGCCGCACCCGCACCGGTACGTCGGCGGTGATGTCGAAGGGCTCGCGGCAGACGGTCCTGACGGCCTCGTCCAGGTCGTCCCCTGCCACGTCGAGGACCCGTACCAGGGCGTCCGCCGCCACCTCGGGGAGGACGCGCTGGTACGGCTGTCCGTCCCGCTCCTCGAACACGGTGCGCAGCGACTCGTGCCGCGCGAGGAGGTCCCCGACCGAGGCGACGAGGGCGGCCCGGTCCACCGGGCCGGTCAGCCGCAGGACCACGGGCAGGTTGTAGGTCCAGCCGAGCGGATCCATCCGGTTGACGAACCACAGGCGCTGCTGGGCCCAGGACAGCGGTACGCGCTCCGGGCGCGGGGCGGCGACCAGCGCCGGTGCCTCCTGTCCCGCGCTCCCGGCGACGGCCGCCGCGAGTCCGGCGACGGTGGGCGCGGCGAACAGCGCGTCGAGTTCGAGCCGGACGCCGAAGGCGCCCCGGATCCGGTTGAGCAGGCGCGCGGCGAGGAGCGAGTGGCCGCCCAGGTCGAAGAAGTCGTCGTCGATGCCGATCCAGGCCCGGTCGAGCAGTTCGGCGGCGAGCTCGCAGAGCAGCTTCTCCCGCGCGTCACGGGGAGCCCGGCCGGAGGCGTCGCCGCGGAAGTCGGGTTCGGGCAGCGCCCGCCGGTCCAGCTTGCCGCTCGCGGTCAGCGGCAGCGCGTCGAGCACCACGAACGCGGAGGGCACCAGGGAGGAGGGGAGCCGCGCCTTGGACCAGTCGCGGAGGGCCGCGACGAGCAGCCCGCGACGGCGGGTGGCGATGGGGTCGTTGGTGAAACCGGTGAAGCCTGTGGGCCCGGTGGGCCCGGTGGAATCGTCGGCGAGGGCGGAGGCGTCGGACCCGGGGGAGGCGGCGGTGGTGGTGGTGACGGCGGATTCCGGGGAGGCGGCGGACCCGGGGAGGGCGGCGGCGGTCGTGCCGGGGGCGGCACGATGCAGGTACACGCCGTCCAGCACCCGGCCGCCGTCCGCCGCCGGGAAGAGCACGTCGAGCAGGTCCGGGCCCTCGGCGGACCAGGTGACCACGGCGGTGCGCCCGTGCGCCTCGGCGAGGGCGTGCCAGTACTCCGGGTCGATCCGGTCGTCCGGTCCGTCGAGCGCGGCCCGCGCGGTCCCGGCCGGGGCGCCCGCCCGGACCGCGCGCGCGGCGGCGACCTCACCGGCGACCCGGGCGTTGCGCACCCCGGTGAGCCGCAGCGCGGCGCCGTCGGCCAGCCGCGCGGCCAGGTCCTCCGGGCCCCGCACGTCGAGCCCCCAGCCCAGCGACGGCACCGCCGACAGGTCCTGGGCGCCGGTGCCGTCCTGGTGCAGCACCACGTCGTAGCGGTGCTTGGTCAGTTCGTTGTGGTCGGCGCCGCGCTTGAGCCGTACGTCCACGGCTCCGGCGCCGACGGTGCCGAAGAGGCCCGGGTGGATCAGGAGTTCCTTCTCCAGGACCACCGCCTGCTCGATCTCGCGGCGCAGCACCCCGGGGCCCGGATCGTGGTCGAGCTGCCCCAGCCGGACACCGGTCCACATGCTGTCCACGAGCGGCAGGCACCGTACGTCCCCGACGAGCAGCCGGCCGCCCGGCGCGAGCAGGCCGAGGAGCTTGGTCAGCACGTCCCGCAGATACCGCTCGTCGGGGAAGTACTGGACGACCGAGTTGATGACGACGGTGTCGAAGCGGCCCCGGGGCAGACCGGTGGTGACGTCGGCGGCCTGGACGCGCAGGGTGACCTTCCCCGCGATGTCCGGCTCACCGGCGAGCCGCTCGCGCAGCCCCTCGATCGCCGACGCCGAGTAGTCGGTGCCCCAGTACTCGTCCACCAGGCCGACCAGCGGCGTCAGGATCAGCCCCGATCCGACGCCGACCTCCAGCACGCGCCGGGGGGCGAAGCTCCGTACGCGGGTGACGACGGCCTCCCGCCAGCGGGCCATCTGCTCGACCGGGATGCCCTCACCGGTGTAGGTGGAGTTCCAGCCGGAGAAGTCCGTCCCGAAGGCCGCCCGGTCGGACCCGTCGTAGAAGGTGTCGTAGATCTGCTGCCACTCGTCGACGTGCCGTTCCGCGTTGCCGTCGTCGGTGTCCCGCGCCGGTGCGCCGACCAGATAGGCGGCGAGCCGCTTCTCGCCCCGCCGGTCCTCGTGGACCAGGACGCGGGCCTGCTCCACCGCCGGGTGCCCGGTCAGGACCGCCTCGATCTCGCCCGGCTCGATCCGCAGCCCCCGGATCTTGACCTGGTCGTCGGCCCGGCCGCAGTACGCGAGCTGACCGTCCGGCAGCCGCCGCACCAGGTCGCCCGTGCGGTACATCCGGGCCCCCGGCTCCCCGAACGGATCGGCGACGTACCGCTGCGCGGTGAGCCCGGGGCGGTCGACGTACCCACGGGTCACACCGCCGCCCCCGCCGTACAGCTCGCCGATCTCGCCGGGGGGCGTCGGGCGCAGCCGGTCGTCCAGGACGTACAGCCGGGTGTCACCGGACGGGAAGCCGATCGGCGGGGCGTCGGGCCCGGGGACGAGCGGGGCGGAGAGGGTGACGGCGATGGTCGTCTCGGTGGGGCCGTAGCCGTTGACCATCCGGCGGCCGGGGCTCCACAGGTCCACGAGGCGCGCGGCGCACGCCTCGCCGCCGACCATCAGGGACCGCAGCTCCGGCAGCTCCGTCCGGGGCACGGTCGCGAGGACCGACGGCGGTACGAAGGCGTGGCTGATCCGGTGGTCCGCGAGGAACGCGGCCAGCTCCTCCCCGGCGAGGGTGCCGGGGGGCGAGACGACCAGCGTGCCGCCCGGCGCGAACGCGAGGAGCACCTCGATGATCATGGCGTCGAAGCTGGGCGAGGCGAGCTGCGACACCACGGAACCGGGGCCCGCCGCCATCCGGTCCACCAGGTCGGCGGCGAACGGCGGCAGCCCCCGGTGCGGCACCGCGACGCCCTTGGGACGGCCCGTCGAACCGGACGTGTAGATGACGTACGCCAGGGACAGCGGACGGTCCACCGGGTCCGGGGCGGTCACCGGCGCCGACTCCGCCTCGGCGAGCAGCTCGGGCAGCGACAGCTGGGCGGTCCCCGGGGTGTCGGGCAGCGCGGGCCGCCCCGTCCCGGCGGTCAGCAGGACGCGGGGCGCGCTGTCGGCGCACATGAACGCGATCCGCTCGGCCGGGTGATGGACGTCCACCGGCAGGAACGCGCCCCCGGCCTTCCCGACCGCGAGCAGGGCGACGATCAGTTCCACCGAGCGGGGCAGCGCGAGCGCCACCACGTCCTCGGCGCCGATGCCGCGACCGCGCAGCACGTGCGCCAGCCGGTTGGCCCGCACGTCCAGCTCGGCGTAACTCAGCTCGACCGGTCCGCAGCGCAGGGCCGGTGCGTCACCGCGCCGCGCCGCGTGCCCGGCCACCAGACCGTGCAAGGACTCGGACGGTTCGACAGCGGCCGACGGCAAGCGCTCCGGCGAAAACGGCATCGCGGCTCTCCATGATCGATGTGTGCCGGTGGTCCCATGAGGGCTGGCCCATGACGCGTGGTCCATGACGAGTGGTCCATGAGGGCTGGCCCATGATGAGCGGGCGCCGAGCGGCCCGACAACCCCTAGAAGAGGCCGCCGGAACCCCAGCGGACGGGGCCGTTTCGAGGCCGTGCGCCCTGCCCCGCGCCCCACCGGCCTATCGTGTGCGGCCGACGACCGTCGATGTCTCGCAGGCGCAGGAGGATCCGTGTTCCCGTTGTCTTTCGCGCAGCAACGCCTGTGGTTCCTCAACCGCCTCGACACGGGCGCCTGGACCTACAACCTGCCGCTCGCGCTCCGGCTCGACGGCCCGCTCCACACCCCGGCCCTGCGCTCCGCCCTGGCCGATCTGGTGGCCCGGCACGAGAGCCTGCGCACGGTCTTCCCCGAGGTCGGGGGAGAGCCCCGGCAGCGGGTCAGGGACACCGTCGACGTCACCGAGTTCCTCACCGAACTCGACATCCCCGCCGGGGAACTGCCCACGGCACTGGACCGGCTGGCCCGGCACGCCTTCGACCTCACCACGGACCTGCCGCTGAGGGTATGGCTGCTGCGCGCCGACGAGCACGACCACACGCTGTACCTCGTGCTCCACCACATCGTCGGCGACGGCTGGTCCACGGCGCTGCTCGGCCGCGACCTGGCCACCGCCTACGCGGCCCGCCGCGCCGGAGCCGCGCCGGACTGGGAGCCCCTGCCCGTCCAGTACGCCGACTACGCGCTCTGGCAGCGGGAACTCCTGGAGGGCCCGGACGGCGCGGACCTCCTCGCCCACTGGACCGCCCGGCTCGCCGACCTGCCCGACGAACTGCCGCTGCCGCTCGACCGGCCCCGGCCGGAGATCTCCGGCGACGACGGCGGCGAAGTCCTCCTCGACCTGCCCCCGGAACTCCACGCGCGCCTGCTGCGGCTCGCCCGCGAGGCCGACGCCTCCCTGTTCATGGTCGTGCACGCGGCCCTCGCGGCGCTGCTGACCCGGCTCGGCGCCGGCACCGACATCCCGCTCGGCACGATGGACGCGGGCCGCGCCGAAGAGGACCTCGAAGACCTCATCGGCTTCTTCGTCAACACCCTGGTGCTGCGGCTCGACACGGGCGGGGACCCCACGTTCCGCGAACTCCTGGCACGGGCCAGGGAGACCGACCTCGCCGCCCTCGCCCACCCCGAGCTGCCCTTCGACCGGCTCGTCGAAGCCCTCAACCCGAGCCGGGCGCTCAACCGGCACCCGCTCTTCCAGGTCGCGCTCGTCCTGCAGAACAACGCCGCCGCCAGCTACGCCCTGGACGGCCTGACCGTCACCGAACTGCGCAACCGGACCATCGCGGCCCACTTCGACCTGTCGGTCGCCTTCACCGACCGGTACGCCCCCGACGGCACCCCCCTCGGACTGTCCGCGCAACTCGTCCACCGCACCGAACTCTTCGACCGGGACACCGTCACGGCCCTCGGACACCGCCTGGTACGGCTCCTCGAAGAAGCCGTCCGGGACCCCGACCGCGCCCTGGGCGACATCGACCTCCTCGACGCCCGCGAACGCGACACCCTGCTGCGCGTCTGGAACGGCACGACCCGGCCGGAGACACCCACCGGACTCGCCGAGGCGTTCACCCGGCAGGCCGCCCTGACGCCCGGCGCCCCCGCCGTGTCCGACACCGACGGCACCCTCGACTACGCCGGACTGGACCGGCGCAGCGACCTGCTGGCCGGCCGCCTGCGCCGCCGGGGCGTCACGGCCGAGACCCGCGTCGCCCTCCTCCAGCAGCGCTCCGCCGACCTGATCGTCTCGATGCTCGCCGTGCTCAAGGCGGGCGGCTGCTTCGTACCCCTGCCGCTGACCGCGCCCACCGAACGGCTCCGCGACATGCTCCGGCAGGCCGGTGCGGAACTGCTCCTCGTCGACGACGCGCTGCGCGACCACGAAGCGGCGAACGGCACCGGCGTCGAAACCCTGACGGTGACCGGCTTCCGCGCCACCGAGGCCGACCGCGCCGCCGTACCGGACGCCGCCGCACACCCCGAACAGGCCGCGTACATCATGTACACCTCGGGCTCGACCGGCGCGCCCAAGGGCGTCGTCACCACCCAGCGAGGCGTGCTCGCCTTCGCCCGCGACCGGTGCTGGCACGATGAACGGCCCCGCCGCGCCCTGCTCCACTCACCGCACGCCTTCGACGCGTCCACCTGCGAGATCTGGGTGCCGCTGCTGTCCGGCGGAGAAGTCGTCGTGGCACCCGTCGGCGACGTCGACGGAACCGTCGTACGGGCCGCCGGACTCACCGACGTCCTCCTCGTCTCCGGCCTCTTCCAGGTCATCGCCGAGGAGGACCCGGACTGCTTCACCGGACTGCGCGAGGTCATGACCGGCGGCGACGTCATCAGCTCCGCCGCGGTCCGCGCCGTCCTGCGCCGCCACCCCGACCTGACCGTCCGCGCCACCTACGGCCCCACCGAACTGACCATGTGCTCCGTCCAGATGCCGCTGCGCGACCCGGACACGGTGCCCGACAGCGTGCCGCTGGGCCTGCCGATGGACAACACCGCCGTGTACGTCCTCGACGACCGGCTGCGACCGGTACCGGTCGGAGTGGTCGGCGAACTGTACGCCTCAGGCGCCGGTCTGGCACGCGGCTACGACGGCCGCCCCGGACCCAGCGCCGAACGCTTCCTCGCCGACCCGTTCGGCGCGCCCGGCACCCGCATGTACCGCACCGGCGACCTCGCCCGGTGGCGCGCCGACGGCACCCTCGAATTCGCGGGCCGGGCCGACACCCAGGTGAAGATCCGGGGCTTCCGGGTCGAACCCGGCGAGGTGGAGAGCGTCCTGGTCCGCCACCCGCACGTGGCACAGGCCCATGTCCACGCCCGCGAGGACCGGCCGGGCGACAAACGCCTCGTCGGCTACCTGGTGCCCGCCGTACCGTCCCCGGACCTCGGCGGGATCCGCGCCGCCGCCGCCTCCGTACTCCCCCCGTACATGGTGCCCGCCGCCCTGGTCCCGCTCCGGCAACTGCCGCTCACCCCCAACGGCAAGATCGACCGGAGACTGCTCCCCGCACCCGACGAGACCTCCTCCGGCACCGAGCACGTCGCCCCCCGCGACGACCGGGAACGCGCCCTGTGCGCCCTGTTCGCCGAAGTGCTCCGGATACCCCGCGTCGGCGTCCACGACGGCTTCTTCACCCTCGGCGGCCACTCGCTGCTCGCGATCCGGCTGATCAACCGCATCCGCACCACGCTCGGCGCGGACCTCGGCGTCGCCACCCTCTTCCAGGCCCCCACCGTCGCCGAACTCGCCACCCGACTCGCCGAACCCGGCGGCGCCCGACGCATCCCCGCCGCCCCGCGCACCACCGCGCCACCCCTCTCGTACCAGCAGGAGGGCCTCTGGTTCCTGCACCAGCTCGACCCCGCCTCCCCGGTCTACAACGTGCCGCTCGCCCTGCGCCTGCGCGGCCGTCTCGACGCGGAACGGCTCTCCCGCGCCCTGGGCCTGCTGGTCGCCCGGCACGAGAGCCTGCGCACCCGCTTCGTCACCGTGGACGGCGTGCCCGTCCAGGTGACCGACCCCGCACCGGAGTCCTGGCCGCTCCCGGTGACCCCGACGCACCCCGACGCGGTGCCCGAGGCCCTCGCCGGGGCCGCCACCCGCCCCTTCGACCTGGCCACCGACCGACTGCTGCGCACCGAACTGCTGCGACTGGGCCCGACCGAGCACGTCCTGGTGCTGTGCACCCACCACATCATCGCCGACGGCTGGTCGGCCGGTGTCCTGCTCGACGAACTGTCCACCCTGTACACCGACCCGGACGGCTCCCTCCCCGCCCTGGACATCCAGCCGGCCGACCACGCCGTCTGGCAGCGGGCCCGGCTCGCCGACGACGTCCTGGACAAACAGCTCGGCTACTGGCGCGAACAGCTCCACGCCCTGCCCCGGCTCGACTTCCCCACCGACCGCCCGCGCGGCACCGGCGCCGGACACCCCGGAGCCACGGCGGAACTCGTCCTCCGCGACGACCTCGGCGCGGCACTGCGCCGACTGGCCGACACCGAACGCGGATCGCTCCTGTCCGTCCTGATGGCCGGATTCCTCGTCGTCCTCTCCCGGCACACCGGACAGGACGACATCGGCATCGGCTCGGTCTTCTACGGCCGCGACCGCCCCGAACTCGAACCGCTGGTCGGCTACTTCGCCAACACCGTCGTGCTCCGCGCCGACGTCGCGGGCAATCCCTCCTTCCGGGAACTCGTGAGCCGCTGCGAACTCGCCGTACGGGGCGCCGCCGAACACCAGGACCTCCCCTTCACCACCCTGGTCGAACAGCTCCGGCCGGCCCGCGAACCCGGCCGCAACCCGCTCTTCCAGATCAGCCTCACCCTGCACGCCGACGAAGTCCCCTCGGCCGCACCGGCGTTCGGACCGGTCACCGCCGAACCACTGCCGGTCTCCGGCCGGGTCGCCCGCTTCGACCTGGCCGCCCACGCCACCGTCACCGCCGACGGCGGACTGCGGCTCCAGGCCGAGTACGCCACCGACCTGTTCGACGACGACCGGATCACCCGGCTCCTCGGACACCTGGGCCGCGTCCTGACCCGGGCGGCCCGCGAACCCGACGCCACGGTCTGCGACTTCGAGCTCACCGGCCCCGACGAGACGGCACTGCTGCACCGGTGGAGCGCGGCCCGCGGCGCGACACCGGCCGACGCCTCCCTCTGGGACCTGTTCGCCGAACAGGTCCGGCTGCGCCCCGACACGGTCGCGGTGGTCGCGGGCGAGGAACGGACGACCTACCGGGAACTGGCCCGGCGCGCCGAACGCCTCGCCGCCCGGCTGGCCGCCCGGGGCATCACCCGGGGCAGCCTGGTCGGCCTCTGCACCCGCCGGGACACCGACCTCGTCGTCGGCGTCCTCGGCATCCTGCGCGCCGGAGCCGCGTACGTACCGCTCGACCCCGACCACCCGGCGCGGCGCCTCTCCGCCATGGCCGCCGACGCGGGCCTCACGGTCGTCGTCACCCAGCGCGGACTGGAAGTGCCCGCGACCCCGCTGCTCCTGGACACCGACACCGACGGCGACCTCCCCGTGCCGGACGCGACCGCGACGGCGGCCGACCTGGCCTACCTGATCTACACCTCCGGCTCGACCGGGGCGCCCAAGGCGGTCACCGTCCCGCACGGACAGGTCGTCCGGCTGATGCGCGCCACCCAGGACCGGTACCGCTTCGACGAGCGGGACGTGTGGACGCTGTTCCACTCGTCCTCCTTCGACTTCTCCGTCTGGGAGATCTGGGGCGCCCTCGTCCACGGCGGCCGACTGGTCGTGGTGCCGTTCTGGCAGACCCGCTCGCCCGAGGACTTCCAGCGCCTGCTGGCCCGCGAGGGGGTCACGGTCCTCAACCAGACCCCGGCCGCGTTCCGGCAGCTCGTCGCCGCCGACGAGGAACGCCCGGTGCCGCTCTCCCTGCGGTACGTGATCTTCGGCGGGGACGCCCTGGACATCGACTCGGTGCGCCGCTGGTTCGACCGGCACGGCGAGGAACACCCCCGGCTGGTCAACATGTACGGGATCACCGAGACCACCGTCCACGTCACGCACTGCCCGCTGACCCGGGAACTCCTGGAGGACAACGCCAGCCCCATCGGCGAGCCGATCCCCGACCTGTCGCTGTGGGTCGTCGACCAAGCCGGGCGACCGGCGCCCATCGGCGTACCGGGCGAACTCCTCGTCGGCGGCGCCGGACTGTCCTGGGGCTATCTGCACCGGCCCGACCTGAGCGCCCAGCGCTTCGTCGCCGACCGGTTCGGCGGCGTCCCCGGCGCCCGCCTCTACCGCTCCGGCGACCTGGCCCGCCGCCGCGCCGACGGCGGCCTGGAGTACCTGGGCCGCATCGACCAGCAGGTCAAGATCCGCGGGTTCCGCATCGAACTCGGCGAGATCGAGGCCGTCCTCGCCGGTCACCCCGGCGTCGACCACGCGTGCGTGACCGTGCGCGAGGACCGGCTCGTCGGCTACGTGGTCACCGGGGAGACGGCCGACCTCGCCGGGATCCGCGCGCACCTGGCGGCCCGGCTGCCCGACTACATGGTGCCCTCCGCGCTGGTGCCGGTGGACCGCATCGCGCTGACCGGCAACGGCAAGGTGGACCGGGCCGCGCTGCCCGCGCCGGAGCCGAGCCGCGTCGGCGAGTTCGTCGCCCCGCGCTCCGACACCGAGCACGCGGTCGCCCGGATCTGGTCCGCCCTCCTGGGCACCGACCGGATCGGCGTCCTCGACAGCTTCTTCGACCTGGGCGGCACGTCCCTCGACCTGACCCGGCTGCGCGCCGAGATCCGCCGACAGCTCGGCGTCGAACTGGACATGCGCGACCTGTACTCGGCTCCGACCGTGGAGATGACCGCCGTGCTCCTCGACCCGTCCCGCCGCGACCGCCCCCGGCCCTCGCCGCACGCGCCGAGCGACGACCGCCCCCAGCCCTCGCCGCTCGTGCCGATCAAACCCACCGGCGGCAGACCGCCGCTCTTCCTGGTCCACGCCGTCGGCGGCTCCGTCGTCCCGTACCTTCCGCTGGCCCGTCTCATCGACCCCGAACAGCCCCTCTACGGCCTGGAGGACCCGGGACTCGACGGCGGACCGGTCACCACCTCCCTGACCGCCCTGGCCGCGCGGTACGTCGAGGCGGTCCGCGCCGTCCAGCCGCACGGCCCCTACCACCTCGGCGGCTGGTCCCTGGGCGGCGTGGTGGCCGCGGAGATGGCCGCGCGGCTGGCCGCCGACGGCGAGGAGACCGCGCTGGTCGTCATGCTGGACACCGGGATGCCCCCGTACCTCGGCGAGGAACTGCCGGACCGCGCGGTCCTCCTGGGCGGCTTCGTCCACGACCTGGCCGGTCTGGCGGGCGTCCCGGCGCCCCGGTACGACGAGGCCGCCCTGCGGGGCCTGTCGCCGGACCGCCAGGACGAGGCGCTCCTGGACCTCCTGGAACGCGCGTCCCTCGTTCCCGCGGGCATCCGGGAGGACATGAGGGAACGTATCCGGGTCTTCGAGGCCAACACCCGCGCGTTGCTGCGGCACCGGCCGGGCCCGGTCGACGGCCGCCTGGTGCTCCTCTCGGCGCGGGAGCAGCCGCACCGGCCCAGGACCCGCCCGTGGCGCGCCCTCGCCCGTGGCGGCTTCGAGTTCCACACGGTCCCCGGTGACCACCACACGATGCTCCAGCAGCCCCATCTGACCGCGCTGGCGGAGAGCCTGCGCGGTGTCCTGGACCGGCTCGTCCGCTCCTGACGCACGGCCGCCGCCCCCGGCCCGTACATCCGGCCCGTCCACGGCGCGCACCGGGCCGGGGCGGCCCGTAGGGGACGGGGGCGGGCCGGATGTACGGGCGTACGGGTACGGGCCCGGGGACCCGCCCGTACGGACCGGCCGGGTGCGACGCGCACGGCACGACGGCGGGGGAGCCGCGTGGAGTACGGCGCCGGGGCGGAGACGTACCCCGCACCCCAGCGGTGGGGGCTGGGACGGCCCGCGCACGGCGGCGGGGCGGAGGCGTACCCCGCACCCCAGCGGCGAGGGCTGGGACGCCCGCACATGGCGGCGGGCAGAGGCGTATCCCGCGCACAGCGGGACCCTGTACAGCGCCGGGTCGGAGACGTACCCCGCACCCAGCGCCGGGGGCGGGACGCGCAGGACGGCGGGAGCGGAGAGATCCGCTCCCGCCGTCCTGTTTCCCGTGGACCGGCGCCTCAGGCGGGCCGAGGGTCCTCCCCGGACCGCACCGGGGACGCTTCCCCGGACCGGGCGAGCCGCTCGGCGAAGTCCGCGAGCACGGGGTGTTCCAGCAGGACCCGCACCCGGACCGTGATGCCGAGGCGTCGGCGCACCGCGGCCACCACCTCCATGGCGGCCAGCGACTGACCGCCCAGGGCGAAGAAGTCGTCGTCGTCCCCGACCGGGACGCCCAGGACCTCCTGCCAGATCTCGGCGATTTCGGTGGTGTCCATCGTGCATCAGCTCCTTGACGGGCTCACGCCGGGCTCAGCCGCACCGGCAGACTGGTCAGTCCATGGATGAAGTTGGCGGTGCTCCACACCGGGGTGCCCGCCGGGGCCACCGTGCGGACGCGGCGGACCAGCGCGGTCAGCAGCGCGGTCAGCTCCAGCCGGGCGACTCGGGACCCGACGCAGACGTGCGGCCCCCAGCCGAAGGCCAGGTGCCGGTTGGGCGTCCGGTCCGGCCGGAAGGTGTCCGGGTCGGCGAAGACGGCCGGGTCGCGGTTGGCCGAGCAGATCCAGGCCGTCACCCGGTCGCCGGGGAGCAGTCCGGTCCCGGCGACCGTCACCGGACGGGTCACCGTGCGCAGCGCGTGCAGCCCCGGGCTGGTCCAGCGCAGGATCTCCTCCACCGTGGTGGGCAGCAGTTCCGGTGACGCGCGCAGCGCCGTCCACAGCTCGGGCCGTTCGCAGAAGACGAGGAGGGCTCCGGCCGCCGCGTACCGGACGGTCTCGCTGGCTCCGGTGAGCACACCGCTGCAGTTGAGGATCAGCTCCTCGTCGGTGAGGTCGCCGCCGGCCGCGAGCAGCGCGCTGACGAGGTCGTCGCCGGGGCGGGCGCGCCGCCGGTCGATCAGGTCGGCGAAGTAGCCGAAGATCTCGGCGTTGGCGTCCAGCCGGTCGATCGGGTCGGGGGAGTCCAGGCCGTCGGTGGTGAGTCTGCCGATCAACGGCCAGTCCGCGCGGGGCAGGTCCATCATGGCGCAGATGACCTGGTTGGGCAGCCGTCGGGCCAGGTCGCCGACGGCGTCCCTGACCAGGGTCCCGGCGGCCCCGTCCGGCCGGTCGTCCGTGGGGCCGCCCCCCGTACCGACCACCTCGTCCACCAGGTCGGTGACCCCGGCGACGATCCGGTCGTGCCAGAGGCGCAGCGCCGCCGGGGTGAACGGCGCCCCCACCACCCGGCGTATCCGGCCGTGCCGGGGCGGGTCGCTGACCACCATCATCCGGTCGGCGACCAGGTCGGCCGCCCCGTCCGATCCGCCGAGCCTGATGCCGGAACGGGAGCTGAACGTGGCCGGATCGCCCAGGACGGTCTCGACGTCGTCGTAGCGGGCGGCGACCCAGAAGCCGGGACCGTCCGGCTCCGGATGCCGGGTCAGCCCCGGACGGTCGCGCAGGGCCGCGAGCTGGTCGAGGAACCGGTACCCGGAGAAGACGTCCGGTGCGAGCAGGTCGATGTCCATCGCGGGTCAGCGGGCTTCGATCACGGAGAACGGCGACTCCGGGATCGGCAGGACCCGGTGGGTGGGGAAACCGGCCGCCTCCAGGATGCGGGTGAACCCGGCGCGGTCGCGTTCCCGGCCCCCGGTGAGGACCATCATGCCGAGGTCGCTCCAGTGGCTGACGTGCTGGGCGCCGTCCTCCGGCACCAGCATCTCGATGACGAGGAGCCGGCCGCCGGGCGCCAGCGAGCGACGGCTCGACCGCAGGATCTCCACGGCCTGCTCGTCGGTCCAGTCGTGCAGGACGCTGCACAGCAGATGGGTGTCGGCGCCGGTGGGCACCGAGACGAAGAAGTCGCCGGGCACCGCGCGGCAGCCGGGGACGCCGCCGCTCAGGTTCACCTCGTCGATCACCGTGGGGCGGTCGAAGAGGATGCCGCTCGCGTGCGGGGCCACCGCGAGGATCTCGCCGAGGAGGAAGCCGTCGGCGCCGCCGATGTCCAGGATGACCTCGGAGCCCGTCCAGTCGACGGCCCCGGCCGCCTGCCGGTACAGCCGACCGGTCCGTTCCCGCATCCGGCGCAGGAACGCCAGGTTCGCGCCGCGCCGGGTGTTCTTCACCCCGAAGAAGCCGCCGTCGCCGCCGTCGAAGGACGCCGCACCGGTACGGAAGGTGTCCGTGGCGCGCAGCCAGGCGTACTGGCTCTCGGCGTTGACCAGCGACGCCGAGAGGCTGTCCGGGGCGTCGCGGCGCAGCCGGGCGCCGAGCGGGGTCAGCCGGAAGCCGGTGGTGGGGGCGCCGGAGAAGAACCCGGCCGTGGTGAGGGCGGACAGCAGCCGTCCCAGGGCGTCGGGATCGGCGTCGATCAGGGCCGCCGTGGTCTCCACCGGCTGGGGGGCCGCGAACTCCATCACATCGGCGACGCCGAGCTCGACGGCGATGCGCAGGGCGTGCGGCAGCACCGCGACCATGCTGTCGTCGACGAGCGTCAGGTAGTCCCGCACGATCCTGTCGGTGGCCTCCACGACGCGGGCGCCGTCGGCCCCGGCTTCCACGACGGAGGCCCCGGCCTCCACGACGGAGGTCTCGATGGCACCCGCGTCGGCGGCGACGGCATCGGCGGCGGAGGTCTCGGCGGCGGTGATCCCGGCGTTCTCGGTGGTCTCGGTGTACGTGGTCATCGTCAGCCCCTTTCCTGGGGTCGGGACGCGCAGCAGTTCGGTCACGGCACGGTGGTCGACCTTGCCGTTGGCGTTGTGGGGGAGTGCGTCGAGGCGGCGCACCAGATCGGGCACCAGATGGCCGGGGAGCAGGCCGCGCAGTTCCGCGCGCACCCGGTCGGGGTCCGCGCCGCCGGTGAAGGCCAGCGCCAGCCGCTCGTACGCGCCGCTCCGGCCGGTCAGGGCCACCGCCACGCAGTCGCGGACTCCGGCGCGCTCCCCGGCGCGGCTCTCCACCTCGCCCAGCTCCACCCGGTAGCCGCGGATCTTCACCTGCCGGTCCGCGCGGCCCAGGAAGTGCAGGACGCCCCCGGCGTCGCGTTCCGCGCGGTCACCGGTGCGGTAGACCCTGGTCGGCACGCCCTCCACGTCGACCGTGACGAACCGCTCGGCGGTCCGTTCCGGGTCGTGGAGATAGCCCTGGGCGAGGCCCGCGCCCGCGACGCACAGCTCGCCGTCGATCAGATGGACGTCGGTGCCGGGCACCGGGCGCCCGATGGGCACGCCGTGCGGCAGGTCGCAGTCCTCGGGCCGGATGTGGTGCGTGGTGGCGAAGGCGAAACTCTCCACCGGGCCGTAGCAGTTGTGGACGGTCGCGTCCGGATGCTCCCGCAGCAGCGCGCGCACCGGCTCGGGCGACAGCCGCTCACCGCCGATGAACATCAGGTCGATCCCCCGGAAGCAGTCGGGGTCCAGCCGCACCAGCAGGTTGACCACGGACGCGACCAGGACGAGGGTGTTCACGCCGTGCCGCGCGACCAGGTCGCGCAGGGTGTCCGGCAGCAGATGGTCCTCGTCCGGCAGCACCACGGTGCCGCCCCGGGACAACATGCCCCACAGTTCCAGGCCGCAGGCGTCCCACCCGACCGGGGCGAGCTGGGGCAGCACCCGCCCGGGGGCGAAGGCGGCCAGCGGGCCGCCGTCGAAGAGCCGCAGCACCGCCCGGTGCGGAGTCACCACCCCCTTGGGGGTGCCCGTGCTGCCGGAGGTGAAGAAGACGCACGCGGGGTCGTCCGGCCCGAGGTCCGCGCGGACCGGGGGCGTCCCGGGGACGGGCTCGGCCGGTGGGGTCCAGCACGGGGCGCCGGCGAGCGGCACGTCCGTCACGAACAGCGGCGCCCGCAGCAGGCCCAGCAGTTCCCGCACCCGTTCGTCCGGCCACTTCACGTCGATGGGGCAGTACGCCGCGCCCGTCTTCAGGACGGCCAGCAGCAAGGTCGCCATACGGGCCGAGCGGGCGACGCGCACCGGCACCAGACAGCCGGGCCCCACTCCTGCCGCGACCAGCGCGGCGGCATACGAATCGGCCGTCGAAACAAGTCGGGAATAGGTGACGGGACCGTTGTCGTCAATCAGCGCAATATGGTCGCCGTATTCTGCCGCGCGCTTGTCGAGTGCCTGATGAATCAGCACGTACCGCTCCTTGTCCGCAGCTTCGATCGCACGCATACTCACCTGCCACGAGCGTGTGCGCAACCCCTATGAACCCCATAGCGGACACCCCGGTACCCAAGCGGGGGAAGGGGTGTTCCGCACTGTTCGGCGGCTGGGGGCGGAGCGCGTTGACATTCTTCCGGGCCCGTCCGTAGCGTTTTTCCGTCGCGGTACCGGGATCTGACAATTCGTGTTCCCGCCGTTGAAAACCGATTATCGAGCCTTGGGGGAATTCATGTCGTCCACACCCCAGACCAGAGATCAGCACGCCGTCGACGCCGGGATCGACCACATCACCCTCTCCGTCGGTGACGCCCACGCCCGTGCGGCCGAGTTCGTCGAGCGCTACGGCTTCGAGGTGATCGCCGCCGGGGAGACCCCGGAGTTCACCGCCGTGGCGGTGGGACAGCGGGACATCGTCCTGCTGCTGCTCGAAGGCCGCACCGACGACCATCCGGCCACCCTGTTCACGGCCCGGCACGGCGACGGCGTGAGCGACATCGCCCTGCGGGTGGCGGCGCCGGACCGCGCGGCGGCCTTCGAAGCCTTCGGCGACGTGACGCACACCTTCGTGACCCGGTCCCCCGGCGAGCCCTGGTCGCTGCCCGGCATCGCCCCGGTGCGGGGCGGGGAGACCACGGCACCGGCCGGGGGACACCTGCTGCGCGTCGACCACATCGCGGTCTGCCTGGAGAACGGCGAACTGGAACCGACCGTCGAGCTCTACCGCCGCGAGCTGGGCTGGCGGGTGGTGTTCGAGGAGGACATCCACGTCGGCGCGCAGGCCATGCAGTCCAAGGTGGTGCAGAGCCCGGACACCGGAGTGACGCTGACGCTGCTCCAGCCGATGAGCGGAGCGGTCCCCGGCCAGATCGACGACTTCCTGAAGAGGCACGGCGGCGGCGGAGTGCAGCACCTGGCCTTCGCGGTGCCGGGCATCGTGGCGGCGGTCGCCGAACTCGGCGCCGCCGGCGTACGGTTCCTGTCCACTCCCGACACGTACTACGAGGACCTGGAGGAGCGGCTCGGCTCGTCCGGCTACCCGGTGGCGGAGCTGCGCGAGCACCATGTGCTCGCCGACCGGGACCACGACGGCGAACTGTTCCAGATCTTCACCCGGTCCGAGCACCCGCGCCGCACCCACTTCATGGAGATCATCGAGCGCCGGGGCGCGACCACCTTCGGCAGCAACAACATCCGCAAGCTGTACGAGGCGGTCGAACGACAGGACTCGGCGTGACGGGCGGCCCCGGCGCGCCGACGGCCGATCCGCTCACCCTCGCCGACGTCGAGGACCGTGCCCGCGCCGTGCTGGCGCCCGAGGTGTACGACTTCGTGGCCGGGGGAAGCGGTGACGAGTCGACGCTGGACGCCAACCGGGCCGCGTTCGACCGGTGCCACCTCGTCCCCCGCGTCCTGTCCGGAGCGGCGACCGCCGACACCACGACGACCCTGCTCGGGGTCCCGGCGTCGATGCCCGTCGCGGTCGCGCCGATGGCGTTCCACTCGGTGGTCCACCCGGACGGCGAACCCGCGGTGTCCCGCGCGGCGGCCGGGGCCGGTATCCCTTTCACCGCGGCGACCCTGGCCAGCCACCCGCTGGACGAACTGGCCGCCGCCGACGGCGCCCTGTTCCTCCAGTTGTACTGGCTGCGCGACCGGGCCCGCACCGAGTGGCTGATCGACGAGGCCGAACGGCTCGGGGCCCGCGCCCTGATCCTCACCGTGGACGTGCCGTTCATGGGACGGCGGCTGCGCGACCTGCGCAACGGCTTCGCCGTACCGGCGCACGCCGCCCCGGTGAACCTGCCCGACGCGCAGCGCGGCGCGGGGCAGAGCGTCGGCGGTCACGCGGCGGCCGTGATCGACCCCACCCTGTCCTGGTCCGACCTGGAACGGCTGCGGCGCAGGACCGGGCTGCCGCTGGTCCTCAAGGGGATCCTCGACCCGGCGGACGCCCGGCGCGCGGTGGACCTCGGCGCGGACGGCCTGGTGGTGTCCAACCACGGCGGCCGGCAACTGGACGGCGCCGTCCCCAGCCTCCTGGCCCTGCCCGCGATCCGGGCCGAGGTCGGCGACGCCTGCGAGGTGCTGCTCGACAGCGGAGTGCGCAGCGGCACCGACGTGCTGCGCGCGCTGGCCCTCGGCGCGTCCGGGGTGCTGCTCGGACGGCCGGTCCTGTGGGGCCTCGCCTCCGGCGGCGAAGCCGGTGTGACCGGAGCGCTGGAACTGCTGCGCACCGAGATCGAAGTGGCGATGGCCCTCGCCGGAGCCCCGCACGTGGCCGCGGCCGGACACCTCGGCGTCCGGTGGACGCCCGGAACCTGTGAACGGGAGGACTCATGACCGAGGCGTCCCACGCCTCGACGGCACGGCCGGTGACGGCGCTCGACCTGGCGGACCTGCACGGGTCGCTGTCCGATCCCGCGCTGCTGTCGATGAACCTGCTGAACGAGGTGTCCGAGCGGTACCCGGACGCGGTCTCCTTCGCGCCCGGACGGCCGGACCCCGGCGGGTTCACGGTCGAGGACGTCCACCGGCACCTGCGCACCTGGACCGAGCACGTCGGCGGCGGCGCCGGGGGAGCGGGGACCGCCCGCGACCGGCTCTACCAGTACGGCAGGACCAAGGGCGTCATCCAGGACCTGGTGGCCCGCAACCTCGCCACCGACGAGGACATCCGGGCCGACCCCGAGTCGATCCTGGTGACCGTCGGCTGCCAGGAGGCCATGGTCCTGGTGCTGCGCGCGCTGCGCGCCGACGAGCGCGACGTGCTCCTGGCCACCGAACCGTCCTACGTGGGCGTCACCGGCGCCGCCCGCCTGGTCGACCTGCCGGTCGTGCCGGTCGACAGCGGCACCGGCGGCATCGACCTGGACGATCTGGCGGCCAAGGTGCGGGGCGCGCGGGAGGCCGGTCTGCGCCCCCGGGCCTGCTACCTGGTGCCCGACTTCGCCAATCCGACCGGACTCAGTCTCGACGTGCCGACCCGGCGCCGACTCCTCGACCTGGCCGCCGAGCTGGACATCCTCCTCATCGAGGACAACCCGTACGGCTTCTTCGGCGGCGGCGCCTCCCCGAAACCGACGCTCAAGTCCCTGGACGAGGGCCGCCGGGTCGTCTACCTCGGCTCGTACGCCAAGACCGTGCTGCCCGGCGCCCGCATCGGCTTCGTGGTGGCCGACCAGCCGGTCCTGCGGGACGGCGAGACCGTCGGCACCCTCGCCGACGAGCTCTCGAAGATCAAGAGCATGATCACGGTCAACACCCCGCCGATCGCCCAGGCGGTCATCGGCGGGAAGCTGCTGGAGAGCGACTTCGCGCTGCGCGACGCGAACCGGGACGCCACCGCGCGCTACGGACAACGGCTGCGTCATCTGCTCGACGGGCTGGCCGCGCGGTTCCCGGCGCCGTCGCCGGTCACCTGGAACCGACCGGACGGCGGATTCTTCCTGGTCGTCACGGTCCCGTTCGTCGCCGATGACGACCTGCTCGCCTACTCGGCCGAGCGGCACAAGGTCATCTGGACGCCGATGCACCACTTCTACGCGGCGGGGGGCGGACAGCGGCAGCTGCGACTGTCCTGCAGCTCACTCCCGCCGGAGGAGATCGACCTCGGTCTGGACCGGTTCGCCGCGCTGGTGAACGACCTTCTGGAGAGGACCTGAGAACCATGAGAGCGCTGACCGTAAACGAGCGGATCGTGTCGGACGACACCGACGCCTATGTGATCGCGGAGATCGGCCACAACCACGAGGGCGACCTGGACAAGGCCGAGGAGCTGGTGCGCCAGGCCGCCGCGGCCGGGGCCAGCGCGGTCAAACTGCAGAAGCGGGACAACCGCTCGCTCTACACCAGGGAGATGTACGACTCCCCCTACACCGGACGCAACAGCTTCGGCCCCACGTACGGGGCGCACCGCGAGTTCCTGGAGTTCGGCACCCGCGAGTACACCCACCTCCAGCAGCTCTCCGCCGAACTGGGCGTGGACTTCTTCGCGACCGCCTTCGACTTCGCCAGCGTGGACTTCCTGGCCGAACTGGGCGTCCCCGCGATCAAGATCGCGTCCGGCGACATCAGGAACACCCCGCTGCTCGCCTACGCGGCGAAGGCGGGCAAACCGCTGATCGTGAGCACCGGCGGCGCCGACATGGAGTCGGTGCGGCGCGCCTGCGGCACCGTCCTGCCGATCAACCCGGACCTCGCCCTGCTCCAGTGCACGGCCACGTACCCGGCCGAGCCGGAGGAGCTGAACCTGGCGGTGCTCGGCGCCTACCGGGCCGAGTTCCCCGACACGGTGATCGGCTACTCCGGGCACGACCTCGGCCCGTGGGCCGCCTGGACCGCGTACGCGCTGGGCGCCCGGGTGGTCGAGAAGCACGTCACCCTCGACCGCACCCGGCCCGGCAGCGACCACAAGTTCTCGCTGGAACAGGCGGACATGGCCGAACTGGTCGACGGACTGCGCCGGGTGCGCCGCTCGCTGGGCGACCCGGACAAGCGGGTGCTGGAGCGGGAGCGGCCCGCGATGGGCAAGATGGGCAAGAAGCTCGTCACCCACCGGGACCTGCCCGCCGGACACCGCCTCACCCTGGAGGACGTGGCGATCAAGTCGCCGGGCGACGGGCTGACCCCCGACCGGCTCGCCGACGTGGTGGGCCGACGCCTCGGCAGGCCCCTGACGGCCGACGCCGACATCACCCTGGACGACCTGGTGGACGGCGATGCCGGCCGCGACTGACCTGACCGGATCGGTCGCCGTGGTGACCGGTGTGTGCGGACGGCTCGGACCGGTGTGGGTGGACGCCCTGCTCGGCGCCGGTGCCCGGGTGGTGGGCCTGGACGTACGGGACGCCGTCGGTCCTGAGCTGCGGGCGGTCGTGGACGCCCACGACCCGGAGCGGTTCCTGACCCTGGTCGCGGACGTCACCGACACCGGCGCTCTGCGCCGGGCGCTCGACGACTGCCTCGAACGGGCCGGGGAACCGACCGTCCTCGTCAACAACGCCGGTGTCGACAGCCCGCCGTCGGCCCGGGGCGGCGGCTGGCTCTTCGAGGACATCCCGGACGAGGTGTCCGGCGGCGTCCTCGACGTCAACGCCCTGGGGACGCTGCGGATGTGCCAGGTGTTCGGGTCGCGGATGGCCCGCAACGGCGGCGGCTCCGTCGTCAACATCGGCTCCATGTACGGCAGGCTCGCCCCCGACCCCCGGATGTACGAACACCTGCCGGTGGACCCGCCGTTCCTGAAACCGCCCGCGTACGGCATGTCCAAGGCGGGCGTCGCCGCGCTCACCCGCTACCTCGCGGCGCTGTGGGGCCCGGCCGGGGTCCGGGTCAACACCCTGTCGCCCGGCGGTGTGCTGGGCGCGCAGGACCCGGTGTTCCGGGAGAAGTTCGACGCCCGCGTGCCCCTGCGGCGGATGGCCCGCGCCGAGGACCTGACCGGCCCGCTGCTGTTCCTCGCGTCCGGCCTGAGCAGCTACGTCACCGGTACCGAACTCGCCGTGGACGGCGGGTTCGGCTGTTGGTGACACCGACCCCTCCACGAGGAGAAGCCATGGACAGCTCCCTGGCCTGGATACCGCGCGCCGAGTTCGAGCGCGTCCTGGGCGACGTAGCCGATCCGCACGACAGGGCCCGCGCCTTCGCGGCGATGTGCCGGATCAACACCCTCTACATGATCGCGCGTGCCGGTTCGGGCCACATCGGCTCCAGCTTCAGCGCCGCCGACGTGGTGAGCTGGCTGGTCCTCGAAGAACTCGACCGGCCGTTCGAAGCCGACGGAGACGTGTACTTCTCGTCGAAGGGCCACGACGCGCCCGGACTGTACGCGGCGATGATCGGGCTCGGACTCCTCGACGAGGACCTCCTGCACCGGCTGCGGCGGATCGACGGACTCCCGGGACACCCCGACGTCGGCACCCCCGGAATGCCCTTCAACACCGGCTCCCTCGGCATGGGCATCTCCAAGGCGAAGGGCCTGGTCCTCGCCCACCGCCTGTCCGGCCGGGTCTCCCGGGTGGTGGTGATGACCGGCGACGGCGAGCTCCAGGAGGGCCAGAACTGGGAGGCGCTGCCCAGCGCCGCCCGGTACGGGATGGGCGAGCTGACCGTGGTCGTCGACCACAACCGCCTCCAGTCCGACACCTTCGTCACCGACGTCAGCGACCTCGGCGACCTGACCGGCAAGTTCACCGCCGCGGGCTGGGGCGTGCTCCGGTGCGACGGGCACGACCCCGGCCAGCTGGAGAAGGCGTTCGCCCGCCGCGCCGCCGACCACCCCGACCAGCCCGTGGTGATCATCGCCGACACGGTCAAGGGCGGCGGCTGCCCCACCTTCGCCGCCACCTCCATGGCACCCGGCGAATGGCGCTACCGCCACCACAGCGGCGCCCCGAGCCCCGAGGACCGCGACCGCGCCTACCGGGAACTCACCGGCACCGCCGACGGGATACTGCGCGGGCGCGCCCTGCCCCCGCTCCGGCCGGTCGCACGGACCGTGGACCTGCCGGTGAGACCGTCCGGCGTACGGCTGCCCGAGGTGTACGGGAGGCTGCTCACCGAGGCGGCCCGGGAGGACCCCCGGATCGTCGCGCTCGACGGCGACCTGATCCTCGACACCGGCCTCATCCCGTTCCGCGAGGCCCACCCGGACCGGTTCGTCGAATGCGGCATCGCCGAACAGGACATGGTCTCCATGGCCGGCGGACTCGCCGCGGGCGGAATGCGCCCCTTCGCGCACTCCTTCTCCTGCTTCCTGCACGCACGGCCCAACGAACACATCTACAACAACGCCACCGAACGGCGGCCGGTGGTCTACGTCGGCTCGCTCGCCGGACTGCTGCCCGCCGGACCCGGCCACTCCCACCAGGCGGTCCGCGACGTGTCGGCGCTCTGCGCCGTCCCCGGCCTGACCATCCTGGAACCCTCCCACCCCGCCCAACTGGCCGCCGCCCTGGACCACTGCCGGTCCACCCCGGACAGCGTCTATCTGCGCCTGTCCAGCCAACCGGTCCCCGCCGCACTCGCCGCACTGCCCCCGGCCCCCCTGAGGACCGGCAGGGGACAGGTCCTGCGGGACGGCGGCCGGGCGGTCGCCCTCGGCGCCGGACCGGTGGTCCTCGGACAACTCCTCGCCACCGCCGACCTGCTCGCCGCCCGGGACATCACCCTGACCGTGGTGGACCTGCCCTGGCACAACCGGATCGACCCGGAATGGCTGGCCGGACTGCTCACCGGCGTCCAGCACCTGTTCGTCGTCGAGCACCAGTACGACAGCGGCGGCCAGGCCGACCTGATCGCCCGGCACCTCATGGAGACCGGCACCGGGGACGGCATCGCCTTCCGCGGCCTCGGCCTCACCGAAGTACCGCGCTGCGGCACCGACGCGGAAGTCCTCGCCGCGCACGGCCTGGACGCGGCCCACCTCGCGGACCTCATCGGCGCGGACGTCCTGGACCGCACCACCCCCCGACCCAACGGAGACACCTCGTGGAAACTGTCCGCAACGAACTGAACCGCCCGCCCCAGGAGACCGTCGACGGCTTCCGCGCGGTCCTCGCCGAATACAGCCCGAGCTGCCTGGTCACCGACGCCCGGCGCCGGGTCGGCGCCATCGGCGGACTGCTCCCGGTGAAGCACCACCACAAGATCGCCGGACCGGCGCTCACCGTCAACCTCTCCATCGACGACCTCGTCGACTGTATGCCCGTGCTCAGGCAGGCACAGCCGGGCGACGTGATCGTGGTCGCCTGCCACGGCACCACCCGCACCGCCATGTGGGGCGGCCTGATGTCCACCCTGTCCCGCCAGATCGGCGTGGCCGCCGGCATCGTCGACGGCGCCGTCCGCGACGTCGACGAGATCCGCGACCTCGACTTCCCCGTCTGGTACCGCAGCACCGTCCCCCGGCCCTCCCCGACCGCCGTGCACGACCGCACCGAGCCCGTCCAGGTCAACGTCCCGGTGGTGATCGACGGCCAGGTCATCAACCCCGGGGACATCCTGGTCGCCGACGAGAACGGCATCGCCGTCGTACCGAAGGACGAGGCCGAGACCGTACTCGCCCGCACCCGGATGAACATCGACCGGGAACGGGTCATCCGCGAGAAGATCAGCTCCGGCCTGTCGGTCGCCGAACTGATCGCCGAGTTCGGACACCTGTGATGCGCGTCTACCTCACCGGCGCCGACGGGATGCTCGGCACCGCGCTGCGCCACGAACTCGCGGCGCGCCCGGAGACCGCCGACTGGCCCGTCCTCGGCGTGTCCCTCGCCGACTTCGACATCGGCGACGGGACGGCCGTCCGCGACTCGATCGACGCCTTCCGGCCCGATGTGGTCGTGCACACCGCCGCCAACGCCGTCGTCGACTCCTGCGAACGGGACCCGGCCCCCGCCCTGCGGGTCAACGTCGGCGGCACCCACCACGTCGCCGAAGCCTGCCGACGGCACGGCAGCCGACTGGTCTACATCTCCAGCGACTACGTCTTCGACGGCAGCGCCCCCGGACCCGCCGGATACAACGAGGACGACATCCCCTCCCCGGTCAGCGTCTACGGACTGAGCAAACTCGCCGGGGAACGGATCGTCGAAGCCGTACCGGACCACCTCGTGGTCCGCACGTCCTGGCTGTACGGCGGCACCGACCCACGCCTGGACCAGGTCCTCGCCGCCGCCCGGGAGTTCCTCGACGGCGGACGCCCACGACTGATCGACGACCAGTTCAGCAGCCCGACCTACCTCCCCGACCTGGCGTCCGCACTGGTCCGGCTGCTCCCCGGCGCCCTGGCCGTCCGCGGCCTGCTGCACATCGCCAACCGGGGCCGGGCGAGCTGGTACCAGGTGGGCCTGGCCCTCGCCGAACGCCTCGGCACCGCCCACCCGGTGCCCATGTCCATGGCCGAGGCGGGATTCGTCGGCGGCCGACCGCGCGACTCCCGCCTCGACAGCACCCGCGCGGCGGCTTTCGTCCACGCGATGCCCCACTGGACCGACGCCCTCGCCCGGTACTGCGCCCTGCTCACCGCGGGCGACCGGGGACCGGTGAGCCGCTGATGCCCCAGCCGTTCCTGCTGCTCGACTTCGACGGCGTGGTCTGCGACACCGAACGGGCCGCCCTGCTCGCCTGGCAGGACCTCTACGACCGGCTCGGCGTCCCCTTCGACGCCGGGGTCCGCGCCGGGATGCTCGGCAACTCGGCCGGGGCGCACCTCGCCCTGGCCGACCTGGCCGCCCGGCTCGGCCGACCGGTCGCCGACGACGAATGGGCCTGGCAGCGGGAACGGCGGGCCGCCCGCTGCGGGGCCGCACCGGCCCGGCCCGGCGTGGAGCGGCTGCTGCGCACCGCGAGAACCACCGCGATCGTGTCCAGCAGCCCGGCCGCCTGGGTGGAGGGCCATCTGCGACGGCTCGGGCTGCGACGCCACTTCGCCTTCCTGGTGACCGGCGACGACACCGACCACCACAAACCACGACCGGACCTGTACCTCCTGGCACTGGCCCGCGCCGGTGTGGGGGCCGACGACGCCCTGGCCGTCGAGGACTCCCCGAAGGGGGTCGCCGCCGCCCACGCCGCCGGTCTACGCTGCGTGGCGGTCCCCTGGGAACCGTCCGGGGCCCCCGGCCTGGCCGACGCCGACGCGGTGCTGCCCAGCCTGGGCGACCTGGACCTGCGGCGCTATCAGCGCGACGAGGTGTGACATGGAGATCACGGCGGACACCGCCCTGGAAGAACTGTCCCGGCACGTCCTGATGGACGGTCTGGACCTCGTGCTCGACCTGGAGCGCAGCCGGGGCAGCACCCTGGTCGACGCGCGCGGCGGCGAGGAGTACCTGGACCTCCTCACCTTCTACGGCTCGCTGCCCCTGGGCATGAACCACCCCGGCATGACCGACGACCCGGCGTTCCTCGCCGACCTCACCCGGGCCGCCCTGCACAAGGTGACCAACTCCGACATCTACACCGTGCAGTACGCCCGGTTCGCGGCGACGTTCCGCCGGGTCCTCGGCGACCCGGCGCTGCCGCACCTCTTCTTCATCGACGGCGGCGCCCTGGCCGTCGAGAACGCCCTGAAGGTCGCCTTCGACTGGCGGGCGCAGCGGGCCGGGACCGACCCGGCCGCACCCCTCGAGGTCCTCCACATGGAGGGCGCCTTCCACGGCCGCAGCGGCTACACGCTGAGCCTCACCAACACCTCGCCGACGGTGACCGCGCGGTACCCGGGATGGGCCTGGCCGCGCGTACCGGTACCCGGCCCCGGCGCCGAACGGGAGGCGGTCGAGGTCGCACGACGGCACCTGGCCGAGCGCGGCGACCGGATCGCCTGCTTCATCGCCGAACCGGTCCAGGGAGCGGGCGGCGACCGGCACCTCGGCAGGGAGTTCCTGCTGCGGATGCAGGAGCTGTGCCACCGGTACGACGTGCTGTTCGTGCTCGACGAGGTGCAGACCGGCTGCGGCCTGTCCGGCGCCCCGTGGACGTACCAGCGGCTCGGACTCGCCCCCGACGTGGTGGCCTTCGGGAAGAAGACCCAGGTGTGCGGCCTGATGGCGGGCGGCCGGGTGGACCAGGTCCCCGAAGGGGCGCTGGCCGTGCCGGACCGCCTCGGCTCCACCTGGGGCGGCAACACCGCCGACATGGTACGGGCCACCCGCATCCTGGAGATCATCGAACGGGACGGACTGGTCGCCGGGGCCGAGGCCAGGGGAGCCCATCTGGGCCGCCTGCTCGCCGACCTGGCGGCGGCCCACCCCGCACTGGTCCACGACGTGCGCGGACTCGGCCTGATGTGGGCCTTCGACCTGCCCGACACGGCCCTGCGCGACGAGGTCCTGGACCGGCTGCGCCGCTCCCACCGGGTGCTGCTGCTGCCCGGCGGACCGCGCGCCGTACGGTTCCGCCCGGCACTGACCATCGGGCTCGACGCCCTCGACAAGGGCGTCGCCGCGCTGGACGCGGTGCTCACCGCGATGGGCCCGCGATGAACGGCCACGGGCTCCGTGTACGGGGATGTAGGGGTTGTCAGGAGTTTGCCGCGCGACCAGAATGCGGGCAGCTCTTCCATTCGACGGCGATAAAGGAGTGCGCTGGCTCATGAGCAATCCGTTCGAGGATGAAAATGCCTCATACCGCGTTCTGGTCAATGCGGAGGAGCAGTATTCCCTGTGGCCGGATTTCGCGGAGGTCCCGGAGGGCTGGACCGTCGCCCTGCCGAGCGCGACCCGGCAGGAATGCCTGGACTACGTGAACGAGCACTGGGTCGACATGCGCCCCAAGAGCCTCGTCGAAGCGATGCGCCGGGCCGACTGACCCGCCCCGCCCGCCCGGCCAGGGACCACGCCGCGAGAGCGCGTGGTCCCTGGCCTTTTCCGCGTCCGCGACGGCTCTCCCGGACGCCCCCCATTTCCCCCGGGGCGGAAACCGGGCCGCGGCGAACATTCCACGGCCGGCACCGGCCGTTCCACGGGATTTTCCCGCGCCCGTTCCGTCACGCCGGACACCCCGGCCGCCACGAGGGTCGATAGCGCGCCGATAGCCGGTCGATGAGCCCGGCGGCGAGCATGGGTCCCGTCGGCGACCGGAACACCCGGTCCGCGGGTGCTGACGGCGTGCGGCGAGAGGACGATCCCTCCCGGCCCACCCGCGACCTACTGCCTGGCCGAGGAACGGTATTCCCTCTTTCTCACCGACCCATGGGAGGAGTTCGCGGTGGAACTGGTGGAGCGCGAAGCACCGATGGCGCTGTTGACCACACTGGCCGAACGGGCGCGGGACGGACACGGACGCGCCGTGCTGGTCTCCGGACCGGTGGCGGCGGGCAAGAGCGTACTGGTGCACCACTTCGCCGATCACGCCCTGAGCCGGGGAATGCTTCCCCTGACGGCGCTGGGATCGAAGGACGAGCGGCACCTGACCCTGGGCGTGATGCGCCAACTGGTCGACGACGCGCCGCTGGACCCCGCCGACCGGACGCGCGCCGTGGCCCTCATCGAGGAAGGCGCCCGCGCCGCCCGGCACCGGGGCGCCGACGCGCAACCGGACGACGGCATCGTGCGCGGGCTGGCCACCGTCCTGCTGGAACTGGCCGAACGCTGCCCCCTGTACCTCGCCGTCGACGACGTCGAACAGGCCGACCAGTCCTCGCTGACCTGCCTCGCCTATCTGGCACGACGCCTCAACAGCGCCCGGGTGCTGGCGGCGTTCACCCACAGCGGCCACGGCTGCGACACCGAGTTCCGCTTCGTGGCCGACCTGCTGCGACAGCCCAACTGCCACCGCGTCGAGGTCACCCAGCTCTCCCCGGCGGGCGTCCGGCAACTGACGGCCCAGCACCTCGGCGAGGCCGTCGCCGCCGAACGCTCCGCCGACTGGCACGCCTACAGCGGGGGCAACCCCCTCCTGGTCGAAGCCCTGGTCCGCGACCACCTGGGCGGCGGCGAGGCGGGCCCCCGCTACCGCGAGGCCGTCCTGTCCTGCCTGCGCCGCAGCTGCCCCGACATGGTCAGGACACTGAGCGGCTACGTGGTCCTCGGCGAACTGGACAACCTGGACGGACTGGTCGACCTGAGCCCGGTCCGGACCACGGAGGCGGTCCACGCGCTGATCGCGGGCGGACTGCTCACCATGGACGGATTCCGGCACGAGGCCGCCCGCGACGCGGTGACCGGAGCCGTCGACGCCGACGGCCTCACCCGGCTCCACACCCGCGCCGCCGTCCTCGCCCATGAACGGGGCGCCGGGACCGAGGTGATCGCCGACCACCTGCTGCGCGCCGGAGCACCCGCCGACGCCGGGGTGCTGGAGGAACCCTGGGCCCTGCCGGCCCTGGAGGACGCCGCCGCGCACGCCCTGCGCGACGGCGCGGCCGACCGCGCGGTCGACTGCCTCCGGCTCGCCCGGCACATCTGCGCGGACCCGCTCCGCCGGGCCCGCATCACCGCCGCCCTCATCCGGGCCGAGTGGAGCATCAACCCCGGGGTGTCCAGCGGCAGGCTCGGCGAACTCGTCGAAGCGATGCGCAAGGGCCGCCTGCGGGGCGCCGACGCGCTCACCCTGGCCCGCGCGCTCCTCTGGCACGGCCGCTTCGAACAGGCCCAGGAGGTCCTGCGCCACCTGGCCGCGACAGGGCGGGCGACCGACCCCGAGACGGCCACCGAACTGCAGATCACCCGCCGCCGCCTGCGCCACACCTACCCCTCACTGCTCGCCGCGCTCGGCCCGAGGCCCGCCTCCGGACGCCCCCCCACCCACTCGGTGAGCGCCGACCGACGCCTCCAGGCGGTGTCCGCGCTGGCCGCCGTCCTCGGCGGAGGCCCCCACCAGGAGGCCGTCGGCGTGGCACAGCGGGTGCTCCACGGCACCCGGCCGGACGAACTGTCCACCGAGACCGTCGAGAGCGCCCTCCTCACCCTCGCCTACAGCGGGCGGGCCGAACGCGCGTCGGCCTGGTGCGACCTGTTCCTGGACCGGATGCGGACCCGGCACACACCCGGCAGAAGGGCCAGGCTGGGCGCCGTACGGGCGGAGATCGCCCTGCGCCGGGGCGACCTCACCGACGCCCGGCGGTACGCCAGCGAGGCCCTCGCCGTCCTCCCGGCGATCAGCTGGGGCGTGACCGTCGGCGCGCCGCTGAGCACCCTGGTCCTGGCCACCACCGCGATGGGCCGCTACGACGAGGCACAGACCTATCTGGACCACCGCGTCCCCGAGCCGATGTCCGAGACCCGCTACGGGATGCACTACCTCTACGCGCGGGCACGGTTCGGACTGGCCACCGGCTATCTGGAGATGGCCCTGGAGGACCTGCGCCGGTGCGGCGCCACGCTGGGCCGGTGGGGGATGGACACGCCCGGCCTCATCCCGTGGCGCACCGACGTCGCCGAGGTGTACCTGGGCCTCGGCCGCCCCGCCGACGCCCGGCGGATGCTGGAGGAGCAGTCGGCCAGGTTCCCCGCCATGCCGAACCGGGTCCGTGGCAGCGCGAGCCGGGTCCTGGCCGGAGCCGGGGCCCCGGCGCACCGGCCGACCCTGCTGCGCCAGGCCGCCGAACTGCTGCAGTCCGACGACGGCGACCGCTACGAACTCGCCCTCGCCTTCGCCGACCTGGCCCGCGCCTACCGGACCCTGGGCGAGTTCCGGCGGGCCGCGGCGGCCGAGCGCCGCGCGGTCATCGTGGCCGCCGACTGCCACGCCGAGGCACTGGTCCGGGGCCTGGCCGTGGAGAGCGCCACCGCGCTGCCGACACCCGCCGACGGAGGCGACGGCCTCACCGAGGCCGAGCGCCGGGTGGCCGCGATGGCCGCCGTCGGCTGCTCCAACCGGGAGATCGCCGAGGGACTGCACGTCACGGTCAGCACCGTCGAGCAGCATCTGACCCGCACCTACCGCAAGCTGCGGATCAGCCGCCGCGCGGACCTGCCGTCCCTGCTGGGCGGACCGGTGACGGGAGACCTCACCGACGCGCGGCGACGCTGAACGCGGACGCCCGCCCCGCTTTTCGTACGTCCCGCCGTGAAAGGGGTCACATAGCCAGTCGCGTTCGTAAGCTGAATTCAAGCCATATGGCCCGGCGTCCTTCTCGAAGCCCGCGCCGAATCGGGGCCGCCGCTTCCCGCCGTCGAATCTCCGGCCCCCACGGAAACGCCACTCACTGGACAGAGCCGATCGGGTTAGGTAGATATGATGTTGGTGCGTAGCTGACCGGCGGAAACTTTGGCGTGGATGTGAAGGACGGTCATGCGCTTTCAATTACTGGGGCCGTTGGAAGTCGTCGGCCCCGGTGGCCCGGCGCTGATCACCGCCGAGCGCCAGCGCGTCGTTCTGGCTGTCCTGCTGCTCGAACCGAACCGGATCGTTCCGGTCGGCCGGCTCGTCGACGCGGTCTGGGGCGCCTCCCCGCCGCCGACCGCGCGCGCCCAGATCCAGATCTGCGTCTCCATCGTCCGCGCCAGCATGGCGAAGGCCGGTCTGCCCGACATCATCCGGACCAGATCGCCCGGATACCTCGTCGAGGTCGGGGACGGCGAACTGGACCTCCACGTCTTCGAGCGGGCCGCGGCGGCCGGACGCACCGCCGCCGAGGCGGGCCGCTTCGCGGAGGCGGCGGACGCCTTCGAGACCGCGCTGGGGCTCTGGCGCGGCTCGTCGTGCTTCGGCGGCGGCATCACCAGTACGGTGCTCCAGGCCCCGGCCGCGCGCCTCGACGAACAACGGCTCGCCGTCGTGGAGCAGTGGGTGGACGCGCGCCTCGCCCTCGGCCTGCACCAGCAGCTCGTCGCGCGACTGATCGACCTGGTCATGCAGAACCCGCTGCGCGAACACCTGCGCGCCCAGCTCATGGTGGCGCTGTCCCGGTCGGGACGCCAGGCCGAGGCGCTGGAGGTCTACCGGCGGGGCCGACGCGAACTGATCGACGAACTCGGCATCGAGCCGGGGGAGGAGCTCCGCCGCCTCCAGGAGTCGATCCTGTCCGGCCGGCTGGACGGCGCGCCGCCGGCCGACGTGCCGTCCACCCGGACGCTGCCCCCGACCCCGGCGGCACCGGCGGCGCAGGCGGCCCCGGTGGCCGCCGCCACGGTCGCCGACCCCCCTGCGGTGCCCCGTCTGCTGCCCGGCGCGATCGCCGACTTCAGCGGACGCGACGACCTGCTCGCCCGGCTCGAAGAGGCGCTGGAGGAGGACACGGAGACCTCGTACGCCCTGCGGATCGTCTCGATCACCGGCCGGGGAGGCGTCGGCAAGACCACCCTCGCGGTGCACTTCGGACACTCCCTGGCGAAACGATTCCCCGACGGCCAGATGTTCGCCAAGCTGCGCGGCCCCTCCGCCCAGCCGATCCTGCCGACCCGCATCCTGGAGCGCTTCCTGCGCAGCCTGGGCATACCGGGATCGGGGATGCCGTCCACCCTCGAGGAACGGGCCGAACTGTTCCGGAACCTGGTCGCCGACCGGCGGATACTCATCGTCCTCGACGACGCGATCGACGAGGAACAGGTGCGCTGGCTGCTGCCGGGCTCGTCCAACTGCCCGGTCCTGATCACGAGCCGGTCCCGGCTGGCCGGTCTGGAGGGCGCGAGCTGCGTCCAGATCGACGTGTTCTCCACCGAGCAGGCGCTGCAACTGCTCAGCCGCGTCCTCGGGCCCGAACGGGTCCACGGCGACCTGCCCAGCGCCCTGCAGCTGACAGAGCTCTGCGGCAACCTCGCGCTCGCCCTGCGGATCGTGGCGGCGCGGCTCGTCACCCGGCCCCACTGGCCCCTGAGCAAGCTGGTGGCCCGGCTCCGCGACGAACGCCAGCGCCTGGACGAACTCACCCACGGCGGAGTCGGCGTCCGGGCCGGTCTGGCCATGGTCTACGAGGGGCTGCCCCCCGACGCGCGGCGCCTCTTCCGGCGGCTGTCCATGCTGGAGGCGGCGGAGTTCGCCAGCTGGGTCGCGGGGCCCCTGCTCGACCTCCCCGTGACGGAGGCCGAGGACGTCCTGGAGTTCCTCGTGGACGCCCAGCTCGTCGACGTCGACGTGGTGAAGGGCCGCCGCCCCCGCTACCGGCTGCACGACCTGGTCCGGGTCTACTCCCAGGAGTGCCTGGCCGAGCACGAGAGCACCGCCGAACGGTCCGTCGTCCTCGGCCGGGTGCTGAGCACCTGGCTGCTCCTGGTCGAGGAGGCGCACCGGCGCGCCTACGGCGGCGACCACACGCTGATCCACGGAGAGGCGCCCCGGCTGGCCCTGGAGCAGTCCGTCGTCGACCGCGAACTCGCCGATCCGCTCGGTTGGTTCGAGGACGAGCGGGCCAGCCTGATCACGGCCGTCAGACAGGCCGCCGGGGCCGGTCTCGACGAACTGTGCTGGGACCTGGCGCTGACCTCGGTCACGCTCTTCGAGATGTACGGGTACTTCGACGACTGGCGCACCACGCACGAGGTCGCGCTCGACGTCACCCGGCGCAACGACAACCGCCGGGGCCAGGCGGCGATGCTGTACTCGCTGGGCGCCCTGCACATGTTCGAGTACCGGCTGGACGAGGCACGCGGCAGGCTGGGGCCCGCCCGCGAGCTGTTCCGCCAGGTCGGGGACGTGCACGGCGAGGCGCTCGCGGTCCGCAACCTCGCCTTCGTCGACCGCATCCAGGGCCGTCTGGACGAGGCGATGGCGGGCTACGAGCAGGCGCTGCCCATGCTCGCCGAGGTCAACGACTCGACCGCCGAGGCGCACGTCCTGAGCAACATGGCACAGATCCATCTGGACCGGGGCCTGATCGCGGAGGGCAAACGGACCATGGCGGCGGGCCTGGCCGCGGTGGAGCGCTCGGGCAACCGGCGGGTGCGCGCGCAGATCCTGTGCCGCCTGGGCGAGGCGCACCTGCAGATCGAGGAGGTGACCGAGGCCGAGTACGTGTTCACCCAGGCGCTGGAGACCGTCCGCTCGGTCGGCGACCCGGTCGGCGAGTGCTACGCCCTGCGGGGTCTGGCCATTGTCCGGTCCCAGCAGGGGAGCCACCGCGCGGCCTACGAGATGCTGGAACAGGCCATGGGGATCGCCTCCCGGGCCCGTGAGTACCTCGCCATCGGCAGGATCCAGCTCTCGCTCGGTGAGGTGGCCGCGGACCGGGGCCACTACGAACGGGCCAAGGAACACATCGGCACGGCACTGGACATCTTCGGGCGGATGCAGGCCGCGAGCTGGCAGAAAAGGTCCGCGCGCCTCATGAGCGAGGTCTGCGCGGCCTCCGACGACGCGGCGGCTGCGGCTGCCTACGCGCGGGCGGGCTCGGTCTGACGCCGGGCGCGGAGCGACCGGCGGCGGACCGTGTTCGCGCCGTCCCGGTGTCCGTCGGCCCGGTACCGGAACCGGCCAGCCGGGTGCGGGACGCCCGTGTCCGCTCCGGCCGCGTGGCAGGATGCCCGCCTCGGTGGCAGGCTCCCGCCCGGCGGACGACGGGCGGTGAGAGAGAAGGAAGGTCCCGTCGTGATGGCGGCGGGGCTGATGCTCACAGACGGGACGCATCCGGTGTCCCGTCCCCCAAGGGATGCGATCGATGAGGCCGGTGTCACGTGAAACTCGGAGTGTGTGTCTCTGATGGAACCAATGGGCGGCCCGTCGACGGGCTGATGATCCGTATCGAAAGGCCCCGGCTGGACGAGTGGCAGACCGTGTGGCACGGGCTCACTGGCAGGGACGGGCGGCTCGACCGCCCGTCCCTGCCGGAGGACGCCCCCGGTCCGTTCCGGCTGGTCCTGGAGACCGACCGGTATTTCACGACGCTCGGGATGCGGCCGTTCTACAGCCACATCGCGGTCGCCTTCGCCGAATGGGAGGCGGACCAGGAGATCCCCATCGTGATCGCGCCCCATGGATACGCGGTGTGCGCCGTCGGCCAGTAGGAGCCGTGGCACCCGGGTGACGCGCGGCGGACGCGCGAACGAGGCATGGCGGGACGTACGACAAGACGTACGGCAGGACGCACGGCAAGACCTACGACAAGACGTACGACGACGGATGACCCCACCCCGGTCGTCTCCCCGCGGTGGCCACGCCCTGCGGTTGCCCGGCCCCCCCGTGGTCCGGGGCGATGTCGTCGCAGGCGCGGACGGAGCCCGTGCCGATGCCGACGAGGCGGCGGCGGGCGAAGGCGATCCCTTCCCCGTGCACCTCGCCGGACACGCCGGTCGCCGGGACGGCTCACCGCCGTACGGCGCCGAGGGCCGCGTCACGGCGCCGGTCGCCCTCCGGAACCGGGCGCTTAGCGAGGAGTTAGCGTTCCGGTAGGGGGATGAAAAGGGGACTCACTAGAACTGGAGTCGTCCACCCGGACCCCCGGGTCACGAGTTTCCGCATGGGAGATCGCTATGTTGGCTCTGCTGTACGCGCTGGCCGGTTTCGCGGGTATCTGTACCCCTTCCGACACCATCTGGGGCTGAGCGTCGCCCGAGTGCCTTCACTCATGTGCGACGAGGAACGCGATGCGGTGTCGACGGCGGACGAGGAGCGGACGGTGAACGGCACGTGCCGACTGGGAGGTGACGCCGGATGAGCATCTCGGTCCGGGTCATCGACTCCACCAACGGCTGTCCGGTCGCGGACCTGGCCGTCACCCTGCACGCCCGGGAGCACGGCGGGTGGCCCGCGCTGACCCGGACCCGGACGGACAACGCGGGGCGGGTCGGCTCGCTGAGCGGCGAGGCCCTGCCCCACGGCTTCTACCGGCTCGTCTTCGAGACCGGCGCGTACTTCGCCGAGCGGGCTGTCGACAGCCTGTACGCGGAGGTCATCGTCTCGCTCCACCATCAAGGTGATCCGAACCACCTGCACATTCCGTTGCTGCTGAGCCCGTTCTCGTACACCACCTACCGGGGCAACGTCCCCGGAGCGGTGACCGCCGGGACGGTCTGAGAGCGGCGGGCGGCGCGCGCGTGCCGGACTCCCCCCGTCCCCCGCGGCCCGTGCGGCGATCCCGCGCGGTCGTGACACGGGTGGCGCGGTCCGCCGACGGAGACGGTGCGGGGACCGCAAGCAGAAGGGGTGGAAAAGTTGTCCGACGCATCGCCATCGACGATCCTCACCGTGCCGGTCGCCTCCCTGCTGCCCGCGGACTCCCCGCGTCTCCTGGGGCTGGACGAGGGCCATGCGCGGGCACTGGCGGAGAGCGGGACCGAGTTCGAGCCGATCCTCGTGCACCGCGACACCGGACGGGTGGTCGACGGTATGCACCGGCTCCGGGCCGCCGTCCTGCGCGGGGAACACCGCATCACGGTCCGCCATGTCGACGGCGCGTCGTCCGATCTGTTCATCCAGTCGGTCCGGGCCAACACCGGCCATGGCCTCCCCCTGACGCCGGGGGACCGCAGGGCGGCCGTCCTGCGCATCCTCACCACCCACCCCCACTGGTCGGACCGGGCCATCGCCGCCGTCACAGGGGTGTCGCCGAAGACGGTAGGGGTCGTACGGGGGAAGCGTTGGTATGTGGTATAAGCGCAGTGGAACGCCGGCGGCCCCCCGGGGGGGGCGGGCGGCCCGGGCCCCCCCCCCCCCAAGGCCGAGCGGGGCCGGTAAAGCCCCCCCCAGCGCGCGGGGCGGGCCC
>NZ_JBHYZW010000030.1:0-50417 GCF_042754005.1 Streptomyces sp. NPDC059247
TGCAGGGGGGACCCTGTGGGAGAGTAGGACACCGCCGAACAATTTTTAGCCTCAACCCCTGGACTCTGTCCGGGGGTTGAGGCATTTTTGCGTTCCGGGCGTGCCTGGTGCCCCCTGTGCGCGGGGGTGTCGTGGCTGCGGGTAAGGTCAGGGGGCATCGTCCGTACGTTCCCAGCAGGAGGCCCCCGGGTGGAGGTCCAGGAGACTCGCGTTCAGACCGACCGGGTCCTCACCATCCCCAACATTCTCAGCATGGCGCGCCTCGTCGGCGTACCGCTGTTTCTGTGGCTGATTCTCCGTCCGGAGTTCGGCGGTCCGAAGAGCGACGGCTGGGCACTGCTCGTGCTGGCGTTCAGCGGCGTCAGCGACTACCTCGACGGCAAACTCGCCCGGCGCTGGAATCAGATCAGCAGCCTCGGCCGGCTGCTCGACCCGGCCGCCGACCGGCTGTACATCCTGTCGACCCTCGTCGGGCTCACCTGGCGCGAGATCCTGCCGCTGTGGCTGACAGCCGCCCTCCTGGCGCGTGAGGTCATGCTGCTGGTCATGGTGGGAATCCTCCGCAAGCACGGCTACCCGCCGCCGCAGGTGAACTTCCTCGGAAAAGCTGCGACTTTCAACTTGATGTACGCCTTCCCGTTGCTGCTTCTCAGTGACGGAACGGGCTGGCTTTCGTCACTCGCTGAAGTTTTCGGGTGGGCCTTCGCCGGATGGGGTACAACTCTGTATTGGTGGGCAGGGATCCTCTACGTGGTCCAGGTCCGTCGACTCGTGAAGGCGGATACCGAGGCCGATTGAGCCCGTTCCTCCTGTGCCGAGCAGTGTCGCCGGCAACGACGAGGATGTCCGAGGGCTTCTGAGCGGACAGGTGAAGTCGGCAGGACCGTCGTCTCTTCAAGGAGGACGCTTCCGACATGAAGGCCGTCGTGATGGCCGGTGGCGAAGGAACCCGACTTCGCCCCATGACCTCGAGTATGCCCAAGCCTCTGCTGCCGGTGGTGAACCGGCCGATCATGGAGCACGTCCTACGACTGCTCAAGAGGCACGGTCTCAACGAGACCGTCGTCACCGTGCAGTTTCTCGCCTCCCTCGTCAGGAACTACTTCGGCGACGGCGAGGAGCTCGGCATGGAGCTCACGTATGCCAACGAGGAAAAGCCACTCGGTACAGCGGGAAGTGTGAAGAACGCCGAGGAGGCACTGAAGGACGACGCTTTTCTCGTCATTTCCGGGGACGCGCTCACCGATTTCGATCTCACCGATCTGATCGCCTTCCACAAGGAGAAGGGCGCCCTCGTCACGGTCTGTCTGACCAGGGTCCCGAATCCGCTGGAATTCGGGATCACGATCGTCGACGAAGAGGGAAGGGTCGAGCGGTTCCTGGAGAAGCCGACCTGGGGGCAGGTCTTCTCGGACACGGTCAACACGGGCATCTACGTGATGGAGCCCGAGGTCTTCGACTACGTCCAGGCGGACACCTCCGTCGACTGGTCGGGAGATGTCTTCCCCCAGTTGATGAAGGAAGGCAAGCCGATCTACGGCTATGTGGCCGAGGGCTACTGGGAGGACGTCGGCACCCATGAGAGTTATGTGAAGGCGCAGGCCGACGTCCTGGAGGGCAAGGTCCAGGTCGACATCGACGGCTTCGAGATCTCACCGGGCGTGTGGGTCGCGGAAGGCGCCGAGGTGCACCGTGACGCCGTGCTGCGCGGACCGCTCTACATCGGCGACTACGCCAAGGTCGAGGCGGACGCCGAGATCCGCGAGCACACGGTCATCGGCTCCAACGTCGTGGTCAAGAGCGGAGCCTTCCTGCACAAGGCCGTCGTCCACGACAACGTCTACATCGGTGAGCAGAGCAATCTGCGCGGCTGTGTCATCGGGAAGAACACCGATGTCATGCGGGCCGCCCGCATCGAGGACGGAGCCGTCATCGGGGACGAGTGCCTCATCGGCGAGGAGTCGATCGTCCAGGGCAACGTCCGGGTCTATCCCTTCAAGACGATCGAGGCGGGCGCCTTCGTCAACACCTCGGTCATCTGGGAGTCCCGGGGGCAGGCGCACCTCTTCGGGGCCCGGGGCGTGTCCGGCATCCTCAACGTGGAGATCACCCCCGAACTGGCGGTCCGGCTCGCGGGGGCGTACGCCACGACCCTGAAGAAGGGTTCGACCGTCACCACGGCCCGGGACCACTCCCGGGGTGCGCGGGCGCTGAAGCGGGCGGTGATCTCGGCGTTGCAGGCCAGCGCCATCGACGTACGGGATCTGGAGAACGTGCCGCTGCCGGTGGCGCGGCAGCAGACCGCGCGGGGGAGTGCCGGTGGCATCATGCTGCGGACCTCGCCCGGTGTGCCGGACTCCGTGGACATCATGTTCTTCGACGAGCGCGGGGCCGACCTCTCGCAGGGCGGGCAGCGCAAGCTGGACCGGGTGTTCGCGCGGCAGGAGTACCGGAGGGCGTTCCCCGGGGAGATCGGTGACCTGTCCTTCCCGGCCAGCGTGTTCGACTCGTACACCGGTTCCCTGCTGCGGAACGTGGACACCTCCGGGATCGCGGAAGCCGGGCTGAAGGTCGTCGTGGACGCGTCCAACGGCAGTGCCGGTCTCGTCCTGCCCAGTCTTCTCGGGCGGCTCCAGGTCGATTCGCTCACGATCAACCCCGGTCTCGACGAGTCGAGGCCCACCGAGTCGGCCGAGAGCCGGCGGGCGGGGCTCGTACGGCTGGGGGAGATCGTGGCGTCGGCGCGGGCCGCGTTCGGTGTCCGTTTCGACCCGGTGGGGGAGCGGCTCTCGCTGGTGGACGAGCGGGGGCGGATCATCGAGGACGACCGGGCGCTCCTGGTGATGCTGGACCTGGTGGCGGCCGAGCGGAGGTCGGGGCGGGTCGCGCTGCCCGTGACGACGACCCGGATCGCCGAGCAGGTGGCCGCCTACCACGGCACCCAGGTGGAGTGGACGACGACCTCGCCCGACGACCTCACCAGGGTCGGGCGCGAGGAGTCGACGATCTTCGGTGGTGACGGCCGGGGCGGTTTCATCGTGCCCGAGTTCAGCAGCGTCTTCGACGGTGCCGCCGCCTTCGTGCGGCTGATCGGGCTCGTGGCGCGGACCCAGCTCACGCTCAGCCAGATCGACGCCCGGATCCCCCGGGCGCACGTCCTCAAGAAGGACGTCCCGACGCCGTGGGCGGTGAAGGGGCTGGTGATGCGCCGGGTGGTGGAGGCCGCGGGCAGTCGTTCCGTCGACACCACGGACGGGGTGCGGGTGGTCGAGGCCGACGGCCGGTGGGTGATGGTGCTGCCGGACCCCGCAGAGGCCGTCACCCATCTGTGGGCGGAGGGGCCCGACGACGCCTCCGCCCAGGCGCTGCTCGACGAGTGGGCCGAGGTGGTCGACAGCGCAGGTCGCTGACCTGAGGACATGCTCGTGCGGGGAGGTGCCCCGGGGTGCCTCCCCGCACGAGCATGGGGCCATTCGGCGGTAGGCCGTACGACGTGCGACGATGTGCGGCATGTCGCAGCAGCCCCCCGTTCGGAGCACCGGATCACCGCCGTCGCGTCCGGACGCGTCGATGTCGCTGCTGAACAACGTGATCGACCACGCGCTGGACGACGGGTACGCCGAGGCGACCGCCCGGCGGGAGGCCGAGGGCGGTGGGCTGCCCCGTGGGCTGCGGGCCAAGCTCGGTGTCGCCGCGGGTCTGGTGCTGGCCGCCGCCGTGGTGACCGTGGGCGCGGCCGAGGCGCGGATCTCCGCGCCGGTCGTCGCCAAGGAACGGCAGGACCTGATCGACCGGATCGAGGCGGAGACGACCGCGGCCGACGGCCTCGAACAGGACGTCGAGCGCATCCGGGACGAGGTCGGGGAGCGGCAGCGGCAGGCGTTGCAGCAGCACGGCGGCGACCAGGGCGGTGTGGTGGCGCTGCTCTCGGGTGGGACGCCGGTGCACGGTCCCGGGGTGAAGCTCGTCGTCGACGACGCCAAGGGCACCGACTCCGGTGGTGGGGGGCCGCGCGAGAGCAGTGGCTTCGCCGACACGGGCCGGGTGCGCGACCGGGACATGCAGCGGATCGTCAACGGGCTGTGGGAGTCGGGCGCCGAGGCGGTCGCGATCAACGGGCAGCGGCTGACCTCGCTGTCCGCGATCCGGGCCGCCGGTGACGCCGTGCTCGTGGACAACAAGCCGCTGGTGCCGCCGTACACCGTCCTCGCCGTGGGCGACGGGCGGAAGCTGAGCACCACGTTCCAGGACAGTGCGGACGGTCAGTACCTGCACGTGCTGGTGGAGAACTTCGGGATCAGGAGCAGCATCTCGGCCGAGGGCGATGTACGCCTGCCGGCCGCGCCGAGCCTGACGGTACGTACCGCAGAGCCGAGGGGGAGCGGGGCGGCGACGCCGTCCGGCCGGGCCACGGCCGACACAGGGAAGGGCACATCGTGATCGCCGTACTTGGCCTGATCGTCGGAGTCGTGGTCGGGCTGTTGGTCCGTCCCGAGGTTCCGGCGGTGGTCGAGCCCTATCTTCCGATCGCCGTGGTCGCCGCCCTGGACGCGGTCTTCGGCGGTCTGCGGGCCATGCTCGACGGGATCTTTGTCGACAAGGTCTTCGTGGTCTCGTTCCTGTCCAACGTGGTCGTGGCCGCGCTGATCGTCTTCCTCGGCGACAAGCTGGGCGTGGGCTCGCAGCTGTCGACCGGTGTGGTGGTCGTGCTCGGCATCCGTATCTTCTCCAACGCGGCTGCCATCCGGCGCCATGTCTTCCGGGCGTGAGGCCGATGAGCGACGGATTCCAGAAGCCGCGGCAGCCCGAGGGTCCCGGAGGGCGTGAGGGTGCGGTCGGGCCGCAGGGACCGGTGAGGCCCGGGGACAGTACTGGGCCGGGGGAGCCGGAGGAGGTCCGGGAGTCCGTCTACGGCGGGACCGCGGACCATGACGTCCGGGTGGCCGTGCCGCCGCCGGTGGACGAGCCGAGCGGGCGGCGGAGGCTGGCCTCCGCGCTGTGGCCGCCACGGGTGACGCGGGCTCAGCTCATCGTCGCGCTGCTGCTGTTCGGTCTCGGTCTGGGGCTCGCCATCCAGGTGTCCTCGACGAGCGAGAACAGCGCGTTGCGCGGGGCGCGCCAGGAGGACCTGGTCCGTATCCTCGATGAACTCGACGACCGCACCCAGCGTCTCGAGGACGAGAAGGCGCGGCTGGAGAAGCAGCGCTCCGAGCTGGAGTCCAGTTCGGACCAGGCGGAGGAGGCGCGGAAGCAGACCCAGGAGAAGGAGCGGCAGCTCGGCATCCTGGCCGGTACGGTGGCCGCCGAGGGGCCCGGCATCACGCTGACGATCGGTGATCCCAGTGGTGCCGTGGAGTCGGACATGCTGCTCGACGCGATCCAGGAGCTGCGGGCGGCGGGCGCTGAGGCGATCCAGGTGGATGGTGTCCGGGTCGTCGCGGACAGTTATTTCACCGGTAGCGGTGATGACATGCGGATCGATGGAACGAAGGTGGCCGCTCCGTACGTCTTCAAGGTCATCGGCAAGCCGGAGGATCTCGAGCCCGCGCTCAACATTCCCGGCGGTGTCGTGCAGACCCTGGAGAAGGAGCAGGCCACGGCCACGGTGGAGCGGTCGGCGAAGATCGTCGTCGATGCCTTGCGACCCGCGAAGCGGCCTGACTACGCTCAGCCGTCCTCGCAGTGAGGGGGGCGACGGGGGTCCCGCGACAAGCGCACGGCGTTGCGGGGGGTCGGCGCACCACAACCGTGGTGCGTGGTGGAAACTGTCCGGAGGATACGGACGTTGTGAAGGTGTCCGGGTCGGCAGGTGTGAGGGATCTCGGTTCGTCCTGCCCCACGGGCGGGTCTGTTTCGGTCAAGGGGAATCGCCCGTGAAGTTGTTTGCGAAGTTGTTCGGCAAGAGCGCGCGTGAGGACGGCGGCAGCGCCAGGCACCGTGCGTCGCGCCATGCCCAGAGCGAGGAGCAGGGCGGCGACCGTCCGCTCTTCCGCGACCAGATCGACGGCCAGGGTGGTGGCATTCCGGGCAATCCGGGCGCGTCTTCTGTTGACCCGGCCGGGGCCGCCCGCATAGGTTTCGGAGAACCGTCAACCTCAGGTGCGGGTGGAGGGTTCACCTCGGATCCGTACGCGACACAGACCTCGGCGGGTCAGCCGCGGCAGGAGGGTGCGTCCATGCCGGTGTGCACGAGGTGCGGTCACCGCAACACGGCCGACAGTCGCTTCTGCTCGCAGTGCGGTACGCCGCTGCGGGGCGGTGCGGTCGCCGAGCGCGCTTCGGAGACGACGTCGACGATCTCGATCTCGGGTCTCGAGGCCTACGAGGCGGAGATCACCGGCCAGACGCAGCTGCCCTCGCTCTCCCCGGAGGCGCTGGCCGCCGTGGAGGCGCTGCCTTCCGGTTCCGCCCTCCTCGTGGTGCGCAGGGGTCCCAACTCCGGCAGCCGGTTCCTGCTCGACGGCGAGCTGACCACGGCGGGCCGTCACCCGCAGAGCGACATCTTCCTGGACGACTTCACGGTCTCCCGGAGGCACGTCGAGTTCCGGCGGGGTCACGACGGCGGTTTCACCGTCTCCGACGTCGGCAGCCTCAACGGCACGTACGTCAATCGCGAGCCGATCGACTCGGCCGTCCTGTCCAACGGCGACGAGGTGCAGATCGGCAAGTACCGGCTGGTCTTCTACTCGAACCGGCGGGGCGTGTAACGCCTCGGAGAAGCCTTCAGGGAAGGTCCATGCTGCGAACACCGACGGGCGGTGCCGGGTCCGGCACCGCCTCCGCGGGCGACAGGCTGGTCAGCATCGGCACGGTGCTGAACCAGCTGCGCGACGAATTTCCCGAAGTGACCATCTCCAAGATCCGGTTCCTGGAGGCCGAGGGGCTCGTGGAGCCCCGCCGGACGGCCTCCGGGTACCGGAAGTTCAGCCCGCAGGACGTGGAGCGGCTCGCCCTGATCCTGCGGATGCAGCGGGACCACTACCTTCCGCTGAAGGTCATCCGTGAGCACCTCGACGCCCTCGCCCGGGGCGAGCGGGTCGAGCTGCCCGCCCCCGGGCGCCGGAAGGACCTCGTCGAGGGGGCCTGGGAGCCGGGGACGGAACCGCCCACCGTCGGCCGACTGGGCCGGGCCGAGCTCCTGGCCGCCGCCGAGGCGACCGAGACGGAACTCGTCGAGTGGGAGTCGTACGGCCTGGTCTCCGAGACGGCGGGCGGCGGGTACGACGCCGAGACCGTCACGGTCGCCCGGCTCGTCGCGGATCTGGGGCGCTTCGGTCTCGAACCCCGGCACCTGCGGTCCGTGAAGGCGGCTGCCGACCGGGAGGCCGGACTCATCGAACAGGTCGTCGCGCCACTGCGCCGGCACCGCAACCCGCAGACCAGAGCCCATGCGGAGGCCACCGCGCGGGAGCTCGCCGCGCAGTCGGTACGGCTGCACGCGGCCCTCGTCCAGACCGCCCTGGGCGTCCGGCTCCAGTAGCCCGGGGCGGGCGGAGCGGGGGCCCGACTATCCAAACCGGGCGGGCACGTCCTAGGGTTGCTGTGTGAACGAGCTCGACGTTGTGGGTGTCCGGGTGGAAATGCCCTCCAACCAGCCGATCGTGCTCCTGCGTGAAGTGGGAGGCGATCGGTACCTCCCCATCTGGATCGGACCGGGGGAGGCGACCGCGATCGCCTTCGCCCAGCAGGGGATGGCGCCACCGCGGCCGCTGACGCACGACCTTTTCAAGGACGTGCTGGAGGCCGTGGGACAGGAACTCACCGAGGTGCGCATCACCGACCTGCGCGACGGTGTCTTCTACGCGGAGCTGGTCTTCGCCAGCGGAGTCGAGGTGAGCGCGCGCCCCTCCGACGCGATAGCCCTCGCCCTGAGGACCGGCACGCCGATCTTCGGCAGCGACGGTGTCTTGGACGACGCGGGCATCGCGATTCCGGACGAGCAGGAGGACGAGGTGGAGAAGTTCCGCGAGTTCCTCGACCAGATCTCACCGGAGGATTTCGGGACCAACAGTCAGTGAGCCACGGCGCCGTCACCACGGGCCGTTCGCGGGGCGCGGACAGGACATTCGAGTAGCCTTTCCCCGAAGAGAGACACGGGAAACCACTCTCAGGGTGATTATCACTCGGCGTGCCGAGTGTGGCGATCGTTGACGCACCCCGAGTGACTGCCTACCTTCGTGTGGGCAGGTCAAGGACGGAGGGTCGGCGTGATGAGCAGCGCGGACGGTACGGCAGGGAGCTCGCCCGGACGCGTGTCCGGGGGGAGCGGTCCGTATCCGCTTCACAGCAGTGCGGGCGACTTCGGTGCGGAGACCGACACGGGGCAGGGCCAGACGGGCGAGGCGGTCGGCTACCGGGGGCCGACGGCCTGCGCGGCGGCCGGGATCACCTACCGGCAGCTGGACTACTGGGCGCGCACCGGGCTCGTGGAGCCGAGCGTGCGGCCCGCGTACGGTTCGGGGACCCAGCGGCTCTACAGCTTCCGTGACGTCGTCGTACTGAAGATCGTCAAGCGTTTCCTCGACACCGGGGTCGCCCTCCAGAACATCCGGGCCACGGTGCAGCACCTGCGCGCGCGGGGCTTCCGGGACCTGGAGCGGATGACGCTCATGAGTGACGGCGCCACGGTGTACGAGTGCTCCTCGCCGGACGAGGTGGTCTCCCTGCTCCAGGGCGGGCAGGGCGTCTTCGGCATCGCCGTCGGTGTGGTGTGGCAGGACGTCGAGGCCGCCCTCTCGCAGCTGCACGGGGAGCGGGTCGACACGGGGGAGACCCTGGTGGGGCACAACCCGGCGGACGAGCTGGCGCGGCGCAGACGGGACAGGGCGGTCTGAGCCCCTCAGGGGGCCTGACGGCCCGCTGAGGGCCTGCCGCCGGGCCGCTGGGGTTTCCCCCTTCCCCCGGCCCGCCCCCGGCGCTGTGGCCCCGGCCCTCCGGCGGGCGGCGCCGTGCCGGAGCCGCGTTGTCAGTGGCGTAGGGCAGCATCGGACGTGTGAGAGCCGCGCCGACGATCCTGCATCTCGACATGGATGCGTTCTTCGCCGCCGCCGAGCAGGCGGCGAAGCCCAGCCTGCGCGGAAAACCCGTGGTCGTGGGCGGGCTCGGGCCCCGGGGAGTGGTCGCCACCGCCTCCTACGAGGCCCGCCGCTTCGGCGTCCATTCGGCGATGCCGATGGGCCAGGCCCGGCGGCTCGCGCCGAACGCCGCCTACCTCGTGCCGCGCTTCGCCTTCTACCGGTCGATCAGCGAGCAGGTCATGGAACTGCTCGGACGGCTCTCGCCGCTCGTCGAGCCGCTCAGCCTGGACGAAGCCTTCGTCGACCTGGAGGTGGGGGGCGTCGCCGACGACAGCGCGAGCGCGCGGGCAGCCGGGGAGAAGCTGCGGAGCGACATCCTGGCGACGACCGGACTGGCCGGGTCCGTGGGGCTCGCCGGTTCCAAGATGATCGCGAAGATCGCCTCGGAGGAGGCCAAGCCCGACGGGCTCGTGCTGATCGAGCCCGGCACCGAGCGGGAGCTGCTCGGGCCGCGTTCGGTACGGATCCTGCCCGGAGTCGGACCGGCGACCGGGGAGCACCTCAGACGGGCCGGGATGAGCACCGTGGCCGATCTCGTGGAGGCGGGCGAGGACGAGCTCGTACGGCTCCTCGGGCGGGCGCACGGGACCTCGCTGCACCGGATGGCCCGGGGGCACGACGACCGGGCCGTGGTGGCCGAGCGGGACGCCAAGTCGGTGTCCGTGGAGGACACCTTCGACGTCGACCTGCACGACCGGGTCCGCATCCGGGTCGAGGCGGAGCGGCTCGCGGAGCGGTGCGTGGGGCGGCTGCGGGCCTCGGGGCACTCGGGGCGGACCATCGTCCTCAAGGTCCGGCGGTACGACTTCTCCACCCTGACCCGGTCCGAGACGCTCCGGGGGCCCACCGACGACCCGGGGGTGGTGCGCGAGGCGGTGGGACGGCTCCTCGACGCGGTGGACACGACCGGGGGCGTACGGCTCCTCGGGGTCGGGGTCAGCGGGCTCGCGGACTTCACACAGGAGGACCTGTTCGCCCAGGCCGAGGCGAGGGCGGAGGCGGAGGCGGAGACCGGGGCGGTGTCCGGGGAGGACGGGGGCGTCGGGGGAGGCGAGCAGGGCGGGCCGGGCGCTTCGGAAGCCGGAGCGGGAGCGGTCGGTGGGGACGCCGCCGAGGAGGCTTCCGGGAGCGTGGAGCGGCACTGGGCGCCGGGGCACGACGTACGGCACACGGTGTACGGGCCCGGGTGGGTCCAGGGGAGCGGGGTCGGCCGGGTCACGGTGCGGTTCGAGGAGCCGGGTTCGGTGCCTGGCCGGGTCCGTACGTTCGCGGTGGACGATCCGGACCTGGTGCCGGGGGAGCCGTTGCCGCTGGTGGGACGGGGGCCGGAGTGAAAGTGAAGGGGGGCGGCTTGAGGGGCGTGGGGCTCTCTCGGGGCTTTCGGAGGCCTTGAGGGGCGGCCCTGTGGGCGGACCGCCGGGGTCGAGCGGGGTGGGCCCGGCGTAGCCGGTGGGGCGGGGGGAGCGCCCGGACCGGTGGTCCGGGCGCCCTGGTCACTCGTACCGTCAGTGGGGTGTCACGGGCCGTCCCGGCCCGCCAGGCGCCCGAAGTCGGTGTCCGGGGGCGGCGGAGGGAGCGTCATGCTGTAGTGGCGGTAGAGCTGGAGCTCCTGTTCAGGGGAGAGGTGGCGGCCCACCCCGAAGTCGGGGGCGTCCTTGATGAGGGCGCGCTCGTAGGGGATGCGGAGGCCCTCCCCGGTCAGCTCGCTCGGCTCCAGCGGGACAAAGGCGTCCCTGCTGAACAGGCCGGTGCGGACCGCGGCCCATTCCGGGACGCCGGTCGCGTCGTCCAGGTACACCTCGTCCACGGTTCCGATCTTGTGTCCGTTCCGGTCGAACGCCTTGCGGCCGATCAGGCTGCGCGGATCGATATCGGTCTGCACGGTCCCTCCAACTGGTCGCAACTGCTCTACACCCCTACGAAAGTGCACATCTGGGATGTCGGCCACTTGAGCGATGGGAGCCGCAACGGCGCTGGTAGGCTGGCCGTGGCTGTCGACCCCGTGCGGGAGAGTCCCCCGGAGAAACCTTCCGGTGGGCGCCGAAGGAGCAAATCCTCCCCGGAATCTCTCAGGCACCCGTACCGCGCGGACGAGGTCACTCTGGAAAGCAGAGCGGTGCCTGACGGCACACGCTCTCACCGACGGTGAAAGCCGGGGTGCCGCGAGGCGCGCCGGTGAAACTCTCAGGTTGACATGACAGAGGGGGAGGCCGTCCGGGTACCCGCGCCGCGGTGCCCCTCGCAGGTCGTGACGACCAGGAGGCCTCCGTACATGACCGCCAATCGCACTCCGCTCTCCGAGCTCGAACAGGGCATCCCGTTCGAGCAGCGGCACATCGGCCCCGATGCCGAGGCGCGTGCCAAGATGCTCGCCCAGGTCGGATACGGCTCGCTCGACGAGCTGACGGCCGCCGCGGTGCCGGACGTCATCAAGAACACCGAGGCGCTGAGCCTGCCCGGCGCGCGCACGGAAGCCGAGGTCCTCGCCGAGCTGCGCGACCTCGCCGACCGCAACCAGGTCCTCGCGCCGATGATCGGCCTCGGCTACTACGGCACCTTCACCCCGCCGGTGATCCTCCGCAACGTCATGGAGAACCCGGCCTGGTACACCGCGTACACGCCGTACCAGCCGGAGATCTCCCAGGGCCGCCTGGAGGCCCTGCTGAACTTCCAGACCGTCGTCGCCGACCTGACGGGCCTGCCCACCTCCGGCGCCTCCCTCCTCGACGAGAGCACCGCCGCCGCCGAGGCGATGTCCCTGTCCCGGCGCGTCGGCAAGGTCAAGAACGGCGTCTTCCTCGTCGACGCCGACGCCCTGCCCCAGACCGTCGCCGTCATCCGGACCCGCGCCGAGCCCACCGGCGTCGAGGTCGTCGTCGCCGACCTGAGCGACGGCATCCCCGCCGAGATCGCCGAGCGCGGTGTCTTCGGCGTGCTGCTCCAGTACCCGGGCGCCTCCGGTGCCGTCCGCGACATCAAGTCCGTCGTCGACCAGGCCCACGAGCTCGGCGCGATCGTCACCGTCGCCGCCGACCTGCTCGCGCTCACCCTGCTCACCTCGCCGGGCGAGCTCGGCGCCGACATCGCCGTCGGCACCACCCAGCGCTTCGGCGTCCCGATGGGCTTCGGCGGCCCGCACGCCGGTTACATGGCCGTCCAGGACAAGCACGCCCGCTCCCTGCCCGGCCGTCTGGTCGGCGTCTCCGTCGACGCCGACGGCAACCGCGCCTACCGCCTCGCCCTGCAGACCCGCGAGCAGCACATCCGGCGCGAGAAGGCCACCAGCAACATCTGCACCGCCCAGGTGCTCCTCGCCGTCATGGCGGGCATGTACGCCGTCTACCACGGCCCCGAGGGCCTCCGGGGCATCGCGCGCCGCACCCACCGGTACGCCGCGATCCTCGCCGCGGGCCTCACCGCCGGTGGCGTGGAGCTCACCCAGGGCGCCTTCTTCGACACCCTCACCGCCCGGGTGCCCGGCCGGGCCGACGAGGTCGTGGCCGCCGCCCGCGAGGCCGGGGTCAACCTCCACCGCGCCGACGCCGACCACGTCTCCATGTCCTGCGACGAGACCACCGGGCGCGCCCAGCTCGCCGCCGTGTGGGGCGCGTTCGGCGTGACCGCCGACATCGAGGTCCTGGACGCCGCGACCGAGGACGCGCTGCCCGCCGGACTGCTGCGCTCCGACGACTACCTGACCCACCCGGTGTTCCGCACGCACCGCTCCGAGACCTCGATGCTGCGCTACCTGCGCAGGCTCGCGGACCGCGACTACGCGCTGGACCGGGGCATGATCCCGCTCGGCTCCTGCACGATGAAGCTGAACGCGACGACCGAGATGGAGGCGGTGACCTGGCCCGAGTTCGGCCAGATGCACCCCTTCGCCCCGGTCGAGCAGGCGCAGGGCTACCTCACGCTCATCACCGAGCTGGAGGAGCGCCTCGCCGAGGTCACCGGCTACGACAAGGTGTCGATCCAGCCGAACGCCGGTTCCCAGGGCGAGCTGGCCGGTCTGCTGGCCGTCCGCGCCTACCACCGCGCCAACGGCGACGAGCAGCGCACCGTCTGCCTCATCCCGTCCTCCGCGCACGGCACCAACGCCGCCTCCGCCGTGATGGCCGGCATGAAGGTCGTCGTGGTGAAGACCGCCGACGACGGCGAGGTCGACGTCGAGGACCTGCGCGCCAAGATCACCCAGTACCGCGACGAGCTGTCCGTGCTGATGATCACCTACCCGTCGACGCACGGCGTCTTCGAGGAGCACGTCGCCGACATCTGCGCCGAGGTGCACGACGCCGGTGGCCAGGTGTACGTGGACGGCGCCAACCTCAACGCGCTCGTCGGGCTCGCCAAGCCGGGTCACTTCGGCGGCGACGTCTCGCACCTGAACCTGCACAAGACCTTCTGCATCCCGCACGGCGGCGGCGGCCCCGGCGTCGGCCCGGTCGGCGTCCGCGCCCACCTCGCCCCGTACCTGCCGAACCACCCGCTCCAGCCCACCGCGGGCCCGGAGACCGGCGTCGGCCCGATCTCGGCGGCCCCGTGGGGCTCCGCGGGCATCCTGCCGATCTCCTGGTCGTACGTGCGCCTGATGGGCGGCGAGGGCCTCAAGCGCGCCACCCAGGTCGCGGTGCTCGCGGCGAACTACGTCGCCAAGCGCCTGGAGCCGCACTTCCCGGTGCTCTACACCGGCCCCGCCGGTCTGGTCGCCCACGAGTGCATCGTGGACCTGCGCCCGCTGTCCAAGGCGACGGGCGTCACGGTCGACGACATCGCCAAGCGCCTCATCGACTACGGCTTCCACGCCCCGACGATGTCGTTCCCGGTGGCCGGCACGCTGATGATCGAGCCGACCGAGTCCGAGGACCTCGTCGAGATCGACCGCTTCTGCGACACCATGATCGCCATCCGGGCCGAGATCGAGAAGGTCGGCTCGGGCCAGTGGCCCGCCGAGGACAACCCGCTGCGCAACGCTCCGCACACCGCCGCGGCGCTGGGCGGCGAGTGGAACCACGCCTACACCCGTGACGAGGCCGTCTTCCCGGCCGGTGTCTCGGCCGCCGACAAGTACTGGCCGCCGGTGCGCCGCATCGACGGAGCGTTCGGCGACCGCAACCTGGTCTGCTCCTGCCCGCCGCTGGACGAGTACGACCACTGAGCAGGACGGCGGCCGTGACCACGGCCGCCGGGCAGGACACGAGGGCCGGTCCGGAGAACTCTCCGGGCCGGCCCCGGCCTTTCCCACCCGTTCCCCCACGACCGGGCGCCCTTCGCGCTCCTCCCGTACGGCGGGAGTCCGCGGGCTCAGGCGGCGGTCGTCACCCGGACCGTCGTCAGCGGCCGGTGCGGGGCGACGATCCGGCCGTCCGGCAGCAGCTCACCGGTGTCCTCGAAGAGCAGGATGCCGTTGCACAGCAGGCTCCACCCCTGCTCCGGGTGGTGTGCCGTCAGACGGGCCGCCTCGCGGTCGGCGGACTCGGCGGTGGGACAGGCAGGGTGGTGCTGGCACATGGGTGAGCTCTCTCGCTGTGTCGTGGTGGATGTCCTGCGGCTCGTGGCGCTCATGGCCGCCCCCGTCGGTCGGTTCGGTTCCGGTCCCAGTCTTGCCCCACGGACGGACTTCCGCAGGCATTTCGCGGCAGCTCGTCCTCTCCCGTGAAGACGCGTCACCCGCAGGGGCGGTTCAGCTCAACTGCACCATCTCTTCGGGTGGTTCGGGGTGGTCCCAGTGGGCTAGTCCGTCCGGGAAAGGCGTTCGGCGGGAGCGTGCGGGAGTGTTCGGACGGGAGATCCGGACACCAGTGCGCCCCGTGACCCGGGTGGGTCACGGGGCGCACTGGCGCGCGGGTACGGGATCAGGCGGGCGTGGGGGAACCCCGCAGCGGCGGCGGCGCGAGACGGGTGTTCAGGACCGGCAGGAGGTCGGCGACCTGGTAGGCGTGGTGGGCCGCGATCCCCGGCGGGGCGGGGGCCAGCGGCACCATCAGGTCGGCGGCGGCGGGGGTGGTCGCGGTGCCGTGCGTCTCGGGCCCGGCGTGCAGCCACAGGGTCAGCATGTAGAGCTGCGGCACCGAGAGCAGCCGCGGCCGGTAGGTGACGGGCAGCGCCTCCGCCTGGAGCAGGGCCTGCTCCGTGGCGGTCACGTACGGCCCCTCGAAGAAGTGGGAGAACGTCCAGCCGTCGGGGGTGAGCATGGTGTCGGCGGCTGCGATGGCCCGGTCGCCGTGCCGGATGAGGAAGCGCCATCCGGCGAGCCGGGTGCGCGGCGGCCCGCCGGGGGCCCCGGCCGCTCCGAGGACGTGCACGGGCAGGGGGTGTTCGGGGCTCAGCGGTCCCTGCGCGTCCCGCAGCGCGGGGGTGCGTGGCTCGCGGACGGCGGTCGGCGAGCCGAGGGCCGCGAGGACACTGCGCAGGGCCGGCGCGGGGGCCGGGGAGGGTCGGAGCATGATGGGTCGCCTCTCACTCAGGAGACACGGTGACGCGTGGGCAGGTACGACGGCGCTGTCGGCGGCGGGGCCAGAGAGGGGCCATGGGGTCATGACCGGGCGCCAACACTCTGCCTCGTCCACGGAGTTTATACGACACGTGTTCACACAGTGTTTCCGCTAGACGTCGCGGGTATTCCTGGCAAGGCGTCATCTGGCCGTAGAAAAAGGGCAGGAGAAGCGGAATCCTACGCTGCCGCCCACGTCGGACCCGGTATTCCTCGCAGAGGTGGACGGCTGAATTCCGATCCCCGGTTCCAGGACAATAGGACAGTGGTACGTACCGGCTGCCCTTGCCCGGCGAATGTGCCCGTGAGCGCCGCATCCAGCCTATCCTCCGACGTCTCGTCGGCGCAGGCGTTGTCGATCAGTCGGCTGGGCATCATGGTCCGAGACGTGCGGCCGCCGTCGCGGCCGACCATTCGGGGAGGGACGCTTCGATGGGCGAGAAGGTCGTGGCCGACGGGTTCGGTCCGTCCGACCGGCAGGACTACCGGAGAAAGCTCCGGCGGTGCCTCGCGGGACTGGCGAGGCTCCTCGCGGAGAAGAGGTTCGACCGGCCGCGCAATCTCATGGGAGTGGAGATCGAACTCAATCTCGCAGGACCGGACGGACTGCCCCGGATGCTGAACGGTCCTGTTCTGGAAAAGATCGCCAGTTCCGATTTCCAAACAGAACTCGGCATGTTCAACCTCGAAGTGAACATAGCGCCCCACCAGCTCGGCGGGCGGGTATTCGACCGGCTCGCCGAGGAGATCGGAACCGGAATCGGATATGCCGACCGCAAAGCGGCGGAACTCGACGCGGGCGTCGTCATGATCGGCATCCTGCCCACGCTCACCCAGGACGACCTGGTCCCGGGCAACCTGTCCGCCGCCGACCGCTACACGCTCCTCAACGACCAGATCCTCGCCGCCAGGGGAGAGGACTTCACCCTCGACATCCACGGCGTCGAACGGCTGCTCTGCACCTCGGAGTCGATCGTCCCCGAGGCCGCCTGTACATCGGTGCAACTGCACCTCCAGGTGACACCCGCCCGGTTCGCCTCCGTCTGGAACGCGGCGCAGGCCGTCTCCGGCATCCAGATCGCGCTGGGCGCCAACGCGCCCTTCGTCTTCGGCCGCGAGGTGTGGCGGGAGTCCAGGCCGCCGCTCTTCCAGCAGGCGACCGACACCCGGCCGCCGGAGCTCCAGGCACAGGGCGTCCGGCCGCGCACCTGGTTCGGGGAGCGGTGGGTGGACTCGGTGTACGACCTCTTCGAGGAGAACCTGCGCTACTTCCCCGCGCTGCTGCCGCTGTGCGACGAGGAGGACCCGCTGCTCCTCCTCGACCGGGGCGAGGTGCCGCGGCTCCATGAACTCGTCCTGCACAACGGCACGGTCTACCGCTGGAACAGGCCCGTGTACGGCTGGGTCGACGGCGTCCCGCACCTGCGGGTGGAGAACCGGGTGCTGCCCGCCGGGCCGACCGTCACCGACGTCATCGCCAACGCCGCCTTCTACTACGGGCTCGTGCGGTCCCTGGCGGACGATCCCCGGCCGGTCTGGAAGCGGCTGGCCTTCGAGGACGCGGAGGCCAACTTCGACACGGCCTGCCGCCACGGCATCGAGGCCGAGGTGCGCTGGCCCCGCGCGGGCCGCGCCGGTGGCGTCACCACCCTCCCGGCGGTCCGGCTGGTCCTCGACGAACTGCTGCCGCTCGCCTCGGCAGGGCTGGACGCCTGGCACATCGAGCCCGCCGACCGGGACTTCTATCTCGGAGTGATCGAACAGCGCTGTCTGCGCCGGGTGAACGGCGCCTCCTGGCAGGCCGACACCTTCCATCTCGCGCTGGACTCGGGCCTCGACCGGGCGGCGGCCCTCGCGGCCACCACCCGCAGGTACCGGACGCTCATGCACGAGGGGGAGCCGGTGCACACCTGGCCGCCGGGGATCGACTGAGGGCGGGCGGCCGGGACCGGCGGCGGTGGTGGGGCGGCGGTCCCGGGCACGTACGGAAGGGGATGTCCACGGAGAGGGTCCCGGACCCGCACGGGGGCGCGTTCCCGTGCGGGCAGGGCGACCGTCGGCCGTGACGGCCGGTCATGGCAGAGTGGTCGCCGGTCGCCGCAGCGGCGTCCGTCCATGACCGGAAGTGGGGACAGGCGTGGTGTCCGAGCAACGAGTGAGCGACGCCGTCCTGCCTCCCGACGGGCTGTCGCACCGGGTGCTGCGCTCCGAGACGCTCCTCGTCCTCGCGCTCTCCCTCGGGGCGAGCGGGGTCTCCTCGCTGATCAGCTTCATCGGCTCGCTCACCAGGACCGGGGCGCTGAAGGAGCAGGCGGCGACGCTGAACGGCTCGTACGCGCCCGGCCGCCCGTGGCTCGACCTGTCCTGGCAGCTCTTCGGCATCTCCACGGCTCTCGTGCCGGTCCTGCTCGTCGCCCATCTGCTGACGCGGGAGGGCGCCGGGCTGCGGGCGATCGGCTTCGACCTGACCCGGCCCCGGTCCGACCTCGGGCGCGGGACGCTGCTCGCCGCGGGCATCGGGAGCGCCGGTCTGGCCTTCTACCTGGCGGCGCGGGCGGGCGGCTTCAACCTGACCGTGGTGCCCGAGTCGCTGCCGGACGTCTGGTGGAAGTACCCGGTCCTGATCCTCTCGGCGGTGCAGAACTCCGTCCTGGAGGAGGTCATCGTCGTCGGCTATCTGCTGCGCAGGCTGGGGCAGTTGGGGTGGACCCCGATGGCCGCCCTGGTGGCGAGCTCGGTGCTCCGAGGCTCGTACCACCTGTACCAGGGGATCGGCGGCTTCATCGGGAACGTGGTGATGGGCGTGGTCTTCGTCCTGCTGTACCGGCGCTGGGGCCGGGTCGGGCCGCTGGTCGTGGCGCACGCGCTGCTCGACATCGTGGCCTTCGTGGGATACGGGCTGCTCGCGGGCAAGGTCGGCTGGCTGCCGACGCTGTGAGGCGGTCGAGCCGGAAGGGGCGTACGGGATCTCCGTACGCCCCTTCCGGGTGCTCGGGGCCCGGTGGTTCCGGTGGGCTCGCGCGGGTCCGGGTCCGGGTCCGGACCCGGCGGAGGTCAGGCGCGCAGGTCGCCCTCGATGACGGTGACCGCGTGGCCGTTGAGCAGGGTCCGGTCGCCGCGCAGCCGGGTGCGGACGAGTCCGGTGCGGGCGCCGCCCTGGAGTCCGACGAGGTCGTCGCGGCCGAGACGGGCCGACCAGTGGGGGGCGAGCGCGGTGTGGGCGCTGCCGGTCACCGGGTCCTCGTCGATGCCGACGGCGGGGAAGAAGCCCCGGGAGGCGAAGTCGTACCCCCGGGCGGGGTCCTGTGCGGCGGCGGTCACCACGATCCCGCGCGGGGAGAAGCCCCGGAGGGCCCCGAAGTCCGGTGCGAGGGCGCGCACGGTGGGCTCGTCGCGCAGTTCGACCAGGAGGTCCCCGACGTGTGCGGCGGTGTCGTGGACCGCGAGGACCTCGGCGCCCAGCGCCTCCGCCAGGCCCTCGGGGGTGGGCACGGGGGTGAGGGAGGAGGTGGGGAAGTCCATGGTGATCGTGCCGTCGGGCTCGGCGGTGGCGCCGAGGACGCCGCAGCGGGCCGCGAAGCGGACGGTGCCGGTCGCCGTGCCGGTGGAGTGCAGGACGTGGGCGGTCGCCAGGGTGGCGTGGCCGCACATGTCGACCTCGGTGGTCGGGGTGAACCAGCGCAGGGCCCAGTCGGCCTCGCCGTGGCCGTCGGGCAGCGGGTGGGCGAAGGCCGTCTCGGAGAGGTTGACCTCGGCCGCGACCCGCTGGAGCCAGTCGTCCTCGGGGAAGGAGTCGAGGAGCAGGACTCCGGCCGGGTTGCCGGAGAAGGGCCGGTCGGTGAAGGCGTCGACGATTCGGATGCGCATGGGCCGACGGTACCGGGGCGGATTTCGGGGGGCCAAGGCCAATCGGGGAGAAGTGGATCGCTACCGTCCCGCTCGCGCCGGGAGGCTTCCCGTGCCGAGAGGCTTTTCCGTACCGGCTGTTCCGCTCGCGCCGGGTGGCTTCCTCGCGCCGGGCGGCTTCCTCGGACCGGGCGGCTTTCTCGTTCCGGTGCGGGAGTGCCCGCCCCGGCGCGGTGGCGCGGGGCGGGCGGGTGCGCGGTGGTCAGCCGAGGGGCAGGTCGAGGTGGGCCTCGGTGCCGGTGGTGGAGCCCACGCTCAGGGTGGCGAGGTCGGGGTTGTCGTCGGAGTAGAGCTTGTCCTTGGCGTTGACCACGAGCAGGACCTTGTGGTCGGCGGCGAGGTCGTAGGAGGCGGCCTGGAGGTTCCAGGACACGTCGACGGGCCTGCCCGCCTCGGCGCCGGTGAGGGTGTGGGGCTCGTGCGTGATGATGCGGGCGGTGCCGTCGGGGGCGAGGTCGAAGAGGTAGGCCACCAGCGTCGCGGACCCGGCGGCGGGGGTGAGGGTCAGATGGACGCGCGGAATGCCCCGGACCCGGCGGGCTCCGGCGGGGGAGGTCCAGGTGGCGAGGTAGCGGCGGTCGAACTTCCCGGTGGCGTAGGTCTTCGGGTTGCCCTTCCACTCCTGCTGGCCGGTGGTCAGCAGGTCGTCCACGGCCGTCGCCTCGGTGAGCTGGCCCGTCGTGAACGACGACTTCCATCCGGCGGCCGGGGAGGTGCCGAGCGTCCCGTCCTGGCCGCCGCCGTTCGCGCCGCCCAGGTACAGCCTCTCGGTGCTCGTGGTCACCTCGCCCCAGCCCTCGTGGCTCTCGCGGACGGTGGGCTCGAACATCACCTGGCTCTTGACCTGCGGCCAGGAGGGCACCTCGTCGCCGAGGCCGAGGACGTGGTGGTCGAGCCAGGCGAGGGCCTCGTCGACGGGGACGTTCGGGCCGGGGACCGTCAGGCCCGTGCCCTCGGGAGCGGCGTGGTCGCCGATCCACAGGTTCAGGTGCTTGGGGACGGTCAGCTCCTCGAACGTGGCCAGGGCGCCGTTGACCGGGAACAGCGTCTCGTGCCAGGTGTTCGAGTAGAACGTCGGGATGCCCCGGGCGTTGGTCTGGTCCAGGTACGAGCGGGGTGAGCGCTCCGTGGTCCAGGCCCGTACCTCGTCCAGGTTCGTACCGTCGCGGAAGTCCTGGAGCAGCTGCCGGGTGGCCTGGTCGAACTTGCGCTCCTCCGGTCCGCCGGTGAACTTCACCAGCGCTTCGACGGCGGCCAGGTGCCGGGTGTCGTTGCCGAGCAGCGCCTCGGTCAGGTCGCCCCAGGTGCTCAGCGCCACCACCGCGTCGACCCGGCCCGCCGGGTCGTGGGCGGCGACGAGCTGGCTGATGCCCGATCCGTAGGACTCGCCGAGGAACGCGATCCTGCTGGGGTCGAAGTGCTGCTGGGCGTAGTCGATCACGGTGGAGCCGTCGGCCCAGTCGGAGGGCCCGGCCACGTCCACGGTGCCGCCGGAGGTGGCCGGGGCGTCGATGTACCCGCCGCCGGGGATCGGGAAGGTCTTGCCGATGCCGCGCGGGGTGTAGGCGAGCACGTGGTAGCCGCGCAGCGCGAGGCGCAGGTAGAGGTACTCGAACAGGACCCAGCCGAACGGGGTCCAGCCGGCGGGCACGATGACGACCGGGCGCGGCTCGTCGCCGTTGAGCTTGATGGTGTGCGCGGAGAGCCTGACCCCGTCGTCCGCGGTGATCCTCGGGAGGCCGATGCTCGCGGTCTGCTTGACCCGGGTGACGAGTTCCTGGAGCTCGGCGGTCAGCACCTGCGGCTCTGCGGAGCCCGACAGTGTGGCGAGCAGCGCCTCGCCCACGGCGGAGGCGTCGGCCGAGACCTCCGTGCCGGAGGCCCAGAGTCCGGAACTCCGCACCTGCGCCAGCTGGTCGGCGGTGACCGGGGTGATGCCGTCGTCCTCGGGAGTGCTCATCTGCGACTGCCTTTCGCGGGTCGGTGGAGGGTTCGCGCTTCATGATCACCGCGCCTTCCGTCGCGCACCGACGGCGTACGAGACGTTCACCGGAAAGGCTGACTTCGCCCTGGAGTGCTTGACAGGGAGTCGAAGTGGCAGGTGCCGACTCCCTTGAGGGGTGAGGGGCGGAGTCGTCCCGTATTCGCGCCGCAGGGCAGGGGGTCGGCGGCGACGGGCCCGAACCGTGTTGAGTCGTTCGCTTGCTCGTCGAACAGTTCCGATATATCGTTGAGATATCGCCGATGGTTCGGTGACATGGATCCTCAAGAAAGGGGCGCTGTCATGCGTTCACAAGGACACGAGTGTGGAAACGGGCACGGACACGGTGCCGGTCGCGGGGGCTTCGGTGGCGGGCCGCGCGGCGACTTCGAAGGGCGGCGGGCCGCGTTCGGGCCCTTCGGGCCCGGGTTCGGCGGAGGCCCCTTCGGGGGCGGCTTCGGCGGCGGGCGCGGTCGCGGAGGCGGCGGCGGCCGGGGGCGGGCGCGGCGCGGTGACGTGCGCGCCTCGATCCTGGCGCTCCTGAAGGACCGCCCGATGCACGGCTACGAGATGATCAGGGAGATCGGCGAGCGCAGCGACGGGGCGTGGAAGCCCAGTCCCGGTTCCGTCTACCCGACCCTCCAGATGCTGGAGGACGAGGGGCTGATCGTCAGCGAGAGCGAGGGCGGCAAGAAGCTGTTCACGCTCACCGACTCCGGGCGCGCCGAGGCCGAGGAAGGCCCCGAGGCGCCGTGGGAGGAGGCCGGTCGTGGTGTCGACTGGGAGGCCGTGAACGAGATCCGGCAGGCCGGTTTCGGTCTGATGGAGGCCTTCGGGCAGGTCTGGAAGACCGGCAGCCCCGAGCAGCGGCAGAAGGCGGTCGGCGTGATCAACGAAGCCCGCAAGAAGCTCTACCTGATCCTCGCCGACGAGCACTGAGCGGTGCCCGCCCCGGCCGGGACCGATGACGTCGAAGGGCCCCGTGGCATCCCGCCACGGGGCCCTTCTTCGCGTCGCTGTCCGGTGCCGTGCCCCGCTCAGGTCACCAGGCCCGACAGCTTCCGCAGCGACTCGGTCAGGGCGGCCGTCGCCGAGTCCCGCAGCTTGCCCGCCATCAGCGAGACCGCGGCCCCCGTGAACTGCCCGTCGATCCGCAGGAGGGTCGCCCCGCCGTCCGCCGCGAGCGAGTAGCGGGTGGTGACGAGCACCCCCATCGGGCCCTTGCCCTTGATGGTGAACGCCCGTTCCGCCTCCAGTTCCTCGACCGTCCAGAGCACCTCGGCGGGGAAGCCCATCAGCTTCATGTTCTCGGTGAAGGTGGCGCCGGTCTCCAGGGCCGTCGGGCCGCCGTCCGGGAAACTGGTGTGGGTGGCGTTCCACTCGCCGTACGAGGGGAAGTCCAGGAGCCGCGCCCAGACCTTTCCGGCCGGTGCCTCGATCCGTGTCTCCGCGCTGACTTCGGCCATGGGACCACCCCTTCACGCGTGCCAACTGGGTTCCGGTGTCGCGGAACGTAGCGGCACGACCGTGAACATTCAATGCTGATGAACTGTCAGTTCTGCGGCGGCCGGACCGGACCCGTGGCCGATCCACCGGAGTTCGGCGTCGTCGAAGCTGTCGGAGGCGCGCGGCGCCCCGTCCTCCTCGTGGCGGTGGAACGCCGCCCAGAACAGATCGCCCGGCAGCGCCTCCCTGGGCGCGTACACCCGATAGACGTACTGCCGCCCGTCGAGCGCGAGCAGACCCACCATCCAGAACATGAACCGAGGACGCCCGGAGACGGTTCCCCGGTTGCGGCAGGGGCGCGTGGCAAGGCGGCGCGCGCCCCTCGGGGGCAACGCGCGCGATCTCATCCATAAGGAGGAGGAACCGTGCACGCGTGCCCAACTCCGGTGGGATGCGGACATGCTTCTCTCCGGCGATGCCCCGACCGCCCCCCACCTGATGAGGTGGGAGGGTGCACCGTCCCGCCCCGTTCTCCCCGCCGCCCGGACAGCCCGCCGCCCCGCGCGCGGAGCTCGCGCCCTTCCTGACGCCGTCCCTGGCCACGGTCGTGTCGGGCGCGCGCCGCAGAGCGCTGCGGGACGGCGACCGGCAGATCGACACCGCGCACCTCCTCCACTCGCTCGTCGAGTCCGACCCCGAGGTCGGCGCCGCGCTCGGCGGCGGGGGGAAGGTCGCCCGCGTCCTCGGCTACCTCGTCCAGCGCTCCATCGGATACGGGCTGCGCTGGCAGCGCTCCGTGGAGGGCTCCGCCGCCGGACGCCTGCTGCCCGCCGTGCGCGGGTCCGGAGCCCGGGGCTCCCGGCCCGCCTCCGGCTGGTCGCCCGCCGCCTCCGCCGTCCTGACGGAAGCCTTCCACCGGGCCGCCGTACGGGGTGACGCGCAGGCACGCGGGACCGATGTGCTCGCCGGGATCGCGGCCGATCCCGAGTGCCGGGCCGTCGAGGTGCTGCGCCGGGCGGGGATCGACACGGCGGCCCTGAACGCCCGGCTCGCCGCCGGACCGACCGCCCCGGAGGAGGCCGCGCTTCCGCCGGGGGAGGGGGAGCCGTCTCAACAGGTGTGACGGGGGTTACGCGCCTGACCGCGTCCTGTCATCATGGCCCGATGCACGCGTCTCAGGGGAGAAGCGCCGGCCTGGGACTCGCCCTGGCCTCGGCCTTCGCATTCGGTGGTTCGGGAGTGGCGGCCAAGCCGCTCATCACGGCGGGGCTCGACCCGCTCCACGTGGTGTGGCTGCGCGTCGCGGGCGCCGCGCTCGTCATGCTCCCGGTGGCCTGGCGCCACCGGGACCTGCTCCGCCGCAAACCCGCCCTCCTCATGGGCTTCGGTCTGCTCGCCGTCGCCGGGGTCCAGGCCTTCTACTTCGCCTCGATCTCCCGCATCCCCGTGGGGGTCGCGCTGCTCATCGAGTACCTCGCCCCGGCGCTCGTCCTCGGCTGGGTGCGCTTCGTCCAGCGCAGGCCCGTCACCCGCGCCGCCGCCTTCGGCGTCGTCCTGGCCGTCGGCGGGCTCGCCTGTGTCGTCCAGGTCTGGTCGGGGCTCTCCTTCGACGTCGTGGGACTGCTCCTGGCGCTCGCCGCCGCCTGCTGCCAGGTCGGCTACTTCGTCCTCTCCGACCAGGGCTCCGGCGAGGCGGAACAGGCCGACCCGCTCGGCGTCATCGCGTACGGGCTCCTCGTCGGCGCCCTCGTCCTCACCGTGATCGCCCGGCCGTGGGGCATGGACTGGGCCCTCCTCGGCGGCCGGGTGGACATGGGCGGCGACGCCGTGCCCGCGTGGCTGCTGCTCTGCTGGATCGTGCTGATCGCCACCGTGCTCGCGTACGTCACCGGCGTCATCTCGGTGCGCAGGCTGTCCCCGCAGGTCGCCGGTGTCGTGGCCTGCCTCGAAGCGGTCATCGCGACCGTCCTCGCCTGGGTGCTGCTCCGCGAGCACCTCGACGCGCCGCAGATCGTCGGCGGCGCGGTCGTCCTCGTCGGGGCCTTCATCGCCCAGTCCTCCACCCCGAAGGCGCCCCCGGCGGAGCCCGTGGCGGGGTCGGTGCCGGGGGCGGCGGCGGGCGGCGGCGCCCCGGAAGACGGCGGCCGGGGTGAGGTCACCCGGGGCGAGAGGGGCCCGGCGGACAGCGGTCCCGGCGGGGAGGGCCCCGCTACGGGTGGCCCCGCCCGCGACGCCCCGGTGCACGCCGGTGCGGCGGACGGCGGCGCGCAAGGCCCCGGTCCGGTGGACGGTCGGCCCTGAGGGCGTCGGCCCCGGGGACGTACCGCCCGAGGGCTCCGGTCGTGGGTACGTACGACCGACCCGAAGGTACCGGTCACGGGGAGCGGGCCCGAAGGCTCCTGCCCCGGAAGGCTCCGGCCCCGATGGCGCCGGTCCCGAAGGCGCCCGTTCCGGACACCGGCCCCGAGGGCTTCGGCCTCGCGGGCGGCGGTTCCGGGAGCGCCCGTCCCACGGACGGACCGGGCACACGGTTGTCGCCGGGCCGGAACGCCCCCTAGGGTGCCGGTCATGCACGCGACCACCCTTCCGCCGCCCACCGCCTAGCGCGCGGCACCCCTCCGACGAAGACCGGGCTCGGCCGGGCGCCTTCCGCCCCCGAGCGGTTCGTCGCTGCCCGCGCGCGGAGTCCAGCGGCCACCCTTCCCCCTGTCTTCCACGGAGACGTCACGTGTCGAACCCCTCGGAATCCGCTCTGCCCGTCGGCCGGAGCCTGCTCTATCTGATCGTCGCCGGAATCGCCTGGGGCACGGCGGGCGCCGCCGCCTCCCTGATCTTCCGGACCAGCGACATGGGCCCCCTCGCCCTCTCCTTCTGGCGCTGCGTCGGCGGCCTCGTCCTGCTCCTCGGCGCGCTCGCGCTGCGGCCCCGGCGCGCCCGTACGGCGGGGGAGACGCGCGGTCGGCGGACCGCCCGCATCCTCGGCACCGGGATCGGGCTCACCGTCTTCCAGAGCGCCTACTTCGCCGCCGTGCAGTCCACCGGGCTCGCGGTCGGCACCGTGGTCACCCTCGGCGCGGGCCCCGTCCTCATCGCGCTCGGCGCCCGGCTCACGATGGGCGAGCGCCTCGGGCGCGGCGGTGCCGTCGCCGTCACCGGCGCGCTCGCCGGGCTCTTCGTCCTCGTCCTGGGCGGCGGCGCGACGGAGGTACGGCCGCTCGGCGTCGTCCTCGCGCTCGTCGCGGCGGCCGGATACGCGGTGATCACCCTGCTCACCCGGTGGCTCGGCAGGGACGGCGGCCGGACGGACGCCCTCGCCACCACCACCTGGGCCTTCGCCGTCGGAGCCGTGGGACTGCTGCCCGCCGCGCTCGCCGAGGGGCTCGTCCCGCACACGGACGCGCCGCTGAGCGTACTGCTCCTGCTCGGATACGTGGCCGCCGTGCCGACCGCGCTCGCCTACGCGCTCTACTTCGCGGGCGCGGCGGTCGTCCGCGCCGCCACGGTCTCCGTGGTCATGCTCCTGGAGCCGGTGAGCGCGGCCGTGATCGCCGTCTCCCTGCTCGGCGAGCGGCTGACCGGCGCGATCGTGCTCGGCACGCTGCTGCTGCTCGCCGCCGTCACGGGTCTGGCGTTCGCCGAGACGCGTACGGCGGCACGGCGACGGGCGGAGGAGGCGCGGGAGTCGGCGGCGGTGGCGGTGTAGCACCGAGAACGGGGGCGGGCCCGGTACGGTGCCCGCTCCCTCGTTCCGTACGGGAGCGGGCACCGTACGGCTCAGAACGCGGCCAGGTAGCCGGGCAGCGCCACCGCCGGGTCGAGGTCGTCCGACGGGACCGGCTCGCCGTAGCCCCGGCGCACCGGGACCACGCCCGACCAGTGGGGCAGACCGAGGTCCTCGGCGTCGTCGTTGGGGCCGCCGGAGCGGACCTTGGCCGACACCTCGTCCAGATCGATCCGGATCACGGCGGTGGCGGCCAGTTCCCTGGTGTTCGCGGGGCGGGAGTCGGCGGAGCGGCCGGGGACGACGTGGTCGACGAGCGCGTCGAGGGCGGTGCGCAGCTCCTCGGGGTCGGTGACCTGGCGGGCGGTGCCGTGGACCACGACCGAGCGGTAGTTGATCGAGTGGTGGAAGGCGGAGCGGGCGAGCACGAGGCCGTCGACGTGGGTCACGGTGAGGCAGACGGGCAGCCCGGGGGCGGCCACCCCGTCGCCCGTGGCGCGCAGCGGGCGCGATCCTGTGGAGCCGTGCACATAGAGCCGGTCGCCGACACGGGCGTAGAGCGTCGGCAGGACGACGGGCGCGCCGTCCCGGACGAAGCCGAGGTGGCAGACGTAGGCCTCGTCGAGTATCGAGTGGACGAGCGCCTTGTCGTACGAGGCGCGCTCGCGGGAACGGGTGGGCACGGTCCGGTCGGTCGGGGCGTACGCGTCGGCGGCGGTCATGTGCCAACTCCATTGCACTAGTGCATACTGTTGTTTGTGCTAGGAGAATATCGGATCGAAGGTCGCCGCGCATCGGACATCGCCGCGAGCGTGGAACGCGGGGTCGGCGCCGGAGCCCTGCGGCCGGGGCAATCCCTCCCGCCCATGCGGGAGTTGGCCGAGACGCTCGGGGTGAACCCCAACACCGTCGCCGCCGCCTACCGCACCCTGCGCGAGCGCGGGGTCATCGAGACGGACGGCCGACGCGGCAGCCGCGTACGGCCACGGCCCGCCACCACCGCGCGCGGCTCCCTCCGGGTCGAGGTCCCCGCCGGGGTCCGGGACGTGAGCGGCGGCAACCCCGACCCCGCTCTGCTGCCGCCGCTCGGCGCGGCCTTCGCGGAGGTGGCCCGGCGGTACGCCGAACGGCCCGGCATGTACGGAGAGGTCCCCGTCGACGAGGAGTTCGGACGGCTCGCGCGCGCCGCCTTCGACGCGGACGGGGTCCCCGACGGGCCCGTCGGCGTCGCCTCCGGCTCCCTCGACGCCGTCGAACGGGTCCTCGCCGCCCGGCTGCGGCCCGGTGACGCGGTCGCCGTCGAGGACCCGGGCTGGGGCAGCCTCCTCGACCTGGTGCCCGCGCTCGGCCTGCGGCCCGTACCGGTCGCCGTCGACGACGAGGGGCCGCTCCCCGGGGAGGTCGAGCGCGCGGTGCGGAAGGACGGGGCGCGGGCGGTGATCGTGACCGACCGGGCGCAGAACCCGACCGGCGCCTGTGTGTCCGGGGCGCGGGCCCGGGAGCTGCGGCGGGTGCTCGCGGCCCACCCCGGCGTGCTGCTCGTCGAGGACGACCACGGGCACGGTTTCGTCGCGGAGCCGCTCCATCCGCTCGCCGGGGTCACCGACCACTGGGTCCTGGTCCGCTCCGTCGCCAAGGCCTACGGGCCCGATCTGCGGATCGCCGTCCTCACCGGGGACCCCGAGACCGTCGACCGGGTGCTCGGGCGGCAGCGGCTCGGCCCCGGCTGGGTCAGCCGTCTCCTCCAGGGGGCCGTCGCGCACCTGTGGGCCACGGGCGCGGTGGACCCCGAAGCCGTCGCCCGCGCGTACGGGAAGCGCCGCGACGGCCTCGTGCGGGCGCTGGCCCGGCGCGGTGTCGAGGCGCACGGGCGCGGGGGCATGAACGTGTGGGTGCCGGTCGCCGACGAGACGGGCGCGGTGGCCGGGCTGCTGGCCGCCGGATGGGCGGTGGCCCCGGGCGCGCGCTTCCGGATGGACACCGGACCGGCCGTCCGCCTCACCGTCTCCGGCCTCACCGCCTCGGACGTGGAGGCCCTGGCGGAGGCGGTGGCGCGGGTGGCGGGGCCGGTGGTGGCGCGGAGCTACGGGTAGCGGGGTGGCGGGCCCGGACGTCGCGCGCCGGGTCGGCTCCGCCGGGTCTGGCTGGGAGTGAGGGCCCGGCCGGGGGTGCGGGCCGGGCGGGGAGCGGGTCGAAGGGCGGGTCGAAGGGCGGGCCGAGGGCTGCGTGCGGGTCCGGCGGGGCTCAGACCGAGGCGGCCTTCCGTGGTGGGTCGGCGGCCGGTCCGTTCTGCTGAGCCGGAGCCGGAGCCGGAGCCGGAGCCGGAGCCGGAGCCGGAGCCGCGTCCGGGGTCGGGGGTGTGGTGCGCCGGGAGGCGCGGGTCTGGGTGAGGGCCGCGCCCGCGAGGACGACCACCGCGCCGACCGGGGTGTTCCAGCTGAGCCCCTCGTCCAGCAGGGTGACGCCCGCCGTGGTGGCGATCACCGGGATGAAGTACGTGACCATGGAGGCCGTGGTCGGGCCGACCTCCTCGACCACCCCGTACTGGAGCAGCATCGCGTACCCGGTGCCCAGCGCGCCCAGCGCGATCACGGCGAGCAGCGGAAGGGTCTCCACCGACTCCGGCATCGAGGTGAACACCGGTGTCACCACGGCCAGTTGCAGTGTGGCTATCCCGACCTGCGAGGTGGCGAGGGAGAGGTTCGAGACCCCGGAACCGGCGAGCGTCCTGCGGACGTAGATCCAGCCGACCGCGTAGCTGAACGAGGCCAGCAGGGCCAGCGCCGTGCCCGTCACGTCCAGGCCCGAGAAGCCCTGCCAGGCGCCGAGGACGGTGAGCACGCCGACGAAGCCGATGCCGAGCCCGGCCGCGCGGACCCGGGTGGGCCGGTCCTCGGAGAGCGCCACCAGGGAGAGGAGCATCCCCCACAGCGGCGTCGTCGCGTTGCAGATGCCCGCCAGGGTCGAGGGGATCGTCAGCTCCGCGTACGAGAACAGGGAGAACGGCAGGGCGTTCAGGAGGAACGCGGCGACCGTCAGATGCCCCCAGACCCGCGCGCCGCGCGGCAGCCGGTCCCGCTTCACCACCAGCGCCACGACGAGCACCGCCGTACCGAACAGAAGCCGTCCGAAGGTGACCTGGAACGGCGCGAAGCCCTCCGTGCCGACCTTGATGAAGAGGAAGCTGAAGCCCCAGATGAGGGCCAGGACGCCGAAGCGGACCCGCCAGTCGAGAAGGCGTGGGACGCGGGCGGGGGACGGGAGGGGCGGGGCTGTCGCGGGGCTCATGACACTCAGGGTGACGGCCCCGATCTCGTAGAACAAGCGAGAATTCCTCGACCCCTCCCCTTAGTATTGCTTACATGTTGAACCTGGAGCGCCTGCGTACCCTGGACGCCCTCGCCCGGCACGGCTCGGTCAGCGGCGCGGCCGAAGGGCTGCACGTCACCACCTCGGCCGTCTCCCAGCAGCTGTCCAAACTGGAGCGGGAGGTGGGGCAGCGGCTGCTCGCCAAGAACGGGCGGGGCGTCCGGCTCACCGACGCGGGCCTGTTGCTCGCCGAGCACGCCGCCCGCATCCTCTCCCAGGTCCAGCTGGCCCAGGCCGACATCGAGGCACAGCGCGGCCGGGTGGTGGGCGAGGTCCGCTTGGCGGCCTTCCCGACGGCGGCCCGGGGCCTCTTCCCCGCCGCGCTCGCCGCCCTGCGCGACGACCACCCCGAGCTCCGCGTCCGTACGACGGAGCTGGAGCCCGAGCCCGGTGTGCGGGCCGTGCTGCGCGGTGACGCGGATCTGGCGCTCGTCCTCGACTGGAGCAACAAACGGGCCCCCGTCCCCGGCGGTCTGGAGCGCGCCCACCTCCTCGACGACTCCGCCGACGTCGCCCTGCCCGCCGGGCATCCGCTGGCCGGCCGGGACGCGGTGGACCTGGTGGACTTCGCCGACGAGGAGTGGGTGTCCTGGCCGCAGGGCGAGTTCTGCCACGACTGGCTGATGTTCACCCTGCGTTCCCAGGGCATCGAACCCCGCATCGGGCACCTCGCGGGCGAGCACCACACCCAACTGGCGCTGGTCGCCGCCGGGCTGGGCGTGTGCGTGACGCCCCGGCTCGGCCGGACCCTGCCGGACGGTGTGGTCTTCGTGCCCGTACGGCAGAAGGTGCGGCGGCACATCTACGCCATCTGGCGCGGTGACGCGGGGCGCCGCCCCTCCGTACGGGCCGTCGTGGACGCGCTGCGGACGGCGGCGGAACCCCTGGCGAGCTGAGGCCCTTCCGGGACCCGGCCGCGCCCCCCGGGCCCTCAGGGTGCCGCGAGCTTGCGGAAGTCCCAGGAGGCCACGGCCTCGGGGGTCAGCCGGAGCCAGGCGTGCCGCCCGTCGTGCGGCATCGCCTCCAGGCCGAAGTTCTTGGCCGCGAACAGGGCCTCCACCGCGTCGAGTCCGGGGCACGGCTCGCCCGTGCGCGGGGCCTCGCCCACGGACTCGACCCTGCCCGAGAGCTCCACCCCGCGCAGTTCCCCGTACTCCTCGCCGTCGTCCACCACCACGGCGACCCTCGGATCGGCGCGCAGCTCCGCCCAACGGCGGCTGCGGGTCAGGGAGTACAGCCACAGCGAGGAGCCGTCCCAGACGAACCAGAGCGCGCTGACGTGCGGGCGCCCGTCGGCGGACACGGTCGCCACCCGGCAGGTGCGCTGTTCGGTGAGGAAGGAGTCGAGCTCGGCCGGGGTCATCATGATCCGGCGTCCACGGCGCTGTGCGACGTTCATCGTCCGCACCCTTCTGGATTTCTGATGAGACGTCAGAAAGCATGGGGGGCCATCCGCGCGCGTGCAAGGGGAGGGTCCATGGGGCAGGAACGGGAACAGGGCCGGGGACGGGATCGGGATCGGGAAGAGGGCCGGGAGCAGAGCCGGGAGCGGGGTCCGGAGCGGGGGCGGGGAGACCGGACCGGAGACCGGCTGGGGGAGGAGATACGGCCGGACGGCGGCGTCGTCCTGCTCACCGTGGAGTGCCAGCAGGGCGTCGTCGGCCCGGACAGCGCACTGCCCGAACTGGCCGCCGTCGCCCGCGCGTCCGGCGCCCTGAGGAACATCGCCCGGCTCGTCGCCGCCGCCCACGAGGCCGACGTCCAGGTGATCCACGCCGTCGCCGAACGGCGCCCCGACGGCCGGGGCGCGAACACCAACGCGCGCCTGTTCCGGGCCGCGACAAGACTGCCCGTGCGGCAGCACAGCGGCAGTACGGCCGTCCGGATCGCCGAACCGATCGAGGTCGCCGACGAGGACCTCGTCGTCCGGCGGCTGCACGGACTCTCGCCGCTCGCCGGGACCGACGTCGGCCCCCTCCTGCGCAACCTGGGCTGCCGCACCCTGATCGTCACGGGCGTCTCCGCCAACGTGGCCGTGCCCAACGCCGTCTTCGACGCGGTGAACCTCGGCCACACGGTGGTCGTCCCCGGGGACGCCGTCGCGGGGGTGCCCGCCGACTACACCCCCGCGATGATCCGTCACACCCTCGCGCTCGTCGCCACCGTCACCACGACCGACGAGATCCTCGCCCGCTGGAAGCGGCCCCGCCGCTCACCCCGGACCACCTGAGGCGCCGGAGCCCGCCGTCAGCCGAAGCTGATCGCGTCGCCCACCACCTGGATCGGCGTCGGCGGCAGGGAAGCGGTGGCGGGACCGGACTTCACACTCCCGTCCGACACGTCGAAGCGGCTCCGGTGGCAGGGGCAGACGATGGCCCCGTCCTCGACGGCGCTCACCGCGCAGCCCTCATGGGTGCACGTGGACGAGAAGGCCTTGAACTCGCCCGCCTTCGGCTGGGTGATGACGACACCCCGGTCGGCGACGACCTTGCCGCCGCCCACCGGGATGTCACCGGTCAGCGCGAGCGTCCCGCCCTCCGCCGCCGCGCCCTCCGCACCGGCGCCGCCGGTGCCGCTGTTCCCGCTCCCGCCGCCTCCGCACGCGGTGAGCGCCGCCGCCAGCCCCGCACCGCCCGCCGCCGCGACCACCGTCCGGCGTGCCACTTCGCTCATGTGTCTCTCCTCTTCCCTCGATGCCCCGGCGCGCCCGATGCGTCGTGTGCCGGGGTCCGAGGCTACGGCGGCGGCCCGCACCCCGTCCGCAGGACGGACGTCCGCCTCGCGGACTGCCCTGCCGCGTCCGCTACTTGACAGGGTGGGGGAGGGAGCAGGAGAGAGATCGGCACGAGGACGGGCGAGTTCCTCGGACGGCCCGCACCGGGCTCCGTGCGGGGCCGGTACGGGGAGGAGAGGGCCCCGCGCACGGCCCCCGCACCGGGCGGAGCGGGCCTCGCGCACGGCCCGCGCCCGGGAGCGGAACGCGCCCCGCACGGGCGTCCGGCCCGTCGCCGCGCGTGCCCGGCACGCCGTCGGCGGGGTCCCCGGCGGATCGCCCGTGCGGGTCCGTACCGTCCGGCCGGTCCGACCTGGCAGACTGCGGGCCTCACGGCCGTCTCCCGGGACGCGGGCGGACCGCCCGACCGGGACACGGCAAGCGACTCCTGGAGGCTCCCATGGCGCAGCGGCCCGGACCCGCGGTCCTCACCGGCACCCGTCCCCGCAGACCACCACGGCCGGACCGGAGCGGAACGGACGCCCGATGACCCTGTGCCGCACCCGCAGGGCCGCCGAACCCGGCACGCTCCACGTCCGTACCGCGCCCGCCGTGCCCGTCGCCGCCGTCCTGCTGCTGCACGGCGGGCGCGCCGAGGGGCCCGAGCCGCCGCCCGTCCTCAACTTCCCGGCGCTGCGCATGAGGCCCTTCGCCGCCGCCGTCTCTCGCGCCGTCCGGGGCCGGGAGGTCCTCATCGCCGAGGTCCGCTACCGCCACCGGGGCTGGAACGGGCCCGACGCGGACCCCGCCCGGGACGCCGAGGACGCCCTCGTACGCCTCCGGGAACAGGCGGGACCCGTCCCCGTCGTCCTCGTCGGCCACTCGATGGGCGGGCGCGCCGCGCTCCGGGCCGCCGGTGACCCGGTCGTCCGGGGCGTCGTCGCCCTCGCGCCCTGGTGCCCCACCGGCGAACCCGTCGACCACCTCGGGGGCCGTCGCCTCTATCTGCTCCACGACGAGACCGACCGCGTCACCTCGGCCCGCGCCTCCTGGGACTTCGTCCGCAGGGCACGCGCGGCGGGCGCGGACGCGGTGGGCATCCCGATGCCGATGGGCGGCCACGCGATGCTGCGCGGCGCCCACCTCTGGCACCGCCGCGCGGCCGAACTCACGGCGGCCCTGCTGTCCCACGGCTGAACCGGCGCGGGCCTCAGGACCCCCGGACCGCGAGGGCGTCGGCGCAGGCCGCCCGGGTCGCCGCGTGCACCGCGCGGGCCAGCCGGGCGCCCCACGGGGACCGGGGACCGGCGAAGGGCTCGGGCTCGGTGCCGGGGGCGGTGGGCGCGGCCACACAGACCGCGTCCGTGGGGGTGCCCGAGGCGTCCGCGCCCAGCTCGACGAGGGCCTGCACCTTGGCCTCGGTGGCGGTGGCGACCGCGTTGACGAGGGCCGCGTCGGTGAGGGGGACGGGCAGCGACACGATGATGTTGATCGTCCCCGGCCGGGGCGCGGCGACCCCACCGGCCTCCGGGGCCGCCGCCCACCCCCGTACCCCGATCCCGGCCGTGACCACGGCCCGTACCCCGCCGTCCTCGGCATGGCGGCGGTCGATAACCGGAGCGGCCGTCATCAGGCCCACTCCCGGGCCTTCGAGCCCCGCCCCGGCGGCCAGTTCGCGGAGGTGGGCGACGGGGTCGAGCCGCCCGTAGCCGGGCGGGACCTGCGCGTTGAGGACCCAGGCGCGCGGACCGACGCCCCCGCCGAGGACCGCGCTCGACACCATGCGGACGCCGGGCCCGGGAGCCCACACCAGCATCGGCCAGACCCTGCCCTCCTCCGTATGGGACAGCAGGGCCGCGTCGGCGAGGGAAGCACGGGTGGGAAGCGTTCGAGAAGACACCCGGACACCCTAGGGCCTGTCCGGGACCGCCCGCCGGGTGCGCCCCGGGGACGTTCCCGGCCCGGAGGTGTTCCCGGCCTGGAGGCGTTCCTGGCCCGGAGCGCCGACGCGTGTCCCGTACGGGTCGCCGTCGGCGCTCCCGGTCCGCCGCACCGGCGGGGCGGCACCGCCACGTCTCCGGCCGCATCGCACCCTTCGGCCGCATCGCACCCTTCGGCCGCCGGTGCCTCCCGGCGGCCGTACCCCCGGTGACGGCGCGGGCCCGGGGTCCGCCCTCCGTCCTGAGGGCGGACCCCTACGGGTTCTCGACGCCGGAGATCCGGTACTTGCGCACCTCGGCGGCGCGCAGGTGGGCCGCCTGCTCGGGTTCCGGGCCCGTGTCGCGGAAGCGGGCGAGGTCCTCGTCCGTCTCCCAGCGCTCGTACACGTTGATCCGGTCCGGCTCGACCGGATCGGCCGACAGGACGAAATCGAGACAGCCCGCGGTGGCACGGGCCTGCCGGACGACCTCCGAGCACCCGGCCAGATACGCGGTGCGGTCCGCTGCGTCCACCCACAACTGCCCGGCGATGATGATCATGCTGCTCCTCGTCCCGCGATCCCTCGGGCGACCGCACTTCGGCCCCCACGGCAGGAAGGACCGTGGCGGGCCGGGAAACTCATCGGTGCTGACGGCACCACCCGGGGAAGCGGACTCCGGGCGTTCCCGCCCGCCCCCGCGCGGGCACCCGCTCCCGGACGGCTGTCGCAGCCCGTTGTCATGGTTGCGGCAGCGACGAAAGGCGGGGGCCATGACCATCGACGCGCATCTCAAGACCTCGGAAGAGGACCTGACGAGGCTGGCGGACGATCTGGACGCGATGCAGCGTCACATCGACGGCCAGGTACGGCGGATGGACGGCGTCGTCGACCGGATCGAGGCCGGCTGGAAGGGCGGGACCGGGAAGGCGTACCGCTCGCTGCACCGGGCCGCGTCCGAGGACGCCGTACGCGTACGCGAGATCCTCGTCGTCCTCGAACAGGCCGTGCGGCTGAGCCGCGACGGCTTCACCGCGCAGGAGATGGAGAACCTGAGGCGCCTGCGGCAGTCGGAGAGCGCGGTGGACGTGGCCGCGGAAGCCGCGAAGCTCCAGGCCGCTCCGCAGGGCCCGCCCGCCGGACCCCGCAGCGGCATCCTGGACGTCTGAGCACACCGCGCAGGCCCATCACCGAGGAGCACGGGGGGCTCTCTTGTCCGACGACCACATAGGTGTCGACTTCGGCACGCTGGGGGATCTCGCCACCGAGCTCGAAGACATCCTCAGACAGCTCAACAGCAAGCTGGAGACGCTGTACCGGCGCACGGAGAGGGTCGTGCTCACCTGGGACGGCGAGGCCCGCGAGGCGTTCGTCGACGAGCTCGACCAGTGGGACCGGCAGATGCGGGACCTCCAGGCCGCGCAGAAGTGGCTGCACGAGGTCGTGACCAACGGGCAGGCCAACTACGGTGCCGCCCACCGCGCGGTGCTGCGCGGCTGGGGCGCGGCCTGATGGGGACTCCCGCCGCGCCCCCCCGCCCCGGGCACCGGATTCGACGTCACACCAACCCAGCTGAACGGGGTGGCGGGGATCGTCGCCGCCCAGCAGGTCCATCTGGACAAGGCCGCCAAGGACTTCCTGCTCGCCGTCAGCGAGTACATGGACTGCGGCGGCCACGGTCCCGCCGCCGAAGCCGTCTCCGCCTCGTACGTGAAGGTCGGCAACACGTTCCTCGACACCTGGGCCAAGGCCGTCGCGGGCATCGGCGGCGTCGCCACCGGCTTCACCACCACCGCCGACAACTACGCGCGGGCCGAGGCCGCGAGCCACCCCTCCGGCACCGCCCAGCCCCAGCAGTTCCCGCTCCCGCACGTCATCGACTCGCCGCCCCGCTACTCCCGGATCACCGATCTGAAGTGGGGTGACATGGACGACTACTCCAGCAACCTCATCTCCTGGCTGCTCGAAGGCGTCCCGGACTGGGCGATGGACATCGTCCGGAAGCTGCTGCACCACGTCTTCCGCTGGCCGCACAAGGGACCGTGAGAGAGGTGTGTGCCATGTTCTCGGACGGGCCGGTGGTCCGGCTCCTCGACCTCGCCGTGTCGGTACGGGACTCGGCGGGCCGGCTGTCCCTCGACGCCGAGCTCGGGCGGTACGTACGGCTGGTGCGCGGCGATGCCGTCGCGCAGTGGAACTGCTCGGCGTACGCGGCGGCGGGCGCCCTGGAAGCGGCAGCCGACGGTCTCGGCGCCGCTCCGGACGCGTTCCGTGAGAAGGCGGCGCGGGCCGCGGGCGGCGCGGACCCGGCGCAATTCCTCCGGACGCTCGCGACATCACTCCGTGAGCGGGACCGGGCCGGTGCGGCGGAATTCTCGGAACTCCCGATGGAGGGCTGGGAATTCCTTCGCACCTTCCCCCTGCTCTTCGGTCTCGACGCGATCCTCATGGACGAGCCGGGACCGGTCGGCGAGGTGGTGCGGACCCTCCTCGACAACGAGCACCCCTTCTGCGCCGAACTCGCCGCCGGGTACGGTGGCGAGGCGCAGCGGGCCCGTGTCCTGTTCCCCGGTGCCGAGGGCCTGCGGCCCCGGCTGTCCTGGGCCACCCGGGACGCGCTCCTCTCGATCACGGCCGCCGTCGACGACCACATGCGGCGGGAGCACTGAATGACCGCGCGCCGGAACCGCGCCGCGACCTACCCGGACAGGGAGACCGCCCAGTGGGCCACCCAGCAGGTGGTGACCCGCAACGAACAGGTCATCCACCGCTGGCTCGCCCAGTCCACCCGGCAGCGGCTCGCCATCGAGGCGGCCTGGCCCTCGCGGCCCGAGCCGGTCGGGCGGGTGCTCAGCGACCCGATGGCGCTCGTCGGCCGGGACGCCGTCGAGGTGCGCGCCGCACGGGTGGTGCTGCGGCGCAGCGAGACCGGCCCGCTCGGCTTCACCGTGCACTCCACCGTCCCGATCGACCTGTAGGGAAGCCTCAGCCGATGCCGCTCAAGCCCCTCGACCACGACCGGAAGTACGGCGAGCTGGACCAGGTCGTCCGCGCGCACCTCGGGCGCCGCGCCGACGACCCGGAGGCCCTGGAGGCGTACCTGCGGCACTGCTGGCGCACCCGCCCCTGGGTGATCGGCGTGGCCGAGCACCAACTGCGCGAGTACGCCCAGAACCCGCCGGGGCGGCTGCGGGTGCGGCTCGGCGAGTACTACCCGGTGCCGGACGTGGGCCTGCCCGACGACGAGGTCCAGGACTGGCTCAGGGGGCTCGCCGACCGGCTCCGCGCCAGCGTCGAGACGGGCCAGGCCCCGCCGCCGGCCACCCCGCGCACCCACTGGGAGTGGCACGCCCGCTTCCCGGAGCTGGGCCAGCTCCTCGGCGGCTGGTTCGGCCAGGACCTGCCGGAGGAGTTCGGCGACCACGACACGGCCCTCGCCGACTATCTGGCGACCACGGACACGGGTCTGGTGGCCCAGCTGGTCGGCGAGCTCCGTGACCTGCTGAGCCTCCCCCTGGACGAGTCCGACCTCGCCCTGGCCCTCGTCGAGCTCGGCATGGAGGTGGACCCGCCCGAGCCCCTCGGCCCGGGTGGCTGGCTGGCCGAACTGGCGGACCGTCTGAAGTGACCGGTCGGTCGGCCCGTCCACCCGCGCCGACGACGGGCCTCCCCGGGACGGCACACCGACACGGGGGCCCTTCGCGACGGCCCCTGACGAACAGTCTCGGCTCAAGCGGAGGTGAGCCGAACCGGGGGTGACGCGTGGGCCCGGCCGACGACCGCCCTCCGTGCGAGCGAGCCGGAGCGGATCAGGTGCGCGACCCTCCCGCCCGGGGCGGCGGACACGTCGGACCGTGTGCGGGGAACCGTGCCGTAGCCCACGCGGCGCGTCCGCTGCCCGGAGCGAATCGCACGGGCCTCCGCGAGGAGGACTCCGCCCTCTCGCACCTCCGATGCCCGGCTCGTACCTCCGGTACCCGGCAGCCGGAGTGGGTCGGACGGCGACGCCAGGATGGCCGCCTCTTCCTGCCGGGGCCGTCATCGCCTCCTCCCACATGGTGAAGATCGTGGTGGCGGGGCGGGACTCCCGCCGATGGCCGACGAGCGACTCCGGGGCCCGCGCGGGACGGTGTCCCCGCGTGCCGCTCGCGGCGCCCTCTCGTGACGGTCGACGGGTCGACACACGCCCGTGGGGTCGGGGCGTCGCCGCGCGCCCCGGGGACGGACCCGGTCGGGCGGGAGCGGCGCCGGGGGCGGGCGGCCGACCGCGACACCCCGCGCCATCAGGGGGCACGGAGCGGCTCCCCCACGGGCCCGGGGTGCTTGCCGGGGCGGGGCGGCGCCGCCGTCCGGTCCGCCTTCCCGGCCGCGTCCCCGCTCCGCTCCTCCGGCTCCGTCCACGGTCGCGGGGCGAGGACGAGCGGGCGGCCCCGTCTCCTCTTCGGTCGCGGTCCCACGGGCCCGAGACCTCCGCGGCCCAGGATGGCTCGATTCGAACCTTGCCCGTACATGCCAAGGCCCCCCACATTGGGCGCAGTTCACGCACATCCTGCACACAAGTCACAGTGACGGGAGAGTCGACGGCGGTGGCGTTCCAGCGCGCGAGGACCATGGTGGCGGGCGGCGCGGAGGGCGGTGCGGGGCGGCATCCCGGCACGCCCCCGGAACCCTGGGAGCACACGGACGCCGAAGCGGCGGGGAGCGGGCCGCGCTATCTGCTCCTGGGACCCCTGGAAGTGCGGCTCGAAGGTCGGCCATGCACGCCCACCGCACTCAAGTCCCGTGCATTACTGGCCCTGTTGTTGCTGCGGGCCAACCAGCAGTCCTCCGCCGACGCCCTGATCGAGGACCTGTGGAACGGCCGGCCGCCCCGCTCGGCGCTGGCGGCGCTCCAGATGTACGTCTCGGGCCTGCGCCGGATCCTGGTCCCCGGCCACAGCCGCGACGGCCTGGACGCCCGCCACCATCCGCTGCTGCCGACGGTGGGGTCCGGATATCTGCTGCGCGTGGGGCCCGGGGAACTCGATCTGGACGATTTCCGCGAGCAGGCGGCCCTGGGCCGCGACCGGCTCGCCGCCGGTGACTGTCAGGCCGCCGGCCACGCCTTCCGGCGCGCTCTGACGTTCTCGCGCGGTACGCCCCTGGGCGATCTGACCCACGCGGACCTGCCCGGCTTCTACGGCGACCGGCTCGCCGAGGAACAACTGGCGGTGGTGCAGGACCGGATCGGTGCGGACATCTGCCGGGGCCGCGCCCGGGAGGTCACCGGCGAGCTCCGGGAGCTGTGCGCCCGCTATCCCCTGCGGGAGGCGTTCCACGAGCTGCTGATGCTGGCGCTGACCGCCACCGGCCGACAGACCGAGGCCCTGGAGGTCTACGCCGAGGCCCGGCGGACGGTGGTGGCGGCCGGTGGCATCGAGCCGGGATCCGCCCTCAAGGCGGCGCAGCAGGCGGTGCTGCGGGTGCGGCCCCCGCTCAACGCCGGTCACGAGTACTGCCGTTCGGCGCTGAGCGCCGAGCAGGAACGTTCATCTGCTCGTTGACGTGGACCCTTTCCGGCCCTCAGCGCAGCCGCCAGTCCAGCCGGCGCCCGTAGTAGACCAGGGGCTGTCCCTCGCCCGGCACGCAGGAGGACACCTCGCCCACCAGCGCGGTGTGGTCGCCGTGCGGGAAGGCCGCGGCGACCCGGCAGCGCAGGTAGCCGGACACGCCGAGCAGTCGCGGCACGTCACCGTCCCACTCCCACAGGACCTCCGCGAACTTGTCGTCCGCGCCGCCCGCGAACACCCGGGCCAGCGCCTCGTCGTCCGCGCCCAGCAGATGCACCCCGAAGTCCGTGCCGGGCCGGGCGCTCAGCTCCCGGCCGGTCCGGGAGCCGTCGGCGACGGCCATCAGGACGGACGGCGGTCGCACGCTGTAGGAGCACAACGAGGACACCAGCATCCCGAGGGGGCGGCCGTCCGACCGTCGCGCGGTCGCCACCGCCACTCCGGTCACCAGCCGGGACATGGCCTCGGTGAACCGCTCGGCCAGTACGCCCGGCTCGGCCAGTACGCCCGGCTCGGCGAGCGCGCCGGACGGGCGCCCGCCGCCCGTGAGGGGCCGCTCACCCGTCACGGGCCGCTCACCCGTCACGGGCGCTCCGGCCGTCACGGGCGCTCCGGCCGACGGCTGCCCGCCGACCGGAGCGGTGTCCTCCGCCACCCTACGCACGGGCCTGCCCGGCGGCGCGCAGACAGCTGTCCAGGTGGCTGCGGGCCTCGGGGTCACCCGTGGCGGCCAGGGCCACCTCGAAGTCCGCCGCGGCCTCGCCGTAGCGGCCGGCCGCCTCGTGGACCACACCGCGGTTGAACCGGAAGTCCGCGCGGTCCGCGAGCGCCACGGCCCGGTCGAAGTCGGTCACGGACAGGTCCAGGTCGCCGTCCAGGTAGGCCAGTTCGGCGCGCACCGCCCACGCCTCGGCGAGTTCGGGATCGTTGCGCAGCGCGGCCTCCAGAGCCTCCCGGGCCGCGGACACGTCCCCCTCCTCCGCCAGCAGCCGCCCGCGCAGCGACAGCAGATACGGGTGCTCCGGGTGCTCCGCGAGACCGCCGGTGACGCTCTCCAGCGCCGCCGAGGTGTCACCGAGGTCGGCCAGGATCCCGGCCCGGCCGAGCGACGCCTCCGGATGGCCGGGTTCGAGCTCCAGCGCACGGTCGAAGTCCGCCAGGGCGCCCTCGGCGTCCCCCAGCTCCAGCCGGGCGTCGCCCCGGTTGTAGTACGCCTCGGGGAACGGCGGCTCCAGGCGCAGCGTCCTGGTGAACTCGTCGATCGCCTCCTCGGCACGGCCCAGCTTGCGCAGGATGACGCCCCGGTTGAAGTAGTGGTCGGAGAAGCCCTCGTCCGCCGCCAGGATCTCGGCGTAGTCCTCCAGGGCCTCCGTCAGCCGCCCGCTCATCGTGTTCACCTGGGCCCGGTTGTAGCGCAGGCCGGTCCGGTGCCAGCTGCGCTTGCCGAGGCCCAGTTCCCGGTCCAGCCGCTCGATCCCCTCGTCCAGCAGCCGCAGCGCCTCGTCCGGCCGCCCCGCGCGGACCTCGACCAGCGCGAGCCCGTTGCGGTTGAAGACCGAGAAGAAGGCCCGCTCGTCAGGGTCCCGCAGCAGGTCGGAGATGCTGATGGCCTGGTTGACCCAGGCGCGCGCCAGGCCCTCGTCACGCCGCTCCGGCGGGTAGTGGCGGGCGTAGAGCATCCCGGTCTCGTAGGCGAGCTTCATGTGGTGGGTCGCGCTCAGGGTGCGGGTTCGGGCCTCGTGCTGGAGGGCCGCCGACTCGTCCGGCCGCCCGCCCGCCGCCAGGCAGGCGCTGGCCTCGCGGATGAAGTACCACCAGGTGTCGGGGTGCTCCTCGGCGCTCAGGACGGCCCTCGCGGCCTCGCTGATCTCGGCCGAGACGTGGTAGAAGCCCAGGTACTTGCAGTGGTCGAGGGCCCGCCGCGCCGCCGCCACCCCGGCGCCGACGGGGTCCGTGCCCCGCAGCAGGTGGTACGGCAGCGCTCCCAGGCGCAGCGAGGTCTCGCCCGCCTCGACCCGCTCGGCCAGCTCCCCGGCCCTGCGCTCGTGCAGGGCCGCCCGCTCAGAGGGCGTGAGCGCCGCGTAGGCGGCGGCCGGGCCCGGCTCGTCGTCCACGCAGTCGCCGTCCACGAACGCGCGGGCCGCGCGCCGCGCCTCGGCGGGGGCCCCGGCCCCGGTCGACGGGGCGGCGTCCGGCTCCGTCCCCGGCTCCGCCGGTCCGGTGACGGGGGTCGCGTACGCCGCCAGCGCGTCCGGCAGCGACACCGACACCTCGCCCGGCGGCTCCCGCAGCGGCTCCGGGCCCGAACAGACCACGATCGTCAGCAGCTTCGCCGGTATCCGGCGCAGGGCCACCGCCAGGAACTCCTGATCGGTGACGTCGGCGTGCTCGACGTTCGTCACGACCAGGGTGCGGGGCGCGTCCGTCACGTCGGGCAGGGCCGCGAGGAGGAACTCCACGAGCCCGTGCGCCACCCGCAGCGAGTGCAGCCGCGCCGGGTACCGGCTGATCTCACCGGCCGAGGACTGTTCCTGGACCCCCCGGACCAGCGGCGGCACCAGGGGGGTCAACTCATGGGTGCTCTGCTGGAGTTCGATGTAGTGCCGGTCCGCGAGGTCGGGCCTGGCCCTCAGGATCTCCGGCGCGATCTCGCGCAGCAGCGTACCGGCGGCGGTGTACGGACCGCGCAGCCTGCGGTGCGCGTCCGCGGTGAGCGACGGACCGGGCAGACCGAGGGCGTCCCGCAGCCGCTCCCGTCGGCGGGAGTGCGGGGCGGAGATCCAGTAGTGACCGCTCACGTTTCTTCCTTTCACTGAGGGCCTTCGGGGTGGAGACGGCCGTGGGGCCCCGCCGGGGGTGGGGACGGGGAGGCGCGCGGCGGACGCCGACGTCAGGCGATGACGTGCCGGGTCCGCTCGCGGCGCCTGCGGAGCCGGTCGCGGGCGGCGAGCCAGAGGGCGATGCCGATCTGCAGGAAGGTCAGCAGTAGGAAGACCGTGCCGTCCACGAGCATGACCCAGTCCGGCCGGTCGGCCGTGAAGCGGCCGAGGACGGCGCCGATCATGTCGAAGAAGACCGGCCCCAGGCCGAGCAGGAAGGTGCTCAGGCTGAGCGTGTAGCCGACCGGGATGAGCCAGGAGTACCAGCGCGCCGCCCGCCGGTCCGCCGGATGCCACTCGGACTCGTCCAGCAGCCGGTCCGGGCGCCCCAACAGCCGGTTCCACCGGTTGCGGAGCATCCGGGTGGCCGTGGTGTGCAGATCCACGCAGCCGAGGGCCGTGCTGATCAGCACGTAGATGTCGGTGCGCAGGTAGAAGAAGAACTGCCACAGCACACGGACCACCGCGGCGAAGGCCACCGCCAGGCAGACCCGGCCGGCCAGACCGACGCCGCCGGGCCCTCGGGTGAGGTCCGCGACGATGATCAGCACACCGACCAGGACCACGTCGACGATCATTCCGGCCAGGATCGGCAGATAGCGTTTTCGGCGCTCCACCACGACCAGGCCGTCCAGGGAGGTCTCGACCACCAGGAAGTAGAAGCGGTACGACATCCGGGTGCGCGACCCGATGCCGAGGCGGCGGCCGGCCAGCGCGTGGTAGATCTCGTGGACCGCGATGAGCGGTGCCGCCGCGACCGTCATCACCACCATGATCAGGGAGTAGTAGTCGCTGAACACCATGGCCCGGGGGCTGGGCAGCAGATCGGGGCTGCGTACCATCAGCACCGTCGCCCAGGCCACCACCGCGCCGTAGCAGAGCCATGCCACCGGTGAGAACAGCACCTGCCCGAGCCGCTGCCAGCGCACCGGCCGGACGGTGTCCGGGGCGGCGTCGGCCTCGGAGCTCACGAAGTCCAGCTCGTACAGCGCCTCGACGATGTCGGCGACGTCGATGGGCTCGCCGTACTCGGCCTCGTACCAGTCCGCGGCCTGTCTGGGGGTCGCGCCCTCCTGGAGGCGGTGCACCAGTGCGGCACCGTCCGGCGGGAAGATGGCGAAGGACTCGATGTCCGGCCGGCCGATCGTGACCTCGCCGTTCTCCTCCAGGTGCACGAGGCGGTGAAGCGTCAGCGGCCTGTCGAGGTCGCGCGCCACCGCGACGTCCGAGGGGGCGTCCGAGGCGTCCGGCCGCGCGGTGCCGTCACGAAGTTCCTGATCCGCCATCGCGGCTCCTTCATCTGCAATGGTCCCGTACCGCGCACGGCGCCCGTACACCGCACGGGTTCCGGTGGCGGACGACCGCCCGCCACCGGAACCCGGAACGGCACTTCAGGTGCGCTGTACTCAGTTGGCGGCCGGGTACGTCGAACAGGCCGAAGAGGTCAGGCGAACCGGGCCGGCCTTGCGGATCTGGATCTTCTTCATGACAGAACCCCTCTCGAGTGATGGCTGGTGACACATGGCCTGCTGGCCATCGGTGATTCTTCTGAGCCGGGCCAAAGCCGCCCCAGATCCCCGCCAAAGGCTCACGGCCCGCCCCTCCCGACGCGGCCGTGCCGTCCGGGAGGGGCGGGGCCGCCGCCGGGGCACGCCGGTTCCTCCAGCGTCGCCGTCGCCGTCGCCGACACCTCGCCGCGCGCGGCGCTTGAGCACCGGGCGCTCCTCACCGCCGGTCACACCGGGCCGCGCGCCGGACACTCCTCGTCGATGATCACCCTCGGTTACTGTGCTCACTTCATGCCGGAGGTCGGCAGCGAGGGGCGCGGCACCGTCGATGGTCTGCTGGGCGAGCAGGGGTGACCGGCCCGTCGGCCGGAACTCCCCGGATTCCCCGCCGCGCCGCTGACCGGTGATTCCCGCCATCACGCCCCGGAGAAGCCGTCCGTGGGCTGTAGGGCTCAAGAGATGGGTAGCCTGGGAAAGTGTTGGAAGAGGTCGTAGCGACCCTCTATGTCACGCCCCTGAGTGAAGGCGGCTCGCTCCCCGGGGGCGTCGAGGCCGACGACCTCGGTATGTACGTCATGAAGGTGTCTACCTGGCGGCGTTGACCTGCATCGATGCGGCTACACCCACCCCTGACATGCGCGGATGAGTCTTTCAGCATCTTTCGGGATCGGGTTGTGTGACGCAGTCGATTCCCCCCCACAGGCTCCCCAGGAAGTCAGGAAGTGACGTTGCGGCGGGCTCGGTGGCAAGAGACGTCCATGCCACCAGAGGTGCCGTCAAGGGCACGTCGAGTGGCTCCTGTGAGGGCAGGGGAGAAGCCTGGCGCTGAGCGGATGAGCGCAAGGCGCGAGTCTGACCTGCCTGAGCAGGCTCAAGTGCGGACCCGCCGCCGGTAGTCGACGCCTTTCCGATGGCACACCGGCACTCTCGTACCGGAGGGGGCTATCTCAAATGACTTTCCGTAACGACTGGTTAGTGCCCTTGCAGAACATCTGAGTTGACCGGATGCCGCCGACGACATCGAACGCCAGCCACGACGACCACGGTCCACCGGCACCTGAGCCTGCCCGTCAACGCTGAGCCCGGCCGCACCGGACCAGAAGCATTCGGGTGCCCGGTGGAGTCCGCGCCCCCGCCTCCTCGTTTCGGTCATCCGTCAGGGACATCAGGACAGCCGGTGTCCCAGCCCTCGTCAGCCACAGGGCCGGGTTGGTAGACACCTCGGCAGTCCATCCGAAGCTCTGAGGGAGGGGTCACCGTGATCACGACGGAGAACAGGGGAACGGTCCGGCGGGGGGTGCGGGCGCTGTTGGCGCTCGGTGCGGTGGGCGCGTTCGCGCTGGCGGGCATGGGTACGGCGCAGGCCCAGGACGCGGGCGCCCAGGGCCGGGCCGGTGGGACACAGACCGCCTCCGGGGAGACCAGGTACGCGGTCGGTGTCACGCCGGTCCAGGCGTTGAGAGCCGAGCTGTCCCGGCGCGACGCGGGGGTGACGGCCCGGGTGGTCTGTTACCGCACCCACGTCGCGGACTTGGGCTGGCTGGGCACGGCCTGCAACGGGGCACCCGCCGGGTCGGCCGGATACCACAAGTCCGTCGAGGCGGTGGAGATCGCGACCTCGGACACCGGGGGCGTGTGCGCCGACGCGCATCTGGCGGATGTCGGCTGGCAGGGCACGCGGTGCGCGGGGAACGGCGCCTCGGTGACGGTGGGGACGACCGGGCAGTCCCGCCGGATGGAGGCCCTGTGGCTCCAGGTCGGCACCGGGCCGCTGGCCGCGCAGGGGCACGTGCAGGACCTCGGTTGGACGGCGACCCAGTACGGCAACCCGGTGATGGTCGGGACGACGGGCCAGCACCGGCGCCTCGAAGCCATCAGCGTGTGGGTCTGACCCGGAGGCCGCCGACCCGGGCGTGGCGGTCCGACAGCCGGTGATGCCGCCGACGGCCGATCCGTACGGCCCGGGGACCGCCGACGGCTGATCCGTACGGCCCGGGGACCGCCGACCGGCGCACACACCGGATCCCGGCCCTGGCCGGGATCCGGATGACCGAGCGGCTCCTCGGCCTCGTACGCGACCTCGCCGCCCGCGTGATCACGCACCCGCACCGGGCCGACGCCGTCGCGGCCTGCCAGGCACTCAAGGCCCTCGCCGCCGCCCACCGCCGCAGGCCGAAGCGGCGTGAGCGGGAAGGCCCCGTCGTGGATCTGCCGACAGCCGAGCGGATCGCGAAGCACCGCGCGGTGCGGGCCTGCCTCCGGGCCGAGGGTCCGCTCGCCGGGCATGTTCTCGCCCAGGGCGGGCTCGCTTGCGGCGGGGTGTACGGGATCCTGGCGTATCTGGCCGGGCCGCCCAGCCGTCGCTCTCGCGGACGGGAACACCGCCGCTCCAGTGAGGCAGGCCGTCGTACGGGAGCGCGGGCGGAGTTCTGCCAGGCCAGGGCGTGGGACCAGAAGCGGGCCTTGTAGAACCTGGCGCCGATTCGGACGGAGTCCGTTACGGGGGTAATCCCTGCGTGTACGGGAGCAGCCCCCGCAATGAGATCGCGCGCCGGATGAAACGGGTCGATCCCCGCGCGTACGGGGAGCAGCAAGCATGGAGCCAGAAAACCGCCGCAGACCGGGGTCCATCCCCGCGCGTACGGGGAGCAGACCGGCCGACGGAACACATCCCTGTTCGAGCCGGGTCCATCCCTGCGGGCGCGGGGAGCAGGAGCGGACCAGGATCGGCGGAGCGTCCGCTTCGGGTCCATCCCCGCGGGCGCGGGGAGCAGTCTTGCTGAGCTGCAGTTCTACCGCAGGCACTGTTGGTTCTGAGCTACTTTCACTGAAACCGGCAAGGCTCCTATAGCGATCAAGGTGCCGATCGGGGCAGGCCAGCCGCCTGCGGTCCTGGACCAGGTCGCTCGGCATGACCAAGGAGCAGAGCACCAGACGCGGACACCGGGGAGTGATCCCCTGCGGCCCGGGCGGACGGACCATTCAGCAAGGCGCTGGTCAACACCGGTCAACAAGGGCCGCGCGAAGCGCAGCCGGGGCCGCGGGACGAGTCCGGCGTCCGGGCCCAGGCGTCGCCGTCCAGCGAGGCACTGGTCGACGGGGGCCATGCGGGAAGCAGTCCGAGGCCCCGCTCAGCGGGGCAACCGGCGCGGATCCATCCCCACAGGCTCGGGGAGCAGGGCCCCGACCCCGGTCTGGGTTACCGGGGTCCATCCCCGTGCGTACGGGGAGCAGCGAGGTCGGCGAGTCCGTCGCGGGCCCGGGTCGGGTCCATCCCCGTGCGTACGGGGAGCAGTCTTCCTGACCTGCATTTCTATCGCAGGTGCTCCTCGTTCTGAACCACTTTCACTGAATCCGACAAAGCGCCTAGAACAGCTAAAGCGCCGATCGGGGCAGGCCAGCCGCCCATGGTCCCGGGATCCGGTCGCGTCGACAGGAACGAGGAGCGGCAGGGCTGCGGGCTCCAAGAGGCGAGTCCGGCGTCCGGGGCCCAAGCGTCGCCGTCCAGCAAGGCACTGGTCGACGGGGGCCATGCGGGAAGCAGTCCGAAGCCCCGCTCAGCGGGGCAACCGGCGCGGATCAACCCACACGCGCACGAGAAGCAGTCGGCATCGAGGGCGAAGATCGAGCGAAGGTCGGGCCCATGCCCGCAGGCGCAGGGAGCAGCTCTGCCCTCACCAGTCCCGGGACGGCGGCGCAGGTCCATCCCCGCGCGTACGGGGAGCAGGCGGACGTCGACGGGAACCGCCACTTCTACGGGGGTCCATCCCCGCGCGTACGGGGAGCAGCACGTCAGTGAGAACGCCCTCGCCGGGTACCTGGGTCCATCCCCACGCGTACGGGGAGCAGCCTTCCTGACCTGCAGTTCTACCTCAGGAACAGCTTAGTCTGAGCTACTTTCACTGAAACCGGCAAAGCGACCGGAACGGTCAGAGTGTCGATCAGGACAGGCCAGCCGCCCGCCATCCAGGATCCGGTCCGCGCCAGCAGGAACAAGGAGCAGGGCTCCGGACTCCGCGAAGCCCGCCACTCGGGGAGCAAGCGGCGCCGTCCAACGAGGTATTGGTCGGCGGGGCACGATCCCTGAGAGCAAGGTACGGACGGGCCTCCTCAGCGTCGAGCGAGATACATCCCCGCGAGCGCGGGGAGCAGCACTACTTCGCCCAGATGGGCGCGCTCTAGGAGGGTCCATCCCTGCGGGCGCGGGGAGCAGCCTCTATCAGCTCCAGGAGGTCACGCGTCATGTGGTCCATCCCTGCGGGCGCGGGGAGTAGGAGCAGGCCATCGAGCGCGACCTCCCGGTCTCGGGTCCATCCCTGCGGGCGCGGGGAGTAGCCTTCCTGACCTGCAGTTCTACCGCAGGCGCAGTTCGTTCTGAACCACTTTCACTGAAACCGGCAAAGCGACCGGAACGGTTAAAGTGTCGATCTGGTCAGGCCAGGGGCCCGTCACCCCAGGTTCTGGCCCGCGCCAACAGGAACAAGGGGCAGGGCTGCGGGAGGGGAGCCCTCGGTCAGGCCTGGCAGGCGCCGTCCGGCAAGGCGCCAGTCGACAGAGGGCGCTCCAGGGAGCGGTGCGCTCCCGGTCGGTCACGCCAGCGAACCCGACCCATCCCCGAGCGTACGGGGAGCAGCAGGCTCGGGGTGTGCGTCATGCGTTCTCCTCGGGTCCATCCCCGCGCGTGAGGGGAGCAGCGCCGGGCGAGGCCTGCGGGCGCGGGGAGCAGTCGCGGCGGACCACGGTGCCGCACTCGTCGGGGGGTCCATCCCTGCGGGTGCGGGGAGCAGTGGAGCTGCTCGAGGCCGTCGGCGTCGCACGCCCGGAGCAGGTCCGGCGCGAGCTCGCCGCCACCGTCTTCCCTGACGCCGAGCAGGACCTGGAGGACGAGGTGCCGCCGTCCTTCGAGGACGTCCGCGCTCAGCAGCGCCAAGGCGGCGAAGCCGTACGTGCCGCCGCGATCCTGCGGGCCCGCGCCGAGCGCACCGGACGGACGGAGCCGCACGCCGTGCCCGACCTGCGTCAGGCCGGATGAACATGCAATTTCTGGGCATCGAAACGGACAATCGTCTGCGTGGCAAGTCACACTAGGACTGTTGCCAAGGAGGTGAAAGGACCGTGAGTGTCGCCCACAGTCACATCGGGCCCTGGACACTGGACGACGTCCTGGCCCTGGACGAGGACAGTACCCAGCGCATCGAGCTGGTCGGAGGACAGCTGATGATGAGCCCGGCGCCCGGCCTGGCGCACCAGCGTGCCTCGCACCGGCTGCACAACCTCTTGGAACAGGCCGCCGAGACAGCTGGCGCGCAGGTCGAGGTCTTCGAGGCGATCAACATCATCGTCCCCGACGGGCTGCTCATACCCGACCTTGCCGTCGTCGACGCTTCGGCCGCCAGGGAAGCGGTGACGGCCGTGACTGCTCACGATGTGCTGATGGTGGTGGAGATCGCCTCGCCCTCGACCCGGGTCACCGACCGCAAACTCAAGCCCGCCCTGTACTCGGCCGCCAGTATCGAGCACTACTGGCGTATCGAGCTGGAGCCCGCCCCGCGGCTCCTGGCCGGCCGCCGCACGAGGGGCGGCTCCTATACCGACGACGAACACCTGGCTGGCGCTGTGGCCCGGCTCGCAGAGCCGTTCCCGATCACGTTCGATCCCGGATCCCTCATCCGCCGATAGCCTCCAGCAGACCAACAGAACACGGGGTCCATCCCCGTGCGTACGGGGAGCAGCCACTCGGCTCTCACCTGAGGATCTGCTGGCCGGGTCCATCCCCGCGCGTATGGGGAGCAGTCTTGCTGAGCTGCAGTTCTACCGCAGGCGTAGCTCGTTCTGAACCACTTTCACCGAAACCGGC
>NZ_JBHYZW010000031.1:0-47784 GCF_042754005.1 Streptomyces sp. NPDC059247
CAGTTCCGCGCGATCGCCACCCGCTTCGACAAACTCGCCGCCCGTTACAAGGCAGGAGTCCACCTCGCCGCACTCATCCTCTGGCTCCGCGAACCCCTCCAAGATCGTTTGTCAGACAGGTCCAGCAAGGGTGCCTGCCGCCACCAGAGAAGACCTGTCAAAATACGACGCAGGTTTCAAACGCGGGAGACGAGCGGGACGCATGGAGAACGAGGACGCTTCGGCCAATCGGATCGGTGGATTCGGAGCGGGGGCACCGCCGTTTACGGATTCGATGACACGCGCTGAGATGGTCGAGGCGTGGCGGGCGCGGCGGTCCGCCCGACGCTCCGCCGCGATCACCAGTTCCGGGGGCGTGGTCGACGGGTTCGCGTTGCGCAAGTGGCGCAGGGCCGGGGTCTTCGGTGCGGAGGCGGTGGCGTGTGTCGAGGATGTGCTGCGCGGGCTGCTGGAGTCCACGAACGCCGAGGACGAAACCCTGCGGTGGGGCGTCGACACCATTCGTGCCTGTCTGGACGGACAGCCGACACCCCAACTTGTCCACGCCGTTAAGGCCCTGCTCGAAGCCGTCGATCCGGGCCGGGCCGTCGAGCAGACCGCCGCCGTGCTCTCCGCCGTCTACGAAGTCGGCCTGCCCTGGCTCTCCCCGGCTGGTGAGCGCCGACTCGCGGTGATCATGGGAGCGGTCCCGGCGGCTGACCTCGGCACGGACACCATGCCCGGCGGGGCCGAGGCGGATCCCACCGGGGCTTTCGCACTTCAGCAAGCTCTTGCCCGGAGGAACCTGAAAGAGCTGTCCACGCACCATCTGGGGGCCATCGTATCCTGGGCGCCCCTCGGCATCATCGACGACCTGATCGAGGCAGGCGTATTGGAACGCGGCCATCAGCCGTGGGCCCTGCGGGCGGACGCCGGCGAACAGCGTTACCTGCTCGCCAGGCTCGCGCCGGAGAAGACGGATGCCGCCCTTGCCCGCTCGCTCGGCTGGGACGAGCCCGGCGAGCGGGAGGCGTTCCTGGCGGGCGACCCGGTCCAGCCGACACCGGGCAGCCTCTACGACCTGCTCCTGTGTGTCGCGGATGGTGAGACGGACGTCCTCAAGGAACTCGAAAGGCTACTGCCTCGCGAGCTGGTGCTTCGCCTGCGCAAGGTGCGCGATGGCGCTGTCACAGGCTCCTGGGACCCGGACATCCCCGCCGACCGCGGGCTGTGGCGGCTGATGTGCTCCCTGTGGGAGCCGAGGGCCGCGGTAAATCCGGCGCGCGGACCGTTCTATGCCCTCGTGGCGCTGCGGCACGCCTACGACCTCATCTGCCAGGGCGAGAGGAAGAAGGCCCAGGCACAGGTGGACAAGCTCGTCGATCACGAAGATGCGCCGGCCGAGCACGCGGCCGAGGCGTGGAACATGTTCGCCTACCTCGCCCTGCTCGATGACGATCTCGACCTCGCCTACGTCTCGCTGGCGCGCGTCGCCCGAACCGACCGGCGGGTCGAGGAAAACCTGGCTCTGCTGGAGCGTCGGCGGGCGACCAAACGCAACGATCGGGATCAGCCCGCCAATCCTTATCTGGAGCTCGGGCTGCCGCACAAGAGTGAGCAGTGGAAGCACCAGTGGCGCGAGCGCAGGCGGGCCGACCGGGACGACCTCGACCTGGCGGCGCAGGCCAACTGGGCGAAGCGCCGGATTGAACAGGCCGAACAGACCGAGGACTGGTCCGACTTCTTCGTGCTGCCGCTGGATCCTGCGTCCCTGCGACTGCCCGCGGTGCGACCGAGCTCCCTGACGCCGGGACCCATCGCGATGCCGCGTCAGACCACGCACCGGGCCGACGCTGACCTCTCGGCGATACGCGACCGCGCGATCGCCGATCTTCTCCCCACCCTGCTGACTGCGCCCCGGCGCCCCGATCACGACCACAGGACGACTTCATGAGCAGCAAGTCCGCACGCCGCAATGGCAGCCCGAACGCGGCCGGACAGGCCAAGAAGCCCACGGGGCGGACCCGGCGCAAGGAGAACCAGGAGTTCACGGCGGACATGAAACTGCGCACCCTCAGGCCGGAGGAACTCCTTCATCCGGCGCAGCTCCTCGCCCGATTCACCGAGCGAGCTTCGGAGCTGATTGCGCAGCTTCCGCAGGACGCCTGTCCGACCCCCGCCACAGTCAACGCGGCGCTGCGTCAGGGAGTGTTGGAGGCATTCAGGACACGGGACGAGCACATCGCGCGGCTGGTCGAGACCGACGTCCTCGCGAGCACGCCCGAACAGGGAGCGAAGGCCATCCGCCGGGCGGTGCGCGCCTCCCTCATCGACATGGGAGTCCGTGTGGTCGAGGAGGCCGATGAGCAGGAGCTCTTCGTCGTCGTCGAGGGCGAAGGCGAGGGCTTCGAGCTGCTCCGGCCGGCCTACGTGGACCAGGCAACGGACAAGCTGCTGCTCGCCGGCCAACTCCGCCGCATCCCAGCCCTGAGGACCCTGGCGGAGCGTGACGGGACCAGTGCGGCGGACGTGCGGGGAGACGATGCCAAGTGACCTCGACAGGAATCGACTTCGGTACGACCAATTCCGTCGTGGCCCAGTGGCAGGGCGACGACGCCGAGGTACTGCCACTCGACGCCCACCACATCGATGCCGACTGGCGGCGGCCCGGGTTTGAACAGCTCTTTCCTTCGGTCGTGGGTGTCAGTTCGCTTCGGCGCGGCCCCTTGTTCGGCTGGGAGGCCAAGCTCCGCTCCGAGGAGGCGGCCGAAGCCTGTAAGCGTCTCCTCAAAAGCGACGAGTACGTGACCATCCAGGGCAGGCGCTTCGCGGCGACCACCGTCGCGGCGGGTGTATTCACCGCCATGCGCGACGGCGCCCAGCACAACCTCACCGACATCGATCGCGCCGTCATTACTGTGCCCGCCAATGCGACGGGCGCCGCCCGGTATCGGACCAGGGCAGCGGCGCGGTTCGCCGGCATCGAGGTCCAGGCTCTGCTCAACGAGCCGACAGCGGCTGCCATCTCGTACGTCCACGACTTCCGCGAGGACTCCCAGATCCTGGTCTTCGACTGGGGCGGCGGCACCATCGATGTGACTGTGCTCGACTACTCGGACGGGTTCTTTGAGGAGCGCGCGTCACGCGGAGTGACGGAGCTCGGCGGTCTGGAGATCGACCGGCGGCTGCGTGAACTCGTCCTCGAACGAGCGCCCGCGCGCAGGGCCTGGACTCCGGCACAGGAGCGCCAGTTCCGGCTGGACGTGGAGCGGAACAAGATCCTGCTTTCCTCCCAGCCGTTCGTCACGGTGGTCACCCCCGACGGTGTCGGCGTCGAGATCCATCAGGGCGAGCTGGAGGAGGCGATCGGCGACCTCGTCGACCGCGCCCTCGGGCCTGTGGAGCAGTGTCTGAAGGACCTGCACATGGCCCCGCTCGACGTGGACGAGATCCTCATGATCGGCGGTACGAGCCAGATCCCCAGCGTGCGAGCCGCGGTTGCCGAGGCACTCCAAACGGAGCCCGTGCCCACCGAACTGTGCGACCCGATGACAGCAGTCGCGCGGGGCGCGTCAATCGCAGCGGCTGTGCTCGCCGGTGAGACCGAAGGAGTCATCCAGGTCGCCACCAGCCATGCGCTCGGCACGATGGTCAAGGACTCCTCGGGACGCAAGCGGTTCAGCCAGATCATCCCCAGGAACTCGCCGCTGCCCTGGAAGGAGCGCAAGAGCTACACGCCGCAGAAGGACCACGCGCGGAAGCTGTCCGTGGAGATCTGGGAGGGTGACCCGGACAAGGAGCTCGCCCACCGCGACAACGTGCAGCTCACCGAACTCACCCTCACGTACCCCACGCCGCGGGTCCGCGACGAGTCCCGCTTCGACCTGGAGTACACGTACGACTCCAACGGCCTGCTCCACGTCAAGGCCACCCTGGAGCACACGGGCGAGGTCGTGGTCGACCGAGAGGTCGAGAGCTTCGGTTCGGGTGGCCCCACTCCCGAGGTCCGAGAAGAGCTGGACCGCCTGCTGAAGGGCAACTCGAATCCGGACCCCCTCAGGACGACGGCCTCGGCCGCAGGCGCCCGCCCCGTTCCCGCGCCTCCGAAGGCGCGGCCGGTGCCGCTCGACGGTGGCCCGCACACCCTGGTGGTCGACGGATCCAACCTCGCCTGGATCGGTCATTCACCGGTCCGCCCGGGGGTCTACGAAGACGACGATCACCCAAGTTTCTCTCAGCTTCAGGCCGCTCGGACGGCGCTGGCCAAGAAGTACCCGCAGGCCGACATTCATGTCGTGGTCGACGCCAGCTTCCGGCACAAGGTCGCGGACGCGGAACGTGAGGCCGTGGAGGCCGCCCTCAGCAAGGGGGACATCATCCAGCCGCCAGCCGGTACCGAGGGCAAGGGTGATGCCCTTGTGGCGGTCATCGCGGATGATTCCGGTGCGACGGTCGTGACGAACGACAACTTCGCAGAGCTGCAAGGCCGCTATCCGTGGCTTCGAGAGAAAGGCAGGGTTCTGGGCGCCACCTGCTCCAAAGGGGTCTGGTTCTTCACCGAACGTACCTGCGTGGCGCCGCGGGGACGGGGGTAAGCGGCAACCCAGCCAGCGAGCCCGTCCTGGATATGCCAGCGGCGCAGCCCGCAGGCTGTTTAAGGTGTCGGGGGCACGCTTCAGTCTCTTCCACAAGGCCCATTACTCCACGGGCTTTTGTCTTCCGCAGTCTCGCCGTCCTGAGAGAAACGTCTGAAGTTTCCGGGACTGGCCGGTGCCTGAGCACGTTCGCCCGGTTCAGAGCCACCCCACTCCCTCACCTACCGATTCCCTTCTAAGTACTCGGCAGCGAAGCTGCGCGGCACACCAAAGACGTATAGAGCGCCAGTTGGAACCTCACCGAACCTCAATGCCAGCCCAGCGGGGTGCACTCGCTGGGCTGGCAGGCCCAAGGCCCTGCGTTCGGCTTCTACAAATGTCGCGTTCGGCTGACCTCCACCGGACGCAACCATGGAGGGCCAGGGGAAGGTCAGCTCGTACAGCTGCCGGCTGTGCCCCAGCGAAGGAACTCCTCGCCTCCGGCGCCGTCGAGGACCGCCACCGCGAACTGGGAGTAGCTCCATTCCCGCCCCGCGCGAGATTCCGTGAGCACTGTCTGGCAGGCCACGCCGGCGGCGGCCTCTGCCCACTCCTCTCGTGTGCTCTGGTCCCACTCGGGCTTCGTGGCCCACACGTACATCACCCCTTCGTGCGGAGCGAAGCCGATGCTGGTGTTCTCGTCGCTGATATAGCGGGGGTCTTCGAACAGACGGGAGTTGGCGTTCCAGTCGGCAAAGAGCTGGTGGACCGCCTCGGTTGCCACTCTGATTTCGCGCTTGTCAACGCTGGGGATCTGGGCCGCGGCCAGTCCTCCTTCAGTGGGGTACCAGCTCGGGGCCTGCCCGGGGTCGGCGGCAGTGCGGTCGATGGTCTGCGTGATGCAGCCGGTGTTGACGCGGAAGTCGTCCTCCCACACGATCGCCGGCGCCGTGGACGTGGTGTTGTCGACCAAGACGTACTCGTCGTACGGAAGGGACTTGTAGATGCCCGCCATCATGCGCAAGGTGAGGCAGGCGTTCTTGGCCACTCCCTGCACGACGCGTGACTCCACGGCCGGGCCGCTGATGGCTATGTAGAGCTCTCTCCGGGCCGGGGCGTAGCCCACGTCGTACTGACCGCTGTAGTTGTAGTCCTCGCCCATGCCGTAGCTGAGATCGTGCCCGAGTGCGGCCTCGGTCTCGATCTCCGCTTCTCCTTTGGCACGACGAGCCGCACGCCACGTGTCGAGCGTCGCCTCATCCGCGTTCGCAGGAGTAGGGGATGACGCAGCGTCCACCGCGGCCTGGGAGCTTGCTGCGGGTGAAACGGAAGCCGGCATGGTGGCAGTCTTGCTGGGGGATGCGCTGGCGAGAGGACGGGAACTCGTCGAAGTCGTCTCCGTCTTGTCGGGCTGCAGGGCCAGCGCTCCACCCGCCAGGCCACCTATGACAGTGCCCACCACCGCCGCGACGCCGACGAGTCGTCTGCTGGAACGGGCCGGACCTCTCCAGTTCGGGTCGTCCAGCGTGAGGACGTCCCACTGGGCAGCGACGAGATCGCCCACCAGTGTCGGTTCCGCACCGGCCGGCGCGACCTGTGTGGCCTGTGCTGCGAGGAGGACGGCGCATGTCTCGGCGGCGTCCCTCGCGGTGGCTCGGACTCCCGGCTCCTTGGCAAGAGCGTTGCTCACGATGGCGTGGAGTTCGCCAGGAAGGCCACGCAGATCAGGATCCTCGGACATGACCCGGTAGGCGACCGCGTCGGGGGCTCCCCCACCGAAGGGCGCGCGACCGGTGGCTGCGAAGGCTATGAGGGCGCCCCAGACGAACATGTCGCCCTCGGGACCGGTTGTACCGGTGCGGTAGTGCTCGGGGCTGATCCATCCTGGGGTTCCGGTCAGAATGCCGGTGCGCGTCACGGATGTGCCGTCGGCGGCATGAGCGATGCCGAAGTCCAGGACTCGGGGACCGACCGGGGTCAGGATAACATTCTGCGGCTTGACGTCCCTGTGGACGACACCCGCGGTGTGAATGGCCGCGAGAGCCTGGGCTGTGCCCGTAGCAAAGGCGTAGAGGGTTCCACCAGCCAGCGGCCCGTGCGCGGCAATGTACCGATCGAGGGTGAGCCCTGGGGCATAGGCAGTGGCCAGCCACGGTGACGGTGCTTCGGCGTCAGCCGCGATCAGGGGTACGAGGCAGGGGCCCTGGACACGGGCGGAGAGCTGGACTTCTCGGCGGAAGCGCGCCCGGAACTCCGCGTCGGCCGCCTGAGCAGGGTGGACCACCTTGACCGCGACCCGTAGACCGGCGGCGTCAAGGCCGGCGAACACCGTGCCCATGCCCCCTGAGCCGAGGCGCCCGATGATCCGGTAGGGGCCGACGCGCTTGGGGTCACCGGGGTGGGCAGCCAGCACCCGCCCACCAGAACGAGCACTGCTCACCGGGCTTCCGATCTCCTTCAGACGTGCAGCAGGCCAAAGGCCGGACGCATGCCGGTACCTGAGACCTGGATATTAGCCGCGCGTCGAGGCGATAGGCACTGCCTTCTCAGGCAATGGTCGGCAACGCTTCCTCATCGAGCGCACAAGAGCGAAACGGAGCCGACGAGCCTCGCTCGCCGTGCTCCGTCGCTTCGCCGCAGCGCGTCTGTTCATCGGTGCGCGCTGCGGTCCGACCCTCCCCGACAATCGACTGACGCCCCATCAGGACGAGCGTCAAATGAGCGTCGCGAGCGCCATTTCAGCGTCAAGATATCGCCCGTAACACCCACACTGCACATGATGCGCACGGGAAAAACCCCAGGTCAGGCGTCCTTCTTCACCGGCTCCAGGATCGCCACGCACTCCACGTGGTGTGTCATCGGGAACAGGTCGAAGACCCGCAGGGTGCGGACGCGGTAGCCGCGCTCCTTGAAGTAGGCGAGGTCACGGGCCAGGGCAGCCGGGTCGCAGGCCACGTAGGCGATGCGGCGGGCGCCGAGGGTGGTGAGGTGGTGGACCGTCTGCTTGCCCGCGCCCGCGCGCGGGGGGTCCAGGACGATCAGGTCGACGTCGGTGATGCCCGTGCGCGGGAGGACCTGCTCGACCTTGCCCTGTTCGATGCGGACGCGCGGGAAGTCGGCCAGGTTGTGGCGGGCGTCCTCCACCGCGCGCTTGCCGGACTCGACGCCCAGGACCGCGCCCTGGTCGCCGACCCGGTCCGCGAGGGCGCCCGCGAAGAGGCCGACGCCGCAGTAGAGGTCGAGGGCCGTCTCGCCCTTGCGGGGCGTCAGGCCCTGCATGACGGCGAGCATCAGGGTCTGCGCGGCCCTCGGGTGGACCTGCCAGAAGCCGCCGCTGCCGACGCGGTAGGTGCGCTCGTCGGCGCGCTCGCGGACGAAGGGGCGGCCGTGGACGCGGTGGACGCCGCCGTCCTTCTCGTCGACGCGCATCACCGAGACCGGCTTGTCCAGCTCCACCAGCGGGAGGCGGGCCCCCGGCCGGGGGGTGAGGATGACCTGGCGGTCGTTCGAGCCCGAGGCGGCGATGGCCTCGACCGAGGCCATGCCCTCCCAGACGCGCTTCTCGATGCCCAGCTCCGAGACTCCCTCGGCGGCGATCATGCAGTGGTCGACGACCTCGACCTCGTGCGAGCGGTGCTTGCGCAGACCCGCGCGGCCCTCGTCGTCGATCGCGTACTGGACGCGGGTGCGCCACTTCGGCACCTCGCCCGCGGGGAGCTTGTCGCCCTCTGCGGGCATGACGGTGCCGTCCCAGCCCGCCTCCTCGGGGGTGAGCCCGGCCAGCCGCAGGAGCTGTTCCGCGACGACCTCGCCCTTGAGGCGGCGCTGGGCGCCCGGCTTGGCGTGCTGCCAGTCGCAGCCGCCGCACTTGCCGGGCCCGGCGAACGGGCAGGGCGCCTCGACCCGGTCCTTCGACGCCTCCAGGACGGTGACGGCGTCGGCGCGCAGGAAGCGGGAGGTCTCCTCGCCCTCGGTGACCCGGGCGACGATCCTCTCGCCGGGCAGCGCGTGGCGGACGAAGAGGACGCGGCCCTCCTCGGTGCGGGCGATGCAGTGGCCGCCGTGCGCCACCGGACCGACCTCGACCTCGTATTCCTCCCCGACCAACGACGAAACAGGGCTGTTCTGCATGGCGGGGGATCTCCAAGGGGAAGATTTCAAGGGCTGCCGCAGGGACGGCAGCCCACCAGTCTAGTTGTTCTTTCCGGCCGTTTCCTTCTGGCCCTTCTCGACCGGTCCGCGGCGGACCGCGCCCGGCGCGTTCCAGTCCTGGCGCTTCCGGGCCCGCTTCTTCGCGGCTTCGGAGGACCGGAGCTGGTACGGGACCGAGGTCACCATGACGCCCGGGGTGAAGAGCAGCCGCCCCTTGAGCCGCAGGGCGCTCTGGTTGTGCAGCAGGTGCTCGTACCAGTGGCCGACGACGTACTCGGGGATGTAGACGGCGACGGCGTCGCGCGGGCTCTCCCGGCGGAGGCTCTTCACGTGCTCGATCACCGGCCGGGTGACCTCGCGGTACGGCGAGTCGAGGATCTTGAGCGGGACGTTGATGCCGCGCCGCTCCCACTCCTCCTTGAGCGCCTTCGTCTCGGCCGGGTCGACGTTGACGGTCAGCGCCTCCAGCTCGTTCGCGTGCATGAGCTTGGCGTACGCGAGGGCGCGGAGGGTGGGCTTGTGGAGCTTGGAGACGAGGACGATGGAGCGCACCCGGGAGGGCCGCACGTACTCGTCGGGGCGTTCCTCTGCGGCGGCGATCTCGGCGGCGACGGAGTCGTAGTGCCTGCGGATCGCGGTCATCGTGCCGTAGAAGATCACCATGCCGAGCAGGGCGACCCAGGCGCCGTGGGTGAACTTGGTGGCGAGGACGACGACGAGGACGAGACCGGTGAAGAAGGCGCCGAAGGTGTTGATCGCGCGGGAGCGGAACATGTGGCGGCGCTTGGCGGGGTCACGCTCCGTGCGCAGGTGCCGGTTCCAGTGCCGGACCATGCCGATCTGGCTGAGCGTGAAGGAGACGAAGACGCCGACGATGTAGAGCTGGATCAGCCGGGTGGAGTCGGCTCCGTAGATCACGACGAGGAGGGCGGCGGCGCCCGCGAGGAGCACGATGCCGTTGGAGAAGGCGAGGCGGTCGCCGCGGGTGTGGAGCTGGCGCGGCAGGTAGCGGTCCTGGGCGAGGATCGAGCCGAGCAGCGGGAAGCCGTTGTACGCGGTGTTCGCGGCCAGGAAGAGGACGAGCGCGGTGGCGGCGGCGAGGACGATGAAGAGGAACGTCCCGTCGCCGAAGACGGCCGCCGCGACCTGGGAGATGACCGGGTCCTGGACATAGCCGTCGCCGACCGGGACGCCGTCGCGCAGCAGGTCGTGGGCGGGTTTCTCGGCCATCCGCACGTCGGTGGCCATGGCGAGGAAGATGATGCCGCAGAACATGGTGACGGCCAGGCCGCCCATGAGGGCGAGCGTGCTGGCGGCGTTCTTCGACTTGGGCTTGCGGAAGGCGGGGACGCCGTTGGAGATGGCCTCGACCCCGGTGAGGGCGGCGCAGCCGGAGGAGAAGGCACGGAGCAGCAGGAAGACCAGGGCGAAGCCCGCGAGGCCCTGGTGCTCGGGCTTGATCTCCAGGTCGGCGGTGGGCGCCCGCATGGTCTCGTCGAGGACGATCCCCCGGTAGGCGCCCCAGACGATCATGAGGAAGACGCCGACGACGAAGACGTACGTCGGGATCGCGAAGAGCTTGCCCGACTCCTTGACGCCGCGCAGGTTCATCAGGGTGAGCAGCACGATCACGGCGACGGCCGCGGCGACCTTGTGCTCGACGACGAAGGGGACGGCCGAGCCGAGGTTCTCGATGCCCGAGGAGATCGACACGGCGACGGTGAGGACGTAGTCGACGAGCAGGGCGCTCGCGACGGTGAGTCCGGCCTTGGGCCCGAGGTTCGTGGTGGCGACCTCGTAGTCGCCGCCGCCGCTGGGGTACGCGTGGACGTTCTGCCGGTAGGACGCGACGACCGTGAACATCAGGACGACGACGGCGAGGGCGATCCACGGGCTGAAGTGGTAGGCCGACAGGCCCGCTACGGAGAGGACGAGCAGCACCTCGCCGGGTGCGTACGCCACCGAGGACAGCGGGTCGGAGGCGAAGACGGGGAGGGCGATCCGCTTGGGGAGAAGGGTCTCTCCCAGCTTGTCGCTGCGCAGGGCCCGCCCGATCAGGATCCGTTTGGGCACGTCGGTCAGTTTGGACACGGAGAGGATCGTAAGCGTTCGAAAAGAGCCATGCTCACCGGCACCCCCGATCGGCACCGAATCTCCCTCCGTACCATCTCGGATGCGGTCCCGGCCAGCGTTGCCGCATAAGCTCGGACCGGGTGAGCCGGTGGGGCATCGCCCGCCACGACCCGGGCCCTTCGGGTGAGGAAAGTTGTGAGCAGGGTGTTTTCGCAGGTCAGCAGGGCGATCAGGAGTGCGGGGTAAGGGGACGTGCACATCGTCATCATGGGCTGCGGGCGAGTGGGAGCCGCTCTCGCGCAGACCTTGGAGCAGCAGGGGCACACCGTCGCGGTGGTGGACCAGGACCCGACGGCTTTCCGCCGTCTGGGCTCCGGTTTCGGCGGTCGGCGCGTCACGGGCGTGGGCTTCGACCAGGACACGCTCCGCGAGGCGGGCATCGAGGACGCCGGTGCTTTCGCCGCGGTGAGCAGCGGCGACAACTCCAACATCATCGCGGCGCGGGTCGCGCGCGAGATGTTCGGCATCGAGAACGTGGCGGCGCGGATCTACGACCCGCGCCGGGCCGAGGTCTACCAGCGCCTCGGCATTCCGACGGTCGCCACGGTCCGGTGGACCGCCGACCAGATGCTGCGGCGGCTGCTGCCGTCGGGCGCGGAGCCGCTGTGGCGGGATCCGAGCGGTGGTGTGCAGCTCGCGGAGGTGCACACCACGTCCGCGTGGATCGGCCACAAGGTGAGCCGTCTCCAGGAGGAGACCGGGGTCCGCGTCGCCTTCCTCACCCGACTGGGCGAAGCGATTCTGCCGACCTCGCAGACGGTGCTCCAGGAGGGGGATCTGGTGCACGTGATGATGCGTACGGACGAGATCGCGAAGGTCGAGGAGGCCTTCGCCGAGGGTCCCGAGGAGGGCGGTCACTGATGCGTGTCGCTATTGCGGGCGCGGGTGCGGTGGGCCGTTCCATCGCCGCCGAGCTCCTGGAGAACGGGCACGAGGTCCTGCTCATCGACAAGGCGCCGACCGCCATCTCGGTGGAGCGGGTGCCGCAGGCGGAGTGGCTGCTCGCCGACGCCTGTGAGATCACCTCGCTCGACGAGGCGGCGCTCCAGCGCTGCAACGTGGTGATCGCGGCGACCGGTGACGACAAGGTGAACCTGGTCGTCTCGCTGCTCGCCAAGACCGAGTACGGCGTGCCGCGGGTCGTCGCCCGGGTGAACAACCCGAAGAACGAGTGGCTGTTCAACGAGTCGTGGGGCGTGGACGTGGCCGTCTCGACGCCGCGGCTGATGTCGGCGCTGGTGGAGGAGGCGGTGAGCGTCGGCGATCTGGTGCGGCTGCTCCGCTTCAGCCACGGCGACGCGAACCTGGTCGAGCTGACGCTCCCGCCGGAGTCGGCGGTCGCCGGTACCTCGGTCGGGGACGTGGACTGGCCGCAGGACACCTCGCTGGTGACGATCATCCGTGGTTCGCGGGTGCTGACGCCGAGCCCCGAGGAGACCCTGGAGGCCGGTGACGAGCTGCTGTTCGTGGCCGCGCAGGCCCGCGAGGAGCAGTTGGAGGACCTGCTCCAGGTCCGCCGTCCCGTGGAGTCCTGATCCCGGTGCGCTCATGACCTCGGGGCATCCGTCCGCGCCGGATCCCTGATCCCGCGCGGACGTTCCCGAGGCCGTCGTACGCGGAGGGGCCCGGACCTGTGACAGGTCCGGGCCCCTCCGCGTGACGTCCGTCCCCGGGGTTCAGGCCTCCGGGTGGGTCCGCGCGGCGGCGGCCGCCGCGCGCTCCTCGTCGGTGCGGTCCTTGTCCGCGCGGTCCTTCGCGGCCCGCTCCTTCTCGGCGCGCTCCTCGGCCTCCATCTCGGCGAAGACGTCGATCGGCGCCGGGGCCTTCGCGAGGAAGACCCAGGTGAGGTAGACCGCGAGCAGGAACGGCGGGATCTTGAGCGCGACGAGCACCCAGCCGAACTTGGTCGTGTCGGCCCACCAGTACATCGGGAAGAGGATCGCGCACTTGCCGAGCAGGATCAGGCCCCAGGCCCAGCTGGCCTTGGTGTACGCCTTCTTGCGGCCGGGGTTGCGGGTCCGCCAGGAGAGGTTCTCCTTGAAGACCGGGCCGAGGATCAGGCCGATCAGCGGTACGCCCGCGAGCGCGGTGACGATGTACGCGAGGGCGAGGCCCAGCGTGTAGATCATGCCCGGCAGGTAGAAGTCCTTGGCGTTGCCGGTCATCATCGCGAAGACCACGCCGAAGGCGACGCCGAAGACCCCGCTGAAGGCGTGCTTGACGGTGTCCCGGCGGATCAGCCGGACGGCGACGAGGACCAGGGAGACCGCCAGCGCGGCGATCGCCGAGAACTGGAGGTTCTTGTTGACCGTGAAGATCGTGACGAACAGCAGACCGGGCACGACCGTCTCGATCATGCCCCGCAGGCCGCCGAAGGCCTCGAACAGCGCGGCCTCGGTGACCTCCTTCGAGGCCTGGGCGTCCTGATCGGCCTGGGCGTCCGTGGGGGTCGGCTTGTCGAGGGACGTCACCGGCTACTCCTGTCCGAGCGGTCGGAGCTCGTATTTGGGGTTGAAGAGGACCCGCCGGCCCTGGCTCATGGAGATCCTGCCGGAGGCGATCAGCCTGCGGCCCGGTTCGATGCCCACGATGGAGCGGCGGCCGAGCCACACGACGTCGAGCGGTGCCGTGCCGTCGAACAGTTCGGCCTCCAGCGCGGGCACACCGGCCCGGGGACGCAGCGTGACCGTGCGCAAGGTACCAGTCACCTTGACTATCTGGCGGTCGGAGCAGTCGCAGATGCGTGTGCACCCCGATGCCTCGGCGTCCTCCTGGAGCTCCTCCGACTCCAGGTCCTCGGCGGAGGAGGAGAGCCGGTCGAGCATCCGGCGGAACCTACCGGCCGGCTTCTCTGTTCGTGGTGCAGCGCTCATATGGAAAGCGTACCGGCCGCTCTTCGCGTCGAGGGCTGGTCCGGGCTTCCCCCCGTACGGCCTTGGCTTCAGCGTTCGAAGCGGTACCCCATGCCCGGTTCGGTGACGAAGTGGCGGGGGTGCGAGGGATCGCCCTCCAGCTTGCGGCGCAGTTGCGCCATGTAGACCCGCAGGTAGTTGGTCTCGGTGCCGTACGAGGGTCCCCAGACCTCCTGGAGCAGTTGCTTCTGGCTGACCAGGCGCCCGCTGTTGCGGACCAGGACCTCCAGGAGGTGCCATTCGGTGGGGGTGAGCCGGACGTCCTTGCCGTCGCGGTGGACCTTCTTCGCGGCGAGGTCGACGGTGAAGCCCTCGGTCTCGACGACCACGACCCCGTCCTCGGCGCCGCCGACCGGTTCGGCACGGCGGACGGCGGCGCGCAGCCGGGCGAGCAGCTCGTCCATCCCGAAGGGCTTGGTGACGTAGTCGTCGGCGCCCGCGTCGAGCGCCTCGACCTTCTCGTCGGAGGTCTGCCTGGCGGACAGGACGAGGATCGGCACCCGGGTCCAGCCGCGCAGGCCCTTGATCACCTCGACGCCGTCCATGTCGGGCAGTCCGAGGTCGAGGACGACGACGTCGGGGTGGCGTTCGGCGGCGAGACGGAGGGCGGTGGCACCGTCGGGCGCGGCGTCGACCTCGTACTTCCGCGCCTTGAGGTTGATCACCAGGGCGCGGACGATCTGCGGCTCGTCGTCGACCACGAGGACCCGGGTCATGTCGGGGGACCTTCCTTCTTCGGTCGCCCGTAGGGGCGGAGGCATGGGGCGGGGCAGGGAGCAGGGCAGGGAGCGGGTGCGGAGGAGCAAGAGGGTACGGGAGGGGCGGGGCCGGGCCTCACGGCGCCGGGCCCCGGGGTCAGGTCACCGCGTGGGCCGGGAGGTCGGCGGCGGGGACCGGGGGCCCGCCCCGCGCGGCGCGGAGCGTGAGCACCATCGTCAGGCCGCCGCCGGGGGTGTCCTCCGCGCCGAGGGTGCCGCCCATGGCCTCCACGAAGCCCCGGGCGACCGCGAGGCCGAGGCCGACCCCGGAGCCGCGCGGGGCGTCGCCGAAACGCTGGAAGGGCTCGAAGATGCCGTCCTTGGCCTCGTCGGGCACGCCGGGGCCCCGGTCCACGACCCGCAGCTCGACGCGTTCGCCGAGCGCGCTGGCGGCGACGGCCACGGGCATTCCGTCGGGGCTGTACTTGACGGCGTTCTCGACGATGTTGGCGACGGCCCGTTCGAGCAGGCCCTTGTCGACCTCGACCATCGGCAGCGTCTCGGGTATGTCGAGCTCCGCGCTGCCGTCCGGCACTCCCCCGAGGGCCATGGGGACGACCTCGTCGAGGTCGACCACCCGGATGAGGGGGGTGACGGTGCCGGTCTGGAGGCGGGACATGTCGAGGAGGTTGCCGACGAGGTGGTCGAGGCGGTCGGCGCCCGCCTCGATGCCCTCCAGGAGTTCGGCCCGGTCCTCCTCGGACCATTCGACGTCGTCGGAGCGGAGCGAGGTCACCGACGCCTTGATGCCCGCGAGGGGGGTGCGCAGGTCGTGGCTGACGGCGGCCAGCAGGGACGTGCGGATCTTGTTGCCCTCGGCGAGCTTGCGGGACTCCTCGGCCTCGTCGACGAGCCGCTGCCGGTCCAGGACGACGACCGCCTGGGCGGCGAACGCGCCCAGCACCCGGCGGTCCTCGGCGGGCAGGACCCGGCCGGTCAGGGCCAGCGCGAGGTGGTCGCCGACGGGCATGTCCACGTCGGCCTCCTCGGGCCGGGCGGCCGGCGCGGGGCCCACGCTGCCCGCGCGGGTCCAGGGCTCGACCTCGTCCACCCGTTCCAGGAGGGCGACGGACTCCATGGAGAAGGTCTCCCGGACCCGTTCGAGAAGGGCTTCGAGACTGGTCTCGCCGCGCAGCACGCTGCCCGCGAGGTAGGAGAGCACCTCGGACTCGGCGCGCAGCCGGGCCGCCTGGTGGGTGCGGCGGGCGGCCAGGTCCACCACGGAGGCGACGGCCATGGCGACCCCGAAGAAGACCGCGATGGCCACGATGTTCTTCGGGTCGGAGACGGTGAGCCGGTGGACGGGCGGGGTGAAGAACCAGTTGAGCAGGAGGGAACCGGCGGCGGCCGAGCCCAGTGCGGGCAGGAAGCCGCCGAGCAGCGCGGAGGCCACCGTGAGGGCCAGGAAGAGCAGCATGTCGTTGGCGAGGCCGAGGTCGGCGTCGACATGGGTGAGGAGCAGGGCGAGGGCGACCGGTCCCGCGACGCCGACCAGCCAGCCGGCGATGATCCGCGAGCTGCCGAGCCGGGCCCCCCGGGTGACGGGCAGGCCGCGCCCCTTGGCGACCTCGCCGTGGGTGACGATGTGGACGTCGAGGTCGGGCCCGGAGTCACGGGCCACGGTCTGGCCGACGCCGGGGCCGAGGATGTACTGCCAGGAGCGGCGGCGGCTGGAGCCCAGGACGATCTGGGTGGCGTTGACCCCCCGGGCGAACTCCAGGAGCGCCAGGGGGACGTCGTCGCCGATGACGTGATGGAACGTTCCGCCCAGGTCCTCGACGAGGGTGCGCTGGACGGCCAGCTCCTTGGGCGAGGCGGCGGTGAGTCCGTCGCTGCGGGCGATGTAGACGGCGAGGACCTCGCCGCCCGCGCCCTTCTCGGCCAGCCGGGTGGCCCTGCGTATGAGCGTGCGGCCCTCGGGCCCGCCGGTCAGCCCGACGACGATCCGCTCACGGGCCTGCCAGGTCGAGCGGATGTTGTGCTCGCCCCGGTAGCGCTGGAGGTACTCGTCGACCCGGTCGGCGGTCCACAGCAGGGCCAGCTCGCGCAGGGCGGTGAGGTTGCCGGGACGGAAGTAGTTGGACAGGGCCGCGTCGACCTTGTCCGAGGTGTAGATGTTGCCGTGGGCCATCCGGCGGCGCAGCGCCTCCGGGGACATGTCGACCAGCTCGATCTGGTCGGCCCGGCGCACCACCTCGTCGGGGACGGTCTCCCGCTGCCGTACGCCGGTGATCGCCTCGACCACGTCGCCGAGCGACTCCAGGTGCTGGATGTTGACGGTCGAGACGACGTCGATGCCCGCCGCGAGCAGTTCGGCGACGTCCTGCCAGCGCTTGGGGTTGCGGGAGCCGGGGACGTTGGTGTGGGCCAGCTCGTCGACGAGGGCGACGGCCGGGCGGCGGGCCAGGACCGCGTCGATGTCCATCTCGGTGAAGGTGGCGCCCCGGTACTCCAGGGTGCGGCGCGGCACCTGCTCCAGGCCGTGCAGCATGACCTCCGTGCGCGGCCGTCCGTGGTGCTCGACGAACGCGACCACGCAGTCCGTGCCGCGCTCCACGCGCCGGTGCCCCTCGGAGAGCATCGCGTAGGTCTTGCCGACGCCCGGCGCAGCGCCGAGGTAGATCCGAAGCTTGCCGCGTCCCATGGGACGACCATACGTCCAGCCAATCGGACATTCCGCACGTGGGGGAAGGGGCCGGTGTGGTCTTGACGTGATTCTGATGTCGGAAACACGACCCCGGGCCCGCCCCGGGGACCCTGTGGCGGGAGTCCCCGGGGAAGCCGTCCTCAGTGCTCGGTGATCTCGCCGTCGCTCAGCTCCAGGACCCGGTCCGCCAGGCCGAGGAGCTGCGGGTCGTGGGTGGCGACCAGGGCCGTACAGCCCTCGCTGCGCACCACCGCGCGCAGCAGCTGCATGACGGCGAGCCCGGTCTCCTGGTCCAGCTGACCGGTCGGCTCGTCGGCGATGAGCAGGGCGGGCTTGTTGGCCAGTGCCCGTGCGATGGCGACCCGCTGCTGCTGGCCGCCGGAGAGCTCACCGGGCCGCTGCGAGGCGTGGTCCGCGAGGCCGACCAGACCGAGGAGGAGGGAGACCCGCTCCTCGCGCTCCTTCGGGTCCGCCTTCCGCAGCCGCATGGGCACGCCCACGTTCTCCGCGGCGGAGAGGATGGGCAGCAGGCCGAAGGACTGGAAGATGAACCCGATCCGGTCCCGGCGCAGCTCCAGGAGCCCGCTCTCGCCGAGCGTGGAGAGGTCGATGCCGTCGATGACGATGGAGCCGCCGTCGGCGCTGTCGAGGCCGCCGACCAGGTTCAGCAGCGTCGTCTTGCCGGAACCGGAGCGTCCCTTGAGCGCGACCAGCTCACCGCGCGGGATGTCGAAGGAGACCCCCCGCAGTGCGTGGACGGCGGCCTCTCCCGTGCCGTACGAACGGCGCAGGTTCTCCACCCGGACCATCGGCGGGCCCGCCGGGTCCTCGGCGACGGCCGTCGCGGACCTCGTGCTGCTCTCACTCACGCTGTGCTCCCCCTCCTCGAACATGTGCCCGCCAGTATGGTCCGCCGCCGGGCCCGAGGGCCAGAGCCACCGGGAGAAACCTGTGGAAAACGGCCGGTGGGCCGCTTCCCGTACGTCGGTACGGGAAGCGGCCCACCAGAAGGTTCACCCGCTCGGCTGAGCCCGGAGGCCCTCCCGGGAGGGGCCCGGGGAGACGGCTCAGCGGATCTCGGAGATCTCCGGACCGCGCTGGAGCTGGCCCATGCCGCCGGAGAAGCGGGAGTTCTCCTGCTCCTCCTGCTGCACGCCGTCCGGCACCATCTGCGCGTCGTTCGGCAGCTTGAGGACGATCGGGTCGCGCGGGGCCATCGGGCCCTCGCCGCGGACGACCACGCTGTCCCGGACGATCTGTTCGAGCAGCCCCGCGGCCTCGGGCTGGACCGCGCCCTGCCCGGAGATCACTCCGCGCAGGAACCAGCGGGGTCCGTCGACGCCCACGAAGCGGACCAGCTGCACGCCCCGGTTGCCGTCCGGCAGCTGCACCGGCACCTGGGCCCGCAGCTCCCAGCCGAGGGGGCCCTCGACCTCGTCGATGACACCGCCCTGCTGGACGATGCCGGTCGCGATCTCGTCGCGGACCTCGCCCCAGATGCCCTCGTTCTTCGGGGCGGCGAAGGCCTGGAGCTGCACGGCGCTGTCCCGCAGGACGACGGTGGCCGCGACGATCGCGTCGCCCGCCACCTCCACCCGCAGTTCCATGCCCTCGACCCCGGGCACGAAGACCCCGCCGAGGTCCACGCGGCCCTCCTCGGGCTTGGCGACCTCGGAGATGTCCCAGGGTCCGTCGGGCCGGGGCGCCGGCGGAAGGTTCACCCGGCGCCGGGTCGCGGCGTCCGCGTCCTCGCCGTCCACCGCGTCGACGACCTGCTCGGCCTCGCCCGCCGCGTCCTCGGCGGCACCGCTCTTCTTGCGACGTCCGAACACGTCACTGTCCTTCCCGGTCGGATACGACCGAAGCGTATCGATTCCCACCCGTTGTGCCGTCCACGGCGGCATGACCGCCGGTGGAACCGAAGCCCCCCTCGGACCGCGCCGAACCGGGAAGCTCCGCCACCTCGTGGAAGCGCACCTTCTCGACCTGCTGGACGACAATCTGGGCAATCCTGTCGAACCGTTCGAACCGCACGGTCTCGCGCGGATCGAGATTGACCACGATCACCTTGATCTCTCCACGGTACCCGGCATCCACCGTCCCCGGGGCATTCACAAGCGCCACTCCGCAGCGGGCCGCGAGTCCCGAGCGGGGGTGCACGAAGGCCGCGTACCCGTCGGGCAGCGCGATCGAGACCCCGGTGGGCAGCACGGCGCGCTCCCCGGGGGCCAGCTCGGCGGCCTCGGTGGTCACGAGGTCGGCCCCGGCGTCACCGGGGTGCCCGTAGGAGGGGATCGGCACGTCCGGGTCCAGACGCCGGATCAGTACGTCGACGGGGTTGCGCATCAGGGGTTCACCTCGAAGGCGCGAGCGCGCCTGACCTGGTCGGGATCGGACATGGCGGCCTGGATCTCCTCCGGCCGGCCGTTGTCGATGAAATGGTCGACCTTGACCTCGACGAAGAGGGCGTCGGCGCGGACGGCGACGGGGCCCTCGGGCCCGCCGATCCGGCCGACCCCGGTCGAGAAGATCTTGCGGCCGTCCACGGCGGTGACCTCGGCCCGGAGATGGAGCACGGTGCCCACCGGGACGGGCCGCACGAAGTCGGTCTCCAGCCTGCCGGTCACGGCGATGACCCGGAGGAGCCAGTTCAGGGAGCCGAGGGTCTCGTCGAGCGCGGTGGCGAGGACGCCGCCGTGCGCGAGACCGGGGGCACCCTGGTGGTCGGGGGTCACGGTGAACTCGGCGGTGACGGTCACGCCCTCGCCCGCGCGCGCCGCGAGGTGGAGGCCGTGGGACTGCCCCTCGCCGCACCCGAAGCAGTACTCGTAGTGCGAACCGAGCAGCTCGCCGGGGGCCGGCGCGTCGGGGTGGCGCACCGGCGGTATGGCGTCGGGCGGCGGGGTGAGGGCGGCAGATGTTGCGGTCACAGGCGCAGACCTTACCCGCGCGGATGGGCGCGGGTCGCGCCGTGCCAAGCTTGGGCCCATGCAGCCTTCCGCACCGTCTCCGGCCTCCTCGTCCACGCCGTCCGCCGTGCCGCGCTTCGACGAGCGGCTGACGGCGCCCCGCTCGTGGTGGGTGATCGTCGGACTGCTCGGCCTGTCCGGCGGTCTGATCATGTTCCCGCTGGGTACGGTCCCGATGCTGGGCGGTCTGATCGTGGCCACGGTGCTGGCCGGTGCGGCGGTCTCCTCGTACGGCTCCGCGCGCGTGCGCGTGGTGGCGGGGTCGCTCGTGGCGGGCGACGCGCGCATCCCGGTGACGGCCCTGGGGACGGCCGAGGTGCTGGACCCGGAGGAGGCGCGCGCCTGGCGCACCCACAAGGCCGATCCGCGTGCCTTCCTGCTGATGCGCAGCTACGTGCCGCGCGCGGTGCGGGTCGAGATCGCGGACCCGGCGGACCCGACCCCGTACGCGTACCTCTCCAGCCGTGAGCCGGAGGCCCTGGTGGCGGCGCTGGAGGCCGAGCGCCCCGGGGCCCGCACGGAGGCCGGGGGCTGACCCGTACGGACGTCCGGGGGCCGACCGGGCCCGTACGGGCGGTGTGCCGGTCCCCGGGGGAGCGGTGGCCGGGGGTCCGGCCGTCGGCGGCGGTTCTCCCGGGCTCTGGGAACCCGTCCCGGGTGTCGGCCGCCCACGGGCTGACGAGTCCGTCCGTCCCGGGGCACGGGCCCACGGGGAGACCCCTGGTCCCCCGCCCGGCTAGAGGCCCGGTTCCTCGGGGTTCTCCGGCTGTTCCAGCGGGGGCAGCTCCCGGAGGGACTCCCAGGGGACGCGGCGCTCGCGCAGGTCCTTGCGGATGTGCGCCGCGAGCTTCTTGGTGTCGCGGCGGTTCATGACGGCGCCGACGGCCGCGCCGACCATGAAGGGCATGAGGTTCGGCAGGTTGCGGACCATGCGCTTCATGATCTGCTGGCGCAGTTCGCGCTTGAGCTGCCCGCCGAGGGCCGCGTTGACCGTGGTGGGCCTGGTGGGGTCGACGCCCCGCTCCTCGGCCCAGGAGGCCAGGTAGGCGGCCGACCGCTGGGTGAGCCTGCCCGGGGGGCGCAGCCCGTAGACCTCGTGCAGCTCGGCGATGAGCTTGAGCTCCACGGCGGCGACGCCGGTGATCTCGGCGGCGAGTTCCGCGGGCATGGCCGGGGGCACCGGGAGCATGGCGGCGGCGCCGACGCTCGCGCCCACGGTCGAGCTCGCGTTCGCCGCGCCCGCGACGAGCTTGTCGGCGAGTTCCTCCGGGCCGAGCCCGGGGAACTGTTTGCGCAGGGTCGCCAGATCGCGGACCGGGATCCGCGGGGCGAGGTCGATCAGCCGGTCGGCCAGGTAGCCGATGCCCGCCCTGGCGCTGTCGCCGCCGCGCTTCACGCCCTGGCGGACGCCCTGCGCGACGCCGCGCCGGACGGCGTCGATCCGGCCGGAATCGATCTTGATCTTGTCGAGCTGGGCGCGCGCGGGGTTGGCGAGGCGCTTGACGGCGCCGAAGCGTCCGTCCCTCCCTGCCTCCTCGCGCGGGGACCCGTCGGGGTCCGTCGGGTCGAGCGCGTCGCTCCGTCCGGTGCCCCGCTCCGCCGGGAGGCGGGCCGGGTCCGGCTCGGCGACCGCAGCGAGCGAGGCCGGGTGGCCCCGCTCGTCGTCACGTACGCCGAGGGAGGACGGGGCGGCGCTGTGCTCGGCCTCGGGAGCCCCGTGGGCGCCCTCCGCCGGGCCCGAGCCGCCCTTGTTCGCCTTCGGGCTCCCGGGGAGCCTCAGACGTCGCTTCCGGGACGGTGTGTCGCCTGTCACGGCCGACGACCTCAGTCGCAGTCGCGGCAGATCGGCTGGCCGTTCTTCTCCCTGGCCAGCTGGCTGCGGTGGTGCACGAGGAAGCAGCTCATGCAGGTGAACTCGTCGGCCTGCTTGGGCAGGACCCGGACGGCCAGCTCCTCGTTGGAGAGGTCGGCGCCGGGCAGCTCCAGGCCCTCGGCGGCCTCGAACTCGTCGACATCGACGGTCGAGGTGGACTTGTCGTTCCGGCGGGCCTTCAGTTCTTCAAGGCTGTCCGAGTCGACGTCGTCGTCGGTCTTGCGTGGGGTGTCGTAATCCGTTGCCATGTCGCTCTCCCCCTCTGGGTGGTTGCGGGTGTCTCAGCGCACGTAACGCGTGAGAGGTCGGACTTGTGCCCGACCTGAGGCGGAGATTTTGCCTCACATCAAGGTCTGTTACTCAATCGACACCCGTCCCGCCCTCTCGCGAGTGGCGGGCTTCGGGTGGCGAACCGGACCGTACACGGTCCGCGGGGTGCGCCTCGCGCACACCACCCCGTGTACTTCCCGTCATTACGGGCCCTGGAAACCCGGACTTTTCCAGGTTTTCCGAGGGATTTCCCGGTCACGGAGAGTGGGGGGCCAGGCCCCTTCCCCTGTGATCGATCACACAGGGGCGTCTCAGGATCAGGGCTCCGGAATTCCGCCCAAAGCGAACGGAACCGGTCGGCCCGTGCAGTGTGTCAGATCGGCAGAGTGACACGCATCACGAGGCCGCCGCCCTCGCGGGGCTCCGCGATGATACGGCCGCCGTGCGCGCGGGCCACGGATCTGGCGATCGACAGGCCGAGACCGACGCCCTTGTCGCTCCCGGTGCGCTCCTGGCGGAGCCGCCGGAACGGCTCGAAGAGGTTGTCGATCTCGTACGCCGGGACCACGGGTCCCGTGTTCGAGACGACCAGGACCGCCTGGGCGTGCCGGGTCTCGGTGGTGACCTCCACCCAGCCGCCCTCCGGCACGTTGTACCGGACGGCGTTCTGCAGCAGGTTCAGGGCGATCCGTTCGAGGAGGACGCCGTTGCCCTGGACGACCGCCGGGGCGCGCACGCCCCGGATCTCGACGCCCTTGGCCTCCGCCTCGGCGTGCACCTGGTCCACCGCGCGCTCGGCGACCTCGGCGAGGTCGACGGGTTTGCGCTCGACGATCTGGTTGTCGCTGCGGGCCAGCAGCAGCAGGCCCTCGACGAGCTGCTCGCTGCGCTCGTTGGTGGCGAGCAGGGTCTTGCCGAGCTGCTGGAGCTCGACCGGTCCCCCGGGGTCCGAGAGGTGGACCTCCAGGAGGGTGCGGTTGATCGCCAGCGGGGTCCGCAGCTCGTGCGAGGCGTTCGCGACGAACCGCTGCTGGGCGCTGAAGGCCCGCTCCAGGCGGTCCAGCATCTCGTCGAAGGTGTCGGCCAGCTCCTTCAGCTCGTCGTCGGGACCGTCCAGCTCGATCCGCCGGGACAGGTCCGAACCGGCCACCTGACGGGCGGTGCGGGTGATCCGGCCCAGCGGCGAGAGCACCCGGCCCGCCATCGCGTAACCGAAGGCGAAGGCGATGATGCTCAGCCCGAGCAGCGCGAACAGCGAGCGCCGCAGGAGGTCCTCCAGGGCCAGGTCGCTCTGGTGCCGCAGGCAGACCGAGACGGCGTCGTTCAGCTGCTCGCCGGTGCCCTGCACGGGCAGCTCGCACCAGGAGGTCGTGGGCTGGACCTTGCCCTCGACGACCTTGAAGGGCAGCTCGGAGACGCTGTCCGTGAGGGCCTGCGCGGTGAAGAGGTAGATGATCGAGAGCAGCAGGATGCCCGCGATGAGGAACATCCCGCCGTACAGCAGGGTGAGCCGTATCCGGATGGTCGGGCGCAGCAGCGGCCGGACCGGGTCCCGGGGGTCCCAGGTCGGTTTCGGCGGCGCCTGGGGGTGAGGGGGCGCGGGGGTGGTGGCCATCGGGTCAGATCCGGTACCCGGATCCGGGCACCGTGACGATGACCGGCGGCTCGCCGAGCTTGCGGCGCAGGGTCATGACGGTGACGCGCACGACGTTGGTGAACGGGTCGGTGTTCTCGTCCCAGGCCTTCTCCAGGAGCTGCTCGGCCGAGACGACCGCGCCCTCGCTGCGCATGAGGACCTCAAGGACGGCGAACTCCTTGGGCGCGAGCTGGACCTCCCGGCCCTCCCGGAAGACCTCGCGGCGGTTCGGGTCGAGCTTGATGCCCGCGCGCTCCAGGACCGGCGGCAGCGGCACGCTGGTGCGGCGGCCGAGGGCGCGCACCCGCGCGGTCAGCTCGGCGAAGGCGAAGGGCTTGGGGAGGTAGTCGTCCGCGCCGAGCTCCAGGCCCTCGACGCGGTCGCTGACGTCGCCGGAGGCGGTGAGCATCAGGACGCGGGTGGGCATACCCAGCTCGACGATCCTGCGGCAGACGTCGTCCCCGTGGACGAGGGGCAGGTCGCGGTCGAGGACGACGACGTCGTAGTCGTTCACCCCGACGCGTTCCAGGGCCGCGGCGCCGTCGTACACGACGTCGACGGCCATGGCCTCCCGGCGCAGTCCGGTGGCCACGGCATCGGCGAGCAGTTGCTCGTCCTCGACGACGAGTACGCGCACGTCGTTTCCTTTCCGCTGAGCATCGGTCCGGGACGGGACCGGCTGGAACCTGAGCACTGACTGTGCGTGTCCATCCTGCCCCGTACGCGCGTAAACCGGCTGTAAGACGGCCGTGCGGGGGTCTTCCCCGGGCGGACGGGGGCGGCGGAAGGCCATGGGGCGGTTGGCCTGTTACCGGGAATCGGGTGGATTTCCGGGCCAGTTGAGGTTTCTCCGGGGGAGCGCTTGGGGAGGACGTCTGCACACCCCGTGATCACGCCCTGTATGTGGCGCGCCACCTACCGCTCTCTGTCCCCCAGAGGCCGCAGTGCGTGATCCACCCACCTCCGGCACACCCCCGTGCCGCCGGACCCATGACGAGGGGGCGCATGATGGACGCTTTCACCGCAGGACTGCTGCACCGCATCAGGACCACGCAGACCGACCTCACGCGGGCTCGTGAGACGGGCGACGACTACCTGGTGGATGTCGAGCAGGCAGAGCTCGACGACCTGCACCGGCTGGCCGCCGAGCACGGTGTGGAGGTCTCCGCGCCGGGTCACTGACCCTGCGGACCCGCCACACCTGCTCTCACCTGTCCCACCCGTTCCGGAGTGGTCCGTCCGCTCCGGACGCACCGCGTGCGAGGGCCCCGGTGCCGATCCCGGCACCGGGGCCCTCGCGCGTCCGCCGTCCCGGCGGGCGGCAGCCGGTCAGTCGTGCCAGGCGCCCAGGTCCTCCAGGAGGTCCTGGAGGGGCGCGAAGAGGCCCGGGGAGGCCGCCAGGGTCAGTTCTCCGGACGCCTGCTCGCCCCGGCGGCCTCCGGTGAGGGCGCCCGCCTCGCGGGCGATCAGGGCCCCCGCCGCGAGGTCCCAGGGGTTGAGCCCGCGCTCGTAGTAGGCGTCGAGCCGTCCGGCGGCGACGTCGCAGAGGTCCACGGCGGCCGAGCCGCCGCGCCGGATGTCGCGGACGAGCGGGATCACCCGCCGGGCCACCTCCGCCTGGTGGGCGCGCCGGGCCTGGACGTATCCGAAGCCGGTGCCGAGGAGCGCCTGGTCGAGGGCGGGCGAGGGGCGGGCGGCGAGGCGCCGGTCCCCCGCGTACGCGCCGCCGCCGAGGACCGCCCGGTAGGTCTCGCCGCGCATCGGGGCCTCGACGACGCCGACCACGGCCTCGCCGTCGCGTTCGGCGGCGATGGAGACGGCCCAGGTGGGGAGGCCGTAGAGGTAGTTCACGGTGCCGTCGAGCGGGTCGATGACCCAGCGGACGCCGCTGGTGCCGGGGCTCGCCGCGCCCTCCTCGCCGAGGAAGCCGTCGTGCGGCCGGTGCTCGGCGAGGAAGCCGGTGATCAGCTTCTCGGCGGCGATGTCCATCTCGGTGACGACGTCGATGGGACTGGTCTTGGTCCTCGCCACGGCGAGGTCGTCGGGCCGTCCGTCGCGCAGCAGCGCTCCGGCCCGGCGGGCGGCCTCCAGGGCCAGGGCGAGCAGTTCGGCGAGCAGCGGGTCCTGCGGGGCGCTCGCCCCGGTCACGTCGGTCACGGGGACTCCTCAGGCGTAGGGGCTGTCGGCGCCCGCCGCGGCGGGGCGCTCCGCGCGGGCCGGGCAGCAGCCGATGGGGCACAGGTCGCGGGAGGGGCCGAGGGCGCCGAGGGCGCACCGCTCGGCCCTGGTCCCGCGCTCGGTCGCGGCGCGCTCCAGGAGGAGGTCGCGGACGGCGGCGGCGAAGCGGGGGTCGGCGCCGACGGTGGCGGAGCGCCGGACCGGCAGTCCGAGTGCGGCGGCCTTGGCGGTGGCCTCGGTGTCGAGGTCGTAGCGGACCTCCATGTGGTCGGAGACGAAGCCGATCGGGACCATGACGGCGGCGGGGGCCCCGGCGGCGTCCAGCTCCTCCAGGTGGTCGCAGATGTCGGGCTCCAGCCAGGGGATGTGGGGGGCGCCGCTGCGGGACTGGTAGACGAGCTTCCAGGGGTGGTCCACGCCGGTGGCCTCGCGGACCGCGTCGGCGATCGTCCGCGCCGCGTCGAGGTGCTGGCGGACGTAGGCCCCGCCGTCGCCGTGCTCGGTGACGGGTCCCGAGGTGTCGGCGGCGGATTCGGGGATGGAGTGGGTGGTGAAGGCGAGGTGGGCCCCGTCGCGCACGGCCGGGTCGAGTTCGGCGAGGGAGGCGAGGACGCCCTCGACCATGGGCTCGATGAAACCGGGGTGGTTGAAGTAGTGCCGGAGCTTGTCGACCCGGGGCAGCGGGAGGCCCTCCGCTTCCAGGGTGGCGAGCGCGTCGGCGAGGTTCTCGCGGTACTGGCGGCAGCCGGAGTAGGAGGCGTACGCACTGGTGGTGAGGACGGCGATGTGGCGCCGCCCGTCGGTGATCATCTCGCGGAGGGTGTCGGTGAGGTACGGCGCCCAGTTCCGGTTGCCCCAGTGGACGGGCAGCCGGAGACCGGCGGCGGCGAAGTCCGTCCGCAGCGCGTCGAGGAGCGCGCGGTTCTGGTCGTTGATCGGGGAGACGCCGCCGAAGAGGAAGTAGTGCTGCCCCACTTCCTTGAGCCGTTCCTTCGGGATGCCACGGCCGCGCGTCACGTTCTCCAGGAACGGGACCACGTCGTCCGGGCCCTCGGGGCCGCCGAACGAGAGCAGCAGCAGGGCGTCGTACGGGGCGGGATCGTGCTGATCGGACATGGCACCGATCCTCCCACCCGGCCCGGAGGGCGCGGGGCGCGGCCCGTCCGGAAAATAGGGGGATGACCCATCGACTTCACCGCCGTAGGCTTTAGCTCTCAATTACACGTGCGGGTGCCCCTCCGGGTGACCGCGCGGAGGCCGCGCCGCTGCGCGGAGATCCGGAGACCTCCTTGCCCAGTCCCTACCGCGCGATATTCGCGGCGCCCGGCGCCGCCTCCTTCTCCGTCGCGGGACTCTTCGGCCGTATGCCGCTGTCCATGATGGGCATCGGCATCGTGACCATGATTTCGCAGGTCACCGGCCGGTACGGGCTGGCCGGAGCCCTCTCGGCGACGCTCGCGATGTCCGCCGCCGTCCTCGGCCCCGCGGTCTCCCGCCTGGTCGACCGGCACGGGCAGCGCCGGGTCCTCCGCCCGGTGACCCTGGTCTCGCTGGTGGCCGCCGCCGGTCTGCTCCTCTGTGTGCAGCAGCGGACCCCGGACTGGACGCTCTTCGTGTTCACCGCGATGATCGGCTGCGTGCCCAGCGTGGGCGCCATGACCCGGGCCCGCTGGGCGGAGATCTACCGGGGCGACGCGCGGCGGCTGCACACCGCGTACGCCTGGGAGTCGATCGTCGATGAGGTGTGCTTCATCTTCGGCCCGATCATCTCGATCGGTCTGTCGACGGTCTGGTTCCCCGAGGCCGGTCCGCTGTTCGCCGGGGTGTTCCTCACCATCGGCGTCTTCTGGCTGACCGCGCAGCGCGCCACCGAGCCGGTCCCCCACGGCGGGAACGGCGAGGACCGGGGCGGTTCCGCGCTCCGCTCCCCCGGTCTCCAGGTCCTGGCCCTCGCCTTCGTCGCCACCGGCGCCATCTTCGGCTCGGTCGACGTGGTGACCGTGGCCTTCGCGGAGGAGCAGGGCCACAAGGCCGCCGCCAGCCTGGTCCTGGCCGTCTACGCGCTCGGTTCCTGTCTGGCCGGAGCCGTCTTCGGGCTGCTCCACCTCAAGAGCGAGCCGTCCAGGCGCTGGCTCCTGGGCGTCTGTGCGATGGCCGTGAGTATGATCCCCCTCCTACTGGCCGGGAACCTGCCGTTGCTGGCCGTGGCGCTCTTTGTCGCGGGCCTGTCCATCGCACCGACGATGGTGACCACGATGGCCCTCGTCGAAGCGCACGTACCGCGCACCAAGCTGACCGAGGGCATGACCTGGACGGGTACCGGGCTCGCGGTCGGCGTGGCGCTCGGCTCGTCGGCCGCCGGCTGGGTGGTGGACGCGTCGGGCGCGGAGGCGGGGTACGTGGTGCCCGTCGTCGCGGGCGCGCTCGCGGTCGCGGTGGGTCTCCTCGGACACCGTCGGCTGCGCAAGCCGACGCCGAACCGGGAGGGGCAGCGTGAGCGGGACGACAGCGAGGTCAGCGGGGTCGGGGAGCGCAAGGACGGCGAGCAGTCCCTGGCGTAACTGGGCGGGGAACGTCACCTCCCGTCCCGTGCGGGAGGTGAGCCCGGCTTCGGCCGAGGAGCTCGCCGAGGCGGTGCGCCGGGCGGCCGACGACGGGCTGCGGGTGAAGACGGTCGGCACCGGCCACTCCTTCACCTCGATCGCGGCCACCGACGGCGTGCTGATCCGGCCGGGTCTGCTGACCGGCATCCGGCGGATCGACCGCGAGGCGATGACCGTCACGGTCGAGTCGGGCACTCCGCTCAAGCGGCTCAACGTGGCGCTGGCCCGGGAGGGCCTGTCGCTCACGAACATGGGCGACATCATGGAGCAGACCGTCGCCGGGGCCACCTCGACCGGGACGCACGGCACCGGCCGCGATTCGGCCTCCATAGCCGCGCAGATCCGCGAGCTGGAGCTGGTGACGGCCGCGGGCGAGCTGCTGACCTGCTCCGAGAAGGAGAACCCGGAGGTCTTCGCCGCCGCCAGGATCGGACTGGGCGCGCTCGGCGTGGTCACGGCGATCACCTTCGCGGTGGAGCCGGTCTTCCTGCTCACCGCGCGCGAGGAGCCGATGACCTTCGACCGGGTCACCTCGGAGTTCGACGCGCTGCACGCGGAGAACGAGCACTTCGAGTTCTACTGGTTCCCCCACACGGACAACTGCAACACCAAGCGCAACAACCGCAGCGCCGGGCCCGCCGCTCCTCCCGGCCGGGTCAGCGGCTGGGTCGAGGACGAACTGCTGTCCAACGGCCTCTTCCAGGTGGCGTGCTCGCTGGGCCGGGCCGTGCCCCCGGTCGTCCCCGCGATCGCCAGGGTCTCCAGCCGGGCCCTGTCAGCCCGTACGTACACCGACATCCCGTACAAGGTCTTCACCTCGCCGCGCCGGGTCCGCTTCCTGGAGATGGAGTACGCGCTGCCGCGTGGGACGGCGGTCGGCGCGCTGCGCGAGCTGAAGGCCATGGTCGAGCGCTCGCCGCTCAAGGTGAGCTTCCCGGTGGAGGTGCGGACCGCCCCGGCGGACGACATCGCGCTGTCCACGGCCTCGGGGCGGGACACCGTCTACATCGCCGTGCACCTCTACCGGGGAACGCCCCACCACGCGTACTTCACCGCGGTGGAGCGGATCATGACGGCGCACGAGGGCCGCCCCCACTGGGGCAAGGTGCACACCCGCGACGCCGCCTACTTCTCCGGGGTCTATCCGCGCTTCGCCGAGTTCACGGCGCTGCGCGACCGGCTCGACCCGGACCGGCTCTTCGCCAACGACTACCTGCGCCGGGTCCTGGGCGACTGACCGGTCACCCCTGGGGCGTCCCGGTCTCCGCTCCGGTGCCCGTGCCGCCCCCCGCCGGAGCGGGCGCGCGCGGGGTCTCGGGGCGGGCGCCGGTGGCGGGCTCCCCGCTCGGGGTGGCCGGGGCCGTCGGGTCCGTGCTCGGCCCGGTCGTCGGGCCGGTCGGGGTCGGGGTGGGGACGCCGGTGGAGCCGGAGCCGGAGGGAGTCGGCTGGGGCGAGGGGGTGGCGGTGCCCTCCCCGGTCCCGGTGCCGGTGGTGGTGCCCCCGTCGCCCGGGGTCGGGGTGCCGCCCGTCGTCGGAGTGCCGGGGCCGTCGGTGGCACCGGACGGCGCGGGCGCGGGGTCCGTGCCGGTGTCCGGCGCCGGGGTGTCCTTCCCGGTGCTCTCGCCGCCCCGGACCACGGAGCCGAAGGTCGTGGTCCCCCGCGTCCCGCTGAAGTCCTGACCCGAGACCAGTTCGTAGGTGGTGATGCCGCCCATGGTGACGCCGAAGACGAGGGCGGCGGCGACGGCCGGGCGCTTCCAGCCCCGGACCCGGGTGCCGTGGGTGGTGGCCGCGCCGAACGCGTCGCTCCCGCCCGGCGCCGGGGCGGGGACCGCGCCGGACATCAGGGTCCGGTCGTCGCGCGGGACGGCGGGGACCGGGACCTGACGGGGCTTGGGCCTGGCGGCCGTGGTCACGTCCCGCACCTGCTCGCCGGTGCGCCGGAAGAGGTGCTGGAAGAGGGGTCCGCCGCAGGTGGCGATCACACTGATCACACCGGCGCCGACGATCGTGCCGTACACGCCGAGGGTGGAGGCGAGTTTGGCGGCGATGACCGCGGCCAGCGCACTGCTCAAGACCTGGGCCATGCTCAGGTCGATCCTCCGGCCCTCCTTCTCCTCCCCCGACGTCCCTGACGCCCCGGACGCCCCGGTCCGCTCCCGGTTCTCCGGCCCGTCCGTGTCGGTGTCCGGCCTGTGACGCATCTCCAACCCCTGACGGTTCATCCGTTCGCCTTGCACCCAGAAGGGACAAATGGGGGAAGCGATTAGTTCCGTTTCCACTGTTTCTGTGAAGAGCGACACGTGGGGGCGGAGATCCCGGACACTCAACTCCCGTACCGCCCGAGAAGTTGAGCGGCGCGCCGGTCCACCCAGGTGGCCCGAATGGAGTACATTGACGAACCCTGGGTCCGGACGCCTTCACGGGCGCCCTGAATCAGGGAAAAGGGAGCCGGAGACGGCGCCCGAAACCGGCGGCGCCGTGGCACCGCACGGAGACCGGACACATGGAGTGACATCTCGTCACTCCATGTAGTCATCCCGGTAACCGTGCCACACGGCGTTCCAGGGTCCACGCCCGACACGCCGGGCAACTCGGCAAGGTAGTGGCAGGCTGCACCCGGGCAGGCCACACTCGACTAGCGGAAGCAGCGACGCACGTGACGTCGGCAGGCACCACCCGGGAGGTCCCCATGCCCGAACTGCGTGTCGTGGCCGTCTCCAACGACGGCACACGACTGGTGCTGAAGGCTGCTGACAGCACGGAGTACACGCTTCCGATCGACGAGCGGCTCCGCGCCGCCGTGCGCAACGACCGCGCGCGCCTCGGCCAGATCGAGATCGAGGTGGAGAGCCACCTCCGCCCCCGGGACATCCAGGCGCGGATACGAGCCGGTGCCTCCGCCGAGGAGGTCGCCCAGCTCGCGGGCATCCCCGTCGACCGCGTGCGCCGCTTCGAGGGGCCCGTGCTCGCGGAGCGCGCCTTCATGGCGGAGCGGGCCCGCAAGACCCCGGTCCGCAGGCCCGGCGAGAACAGCGGACCGCAGCTCGGTGAGGCGGTGCAGGAGCGGCTGCTGCTGCGCGGCGCCGACAAGGACGCCGTGCAGTGGGACTCGTGGCGGCGCGACGACGGCACCTGGGAGGTGCTGCTCGTCTACCGGGTCGCGAGCGAGGTCCACACGGCCAGCTGGACGTACGACCCGCCCCGGCGGCTCGTCCAGGCCGTGGACGACGAGGCGCGCGCCCTGATCGGCGAGACCGACGACACGATCGCCGCCGCGCCCGAGCCGAGTTTCCCCTTCGTGCCGCGCATCGCCCGGCTGCCCAGGGACAGGCCGCTCGACCGCAGCCTCGACCGTCAGCTGGAGCGGCCGTCCGCGTCCGCCGAGCCCGAGGACGAGCGCGACTCGCTGACGAGCCTCCTGGAGGCCGTGCCGAGCTTCCGGGGCGACATGGTCGTGCCGGAGCAGCCGGACGGCGGGAACACGGAGACGGCCGGGGCCGAGGAACCGCCCGCGCCGGCCGCCTCGGCGGGTGCCGGGTCGGCGTACGCGGACGTCCTGATGCCCCGCGCGGTCTCCGGCCACCGGGACCGGCTCACCGGCACCACCGACCGGCAGGCGGAGGCGGACGGCGTCCGCCCCGGCCGTCGCGCCGCCGTGCCCAGCTGGGACGAGATCGTCTTCGGCACCCGCCGCAAGAAGCAGGACTGACCCCGACCCCGTCACCGCCCGTCCGGACGCGACACACCGGGACGGGATACGGGATCGGGCCCACCCGCCCCGGGCCCGCACACCGCCCAAGCCCCCGGCCCCCGGGCCCGCCCGGCGCCCGACCCCACCCCGGAGAATCCCGGCGAGGCCCGGCGGGACGGGAGCGGGCACGCCCACCGGCGGGAGACCCGGGCCGACCCGGACCGGGGGCTGCCGTCACGCCCCGGCCACCGGCCCCTTCTCGTGCGGGCCCTCGCGCGGTGGGTGCGGACGGGCCCGGGTCTCGGCGGGGCGGCGCCCCACCGCGTGACGTCCGGCCCGGCCCACCCCGTGACGCCCGGCCCGGCCCGGGTCGATGCGGACGGGGGCGACCCGCTCCGGGCTCCCCGGTCGTCGTGAGCGGCGCCGGGTCCCGTACCTCCTACTGCGGTTCCGGGCCCGTCGCCACCGGGCGGGCGGGGTCCGAGGACCATTCCGACCAGGAACCGGCGTAGAGCGCGGCCGGGACGCCCGCGATCTCCAGGGCGAGCACCTCGTGGGCGCCGGAGACGCCGGAGCCGCAGTAGACGCCGACCGGGGTGTCCCCCGTGGCGCCCAGGGCCACGAAGCGGTCCCGCAGCGCGTCCGCGCCGAGGAAAAGCCCCCGCGCGTCGACGTTCTCGGTCGTCGGGGCCGAGACCGCGCCCGGGATGTGCCCCCCGACCCGGTCGATCGGCTCCACGTCCCCCCGGTAGCGCTCGGCCGCCCGCGCGTCGAGCAGCAGCCCCGCGCGGGCGAGGGCCGCCGCGCCGTCGGCGTCGAGCAGCTCCGGACCGCCCGGTTCCGGCCGGAAGTCGCCCGGCTCCGGCGCCGGGACCTTCTCCGTCAGCTCGCCGGTCCAGGCCGCGAGTCCCCCGTCGAGCACCCGGACGTCACGGTGGCCCGCCCGGCGCAGCAGCCACCAGGCACGGGCGGCGCCCCAGCCGAGGCCGCCGTCGTAGACGACGACCGAGGTGTCCGCCGACACGCCCGCCCGGCGCATCACCGCCCCGAAGGACTCCAGGTCGGGCAGCGGGTGGCGCCCGCCGTCGCCGGGCGGGCCCGCGAGTTCCGCGTCCAGATCGACGTAGACGGCTCCGGGCAGGTGACCGGCCTCGTACACGGGACGTCCCGGCGGCCCGCCCAGGGTCCAGCGGACGTCCAGGAGGACCGGCGGCCGGGCCCCGGCGGACTCGCTCAGCAGTTCGCTTGCGGAGATGATGGGCTTCATGGGGCCATCCTCGCGCAGCCACGGGGCCGCGGCGGAGGAACCCGGCGCCCGGCCCGTCAGCACGGCGGGATCGCGCCACTCTTTGGTGCGACCGGGAAGCGCCGGGGCCCCGTGAGTGACACCATCGGACAGGGGGACGGGCACGACGACGGTCCGAGGAGAGAGTCACGATGACCGAGGCGACTCGGCGCACACCCGGGACACCCTGCTGGGTGAGCCTGATGGTGCACGGGCTTGACGCCACGCAGGAGTTCTACCGCGCACTGTTCGGATGGGAGTTCGAACCCGGTCCGCAGCACCTCGGCCCGTACGTGCGCGCGCTGCTCGACGGCGAGGAGGTGGCGGGCATCGGCCAGCTGCCGCCCGACCGGCATCTGCGGATCGCCTGGACGCCGTATCTGGCCAGCGACGACGCCGACGAGACCGCCGAGAGCATCCGGTGCTGCGGAGGCACGGTGGCGGTGGGCCCGCTCGACGCGGGCGAGGCGGGCCGGATGGCGCTCTGCTCCGACCCCGTCGGCGCGATCTTCGGCGTGTGGGAGGCCGACGCCCACCACGGCACGGCGACGGCGGGCCCGCCCGGCACCCCGGTGTGGAACGAGCTGCTGACGTACGAGACGTCCTCGGTCGGCAAGTTCTACCGGGCGGTCTTCGGCCACGAGGTGGAGCCGGTCGTGTCCGCCGACCACGACTGGGCGACCCTGCACGTGGACGGGGTCCCGGTGGCCTCGCTGCACGGCGTCGGCAACGCGCTGCCCCGCGACCGGGGCCCGCACTGGATGACGTACTTCGAGACCGTCGACGTGGACACGGCCGCCCGGCTCGCCGTGGAGCTGGGCGGACAGCTGCTGCGCCCGCCGTACGAGGCCAGGACGGGCCGGGTCGCCCAGGTGACGGACCCGGAGGGCGCGGTCTTCGCCCTCGTGAGGTCGGCCGGGCGCTGAGGCGCCCGGCCCGACGCGTGGCTCCGGCCCGGGACCTCCGGGCCCGTACGGCGGTCGGCGGGTCGGCGGTCAGTCGCGGCGCGCGCGGGACAGGGTCCTGCGGAGGCGGGCCGGGGCTCCGGCGCGTCCCGGGGCCGGTCCGCCGGACAGGGCCAGCTCGGCGAGGCGCTCCTCGGTGAAGTGGTGGGCCGTGCCGGGCTCGGCCCGGTGCGCGGCCAGGAAGCGGACGGTCTCCTCGCGCAGCCCCGGGTGGGCCTTGTGCCTCATGCAGTAGCCGACCGCCCTGACCAGCGGTGTGAGCGAGTCGGGGGCGGCGCCCGGGACCTCCGGCGTGCCGTCCCCCTCCAGGTCCGTGACCAGGTGGTCGACGACGGTGAGCGGAATCCGGTTGCTGTTCTCGAAGGGGGTGAGCCGGGCGAGGACGTCGGCGGTGCCCACCCGTGCGACGGGGATGCCGTAGTACACGGCGGCGGTGAGCATCGCCGTGGAGAAGCAGCCGACGACGAGTTCGAGCCCGGCGCGCTCGTAGAAGGTCTCGGCGAGCAGCGGCCCGTCGAGGACGGTGAGGCGGACACCGGTCCGCTCGGCCTCCTCGTGGAGGGCCCGGGAGTATCCGGCGGGGGCGCTGGGGTGCGGTTTGAAGACCACCGAGCGGTGTCCCGAGGCGGTCGCCCCGCGCAGCATCCGCAGGTGCAGCTCCTCTTCCTCCTCGGGGGTGAGGAGGGCGAGGGCGGCGAGGTACTGGCCGAGCAGGAGCGCGGTGGGGCGGGCGGCGAGGGCGCCCGCGATGTCCGGGTCGTCGGCCGCGTCCCGCGCGATCTCGGTGAGGACCGCCCGGAAGGCGTCGTCGGGGACGAGCTCGGGCTCGACGCCGTACTCGGTGAGGAGCAGGGGCCGCAGACCGGGGACCAGATCGAGGTGGAGGACCCGGCGGACGCGGCAGGCCACCGACTGGGCGAGGTCGGAGCGGGTCGGACCGTAGCTCATCAGTCCGTCCGCGTAGACGTGGAGGGCGCTCTCGGGGAAGGCGCCCGCCAGTGCCTTGGCCGGGTTGACCTGGATGGACTCCACGACCAGTTCCACCGGGGCGGGGCCGAGGTCCCACGCGGTGCGCAGCACCCGCTGCCAGAGCGGTGCCTCCTCGGGGCGGGGGGCCCAGGCGGCGGGGTGGTACGGGTGGATCGTCTCGTTCCAGTCGAGGGTGCCGTCGAAGCGGCGGGCGATCCGCGCGTAGCCGGTCATGCTCTCCAGGCGCAGCGCGGTCTCGGGGATCTCGGTGTTGTGGGAGAGCAGCAGCAGTCTGCGGAAGTCCTCGCGGGGGCCGAACCGTCCGGCGTCGAGCGCCGCCGCGAGGGTGGCCGCGCCGTAGAGGGTGGACGCCTGGAAGATCTGGACCGGGCGGCGGTCGGGGGCGGGGGCGGGGGCCGCTTCGGGGGCGGGGGCCATGGGTCAGGCGGTCCTTCCGGTGTCGCGCAGGCTCCGGAGGAGGGTGCTGCGGGGGGTGTCCATGGTGGCGAGGGTCTCGTCGAGGACCCGCTGGGGCATCCGGCGCAGCGCGTCGGTGACATCGGTGCGGAGCCGTCGGGCGACGGCGGGCTCGTAGGTGTCGGTCTTGCCCAGGTGGAAGGCGATCATCGCGCAGTAGGTGCGGACGGCCTTCGGGAGGAACCGGTCGGCCTCGGCGTCCCGGGAGACCTCGTCGAGCAGGAGGTCGTACGAGGGGATGAAGTCGAGCTGCCGGTTGTCGGTGATCTGGGTGAGCGAGGTGGTGACGCCCCGCCGGTAGAAGACCCCGTGCAGGGAGAGCGCCGCGAAAGTGCGGGCCTCGAGGTGGAGCCGCCAGATCCACAGGCGGTCCTCGGCCGTTCTGAGGGAGGTCTCGAAACGCGCGGCGCCGTTCTCGAAGAGGTGTGCGCCGTAGATTCCGAAGGGGACGAACGGATAGTCGACCATCGTCACCATGCTGGCGGGCGCGATGCCGTCCCGGGGGTCCATGACGGTGTCGCGGAGTCTGGCGGGGGCGTACCGGATCCGCCGTTCACGGCCTTCGGAGAGGACGTGGTCGGTGCGGGCGAAGTCGCAGCCCAGGCGCTCGATCCCGGCGACGGCGGCGCGCAGGTGGCCGGGGGCGTACCAGTCGTCGCCGTCGAGGAAGGTGAGGTAGGAGCCGCGGGCCGCGTCGATCCCGGTGTTGCGCGCCTGGGCGACGCCCCGGTTCGTCTCGTGGCGCAGGACGGTGGAGTTCGGCAGCCGGTCGCGCCAGCGTTCGAGGATCTCCGGAGTGTCGTCCGTGGAGCAGTCGTCGACGAGGAGGAACTCGAAGTCCGGGTCCGCGTTGTTCGCCAGACTGCGCAGGGTGTCCGGGGCGTAGGCCCCGACATTGTGGAACGGTACGACGACGGACAGTTTCGGCACGCGGAATCCCCAGCTGGATCGAACGATGTACACGCCGCTACGGCGGGCAGGTTAACCCCGGGGTTTCCCGGGCGGACGAGTCGTGCGTGCACTCCCGGTGAACTCTTGCCGTCCCCCGTGGGAAGCCCGCGCGGTGCACGGGTCACCGCCCGGCCCGCCGCCGGTGCAGGAGTCCCGTGGCCACCAGGGCCAGGAGGGCGGCTCCGCCGACGGCGGAGCCCAGCCGGAGCCCCGGGGGCCGGAAGGAGCAGCTGACCGTGGTCGCCCGGCCGTCGAGGGGGACGGCGAGGAGACCCTGGTGGGCGCGGGCGGGGCGCGGGGGCGCGTCCCCTGCGGCGCACCGCCAGCCGGAGGTGCGGGTGACGGCGAGGACGGCGGTCCCGGTGCTGCCCGGGGGCAGTTCGGCCGTGATTCCGTGCCCGTCGGCCGCGACCCGGGTGGCGCCGGTGGCGGTCAGTTCCCGTACGGCGGTGTCGAGGCGGGCGCGCACCAGGCAGCCGACCGGCTGCCGGGGCAGCTCCGGCCGGGCCCCGGGGGCCAGGGCGATCCGCAGCTCGCCGGTGGCGGGGGTGGTGCCGAGGGCGCGCATCGGGGCGCGGACGGACGGCGGCTTCCCCTCGAACGCCACCGGCGGTCTCCCGGCGAGGGCCGCCGTCCCCCGGTACTCGGGCGCCCAGAACCAGACCTCGGTCCCGGCCGGGCAGCGGGCGGTGAGCAGCCGTCCGGCGCGGGTGACGGGCGGCAGCTCGTACACGGGGGCGCCGAGCAGGCGTTGCTGGGCGGCGAAGGCGGAGTCCCCGGCGGGGACGGGCGGTTCCCCCGGGGGGCGGACGGTGACGAGCGGCGGTACGGGGGTGGTGGTGACGGTCACGGTGGCGCGGGGCGGTGCGTCCTGGCGCACCGGCCGCGTCGGCCGGGAGCGGACCCGGGTGCCGATGGAGAACAGGGCGTCCGTCACCGGGTTGTCGAGGGTGACCGGGTGACGGCCCTTGGCGTAGTGGCCGAAGCCCAGGCCGTCCAGGGTGCGGGAGGTCGTCTCGGCGGTGAGGCTGCTGTAGTAGTCGGCGCCCTGCCCGCCGACGAGCAGGACGTCATTGCCGCCGGGGACCTCGCCGGGGTCGGTGCGGTGGCGGGGCCAGGCGTCCGCGCGGGCCGTCGCCCCGGCGACGGAGGTGTGCCAGGGGCCGACCCGGGGGGACCAGGAGACCTCGGCGCGCTGCTGCTCCACGATCCGCTCGCCGGTGACGAGCGTCTCGCCCGCCTGGGCGGCGAGGAGCAGGAGCACGGCGAGCACGGACAGCGGACGGGAGGCGCGGCGGCGGACGGGAGGCGCGAGCGCGACGGCGGCGAGCGCCAGGACGGCGGCGGCGCCTGAGGCGGGGTAGGTCCACCGGTCGATGTCGGCGCTCCCCCTCGCCGCCCACGCGAGGGCGGCGAGCAGTGCGCCGCCGCCGAGGAGCGCGGCGGGCCGGGGGGTCCCCCGGGAGACCGAGAGCCAGGCCGCGACGAGCAGCAGACCGCACAGGACGAAGGTCTGGCGGTACGGGATGCCGTTGGGCGAGGCTCCGGCGTGCCAGAGGAGGTGGGTGGGCTCCCACTGGAGGGAGAGGGCGACCAGGACGATCGCGGTGGTCCAGCCGGCCCGGACGCGCGGGGCGACGGACCGGTTGAAGGGCAGGGTGAGGGCGAGGGCGAGGGCGGGCGTGCCGATGAAGAGGGCGGGGCTGGCCACGCTCGCGGTGGCGGGCAGGAAGCGGGCGAGGAGGTCCGTCCAGGGGGCGGGCGCGAAGGTGGTCCCGGGGGTGGGGTCGGCGACCCGGGTGGCGAGGAAGACGACGGTGACGAGCGGGGCGGCGAGCCCGACGCCGATGAGGACCCCTCGGGCGGCGCGCAGGGCTCCGGCGAGCCGCTGCCGGGCGGTGGCGGTCTCCTCGGCGGTGAGGAGCCGTACGGCGAGGACGACGGCGGCGCCGAGCGTGGCCATGTACGCGGTGTAGAAGTTGGCGGTCCAGGCGAGGGCGACGACCAGCGGGCCGAGGACCGGGCGGCGCGCGGTGCGGGCCCACTCGCCGACCAGGCAGAGCAGCGGGAAGGCGACGAGCCCGTCGAGCCACATGGGCACGGTGGCGCCGTAGTCGAACGTCCAGCCGGAGAGCGCGTAGGCGGTGCCGAGGACGGCGGCGACGGGCCAGGGGCCGGGGCGGAGCCGCAGCAGCAGAAGGGCCATGGCGGCACCGGCGGTGGTGATCTTGGCCGTGGTGACGACGTACAGGGCGAGTTCGTCGTGGCCCGCCGGGAAGACCACGACGAGCAGGGCGAAGGGGCTGCTCAGGTAGGTGCCGATGTCACCGAGGAAGTTGGTGCCGAAGCCGGAGTTCCAGTTGAGGAAGGCGTCGCCGTGGGTCTCGCCGAGGAGGAAGGAGCGCCAGTAGGCGTGGAACGGCAGGTACTGCTGGCCGAGGTCCACGGTGTTCCTGGTCACCGGGCCGAAGGGGTGGCTGCGGGCGAGCCGGGTGGCGAGGCAGAACAGGACGGCGGTGAGCAGGGCGGCGGCGAGCGGACCGGCGGGGGTGAGTGGGCCAGCAGGGGCGGGTGGGGTGAGCTGGGGGTGCGGGGCGGACGGGCCGGGTGGGGCGGACGGGGCCTGGGCCGGGCTTTCCCCGGTCCGGCCTTCCCCTGTCCGGCCTTCCCCGGCCTGACCTTCGCTGACACGGTGGCCCCCGGCACGGTGGTCCCCGGCGCGGTGGTCCCCGGCGCGGTGGTCCCCGGCTTCGGCGGGGACGGTCTCGGCGGGGGGCACACGTCCTCCAGGGGCGTACGGAGCGGGAACGCCCGGGGCGGAACGATCACGGGCCGACCGCCATTACCGCCGAACCGGGCGACCCTCGACCGATCTTCAGGCGGTCTTCCGGTACACCCCCGGTGAACTCCCGGGGTCAGTCGGTCCGCGCCGGGGCCACCAGTTCGTCGACGGTGCGGGCCACCGTGCCGAAGAGGTCGGTGACCGTCGTCAGGGCCGTGGCCCGGAGCGTCCGCGCGGGCACGACCGTGCCGTCGGGGTCCGCCAGGGCGCGGGTCGCGGTGGCCTCGGCGACGACGGTGGGGCGGTAGCCCCGGTGGAAGGCGCCCTGCGCGGTGAAGAGGACGCACAGGTGCGTCATGAAACCGGCGATGACGAGGTCGGTCCGTCCGAGGCCCTTGAGGACCTCCTCGAGACCGGTCCCGTGGAAGGCGTCGGGGAACCGCTTGACCACGACCTGCTCGCCCGCGACCGGGGCGACCTCGTCGCTGATGGCGCCGGACTCGGCCCGGAGGTCGTACGGGGTGCCCTCGCCGCCGTCGTTGACGACATGGACGACGGGGGCTCCGGTGGCGCGGGCGGCGGCGAGCAGCCGGGCACCGGCGGCGAGGGCGGGCTCCGCCCCGTCGAGCCGCATGACACCGGAGCGGTAGGTGTTCTGGAAGTCGACCATGACCAGGGCGGACGCGGCCAGGTCGGGCAGTTCCCGGGGAAGGCCGATGACCTCGCGGAGGGTGGTGGAGGCGCTCACGGGGTTCCTTTCGATGGGTACGGGGTGGTTCTCGGGTGCCGTGGGAGGCGGCGCGGGCCCGGAGTCCGGAGGGTGCTGGGCACGGCCGGTGACGGGACGGGTGCGGGCCCGGATCGGAAGCGGCGCGGCCCCGGCGTTCCCGATGGCGCGGGCTCCGATGTTTTCAACGCTAACACATCACGTAATCATCGATTACATCGACGGTCGTCACGCTTCTCCCCGTCCCAGGGACACCACCCCTCCCGCCCAGGAATCCGCCCAGGTCCGGGCTGTTAGCGCTGTTATCGTGGAGGGCATGTCGACGGCACGAGAGCGCATCCTGGAAGCCACCGGGGAACTCCTCGCCACCAAGGACGCGCTGGCGATCTCGACCCGCGCGATCTGTGACCGGGCGAAGGTCGGGATGCCCGAGATCTACCGTCAGTTCGGCGACAAGCAGGGGCTGCTGACCGCCGTCGCCGACATCGGCTTCGCGCGTTTCCTCGCCGAGAAGCGGCGGAATCCGCTCACCGACGACCCGGTGGCGGACCTGCGGACGGCCTGGGACAGCCACGTCGCCTTCGCGCTCCGCAACCCGTACCTCTACCGCCTGATGTTCACCCCGACCGGCGACGAGAAACCGGCCGCCATCGAGGAGGCGCAGGCCATCCTCCTGACGGCGGTGGAACGCTGCCGGGACGCCGGACGGCTCAGGACGCCACCGGAACTCGCCGGTCAGGCGATCCTCTCCGCCAATGTGGGCGTGTGCATGATGGCGCTCTCGTTCCCCGACCGGTTCGGCGGCGCCGACGTCTCACCGGCCGTACGGGACGCGGTGATCGGCCAGGTCACCGGCGACGAACGGGAGGACACCCGGATCGGCACCGCGACCGCCCTGGCCCGCGCCCTGCTCGGCACCCTCACCGGGGCGGAGCCCCCGGGCGCCTCGGACCTCGACCGGCTGACCCGCCCGCCGCACCCGGAGAACGGGGCCTGACGGCCGACGGGGCCGGACCGACGGGCCGGGCCCGGTCGGCTAGACGGGCAGGACGTCCGGGGACAGGACTCCGGCGCGGGCCGCGGCGGCGGTCATCCGGCGCTGGTGGTGGCGGCGGCAGAGGACCTCGTAACCGATCTCCTCGGCCGGGCGGTTCACGTCCCCGACGACGACCTGCTCGCCCTCGACGACCATGACGTCGCCGACCGTGCGCGCGTTGTGGGTGGCGCGGGCGCCGCACCAGCACAGGGCCTCCACCTGGAGCTGCTCCAGACGGTCCGCCAGCTCGATCAGGCGCTGGGAGCCGGGGAAGAGCTTGGTGCGGAAGTCCGTGGTGATGCCGAAGGCGAAGACGTCCATGTCGAGGTCGTCGACGATCCGGGCCAACTGGTCGATCTGCTCGGGCGCGAGGAACTGGGCCTCGTCGACGATGACGTAATCCGCCCGGCCGCCCTTCGAGAGCTGCGCGACCAGGTACGCGTACAGGTCCATGTCCTCGCCTGCCTCGACCGCCTCCGTCACCAGTCCGAGGCGTGAGGACAGCTTGCCCTCGCCCGCCCGGTCGTCACGCGTGAAGATCACGCCCTGGAGGCCCCGGGCCGAGCGGTTGTGCCCGATCTGGAGAGCGAGGGTGCTCTTCCCGCAGTCCATGGTTCCGGAGAAGAAGACCAGCTCGGGCATGACGGGTCGGGGGCCTTTCAGGTCGTGGAGGGGAGGTCGGTCGTGGGGAGGCGGCGTGGACGGAGAGGTCCCGCGAAGGCTCAGGTGCGCACTTCGAGCAGCGGGACCAACTGCTCCGCCGAGGTCATGGAACCGTGCATACCGGCCATCGCGGACTCGTTCGGCTCGTTGACGGACGCGGTGATCGCCACGTCGTCGTGGGCGGCGACGACCACGTCGCCGATCCGGCCGTACACCCGCTCGTCGATCTCCGGGCCGAACCAGCCCAGGGCTATCGCCTCGTCGCGGCTCGCCACCCAGAACTGCTCGCCCACCACCTCGCGCCAGCAGGTGAGGACGTCCGCCTCGGCGCCGGGGACCGCGTAGACGTGCCGGGCACGTCCCTCGCCGCCGAGGAGGGCGACGCCCGCGCTCAGCTCCCAGTCCTCGTCGAAGTCGATGCGGTGCTGCTCGTCGAAGGGGATGTCCACCATGCCGTGGTCGGCCGTGACGTACAGCGCGGAGCGGGGCGGCAGCTGCTCGGCGAGCCGCCGCACCAGCCGGTCGACGCACATCAGCTGGCCGCGCCAGGCGTCGGAGTCGATGCCGAAGCGGTGTCCGGCTCCGTCGAGTTCGCTGTAGTACGTGTAGACCAGCGAGCGGTCGCCCCCGGCGAGCTGCTCGGCGGCGAAGTCCATGCGCTCGTCGCCGGAGAGCCGCCCGTGAAACGTTCCGCCGCTCAGCGCGATCTGGGTCAGGGGCGTCTGGGCGAAGATCGGGGACGACACCTGCGCGGTGTGGATCCCCGCCTCGTGCGCCGACTGGAAGACGGTCGGGTACGGCTGCCAGGCCTGCGGCGCGGTCCACGGCTTCCAGCGCAGCTGGTTCATCAGCTCGCCGGTCTCCGGGTTGCGCACGGTGTATCCGGGCAGCCCGTGGGTCCCGGGGTGGCGGCCGGTGCCGACGGAGGCCAGCGAGGTCGCGGTCGTCGCGGGGAACCCGGCGGTGACCGGCCGTCCCGTACCGCCCCGGGAGGAGCCGAGGAGCGAGGTCAGATAGGGGGCCTCGGCCGGATGGGCCTTGATCTGCTCCCAGCCGAGCCCGTCGATCAGGAAGACGCAGTTCCGGTCGGCCGGGGCCAGTTCGGCGATGCGCGCCTCGAAGCCGGGCACGCCCTGCCCGGCGACGAGCGTCGGCAACAGGTCGCCGAGGGCGCCGGAGGAGTACTCGGGGACCGGCGCGGTCTCCGGGGCGAGCGGGACCGGATCGTCGGGCCAGCCGTGGGCCACGGTGGTCGGATGCGCCATCAGCGGGTGGGCGCGGCGGTGGCCGCGATGGCTTCGGAGAGGGCCTGGGCGAAGGTGAGGGTCTGCCGGACGGTGTCGGGGCCGTCCCCGGCGTCGCTCACCCGGAGGCTGAGGTCGTCGGCGGTGGAGTTGCCGGTGTAGCCGTGGTCGGCGTCGCAGTCGGGGTCGCCGCAGGCGGCGGGCTCCAGGTCGATCCGGGAGACGGCGCCCCAGCCGATGGTGAGGACGACCTCGCGGGGCAGTGTGCCCGGCGTGTACGACTCGGGGTTGGCGACCACCCGGCTGACGACGACCGACGAGATCCGGTCGAGCTTCACGGACTCGGTGGAGGTCGTGGCGTACGGCGTCGGGGAGCTGCTGTCGGCGGCCTGCTCGTCGGTGTGGCTGACGATGAAGCGGTGCGGCGTCAGGACGAGGACGGTGACGTGGCGACGGACCTCGTTCGCGTCGAAGGTGGTCTCCTGGTGCACCACGTACGACGCGACGGCCTCGCCGCCGACGGCGGACTCCACCGCCTCGGCCACGAGGGCCGGGTAGTAGCCGCTGCGCTCGATCGCCGCGCGCAGCCCCTGGGTCGTCGTACCGCTCTTTGCCATGGACTCCATCCTACGGGGCGGTGGGGGCCCCTCAGGTCCCTCAGTAGCTCGGCAGGCTGCGGGGGCCGAGGTCGGTGCGGGGGGCCGGTGGGGCCAGTCGCACGGTGGCACCGAGGACGGAGAGGCCGTGCGGTGCCACGACCACCGGCTCCAGGGAGACGGCCACCACCTCGGGGTGGGCGTCGACGAGCCGGGAGACCCTCAGCAGCACCTCTTCGAGGGCCGGGGTGTCGACGGGCGCGGCCCCGCGCCAGCCGAAGAGCAGGGGTGCGGTGCGCAGGGAACGGACCTGTTCGGCGACGTCCCGGTCGGTGGCCGGGACCAGCCGGTGGGCGACATCGCCCAGCAGCTCGGAGGCGGCGCCCGCCAGGCCGAAGGAGAGGACGGCGCCGACCGCCGGGTCGATGGCGGCGCGGACCACGGTGTCCACGCCCCGGGGTGCCATGGCCTGGACGACCGGCTGGAGCTCGGCCGCCCGGCCGAGGACCTCGGTCAGCTCGGCGTACGCGGTCCTGAGCTGCCCCTCGGTCGCCAGGTCCAGCCGGACTCCGCCCAGGTCGGGGCGGTGGCGCAGATGCGGAGCGGTCGTCTTGAGGGCCACCGGGTAGCCGAGGCGGGCGGCTGCCGCGACGGCGGCGTCGGGAGTGGGCGCGGGGAGGGCCGGGCGGACGGCGATGCCGTACCGGGCGAGGAGTTCACCGGCCTGCCGGGTGTCGAGGGTCACACCCCGGGCGTCGGCCTCGGCACCGCCGAGCAGCCGCTCGACGAGGGCGGCGGCCCCCGCCTCGTCGATGTCGTCGTACTCGGGCACCCGTCCGGGCTCGGCGGCCTGCCGCCGCCACTGCCCGTACCGCACGGCCTCGGCCAGGGCCCGTACGGCCCGCTCGGCGGCGGGGTAGGCGGGGATGGCCGGAACGGCGGCGGGACCGTCCGGCGCGGGGGCTTCCGGCGCGGGGGCTTCCGGAAGGGGGCCGGTGGCGGTGGGCGTGACGGTGGCGGCGGGCGTGCCCGTACCGCCCTGGTCCCGGTCACCCCTCGGGTCCCGGTCCGGTGCGGCTGCCCGGCCGGGGGGCGTTCCGGCCGGGCGGGGGGCCCGCTCGGTCCCGGTGCGGCGGCCCGGGGCCGTCGGGCGGGTGCTGGTCGCGACCGCGAGGGCCTCCGCGAGGCCGCCCATCTCGACGTGCACGACGACGACCGGCTTGGCGGGGACGGGCGCGGAGGCGACGGCCTCGCGCAGGGCGACGGCGAGGACCTCGCCGTCGCCGAACTCGGGGGCCCCGTCCTCCCCCACCCAGGGGATCGCGGTGACCACGACCGCGTCCGAGGCCTCGTCGGCGAGCGCCGCCGCGAGCGCGTCCCGGAAGTCGGCGGGCACCGCCCCCGTGGTCAGGTCGAGCGGGCGCAGGGGCCGCAGCCCCTCCGTGAGGCACGCGTCGTACGTGAGGAGGCCGAGCGACTCGGAGTTGCCGAGGATGGTGACCCGGGGCCCGGCGGGCAGCGGCTGGGCGGCGAGCAGCAGTCCGGCGTCCACCAGCTCGGTGACGGTGTCGACCCGGATGACCCCCGCCTGGCGGAGCAGCGCGGAGACCGTGGCGTGGGGTATGCGGGTGACGGGGACCCGGTGGCCGGGCGGGGCGCTGCCGCTGTGCCGGGCGCCCTTGACGACGACGACCGGCTTGACGGCGGCGGTGCGGCGCGCGAGCCGGGTGAACTTCCGGGGGTTGCCGATGGACTCCAGGTAGAGGAGGACGACATCGGTCCCGGGATCGTCGTACCCGTACTGGAGGAAGTCGTTGCCGGAGACGTCGGCGCGGTTGCCGGCCGAGATGAAGGAGGAGAGGCCCGCGCCGCGCCGGTGGAGCCCGGCGAGGAGCGCGATGCCGATGGCGCCGGACTGGGTGAAGAGCCCGATGCGTCCGGCGGCGGGCATCTGCGGGGCGAGGGAGGCGTCGAGGCGGACGTCGGCGGCGGTGTTGATGATCCCGAAGGCGTTGGGGCCGATGATCCGCATCCCGTACGAGCGGGCCTGCCGGACCAGGGCGCGCTGCCGCTCCCGTCCGTCCGGCCCGCTCTCGGCGTAACCGGCGGAGAGGACGACGAGACCGCGGACGCCGTGTTCGCCGCAGTCCGCGACGACCTCCGGCACCCGTTCGGCGGGTACGGCGACGATCGCGAGGTCGACGGGTTCGCCGATGGCGCCGACGGAGGGGTGGGCGGGGACGCCGTCGAGCGAGGCGGGCCCGTCGGTCGTCCCGGTGAGCGCGGCGTTGACCGCGTACACCCGTCCGGTGAATCCGGTGCCCAGAAGGTTGCGGAGCACCGTCCGGCCGACGCCGCCGGGTGTCCGGCCCGCGCCGACGACGGCGACGGAGCGGGGGGTGAGGAGGCGCTGTACGGAGTGGGCCTCGGCCCGCTGCTCGCGGGCGCGCTGCACGGCGAGGGAGCGGTCGGTCGGTTCGAGGTCGAGGTGGAGCCGTACGGAGCCGTCCTCGAAGCTGCGCTTCTGGGTGTAGCCCGCGTCCGTGAACACCTTGATCATCTTGTTGTTGGCGGGGAGCACCTCGGCGGCGAAGCGTCTGATGCCGCGTTCGCGGGCGACGGCCGCGATGTGTTCGAGCAGGGCGGAGGCGACCCCGCGTCCCTGGTGGGCGTCCTGGACGAGGAAGGCGACCTCCGCCTCGTCGGCGGCGCCGGAGGCGGGCAGCCCCCGGTCGTCGATGCGGTCGTAGCGCACGGTGGCGATGAACTCGCCGCCCACGGTCGCCGCGAGGCCCACCCGGTCCACGAAGTCGTGATGCGTGAAACGGTGCACGTCCTTGGCGGAGAGCCTCGGGTAGGGGGCGAAGAAGCGGTAGTACTTGGACTCGTCCGAGACCTGCTCGTAGAAGCTGACCAGCCGGTCGGCGTCGTCGGCGGTGATGGGCCGGACGCGCGCGGTGCCGCCGTCGCGGAGCACCACGTCCGCTTCCCAGTGGTCGGGGTAGCTGTGGTCCGGGGGCTCCGGACGCGCCGGTGGTGTCGGCTGGTCCGCCGCTTCCGACTGCTCCGACGCGCTGTGCATGGGGTCAGCCTACGGCCGCGACACGCCGGTGGCACCGGTCGCGCGACGGGGGGCGGCCGTGCAAGGTGGGGAACGTGCCGGACACCGCACGAAGGGCCGAAAGACCGGTCCGATCCGGGCCCAAGGTCGGTGCGCGCGCGGAACAACCCGTGAGAGACTGGTCTAGACAACCGCTTGAGACTTGAAGGGCAACACCATGGCTGAGCGCCGCGTCAACGTCGGCTGGGCCGAGGGCCTCCACGCCCGCCCCGCGTCCATCTTCGTCCGTGCCGCCACGGCTTCCGGCGTTCCGGTGACGATCGCCAAGTCCGACGGCAGCCCCGTGAACGCCGCCTCCATGCTCGCGGTGCTCGGTCTGGGCGCGCAGGGTGGCGAAGAGGTCGTCCTGGCTTCCGAGGCCGAGGGCGCCGAGGCCGCGCTCGAGCGCCTGGCGAAGCTGGTCGCCGAGGGTCTGGACGAGCTCCCCGAGACCGTCTGACCCGGGTCAGCACCCCGTACGACGAGAGGCCGTGGCCCCCCGGGATACGGGGGGGCCGGCCGCGCGCGTCACCCCCGTGAAGGGGTGTGTTATAAAAAACAGAAGCAGCCGCCGCAAGGGGGGGGGGTTATATAGGGGGTGGGCGGGAGAA
>NZ_JBHYZW010000032.1:0-46349 GCF_042754005.1 Streptomyces sp. NPDC059247
GCCCGCCCCCGGGGAGTTCGTCTCCGGGGGCGGGCCTTCCGCATGTGCGCGGCGGGTGTCGCGGGTCAGACGCTGCGGAACGCCAGCACCACGTTGTGGCCGCCGAAGCCGAAGCTGTTGTTGATCGCGGAGATCGTGCCCTGCGGCAGTTCGCGGGGCTCGTCGCGGACGATGTCCGCCTCCACCTCCGGGTCCAGCTCGTCGATGTTGATCGTCGGCGGGGCCAGCCGGTGGTACAGCGCCAGGACCGTGGCGACGGTCTCGATGCCGCCCGCGCCGCCGAGGAGGTGGCCGGTCATCGACTTCGTCGCGGAGATCGCGACATGGTCCAGGTCGTCGCCCAGGACCCGGCGCAGCGCCTTGATCTCGGCGACGTCGCCCTGCGGCGTCGACGTGGCGTGCGCGTTGAGGTGGACGACCTCGGACGGCTTCAGGTCCGTCGAGTCGAGCAGGTGCCGCATCGCGGCGGCGATGCCCCGGCCGGTCGGCTCGGGCTGTGCGATGTGGTGGCTGTCGGCCGACAGGCCCTGGCCGAGGACCTCGCAGTAGACGCGCGCGCCGCGCGCCTTCGCGTGCTCCTCGGACTCCAGGATCACGACGCCCGCGCCCTCGCCGAGCACGAAGCCGTCACGGCCCGTGTCGTACGGGCGGGAGGCCTTCGTCGGCTCGTCGTTGCTCTTGGACATCGCCATCATGTTGGCGAAGGCGGCGATCGGCAGCGGGTGGATCGCGGCCTCGGTGCCACCGGCGACGACCACGTCGGCACGGCCGGTACGGATCATCTCGACGGCGTAGCCGATCGCCTCGGCGCCCGACGCGCACGCGGAGACCGGGGTGTGGACGCCCGCTCGGGCGTTCACCTCCAGGCCCACGTTGGCGGAGGGGCTGTTCGGCATGAGCATGGGCACGGTGTGCGGGGAGACGCGGCGGACGCCCTTCTCCTTGAGCACGTCGTACTGGTCGAGCAGGGTGGTCACGCCGCCGATGCCGGAGGCGATGACGGAACCGAGCCGCTCGGGGACGACCTTGTCGTCCTCTCCGGCGGGCGCGGTGTAGCCCGCGTCGGCCCAGGCCTCGCGGGCCGCGATCAGCGCGAACTGCGCCGAGCGGTCCAGCTTGCGGGCCAGCGGGCGGGGCAGGACGTCGCCGGGGTCGACGGCGGCCGTCGCGGCGATCTTGACGGGAAGTTCGGCGAAGCGCTCGCCCACCAGGGGCCGGACGCCCGAGCGCCCCGCGATCAGACCTTCCCAGGTCGATGCGGAGTCGCCACCCAGCGGTGTGGTTGCGCCGATACCGGTGACGACCACGGTGCGATTGGTCGAGCTCACAGGAATTCGTTCTCCATGTGTGTGATGGTCGGAATACGGCGCCACCGCCGGGTGGCGGACCGGTTCAGCGAGGGCCGAATCAGGCCTGGTGCTTCAGGATGTAGTCAGCGGCGTCGCCGACCGTCTTGAGGTTCTTGACGTCCTCGTCCGGGATCTTGACGTCGAAGCGCTCTTCGGCGGCGACGACGACCTCGACCATGGACAGCGAGTCGACGTCCAGGTCGTCGGTGAAGGACTTGTCGAGCTGGACGTCCTCGGTCGGGATGCCCGCGATCTCGTTGACGATCTCGGCGAGACCCTCGACGACCTGCTCCTGGGTGAAGGCCATGGTGGCGCTCCTTCTTGTGATTGCTGGTGAATGGTTTGCCGGACGGATCCGGTGTGCCTAGGGGAGGGTAACGACCGACGCGGCGTACACGAGACCCGCCCCGAAGCCGATGACGAGCGCGGTGTCGCCGCTCTTCGCCTGGCCGGTCGCCAGGAGCCGTTCCATGGCGAGCGGGATCGAGGCCGCCGACGTGTTGCCGGTGGTCTCGACGTCCCGCGCGACCGTGACGTGCTCCGGCAGCTTGAGCGTCTTCACCATCGAGTCGATGATCCGCATGTTGGCCTGGTGCGGGATGAAGACGTCCAGGTCGTCCGCCGTGATGCCGGCGGCGTCCAGGGCCTGCTGTGCGACCTTCGCCATCTCGAAGACGGCCCAGCGGAAGACCGCCTGGCCCTCCTGCGTGATGGCGGGGAACTTGATCTCGCCCTGCTGGTTCAGGGGAAGCGTCGAGGCGTCACCCGCGTGGAACTCGTCCCACGGGACGGTCTGCTTGATCGTCTCGGACTTGTCGCCCTCCGAACCCCACACCGTGGGGCCGATGTGCGGCTCGTCGGAGGGGCCGACGACCACGGCACCGGCGCCGTCGCCGAACAGGAAGGCCGTGGCGCGGTCCTCCAGGTCCGTCAGGTCGCTGAGCCGCTCGACGCCGATGACGAGGACGTACTCCGCCGAACCTTCGACGATCATGCCCTTGGCGAGGGTCAGGCCGTAGCCGAAGCCCGCGCAGCCCGCGGAGATGTCGAACGCGGCGGGCTTCCCGGCGCCGATCCGGTCGGCGATCTCGGTGGCGACGGCCGGGGTCTGCTTGAAGTGCGACACCGTGGAGACGATCACGGCGCCGATCTGCTCCGGGGCGATCCCGGCGTTGGCGATGGCCTTGCCGGAGGCCTCCACCGACATGGCGGCGACGGTCTCCTCCGGCGAGGCCCAGTGGCGGGTCGCGATGCCGGAGCGCGAGCGGATCCACTCGTCGGACGAGTCGATCTTTTCGAGGATCACCTCGTTCGGCACGACCCGGGTGGGGCGGTAACCGCCGACACCGAGGATGCGCGCGTACGGGGCGCCCTTGCTGGGCTTGATCTTCGACATGATTCTCGACACTCCTTGTCAGACGGCCGCGTGCTCAGCGATGAGCGTACGGGCCGCGTCCAGGTCGTCGGGAGTCTTCAGGGCGACCGTGGCCACGCCCGGCAGGGCCCGCTTGGCGAGGCCGGTCAGCGTCCCGCCGGGGCACACCTCGACCAGCGCGGTCGCGCCCAGTTCCCTGAAGGTCTCCATGCACAGGTCCCAGCGGACCGGGTTCGCGACCTGGCCGACCAGACGGGCCACGATCTCGGCACCGTCGGCGACGACCCGGCCGTCCTTGTTGGACACGTAACGGGTGCTGGGGGCGGCCGGGGACAGCTCCCGCGCGGCCTCCTCCAGCGTCGCCGAGGCAGGGCCCATGTGGTGCGTGTGGAACGCGCCCGCGACCTTGAGCGCGACGACCCGGCGGACGCCCTCGGGCTTGTCCGCCTCCAGAGCGGCCAACTGCTCCAGGGTGCCCGCGGCGACGATCTGGCCCGCGCCGTTCACGTTGGCGGCGGTCAGGCCGAGCCTCTCCAGGTGCGGGAGGGTGACCTCGGGGTCGCCGCCGAGCAGCGCCGACATGCCGGTCGGGGTGATCCCGGCGGCCTCGGCCATCGCCAGACCACGGGTGCGGACGAGCCGCAGGGCGGCGGTGTCGTCGAGGACGCCCGCGAGCGCGGCGGCGGTGAACTCGCCGACGCTGTGCCCGGCGACGACGCCGGGGGACACGTCACCGAGCGCGGTCGCGGAGAGCAGACCGGCGGCGACCAGGAGGGGCTGTGCCACGGCGGTGTCGCGGATCTCGTCCGCGTCCGCCTTCGTGCCGTAGTGGGCGAGGTCGAGACCGATGGCCTCGGACCAGGCCGCGACGCGGTCGGCGGCGCCGGGGAGTTCGAGCCAGGGGGTCAGGAAGCCGGGCGTCTGGGCGCCTTGGCCGGGAGCGACGAGTACGAGCACCCTCACACTCTCTCTTGGGGACGGCTCCTGGCGCCCGTGAGGACAGGGACGAAGAACCGTCGGGGTAATTGTTGGTGTTCTACAAAAGTCTAGAGCTGCGGATCCGCGTCGGCCAAGCGCCCGAGGATGAGCGCGATCCGCAGCGTGAACGCGGAGCGGACATCGGAGGGTGACCAGCCGGTGACGTCGGTCACACGTCGGAGCCGGTAGCGCACGGTGTTCGGGTGGACGAAGAGCATCCGCGCCGCGCCTTCCAGGCTGCTGGCCTGCTCCAGGTAGACACTGAGAGTTTCGAGGAGCGCCGAGCCCGCTTCCTCCAGCGGTCTGTAGATCTCCTCCACCAGCTGCTCGCGCGCCGCGGGGTCGGAGGCGATGGCGCGCTCCGGGAGGAGGTCGTCGGCGAGGACGGGCCGGGGCGCGTCCTGCCATGCCGAGCAGGCCTTGAGACCGGCCGCCGCCGCCTGCGCGGAGCGGGTCGCGGCCAGCAGGTCGGGGACGACGGGACCGGCGACGACCGGACCGGCCGCGTACGGGCCGATCAGTGCCTTCGCCACCGCCATGGGGTTGTCGTTGCCCCCGGCGATGACGACCAGACGGTCACCGAGGACACCGGTGAGGACCTGGAGCTTGGCGTGGCGCGCGGCCCGGCGGATCGCCTCCACGGTCAGCTCGCTGTCGCCGTCCGGGGCGGTGCCGAGGATCACGCACACGTGGTCGGGGGAGTTCCAGCCGAGTGCCGCCGCGCGGGAGACGGCGCCCTGGTCGGCCTCGCCGGAGAGGACCGCGTTCACGACGAGCGATTCGAGCCGCGCGTCCCAGGCGCCCCGGGCCTCGGCCGCCTGCGCGTACACCTGGGCCGTCGCGAAGGCGATCTCCCGGGCGTAGACGAGGAGCGCCTCGCGGAGGATCGACTCGTCGCCGGGGGCGGCGACCTCCTCGATCGCCGTCTCCATGACCTCGATGGTGGTGCGCACCATCTCGACGGTCTGGCGCAGGGTGATCGCCCGGGTCAGCTCGCGGGGCGCGGTGCCGAAGACGTCCGTCGAGATGGCCTGCGGGGTCTCCGGGTGCCGGAACCACTCGGTGAACGCGGCGATGCCCGCCTGGGCGACCAGGCCGATCCACGACCGGTTCTCGGGGGGCATCGCCCGGTACCAGGGCAGCGTCTCGTCCATGCGGGCGATGGCGTGGGCGGCGAGCCGCCCGGAGGACTGTTCGAGACGCTTCAGGGTCGCGGCGTGCGGGTGAGGGGCGTTCGTGGGTTCTGGCACGGGACAAGACTGCCTTATCGGGACGGCGCTGTGCGGGGTCGGGGCGGGTTCCCTACCCGTTCCCTCCCCGTTCCCTCCCCGCGCGGGTGCCGGTCCGCCTCCGGCGGGAGGACGGGGGCGGTTACGGTGGGCCGCGTGATACGCATCCAGCGCGCGGCGGAGCGCTACCCAGGGGGCGACCCGGCGGCCGGGATCGAGACCCGGCACGCCCTGTCGTTCGGGCCGCACTACGACCCCGACAACCTCCGCTTCGGTTCGCTGATCGCCTGCAACGAGGAGCGGCTGGCGCCGGGGGCCGGGTTCGACGAGCATCCGCACAGCCACACCGAGATCGTCACCTGGGTCGTCGAGGGCGAGCTGACCCACCGCGATTCGGCGGGGCACGCGACCGTCGTCCGCGCGGGCGACCTCCAGCACCTGAGTGCGGCGGCCGGAGTGCGCCACGTGGAGCGCAACGACGGGGCCGGGCCGCTGGTCTTCGTACAGATGTGGCTGGCGCCGCCGGAGCCGGGCGGGGAACCCTCGTACGAAGTGGTGCGGGGGGTCGCCGACGGCGCTTCGTACGCGGTGCCGGGCGGGACCCTGCGCGTCCACCGTCTGGAGAGGGGCGGCCGGGCGCCGCTGCCGGACGGCGACTTCGTGTACGCGCACGTGGCGCGTGGCGCGGTACGCGTCGACGGCGAGGAACTGACCACCGGCGACGCGGCTCGCGTCACCGGCGCGAAGGGGCTCACCCTGTTCGCGACCGGCGACGCGGAGGTACTGACGTGGGAGATGCGGGGCGGGTCCTAGCGGAGTCCGCCGGTGAACGTCTGCCATGCGGTGGTGCCGATGATCAGGGTGGGGCCGGTGGGGTTCTTGCTGTCGCGGACGGGGACGGCTCCGGTGAAGCCGTCAGCCACCTCGACGCAGTCACCACCGTTGGTTCCGCTGTACGACGACTTCCGCCACTGTGCTTCGGTCAGGTCGACACGGGTTTCCACGGTGCTCCTCCGTCACATGAGCGGGGGCGGGTCCTAGCGGAGCCCGCCGGTGAACGTCTGCCATGCGGTGGTGCCGATGATCAGGGTGGGGCCGGTGGGGTTCTTGCTGTCGCGGACCGGGACGACTTCGGTGAAGCCGTCGGCGATCTCGACGCATTCGCCGCCGTTGGTTCCGCTGTAGGACGACTTCCGCCACTGCGCTCCGGTCAGGTCAGGACGGGTCTCCATAGTGTTCCTCCATCACACGAGCGATCAGTTCCGCCGAGTCCTCGGTAGAGAGGGCCATAGCCTGAAGTCGAGCGTAGCCGACGGAACGCTCCTTGATCACGGGAGGATTGGCGGTCATGTGCCCTTGGTCGTAGCCGTCGATGTAGAAGATGTCAGGGTCGTCGTCGAACCTGAAGAGAGTGAACGACCCCATCAGTCCCGTGTGTTCACCGGTGGAGAACGGGAGCACCTGGATCTGCACCCATGGGTTGTCGCGGAAGGTCAACAGGTGCGCCAGTTGCTCGCGCATGACCTCACGGCTGCCCACCTGCTGCATCAGCACGGCTTCGCTCATCACGACCCACAGGACCGGCGGCTCGCCGCGCTCCAGGATGCGCTGACGTTCGAGCCGGGCGCCCATCATCTCCTCGGCCTTGTCCGGATAGTCGACGGCGAGCAGGGCACGCGCGTACTCCGGCGTCTGCAACAAGCCGTATACGACCTGCGTCTGGAACGTGGAGATGTACGTGGCGCGTGCCTCCAGCTCCGCGACCGGCTGGAACCACGCCGGGAGTCGGCTGCGCAGCACCAGACCGATCAGCCGCGAGAACACCCCGCCCGTGCCGAGCGCCGCGTCCACCCGCTCCGAGAAGGCGCGGGTGGGGACCTTCCTCGTCGTCTCGATCTGCCCGACGAGGGAGCCCGTGCAGAAGATGATGTCCCCGAGCTGCTGCTGGGTGAGACCGTGCTCCTCGCGCAGACGGCGGAGTTCCCAGCCGTAGTAGTCCAACGGGGAAGCACTGGGATCGAGTTCTTGAATGTTGACCATGGTCAGCACCTCCGGCCCTGCGGCACGCACACGGTGTTCTCGGCAGCGCCGAGCGTAGCCAGCGGGCGCCGAGCCGGTGGCGCGAACCGCGTAAACCACCCGGGGGAGTGGTTCGCCCGTGCGCCGGGCACTCTGCGCGGGCACGTCCTCGCGCCCGGCACTCAGCGCGGCGCACGCTCCCGTCCGGCGCTCACCGCAGCGCGCTCTTCGCCTTCCACTGCTCCCAGCTCAGGTTCCACGCCCCGTAGCCGTTGCCCTCGGCGACCGTGCCCTTGGTGTCCTCGCCGGTGATCTCGAAGGGGTCGCCGACGTTCACCGTCGCGTAGAAGGACGTGGCGTCCGCGTCGCTCATGCCGATGCAGCCCGAGCTCTTGTTGGCCCTGCCGAAGTACGCCGCGTTCCACGGCGCCGCGTGCGCGTACATCCCCGACCAGGTCAGCCGCATCGAGTGGTCGACCATCTTGTCGTACGCGTCCCCGAGCCCCACCGTCTCCGAGTTCATGTTGATGGTGCCCTCCTTCGCCATCAGCACCGCCGTGCCCCGCCAGGACCGCTTGTCGCCACCCGGTGTGCCGCCGGAGACCGGGATCGTCCGGACCACGCTCCCGTCCCGGGAGAGCGTCAGCCGCTTCCGGTCCAGATCGACCTTGACGATCTGCGCGGAGCCGACCGTGAAGCCGGTGAGGTAGTCCCGTACGAACCAGCCGCCGCCCGAGTCCGTGCCGTTGAGGTCCGCCGCCAGGGTGACCTTCGTGCCGGGCTTCCAGTACGTCCGGGGCCGCCAGTCCGCCCGGTCCCGGCCCGAGTGGTCCTTGATCCAGCCCCAGGAACCCTCGGTGCCGTTCGAGGTGGTGACCTTCAACTGCCGCTCCACGTCCGCCTTCCGCGTCACGGGGAGGTCGAAGACGATCGAGAGGGGGTGGGCGATGCCCACGGTGGTGTTCTTGCCGGGGGCCAGGGTCAGTTTGTTGACCTTGTCCGCCCCGGCGGTCTCGAAGGTGGACCGGGTCGTCGTCTCCGAGCCGTCGGCCGTACGGGAGACGACCTCCACCGTGTACGTGGTCCCCGGCACCGCCTTGCGGTCGGAGACCCAGCGGGTGCCGCCCGCGCCCGGACGCCCGGCCAGCGCGGCGCCGTCCGCGTCCACCACCTTCACCCCGGCGAGCGTGCCGCCCGTCGCGGTCACCGTCACCGGGCGGCCCGCCGCCGGATCCACGACCGTCACCTTCGCCGCCGGGCCCTTCGCCGTGGCCCCCTTCCCCTCTCCTGTTCCCCCAGGGCCGTCCGCCGCCTGCGCCGTACAGGCGGTGAGGGAGACGCTCAGCGCGAGGGCCGCGAGAACGGGACGGGGGGTGCGTATGCGCAGCACGGAAGACCTCCGCAAGGGGAAACGAGTGGGATGTTCCGGACTCTAGGTCGGCCGGGACGCCCGGTGGCGGTGTGAAGACGATGTGACGGCGGCTGCGCCAGAACGGTCATCATCCGGTCATATTTGTTACGCGGCGCTGTCGAATTCGGCTGTGAACCTGCTGTCCGCCCCACCACCGAGGGGCGGAATCAAGGAGGCTCCCCGTCATGTCAGCCCTTCTCCTGACGGCCGCACCCCCCGCCGAGCACCGTGCCCTGCGGCTCGGTCCCGTGTCCCCCGAGGTCTACCGCGCCTTCCTCGCGTCCCGCTCCGGTGCCGACGGGCCCAGCTTCCTCCAGGTCCCGGCCTGGGCACGGGTGAAGGACGGCTGGCAGCACCAGCTCATCGGCTGGGGACCGGAGTCCGGCACCCTCACCGGGGTCGCCCTCGTCCTCCTGCGCGCCTTCCCCGGCACGCGCAAGTACTTCGCCTACCTCCCCGAGGGGCCCGTCGCCGACTGGGCCGACCCCGACATCGACGGCTGGCTCGCCCCGCTGCTCGGACATCTGCGCTCCTCCGGCGTCTTCGCCGTCCGCATCGGCCCCGCCCCCGCCCACCGGCGGTGGAACGCGGCCACCGTCAAGGGCGCCACCGGAGCGGGCCGCCGCCTCGCCGATGTCCTCGCCGACCAGGTCGACCCGCTCGGCACCGTCGTCGCCGAACGGCTCAGGGCGCGCGGCTGGCGGCGCTGCGGCGGCGAGTCCGAGGACGGCGCCGACGCCCAGCCCCGGCACGTCTTCCAGGTCCCGCTCACCGGACGCACCCCCGACGACCTGTGGGCCGGCCTCAACCAGGAATGGCGGCGCAACGTCCGCAAGGCCCGGAAGTCCGGGGTCGAGATCACCCTCGGCTCCGCCGCCGACCTGCCCGAGTTCTACCGGCTGCTCCGGATCACCGAGGAACGCGACGGCTTCCGGCTCGGCCGCTCCCTCGCGTACTACGAGCGCCAGTACGCCGTCCTCAACGCCGAGCACCCCGGCCGCATGAAGCTCTACCTCGCCCGCCACGAGGGCGAGATCCTCGCCGCCCACACCATGGTCACCGTCGGCGGGCGCGTCTGGTACCAGACCGGCGCCTCCGCCGACCACCGCCGCGAGGTACGGCCCTCCAACGCCCTCCAGTGGCGCATGATGCTCGACGCGCAGGCCCTCGGCGCCGCCGTCTACGACCTGCGCGGGGTACCCTCCACCCTCGATCCGGGCGACCGCGCCCACGGCCTGCTCCGCTGGAAGCTCGGCACGGGCGGACAGGTCGTCGAGACGCTCGGGGAGTGGGAGACACCCATGCAGGGCACGACCAATCACGCGCTGTACCGCGCCTTCCAGGCGTATCTGGCCCGCCGGTGACGGCCACGCTCACCGCCGGGCGGCCCGGCACGGGACGGCCGAGGACGGCGCCGTCCGCACTGCGCAGCGGCGCGCTCATGGCCGCCGGGTCGCTCGTCTCCCGCGCCACCGGCTTCGTCCGCGCCTCCGTCGTCGCCGCCGCGCTCGGCGCCGCCGCCGTCGCCGACGGCTACGCGGTCGGCAACTCCGTCCCCACCATCGTCTACACCCTGCTCCTCGGCGGCGCCCTCAACGCCGTCTTCGTGCCCGAACTGGTCAAGGCGGCCAAGGAGCACGCCGACGGGGGCGTCGCCTACACCGACCGGCTCCTCACCCTGTGCGTGCTCGCCCTCACCGCCCTCACGGCGGTGGCCGTGCTCGCCGCGCCGTCCATCGTCGACCTGTACACCGACTACACGGGCGAGCAGCGGGAGATGACCGTCGCCTTCGCGCGCGCCTGCCTGCCGCAGATCTTCTTCCTCGGGCTCTTCACCCTCCTCGGCCAGGTCCTCAACGCCCGGGGCCGCTTCGGCGCCATGATGTGGACCCCCGTCCTCAACAACGTGGTCGTCGTCGCCGTCTTCGCCCTCTTCCTGGTGGTGAGCGACGGCGGCGCCCTCACCCCCGGCGAGACCGCGCTGCTCGGCTGGGGCACCACCGCGGGCATCGCCCTCCAGGCCCTCGCCCTCGTGCCCTCGCTGCGCGCCGCCCGCTTCCGCTGGCGGCCCCGCTTCGACTGGCGCGGCAGCGGTCTGGCCGAGCCGCTGCGTTCGGCGGGGTGGCTGGTGCTGCTGGTCCTCACCAACCAGGTCGCGTACTGGGTGACCACCCTGCTCGCGACCTCGGCGGGCGGCACGGTGAGCGGCGGCGGCCTCGCCGCGTACAACAACGCCTATCTGCTATGGAGCGTCCCGCACGGCATCATCACCGTCTCCCTGGTGACGGCGCTGCTGCCCCGGATGAGCGGCGCGGCGGCCGACGGCGACCTCGCGGGCGTCCGGCGGGACGTCGGCTACGCCCTGCGGACCAGCGGGGCGGCCGTCGTCCCCGCCGCCTGCGCCCTCTTCGCGCTCGCCGTCCCCCTGATGACGGTCGTCTTCCGGTACGGGGCCACCAGCGGCGACGACATCCGCGCCATGTCCTGGATCCTGATGGCCTTCGCCCCCGGACTGGTCGCCCTGTCCGGGCAGTACGTGTGCACCCGCGCCTTCTACGCGCTGCGCGACACCCGCACCCCCTTCCTGCTGAACCTGGTGATCGCGGGCCTCAACGCGCTCCTCTCGCTGTCCGCGCACCTCCTCCTGCCGACCCGCTGGGCCGTCACCGGCATGGCCGCCGGATACTCCCTCGCCCTGTGGGCGGGCTGGGCCGTCACGGCGTACGTCCTGCGCCGACGGCTGCGGTCCACGGGCCGGAACGGCACCCGGCGGCCCACCGGCACCCCCCGGCCCACCGGCACCCCGCAGCCCACCGGTACGGGCCCCGCCGCCCCGGACGGCGGCTCCGCGGGATCCCTCGGCCGCCTGCTGGTCGCCGCCCTGCCCGCCGCCGGATACGGGCTGGTCGTCACCCACCTCACCGGTCCCGCCGGAGCCGTCCCCGCCGGGCTCGCGGGCGCCCTCACGATCGTCGTGATCTTCGCCGCCCTCGCCCGGCCCCTCCGCCTCACCGAGGTGAGCGCCCTGCTCGCCGCCGTACCCCGCCGCCTCCGCCGCGGGTGAGCCCCGCCGCCCCAGCCCTGCCCGGACCCGCCCCGCCCGGACCCCCGCCGACCCGCTCGCCTCCCCCTCCTGACGAGGGACCCGCCGACCTTGGGATACTCCACAGATGCCCCGCGTGCTGCTGATCGAAGACGACCCCTCCGTCCGCGAAGGCGTCGAGCTCGGACTCCGGCGCCGGGGGCACGAGGTGCGGACCGCCGCCACCGGCGAGGCGGGGCTCACGGCCCTCGGGGAGTTCCGCCCCGACCTGCTCCTGCTCGACCTGATGCTGCCCGGGATGAACGGCGTCCAGGTCTGCCGCACCGTCCGCGAGACCAGCCAGCTGCCGATCATCATGCTGACCGCCCGGGGCGACGACTTCGACGTCGTCGTCGGACTGGAGGCCGGAGCCGACGACTACATCGTCAAACCCGCCCGCACCGAGGTCATCGAGGCCCGGATACGAGCCGTGCTCCGCCGCATCGAGGAGCCCGGGTCCGGCCGGTCCGCCGTCGAGTTCCACGGCGGACTGACCATCGACCGGGCCGGGCTCACCGTCGCCAAGTCCGGCGAACGCATCGGCCTCGCCCCCTCCGAGATGAAGCTCCTCCTGCACCTCACGGCCGCCCCCGAGCAGGTCTTCAGTCGCCAGCAGCTCCTCGAACACGTCTGGGAGCACAGCTACCACGGGGACGCCAGACTGGTCGACGCCTGCGTCCGCCGCCTCCGCAACAAGATCGAGGACACCCCCGGCGAACCCCGCTACATCCAGACCCTGCGCGGCTTCGGCTACCGCTTCGGACCGCTGTGAGAACCTGCGTCGGACCGGAACCCGACACCCTCGGCCCGACGGAACCCGAGGCCCGGCACCGGCACTCCGAAGACCCCGCCGACGGCCCCCGCCGCCGCCACCGGGGCCCCCGGCTGCGCCGCCACCCCTTCGGACTGCGCACCCGGCTCATCCTCGCCTTCCTCCTCGTCGCCGCCGTCGGCTGCGGCACCACCGCCGCCCTCACCTACCGGGCCGCCCGCAACGCGATCCTGGAGCAGACCCAGAACACCGCCGTCTCCGCCTTCCGCGAGCAGGTCGAGGACCTGCGCGTCCAGCTCCCCGTCGATCCGGCCACGCTGCGGAGCCAGCTCATGCTGATCGCCCGGCAGGGCAAGCCGCGCCCCTGGCGGGTCTACGCCGAGTACGGGACCGTCCGGGTCTCCTCCACCGACCGGCCCAGCTCCTCCGTCGTCACCCCGGAGCTGCGGAGCCGCGCCCTCAACCAGACCGTGCCGCACGCCGGTTTCCAGCGGGTCGTCAAGGACGGCGTCCCGTACCTGACGATCGCCGTCCCCGCCGTCTTCCTGGCCCACTCGCCCGAAGGAGCGCCCCAGCGCACCGGGCTCGTCGTCTACGCGGTGATGGAGCTCAACGAGGAGGAGGCGAACATCGAGGCCATGGTCATGGCCGCCCGTGACGGGGCCCTGCCCGCGCTCGCCATCGCCCTGATCCCCGCGCTGATCGCCGCGCGCGGGGTGCTCCGGCCGGTGCGGGAGCTGCGGCTCGCCGCCCACAGCATGGGGCGCGGCCGTCTGGACACCCGTATCCACGCCAAGGGCAGGGACGAACTCGCCGATCTGGCACGGACGTTCAACGAGTCCGCCGCCGAGCTGGAACGTTCCGTCACGGAACTCCGCGACGCCGAGGCCCGGGCCCGCCGCTTCGCCTCCGACGTCTCGCACGAACTGCGCACCCCGCTCGCCGGGATGCTCGCGGTCACCGAGGTCCTCGACGAGGACGCCGGGGGCCTGGACACCGACACCGCCCGTGCCGTCCGCCTGATCAGCGCCGAGACCGGGAAGCTCGCGGTGCTCGTCGAGGACCTCATGGAGATCTCCCGCTTCGACGCGCGCGCCGCCGCCCTGCACACCGACGAGGTGGACGCGGCCGACTGCGTCCGCAAGACCCTCCAGAACCGGCACTGGACCGACCCGGAGCGGATCGTCCCGCACCTCGCCGAGGGGGTCAGGGCCCGGCTCGACCCGCGCCGCTTCGACGTCGTCGTCGCCAACCTCGTCGGCAACGCCCTGCGGCACGGCGGGTCACCCGTCACGGTCCGGCTGTACGCGGCGGGCGGCGAGCTGGTGACGGAGGTCGCCGACCGGGGCCCCGGCATCCACCCGGACGTCCTGCCCCACGTCTTCGACCGCTTCTACAAGGCGGACCAGGCCAGGACCCGGTCGGCGGGCAGCGGCCTGGGCCTCGCCATCACCCTGGAGAACGTACGGCTGCACGGCGGCACCGTCACGGCCGCCAACCGCCCCGACGGAGGCGCGGTCTTCACCGTGCGGATGCCGTTGTGAGGCGCGGCGCGGTCGCCGCGACCCTGCTCGCCGTGCTCTCGCTCGCCGGATGCGGCATCCGGGAGAGCGATGTCGTCGAGGCGGGCGGGGCGGCGACCGCGCTGGTCGTGCCCGGCCCCGGGAGCCGGGCGGTGCTCTACTTCCTGGGCCCCGACGGCAAGTCGATGCCGGTGGCCCGTGAGATCGGCGGCGCCGACGGGGTGCCCCCCTTCGAGGCGAGCGGCAGGATGGGCACCACGGGGCCGGGCGGTGGGGAGGTCGATCTCTCCATGGGGCCGAGCTCCCTCCGGATCGGCATCGACAAGCTCCTCGCCGTCCTCCTGGCGGGCCCGCTGCCGACCGAGGCCGAGCAGGGCATCACCACCGCCCTGCCGGACGGCGTGTCCGGCAGGCTGCGCGTCCTCCGGGACCCGGCAGCCCCCTCCGCCCGGGGCCTGCTGCGGGTCGACGCCCCCTTCCCGGTCATGGAACTGCCCGAGGCGGCCGTCCGCCAACTGGTCTGCACGACGGCCTACGCGGAACACCCGGCGGGCCTCGTGGACATCGTCCTCAGCGGCCCCGACGGCACCCTGCCGGTCGCCGCCTGCGACGGCCCGACGGCCCCCCGGGAGGACTAGCACCGGTCCGGCCGATGACACGGCCGGACCGCCGGACACGCGCCGGTGTGCGCTCCCGCATCCGCGTGAAAGCGGTCGCCGACCGCACTCGCCACCCGGCGGAAAGGGCAGAAAAGGGGGTGACACAAAGGGGTGCCATAGACGAAGGGTGATGTTCATGGCAAACGTGCAGCGCCGCTTCACGGGCCGGATCTTCCTCGCGGCCGGACAGCAGACCTGGCTCGGTTTCTACTACACCGACGGCGACCCCCAGCCGAGCAGCTGGAACCGCTGGGCCGCGGGCCAGACCGGGTTCGGCGGTTCCTTCTCGTACATCGAGATCCTGGAGGAACTGGTCGCCTGGGACATCAACGCCCAGCCCCATGTGGGATGGAACCTGCTGCTCCGGGCTCAGAACGGGGACGCGGACTTCATCTTGAGCGCCGTCAACGTGGACGGGTAGAACAGTGAGGAGAGCCTGATGCGGGTCCATGTGGTGTACGAGCCGGACGGGAAGATCATCGCCCTCGCGGACCTCGACGGCGAAGGCGGGGTGGGGGTGCGGCCCCTGCCCCAGAAGGGCCGGGAGTTCGCCCAGATCGACGTACCCGACGCGTACGCCGGTCTTCCCCTGTCCGGGCTGTACGAACGCCTCCGCCTGGAAGTAGGACCGGAGGGCCCCCGGGCCCACTGGCGGCAGGCCTAGAACGGGACCGGTCTCCGCCGGGCAGCGGCTGCCACGACTCCGGTCAGGCCCTCCGCAGGTCCGCGAGGACCGCGTCCGTGAAGGACGGCCACGCCTCGACGGCCCACGGGCCGAAGGGGCGGTCGGTGAGGGCCACGCAGGCGGCGCGCGCGTCCGGGTCGATCCACAGGAAGGTGCCGGACTGCCCGAAGTGCCCGAAGGCGCGCGGCGAGGAGGTCGCGCCCGTCCAGTGCGGGGCCTTGCCGTCGCGGATCTCGAAGCCGAGACCCCAGTCGTTCGGCCGCTGGTGCCCGTAACCGGGCAGGATGCCGGTCAGACCGGGGTACGCCACCGTCATCGCGGCCAGCACGGTCCGGGGGTCCAGCAGCCGGGGCGCCTGCACCTCGGCGGCGAACCGCGCCAGATCGTCCACCGTGGACACGCCGTCCTTCGCGGGCGAGCCGTCCAGGGTCGTCGCCGTCATGCCGAGGGGCTCCAGGACCGCCTGGCGCAGATAGTCGGCGAAGGGGATGTCGGTGACCTTGGCGAGGTGGTCGCCGAGCACCTCGAAACCGGTGTTGGAGTAGAGCCTGCGGGTGCCCGGCGCGGCCGTCACCCGGTTCTCGTCGAAGGCGAGCCCGGAGGTGTGGGCGAGCAGATGGCGGACGGTCGCGCCCTCGGGCCCGGCCGGTTCGTCGAGGTCGACCGCCCCCTCCTCGTACGCGACGAGAACGGCGTACGCGGCGAGCGGCTTCGTCACGGAGGCCAGCGGGAACCGCTTCCCGGTCGGCCCGTGGGACCCGGCCGTGGTGCCGTCCGCGCGGACCACGGCCGCGGCGGCGGTGGGGACGGGCCAGTTCTCGATCGACGCCAGGCTCGGCACGCTGCTCTGCATGGCCCCGAGCCTACTTGCTTCGAGTGCACTCCAACCTTTTAGCGTGGGGGCATGAGCGTGATGGCGAGCACGAGCCCCAGCCCGGTCCGCACCCGGACGCACTACACCATCAGCGAGGTCTCCGCCCTGACCGGGCTCACCGCGCACACCCTGCGCTGGTACGAGCGGATCGGCCTCATGCCGCACGTCGACCGCTCGCACACCGGGCAGCGCCGCTTCACCGAGAAGGACCTGGGCTGGCTGGCGTTCGTCGGCAAGCTGCGGCTGACCGGGATGCCGGTCGCCGACATGGTCCGGTACGCCGAACTGGTCCGGGAGGGCGACCACACGCGGGACCGGCGCAGGGAACTCCTGGAGACCACCCGGCGCGACGTGCTCTCGCGGATCACCGAACTCCAGGACACCCTCGCCGTGCTCGACAGCAAGATCAGTCATTACGGGACCATCTGCGGAGGAACACCTTCATGACCAGTGTGACCAGGATCGACACCGTCCGCCTCGGCCAGGACGGGCCCGAGGTCGGCGTCCAGGGCTTCGGCGCGATGGGCATCAGCGAGTTCTACGGCGACACCGACGAGGCCGCCGCCCGCGACACCCTCGACGCGGCCCTGGAGGCGGGTGTCACCCTGATCGACACCGCCGACATCTACGGCAGCGGCACCAACGAGGAGTTTCTCGCGCCCTTCCTCGCCGCCCACCGCGACGAGGTCGTCCTCGCCACCAAGTTCGCCATCGAGCGGGACCCGGCCGAGCCCGCCCGGCGGGCGATCCGCAACGACCCCGCGTACATCAGGAAGGCCGTCGAGGGCAGCCTGCGCCGCCTCGGCGTCGAGACCATCGACGTCTACTACATGCACCGGCGCGACCCGGAGGTCCCGTTCGCCGAGTCCGTCGGCGCGATGGCCGAACTCGTCCAGCAGGGCAAGGTCCGCCACCTGGGCCTCAGCGAGGTCACCGGCGCCGAACTGCGCGAGGCCCACGCGGTGCACCCGATCACCGCCCTCCAGTCGGAGTGGTCGCTCTTCTCCCGGGACGTGGAGCGCAGCGCCGTCGGCGCCGCCGCCGAACTCGGAGTGGCGTTCGTGCCGTACTCGCCGCTCGGCCGGGGCTTCCTCACCGGGGCGTTCGCGGACGCCGCCAAGGACCTGTCGGACAGCGACTTCCGCCGCCACCAGCCCCGCTTCACCGGCGAGAACGCCGAGCGCAACGCGGCCCTCCTCGACCCGGTCCGCAAGATCGCCGCCGCGCACGGGGCGACCCCCGCGCAGATCGCCCTCGCCTGGGTGCAGGGGCGGGCCGCCGTGCACGGGCTGACGGTCGTACCGATCCCCGGCACCCGCAAGCGCTCCCGCCTCCTGGAGAACGCGGCGGCGACCCGGATCGTCCTCACCGACGCCGAACTCGCGGAACTGGAGCCGATCGCCTCCCGGGTCGCGGGCGACCGCTACCCGGACATGCGGTTCACCTCGGTGAGCCGCGAGGACTGAGGCCCCGGCGGCTCCGGCCGGGTGGACACGCCCCGGGCCGGAGCCCCCCTCCCGGGCCCCAGGACGGCCCCGGGTTCCCAGGACGGACCCAGGCCCCAGGACGGACCCAGGTCGCAGGGCGGGCGGTCCCGGCCGTCACACCAGCCTCAGGGCGAAGGCCGCGAAGCCCGCCGCCAGCAGCCCCGCCAGGACCCGGCGGCCCGGACCGGTCCGGGCCCACGGGGACTCGAACTTCCGCGCGTACCGGCCGATCAGCACCAGCAGCCCGGCGAAGACCGGCATCCAGGCCAGCCGGGCGACGATCCAGCCGACCGAGTCCGGCGCGCCGACCAGACCGGGCACCTCCCCGAGGTACGAGCCGGGCACCGCCGCCGCGAGCATCGCCGTCTGGTGCCAGCACAGCACCGTCATCGCCGACAGGTTGACGACCACCACCGGCGCCCACAGCGCGGGCCGGGCGAGCAGCCGCCCGAGCCGCTCCCTGAGCAGGATCGCGGCGCCGCTCTGCGCGGCGGCCAGGGCGAGCACCAGCAGCGACGGCGGGTGCGAGTTGGTCCGTGCCTCGCCCGGGACGCCGACCATCGACGCCGGATACCCGAAGACCAGCAGCAGCGCGGCGAACAGCGCGGCTCCGCCCGCGAGGAGGGCCCACGCGTGGCGCCGGGTGACCCGGCCCTCGCCCCAGGAGACGCCGAGCTGATAGGCGAACAGCCAGCCGGGCACGATGTTCAGGAGGCTGATCCAGGACGGTACGGCGTCGGCGAACGGCCCGTACCGCAGGAAGTCGACGACGGCCACCGAGCCGAGCAGCGGGGCCGCCGCCCACACCCCCAGACGCCGGGCCGCCCGCACGCACAGCGGGGTGAGCGCGGTGACGACCGTGTAGACCCCGACGAACCACAGCGGCTGGATCACCAGGGTGGACGCGGTCCGCAGGGTGTCCACCGGAACGCCCGCGCCGAAGTGCAGCAGCGGCAGGAGCACCGCCCACACGGCGGTCACCCCCAGGACCGGGCGGCCCAGCCGGGCGAGCCTGCCCCGCAGCCAGTCGCCGGTGGAGCCCTTCCGGCGCCGGAACGACAGGACGGACGCGTAACCGCCGACGAGGAAGAAGATCCCCAGCATCTGGAGGACCCAGCTGACCGGGGCCAGCCCCGCGAACGTGCCCAGCGGGCTCGCGTTGTGGATCGCGCCGTCGGCGGAGAGCGTGAAACCGCCCAGCAGCCAGTGCCCGGTCGGCACGGCGAGCAGGGCGAGGGCGCGCAGCCCGTCGACGGCCCGGTCGCGGTGGGCCGGGGTGCCCGACTCGATCCGCCGGGCCAGGGTGGCGAGGGCGCTCATCGGACGTCCCCCTCGGCGATCGCGGCGAAGGCGCGCAGCGAGGAGGTGCCCGCCGCGAAGTAGCCGCCGTGCCCCCGGGCGTCGTCGGCGGGGACCCGGCGGGCCCCGAACGCCGGGTCGGTGGGGTCGGTGCCGTGCCCGAGGTCCGCGAGCCGGACGTCCGGGACGCGGTCGATCCAGTCGGTGGGGTCCTTCGCGGCCCACACCCGGGCGGAGGTGCCCAGGTCGGCGGCGTTCTCGGCGCGCATCCCGGGGGAGCCGAGGACGACCAGGTCCTTGGCCTTGAGGCGGTGGGCGGCCAGACCGCAGACCACGGAGCCGTAGCTGTGGCAGAAGACCGAGGGCTCGGCCGCGCCGACGGCCGCGAGACCGTCCGCGAACCGGGTGAGCCGGTCCGCCCCCGCCTCCGCGAGACGCCCGGTGGCCGCGTCCAGACCGACGCCGAGCGGGGTGGTGTACCCGGCCCAGGCGACGACCGCCGTACGGCCGCCGGTCGCCCGCCGCAGGGCCTCCGCCATGTCGGCGAGCGGGCGGACGCGCCCCGCGTCGACGTCCGAGCCGGGCACGATCACCGCCACGTGCTCGGCCCGCGCCAGGTCCCCGTAGACCAGGGCGACCTGCCCCCGGCCGCGCGTGTCGTGGGCGAGGACCCGCGCCCCGCCGAACTCCCCCCGGAAGGTACGGGCGTTGGCCGCGTACCGCAGCTCCAGGGGTGCGCCGTCCAGGTTCCCGACGACCGTCGGATGGGCCAGGGCCAGCGCCCGCTGCCGTACGGGACTCAGCCCGGCGAAGAACCGCGCGACCCCGGCCGGGTCCATGGACTCCGGGTCGGGCAGCCCCGCCGCCCGCCACCGCTCCGTCCCGACGGGCGCCCCGGTCACGGCCCGCTGCTCCTTCCCCGACGCCCAGCCGGCCGTCCCGGCGACGACGGCGGCCACCAGGGCCGTCGTGATCAGGGTCCTCGTCAAGCGGCGCATGGGGTCGCCCTCCCTCTCCGGTACTCGCTCGTTCGCTGCGAGAGGAAGGTAGGAAGACGACGGGTGACGGCACGTCACCCCGGGGAGCCAACTCCGTCCCGCTACCGGGGTAGGGGGTGGTGGAGCAGCCACCACCAGGGCGGGGGTGGGGTTGTCCCCCGGGGGACAGCGGGCCCCCTCCCGGGGGAGGGGCGGACGAGGGGGGTGCGCGCGGCGCGCGCGGTCCGCGGGTACGGGCGCGGCGGACAGGGCGGGGCCCATGGGCGCCCGCCCGGCGCCTTCGGCCCGGGACCCGCCCTCGGAGGGCCGTACGCGGGCCGGGTGGGGCGGGCCGCGGAGTGGGGCGGGCTCCGCAGCGGCGGGCGGCGGGCGGCAGACGTCAGGCGGCAGGCGGCAGAACGGAGGGCCCGGAGCGGCAGGGGCCGGGGGCCTGGCTCAGGTGGGCGCGAGGGCTCCGGACGGCGGGCCCAGGTGCCCGTGATGGCCCTGGTCCCGGTCCCGGTGGAGGCTTCCGGCGGCGGGGACCGTCAGGACGTGCCCGGTGTCACCAGCCCGGACTCGTACGCGAAGACCACCGCCTGCGCCCGGTCGCGCAGGTCCAGCTTGGCCAGGACCCGCCCGATGTGGGTCTTCACCGTCTGTTCCGCGAGCACCAGCCGCTCCGCGATCTCCTGGTTCGACAGTCCCCGCGCGATCAGCTCCAGGACCTCCGTCTCGCGCGGGGTGAGACCGTTCAGGCGCAGCGCCGTGGTGTCCCGGCGCGGGGCCGGGCGGGAGACCGCGAAGTCCGCGATGAGCCGCCGGGTCACCGAGGGCGCGAGCAGCGCCTCGCCCGCCGCCACCACCCGGACCGCCGAGATGAGGTCGGCGGGCGGCGCGTCCTTGAGGAGGAAGCCGGACGCGCCCGCGCGCAGCGCCTCGTACACGTAGTCGTCGACGTCGAAGGTGGTCAGCATCAGCACCTTCGGCCGGTGCGTGACCCCGACCGGGGGGTGCAGGATCTCCCGGGCGGCGGCCAGCCCGTCCAGCTCCGGCATCCGTACGTCCATCAGCACCACGTCCGGGTGCGTCGTCCGGGCCACTTCCACGCCCTGCCGTCCGTCGGGGGCCTCGCCCACGACGTCGATGTCGGGCTGCGCGGCCAGCAGGGCGGCGAAACCGGCCCGCACCATGGCCTGGTCGTCGACGATGATCACACGGATGGTCACTCGGGGTCCTTGACGGTCGGGGCGGTGTCCGGCGCCGGGGAGGGGACGACCGGGTCCGGGTCCAGCGGCAGCCGCGCCGCCACCCGGAAGCCACCGTCCGGCAGCGGCCCGGTGTCGAGCGAGCCGCCCGTCAACCGTACGCGCTCCCGCATCCCGACGAGCCCGTGACCGGTGCCGGGGACGCCCCGCTCGACCGGCGAACCCGTCTCGGCGGCGGGCCCGTTGACGACCAGGACGGTCAGCAGGCCGTCGTCCGCGCGGACCGACACCCGGGTCGCCGCGCCCGGCGCGTGCCGGACGACGTTGGCCAGGGCCTCCTGCACGATCCGGTACGCGGACAGGTCCACCGCCTGCGGGACCTCCCCGAGGTCGGCGGCCAGCCGCAGCTCGGCGGGCACCCCGGCCCGCACGGTCGCCTCCACCAGTTGCTGGACCCGGTCGAGACCCGGCTGCGGGGCCCGTTCGCCCTCGCTGCCGTCGCTGCGCAGCACCGAGAGCAGCCGACGCATCTCGGCCAGGGACTCGCGGGCGCTCGCCGCGATCGAGGCGAACTCCTCACGGGCCGCGTCGGGCAGACCGGGGACGCGGTACGGGGCCGAGTCCGCCTGCACGGTGATCACGGACATGTGGTGGGCGACCACGTCGTGGAGCTCGCGGGCGATCCTGGCGCGCTCCTCCAGGAGGGTGCGGCGGGACCGTTCGGCCTCGCTGATGTGCTCCTGCTCCACCAGCTTGCGCTGGGCGTCGCCCCGGGCCCGTACCGCCGAGGTCAGCAGCAGCAGGACACCGCTGAGGACGAGCAGCAGGGTGTGGACGCTGGTGTAGCCGTCCGGCCGGAACACCTCCAGGACGTATCCGGCGACCCCCGTCGCCAGCCACACCCCGAACAGGGCCCGGCGGGACTCGCGGAGCCCGAGCGCGACCATGAGGGCGCAGTAGCCGACGACGGCGGGCGGGGTCCAGGGCCAGAGGTGCGCGCGGGGGCCGTCGGCGCCGAGCAGGACGAGCGCGCCGATCACATCGGCGGCGAAGACGATCCACCAGGCCTGGAGGGGGCGGGAGACGGCCAGCAGCAGCGGCGCGGCCTGCGCGGTGCCGAGGGCTCCGGCGAGGGCGCCGTTGACGCCGTAGTCGCCGGAGAGGAGGAGGATCGTGGTGGGCAGCAGCGCGGCGGTGAAGGCGACGGCCACGACGTACGGCAGCAGCCGCACCCAGGCGGAGGAGGCACCGGCGAGGAGCGGCGCGCCGGGAGCGGTGGGGGTGGTGAGCGCGGTCCCGAGGCCCTGGAGCATGGTGCGGGTCCGGGCGCCGATCCGGTGCGGGAGGGGCGGCTGGTGCCGCTGTTCGGTAGCCATGACCCGCCCAGAGTAGGCAGCGGACCCGCCCCCCGACGTCATACCGGAGACCGGACCGCCCCCTGCTACCGGGGTATGACACGAGCCCCGGGAACGACGCGGGGGCGGCGCGGGGCGCGCGGGGGTGTGGGCGTCCAGGTCCGGCCTTGGCACGGTGCCGGTCCGCAGACACGCCCCGGCTTCGCCGTACGGGCGGACGCTCGCCCGCTGCGGTCCGGGCCCTTGCCGTACGGGCTGGTGCTTGCCTGTCGGGGGCGGGGCTTTTGCCCTACGGGCTGGTGCTTGCCTGCCTGTTCGGGGGCGGGGGCTGCCGTACGGGCTGGTGTCTGCCTGCCTGTTCGGTGCCGGGCCTTCGCGGTATGGGCGGACGCTTGCCCGTTGCGGGTCGGACCCTTGTCGTACGGGCTGGTGCTCGCCTGTCGGTGCCGGGCCTTCGTCGTCCGGGCGGGCGCTTGTCTGTTGGGGGCCGGTCTTTGTCGTACGGGCTGATGCTTGCCCATTCGGTGCCGGGCTTTCGGCGTACGGGCTGGTGCCTATCTGTCGGGGGCGGGGGCTGCCGTACGGGCTGGTGTCTGCCTGCCTGTTCGGTGCCGGGCCTTCGCCGTATGGGCGGACGCTTGCCCGCTGTGGGCCAGACCCTTGTCGTACGGGCTGGTGCTTGCCCGTCGGGGGCGGACCCTTGTCGTACGGGCGGCGCTTGCCCGTCGGGGTGCCGGGCTCCCGCCGTACAGGTGCCCCTCCTCGGGCCCGGCCCTTCCCGGGTGAGGCCCGGCCCGGCCCGTGGCTCGGGCTCCTTCCCCAGCCCAGCCCAGCCCGGCCGCAGGCCTCGGCCCCGGACCTCTCCGGTGTCGGGCGGGGCCGTCCCGAGGGGTCACAGCTCCGCCAGGAGTTCCGCTTTCTTCGCCGAGAACTCCTCGTCCGTCACCAGTCCCGCCTGGTGGAGTTCACCCAGATGGCGAATCCTTTCGGCAACGGCCCCGGGAGCGGCCACGCGCGCGGGGGTGCGGTCCGTGCTGCGGATCGCCGCGAGGACCGCCGCCGCGAACGGCAGCGACTCGTGCACCGGCCCGTAGCCGAGGCCGAACACGACCGTGTCGGGGTCCTGGTCAGGCCGCACCGCCCGGGGCTCGCCGCCCCGCCGCACCAGACGCAGATGCCCGTCGGGGACGTCCGGCGAGCGCCACTCGACCCCGCAGAGGTCCCGTACGGAGAAGGACCGGTCGCCCGCCTTCCACTTCTCGGAGGACGCCCCCGTCCACGACCAGCGGAACGCGACCTCCGCGCTCCCGTCGAAGGTCGCCCTGCCGTCGTACGCCTTGAAGGACAGCGGGCCCCGCGGCGCCGCCACCAGGAACCGGTCGGTGGACGGCACTCCCTCGTCGTACGCGCCGAACGGGTCCAGGGCGCCCGGCGCCGCCGCCTCGACCCGGGCCAGCAGCTCGTCCCGGCAGCGCCCGGCGAGCGCCTCCCGGTCCGCCGGAAGCACCAGGCGGTACGGGTCGCACGCCTCCTTCAACTGCCCGGCGGCGGCCTCCATCAGCGGATCGGCCCCCGGCCTCGGGACAGCGTGGAGCACGACGGTGCCCCGCTTCCCGGGCGCGAGCGTCACGGACGCCAGCGCCTCGTGCGGTACACGTCGTTCGCGCAGCGCCTGGAAGAGCTTCGGCGTACGGATCCCCCGTTCGAAGCGGATGACGAGGGCGTCGCTCTCGCACTCCCAGGTGGCATGAATTCCGGCCAGCACATCACCCATACGCCTCATCGTAAGCGGCGCGTGCCCCTGCGTCGCCCCCTGTGATAGGTCCCGAAATTACGTGATCTACGCGCGTCAGCGGCCTTCCGTACCGGATAAACCCCCGTGGCAAGCGCTGTCGGCACGTGCGCGTACCGGACACGGGGGCCATCGGCTCATCCTCCGTGCGCCCGGCCGCCGTCCCCGTCCTGATCGCGCCAGCGGGGGGCGAGGGCCGGGGCGAGCTGGTCGAGGTACTCCCCGGTGAGGGCGCGGATGGCCTCCAGGCTCTGGTCCGGGCCTCGTCCCCACAGGCGGCCGGTCACCCGCATCACCCCGCTGAACGCGGCCACCGCGATCCGGGGGCGGGGGTCCGCGTCCACGTCCAGGTCCTCGCGTTCGGCGATGATCCGGGCGATGGTCTCCTCCATCTCCGTGGAGCGGCGCAGATGGACGGCGAGCAGCGCGGGCGTCGACTCGATCATCTGGAAGCTGCGCAGGTACAGCTCGACGGGGACGACCTCGACGATCGCGTCCCCGATGGTGTCCCAGGCGCCGAGCACCGCGTTGCGCATCGCGTCGAGGGGGGCTTCGCCGGGCGGCCGGTGCCGCAGGGTGTGGACGAAACGCTCCTCCACCATGTGCTGCACGGCGAAGGCGACGTCCTCCTTGGAGGCGAAGTAGCGGAAGAAGGTCCGCTGGGAGACCTCGACGGCGTCGGCGATCTCGTCGACGGTGGTCCGCTCGTACCCGTGGGTGGTGAACCGTTCGAGAGCCTCCCGGATCAGCGCGTCACGCGTGCGTTGTTTCTTGCGCTCGCGCAGGCCGGGCAATGTCACGTCAGGTCCTCTCTTTTCAGGCATTTCGTCCCGCTCAGCGTACCTGTGAGCTACATGACAGTTACCGACGCGTGAATCGCTTTGTCAATTGTCAGTGGCTGTCATTATCCTCGCCGCATGACTAGTCAGACCACCGTGGAAAAGGCCCCGCAGGGTCAGGGGGGCGTCCCGGAACCCGTACCGGGACCGGCGAAGGGGCTGCGCGGCCACCCATGGTTGACGCTCTTCGGCGTTGCCGTCGGCGTGATGATGGTCGCCCTCGACGGCACCATCGTCGCCATCGCCAACCCGGCCATCAAGACCGACCTGGGCGCTTCCCTCGCCCAGGTCCAGTGGATCACCAACGGCTATCTGCTGGCGCTCGCCGTCGCCCTGGTCACCGCCGGAAAGCTCGGCGACCGCTTCGGCCACCGCCAGACCTTCCTCATAGGCATCGCGGGCTTCGCCGTCGCCTCCGGCGCCATCGGCCTCTCCGACTCCATCGGGGCCGTGATCGCCTTCCGTGTGCTCCAGGGCCTCTTCGGCGCCCTGCTGATGCCCGCCGCGCTCGGCCTGCTGCGCGCCACCTTCCCCGCCGAGAAGCTGAACATGGCGATCGGCATCTGGGGCATGGTCATCGGCGCCTCCACGGCGGGCGGCCCGATCGTCGGCGGACTGCTCGTCGAGCACGTCAGCTGGCAGTCGGTCTTCTTCATCAACGTGCCGGTCGGCGTCCTCGCCCTCGTCCTCGGCCTGGTCATCCTCAAGGACCACCGCGCGGAGAACGCGCCGCGCTCCTTCGACGTCCTCGGCATCCTGCTGCTCTCCGGCGCCATGGCCTCCCTCGTCTGGAGCCTCATCAAGGCCGGTGAGTCCTGGGGCTGGTCGAGCGGCAAGACCTGGGGCTGCCTGCTCGGCGCCGTGGTGCTCTTCGTGCTCTTCGCGTTCTGGGAGACCAAGGTCAAGGAGCCGCTGATCCCGCTGGCCATGTTCCGTTCCGTGCCGCTCTCGGCCGGTGTGGTGCTGATGGTCCTGATGGCCTTCGCCTTCATGGGCGGCCTGTTCTTCGTGACCTTCTACCTCCAGGGCGTGAAGGGGCTCAGCCCGGTCGACAGCGGTCTGCACCTGCTGCCGCTGACCGCGATGATGATCGTCTCCTCGCCGCTGGCCGGTGCGCTGATCACCAAGTTCGGCCCGCGCGTGCCGCTGGTCGGCGGCATGGTCTGCACGGCCGTCGCCATGTTCGGCATGATCACCCTCTCCGCGGACACCGGCACCTTCGCCATGTCCCTCTGGTTCGCCCTCCTCGGCCTGGGCCTGGCCCCGGTCATGGTCGGCGCCACCGAGGTCATCGTCGGCAACGCGCCGCTGGAGCTCTCCGGTGTCGCGGGCGGTCTCCAGCAGGCCGCGATGCAGGTCGGCGGCGCGCTCGGTACGGCGGTGCTCGGCGCGGTCATGTCCTCCAAGGTCGCCGACTCCTTCGCGGGCAACTGGGCGGCGGCGGGCATCCCGGCCCCGGTCAACCCGCAGCTGGAGCAGGCCGCCGAGTTCGGCATGGCCCCGGCGGAGCTGGCCAAGGCGCCGGGCATGACCCCGGATCTGTTCGAGCAGATCAGCAAGGTCATCCACGACACCTTCCTCGACGGCATGGGCCTGGCCTTCACCGTCGCCGGTGGCGTGGCGGTCGTCGCGGCGCTGGTCGCCACGCTCACCAAGCGCGGGGAGAACGCGGAGGCGGGCGGCATGGGCGGTCACATCTGACGCTCGTCCCCGAGGCTCGTCCCCGAGTCTCGTCAGGGTTCCCGTAGGGGGCCGTCACCCGTTCGCGTGAACGGGGGCGGCCCCTCTTCCGTCGGTGGCCGACCTCCGCCATGCTCTTGGTTACGGAGAGTGACGAAACGGGGGTTGATCTGTATGTTCTGTACGGACACGAGGGCGCGTACGAAGACGGCGCTGACCGCCGCGGCGGTGCTGGGGGCCCTGGCCGCCCTGCTCGCGGCACCGGCGGGCGCGGCATCCGCGAGGACCGCGCCCACGGGCGCCGCACCGGCGGGCACCACATCGGCGAGCACCGCACCGGCCGGGGGTACGGCCGCCGGGGACACGGTGCTCGGAGCCTGCGGGCCCGGTCGGCTCTGTCTCTGGCCCAGGCCCGACTTCAAGGGCCGGGTGCGGAGCCATGAGCTGGCCACGACCGACATCGACAGCTGCGTCGCGCTGCCACCGGGCGTCTCGGCCCAGTCCCTGGCCAACCGCACGGGGCGGCCGGTCACCACGTACCAGTCCGCCGAGTGCGCGGAGGAGGGCGAGTTCGAGACCTACCCCGGGCACGGGACCTGGGTGCCGCGGACGCCCTACGAGGTCAGGGCGTTCAAGCTCTGGGAGCGGTAGGCGAGGGGAGGCCCGGCGCCGGGGCCCCGTCCTTCGCGGGCGCCCCGTCCGGGACCGAGAGCCGGGCCACCTCGGCGCGCAGCTCGCGCACCTCCAGGGTCAGGGCCTCCAGCAGCTCCGTCTGCCGCCGCTCCGCCGCGTCGTCGCGTTCGAAGCGGGAGATGAACCAGGCCGCGATATTGGCGGTGACCACACCGAGCAGCGCGATGCCGGAGAGCATCAGACCCACCGCGAGGATCCGGCCGAGACCCGTGGTCGGGGCGTGGTCGCCGTAGCCGACCGTGGTCATCGTGGTGAAGGACCACCAGACCGCGTCCCCCAGGGTCTTGATGTTGCCGTTCGGGGCGTCCCGCTCGACGTGCAGCACGGCGAGCGAGCCGAACATCATCAGTCCGACGACCGCGCCCGCCACATAGGTGGTGAGCGTTATCTGCGGGGCCATCCGGGCCCGCCGACCCACCAGGAGGAGCGTGGAGACGACCCGCAGCAGCCGCAGCGGCTGCACCATCGGCAGCAGGACCGCCAGCAGATCGAGGGGGTGGGAGCGGACGAAGGCCCAGCGGGCCGGGGCGAGGGCGAGCCGGACCAGATAGTCCAGGGCGAAAGCACCCCAGACCACCCACTCGACATGGGTGCACAGCCGGTGCACCCAGGGCTCGGCGCCGGGAGCCACGATCGGCACGGCGTACGCCACGCCGAACGCCACGGCCAGCACCAGCAGCGGCATCTGCGTGCGCTCTTCCCAGCGATCCCTCATGCGGGAATCGTAGAGAACCCCGAAGGACGGCGGGACCACGATCCCACCGCCCTCACCAGGCCCCGGACGCCCCGGGCCTGTTGCCCTTCACCCCTCCCCCTTCACGCACCCTTCACGCCTCGCCCTCGGCAGGAGGGAGGGGCGGTGGGTTCCGGCTCGGAGGGCCGGAGCTCACCGCCCTCTCACGGGGAGGTCCGTGCCATCGGTCAGGCGTCGCCGCCCGCGGCGCCCGGGTCGGCGGCGGTCACGTCGAGCAGTTGGTAGCGGTCGACGGCCTGCTTCAGGGCCGACCGTTCGACCTTGCCCTCGCGGGCCAGCTCGGTGAGGACCGCGAGCACGATCGACGGGGCGTCGATGTGGAAGTAGCGGCGGGCCGCGCCACGGGTGTCGGCGAAGCCGAAACCGTCCGCGCCGAGCGAGCCGTACGTGCCCGGCACCCAGCGGGAGATCTGGTCCGGCACCGCGCGCATCCAGTCCGAGACCGCCACGAACGGGCCCTCGGCCCCCTGGAGCTTGCGCGTCACGTACGGCACGAGCTGCTCCTCGTCGGGGTGGAGCAGATTGTGCTCCTCGACGGCCACGGCCTCGCGCCGCAGCTCCGTCCAGGAGGTCGCGGACCAGACGTCGGCCCGCACGTTCCACTCCTCGGCCAGCATCCGCTGCGCCTCGATCGCCCACGGTACGGCGACGCCGGAGGCCATGATCTGCGCCGGGACGGCTCCCGCCTCGGCGGGCTTCAGCCGGTGGATGCCCTGGAGGATGCCCTCGACGTCCACGCCGTCCGGCTCGGCCGGGTGCTGGATCGGCTCGTTGTAGACGGTCAGGTAGTAGAAGACGTCCTCGGCCTCGGGGCCGTACATGCGGCGCAGACCGTCCTTGACGATGTGCGCGATCTCGAAGCCGTACGCGGGGTCGTAGGCGATGCAGGCGGGGTTGGTCGAGGCGAGGAGGTGGGAGTGTCCGTCCGCGTGCTGGAGGCCCTCGCCGGTGAGCGTCGTCCGGCCGGCGGTGGCGCCGAGCACGAAGCCGCGCGCCAGTTGGTCGGCCATCTGCCAGAACTGGTCGCCGGTCCGCTGGAAACCGAACATCGAGTAGAAGACGTACACCGGGATCAGCGGCTCGCCATGGGTGGCGTACGCGGAACCGGCGGCGATCAGCGAGGCGGTGCAGCCCGCCTCCGAGATGCCGTCGTGCAGCATCTGACCGGTCGGGGACTCCTTGTAGGCGAGGAGGAGTTCGCGGTCCACGGCCTCGTACTGCTGCCCCATCGGGTTGTAGATCTTGGCGCTCGGGAAGAAGGCGTCCATGCCGAAGGTGCGGTACTCGTCGGGGGCGATCAGCACGAAGCGCTTGCCGATCTCCTTGTCCCGCATGAGGTCCTTCAGGATGCGGACGAAGGCCATCGTGGTGGCGATCGACTGCTGCCCCGAGCCCTTCCTGGCCGCCGCGTAGGTCTTGTCCTCGGGGAGGACCAGCGGCTTCGCCCGCACGACACGGCTCGGCACGTACCCGCCGAGCGCCTTGCGGCGGTCGTGCATGTACTGGATCTCCTCGGAGTTCCGCCCCGGGTGGTAGTACGGCGGCAGGCCGTCCTCCAACTGCCGGTCGGTCACCGGGATGTGCAGCCGGTCGCGGAAGCGCTTGAGGTCGTCGACCGTCAGCTTCTTCATCTGGTGGGTCGCGTTGCGGCCCTCGAAGTTCGGGCCGAGCGTCCAGCCCTTGACGGTCTGCGCGAGGATCACGGTCGGCTGGCCCGCGTGGGCCTTCGCCGCCGCGTACGCCGCGTAGATCTTCTTGTGGTCGTGACCGCCGCGGCCCAGGTGCAGCACCTGCTGGTCGCTCATGCCCTCGACCATCGCCCGCAGCCGGTGGTCGCCGCCGAAGAAGTGGTCCCGGATGTAGCCGCCGGTCTCCGTGGCGTACGTCTGGAACTGCCCGTCCGGGGTGGTGTTCAGCTTGTTGACCAGGATGCCGTCGCGGTCCTGCGCGAGCAGCGGGTCCCAGGAGCGGTCCCAGATCAGCTTGATGACGTTCCAGCCGTTGCCCCGGAAGATCGACTCCAGCTCCTGGATGATCTTGCCGTTGCCGCGCACCGGCCCGTCGAGCCGCTGGAGGTTGCAGTTGACCACGAAGGTCAGGTTGTCCAGGCCCTCGCGGGCGGCGATGGAGAGCTGGCCGAGCGACTCGACCTCGTCCATCTCGCCGTCGCCGAGGAACGCCCAGACGCGGGACTTGGAGGTGTCGGCGATGCCGCGCGCCTCCATGTACCGGTTCATCCGCGCCTGGTAGATCGCGCCGAGCGGGCCGAGGCCCATCGACACGGTCGGGAACTCCCAGAAGTCCGGCATCAGCCGGGGGTGCGGGTACGAGGAGAGCCCGTTCGGGTACTTCGACCTCTCCTGGCGGAAGCCGTCCAGCTGGGTGTCGGTCAGCCGGTCCAGGAGGTAGGCGCGGGCGTAGATGCCGGGGGAGGCGTGCCCCTGGAAGAAGATCTGGTCGCCGCCGTCGCCCTCGTCCTTGCCGCGGAAGAAGTGGTTGAAGCCGACGTCGTACAGCGAGGCGGAGGAGGCGAAGGTGGCGATGTGGCCGCCCACGCCGACACCGGGACGCTGGGCGCGCGAGACCATCACGGCCGCGTTCCACCGGGTGGCGTTGAGGACCCTGCGCTCGATCTCCTCGTTGCCGGGGAAGTACGGCTCGTCCTTGGTCGCGATCGTGTTGACATAGTCCGAGCTGCGCATCTCGGGCACGGCCACGCGCTTCTCGCGGGCCCGCTCGATCAGCCGGAGCATGAGGTAGCGGGCCCGCTCGCGGCCCCGCTCGTCGACGGCGGCATCGAGCGAGTCGAGCCATTCCTGGGTCTCTTCCGGGTCGAAGTCCGGGACCTGGCTGGGAAGGCCGCCAATGATGATCGGGTTGCGATCGGATCCGGGAGCCACGCTCTTCCTTCGCTGTTCGATGGTGCCCACGGGGCCACAGAAAGTGGTCGGGATGTTCATCGTGTACCCCGCCGGCACCGGACGTCACACTTACCAGGGAGTAACCCCCAGGGGTGTCCTTCCCGTGTCGGGGTGTGCTCAAATCGTAACCTTACGCCCAACTCGCACATGCGTTTCGTCGGGGCGTTCGGCAGACTGAAACCTCAGAAGTCCGCAAACCGGGATGATCCATGTGTCCCTGGTCACGGAGTGGAGCTCCTCGGCGCCGGAAGTTGCGGCGAGACGGCCCCAAACGTCACCGTTTCGGCGGTCTCCGCGGCCGGGTACTTGCGCGATCCGCCCCGGCACGTGTGGACTACGGCCAGTGCCGCGCGCCCACGCGTGGCCCAAGCATTTCCCGAATGAGCAGGAGGCAAGCCGTGAGCGCGACCGCGGACCACGCGGAGGAGCGGACCAACCCGGCCGGAAGGCTGGGGTTCGAGCCCGGACAGGTGGTCCAGGAGATCGGCTACGACGAAGACGTCGACCAGGATCTCCGTGAAGGCATCGAGTCCATCATCGGGGCCGAGCTCGTGGACGAGGAGTACGACGACGTCGCCGACGCCGTGGTGCTCTGGTTCCGTGACGAGGACGGCGACCTCACCGACGCCCTGGTGGACGCCATCGGTCTTCTGGAGGACGGCGGCACCATCTGGCTGCTGACGCCGAAGACCGGCCGCGACGGCTACATCGAGCCGAGCGACATCAACGATGCCGCGCAGACAGCTGGTCTCTCCCAGACCAAGAGCATCAGCGTCGCCAAGGACTGGACGGGCACCCGCCTGACCGCCCCCAAGCGCTGAGCAGAACGCTGCGAGAAGCCCCCGCCGACCCGTCGGCGGGGGCTTTCGTGCACAGGCCGTAGGGTGGGGTTCGCCGGTTCACCGGTTCGGCCCAAGGTCAGGGCCCCGTCGAAGGGACGCGTACGCGATGGCGATCGAGGTCGGCAGCCAGGCCCCGGACTTCGAGCTGAGGGACAACCACGGGCGGACCGTGCGGCTCGCGGACCTGCGCGGCGAGAAGAACGTGGTGCTGGTCTTCTATCCCTTCGCGTTCACCAGCGTCTGCGCGGGCGAGCTGGGCGAGCTGAGGGACAGCCTCCCGACGTTCGTCAACGACGACACCCAGCTCCTCGCGGTCTCCAACGACTCCATCCACACCCTGCGCGTCTTCGCGGAGCAGGAGTCCCTGGAGTACCCGCTGCTCTCCGACTTCTGGCCGCACGGCGAGGTGTCCCGGGCGTACGGGGTGTTCGACGAGGAGAAGGGCTGCGCGGTGCGCGGGACCTTCGTCGTCGACAAGGCGGGGACGGTCCGCTGGAGGGTCGTCAACGCCCTGCCGGACGCCCGTGACCTCGGCGGCTACGTGAAGGCGCTCGACGCCCTCTGAGCCGCCCTCAGGGGCCTTCCGGGGCCGACACCCCCGGATTCGCGGGCGAATCGACTGTTTCGGCCGGGAACCCGTCACTAGGATCCAGACGTTGATCCGATGCCAACGCACGACCAGGGGTGTTGCCCCTGGAAACCTATGGAGGGACTCGTGGGAGTCAGCCTCAGCAAGGGCGGCAACGTCTCGCTGACCAAGGAGGCCCCTGGCCTCACCGCCGTGACCGTCGGTCTGGGCTGGGACGTCCGCACCACCACCGGTACGGACTTCGACCTCGACGCCAGCGCCATTCTGGTGAGCGAGGCGGGCAAGGTCCGCAACGACCAGGACTTCGTGTTCTTCAACAACCTGAAGAGCGCCGACGGGTCCGTCGAGCACACCGGCGACAACACGACCGGTGAGGGCGAGGGCGACGACGAGCAGGTCAAGGTCAGCCTGGCCACCGTGCCGGCCGATGTGGCCAAGATCGTCTTCCCGGTCTCGATCTACGACGCCGAGAACCGCCAGCAGTCCTTCGGCCAGGTGCGCAACGCGTTCATCCGCGTGGTGAACCAGGCCGGCGGCGCCGAGATCGCCCGGTACGACCTCTCCGAGGACGCCTCGACCGAGACCGCCATGGTCTTCGGCGAGCTGTACCGCCACGGCGCGGAGTGGAAGTTCCGCGCCGTCGGCCAGGGGTATGCATCGGGTCTGCGCGGCATCGCGCAGGACTTCGGCGTCAACGTCTGAGCCGAACCGCTCGAACCGTCCGGCGCCGCACGTCCCGTGCGGCGCCGGACGTGCCTCATCGTCACCCGGGGAGGAAACGCATCATGGGCGTCACGCTCGCCAAGGGAGGCAACGTCTCCCTCTCCAAGGCCGCACCCAACCTCACCCAGGTCCTCGTGGGGCTCGGCTGGGACGCGCGCTCCACCACCGGAGCCCCCTTCGACCTCGACGCCAGCGCCCTGCTGTGCCGGGGCGGCCGGGTGCTCGGGGACGACTACTTCGTCTTCTACAACCAGCTGCGCAGCCCCGAGGGCTCCGTCGAACACACCGGCGACAACCTCACCGGTGAGGGTGACGGCGACGACGAGTCCCTCATCGTCGACCTGGCCCTGGTGCCGGCCCACTGCGACAAGATCGTCTTCCCGGTGTCGATCCATGACGCCGACCAGCGCCGCCAGAGTTTCGGCCAGGTCGCCAACGCGTTCATCCGGGTCGTGAACCGGGCCGACGGCCAGGAACTCGCCCGGTACGACCTCTCCGAGGACGCCTCGACGGAGACCGCGATGATCTTCGGCGAGCTCTATCGCTACCAGGGCGAGTGGAAGTTCCGGGCGGTGGGCCAGGGGTACGCGTCGGGCCTGCGGGGCATCGCTCTAGACTTCGGGGTCAACGTTTCGTAAAGGCATGTTCATTTCACAATGGGGTAGCCAGTGATTCTGAAAACCTTCGGCTGGTCGTTCGCGATCACTGCGCTGGGTCTGGTCGCGGCGGTGTTGTACGGAGGATGGGAAGCGTTCGGGATCGTCGCGATCCTCTGCGTCCTCGAGATCTCGCTGTCCTTCGACAACGCCGTGGTCAACGCCGGGATCGTGCAGAAGATGAATGTCTTCTGGCAGAAGATCTTCCTCACGATCGGCGTGCTCATCGCCGTCTTCGGTATGCGGCTGGTCTTCCCCGTCGTGATCGTGGCGATCAGCGCGAAGATCGGCCCGATCGAGGCCGTCGACCTCGCGCTGAACGACGCCGACAAGTACCAGGAACTGGTGACCGACGCGCATCCGTCGATCGCCTCCTTCGGCGGCATGTTCCTCCTGATGATCTTCCTCGACTTCATCTTCGAGGACCGTGACATCAAGTGGCTCGGCTGGCTGGAGCGCCCGCTGGCCAAGCTCGGCAAGGTCGACATGCTGTCGGTCTGCATCGCCCTGATCGTCCTGCTGGTCAGCGCGATGACCTTCGCGACCCAGGCCCACCAGCACGGTGGCACCCACATCGACAAGGCGCAGACGGTACTGATCTCCGGCATCGCCGGACTCATCACGTACCTCGTCGTCGGCGGTCTCTCCGGCTTCTTCGAGAACAAGCTGGAGGAGGACGAGGAGCGCGAGCACGAGGCCGAGGAGCAGGCCAGGCGCAGCGGCAAGAAGGTCACCCCCGTCAAGCTCGCGGGCAAGGCCGCCTTCTTCATGTTCCTCTACCTGGAGGTCCTCGACGCCTCCTTCTCCTTCGACGGTGTCATCGGCGCCTTCGCCATCACCAACGACATCGTCCTGATGGCGCTCGGCCTGGGCGTCGGCGCGATGTACGTGCGTTCGCTGACGGTCTACCTGGTCCGCCAGGGCACCCTCGACGACTACGTCTACCTGGAGCACGGCGCGCACTACGCGATCGGCGCCCTGGCCGTGATCCTCATGATCAGCATCCGGTACGAGATCCCCGAGGTCGTCACCGGTCTCATCGGCGTCGCCCTGATCGCCTGGTCCTTCTGGTCCTCCGTCCGCCGCAACAGGCGGCTGGCGGCGGCCGGGGGCGGATCGGGGTCCTCCGGGGACAAGACCGAGGTGCCGTCCGGGGTGTGACGCCCCCGCCGACGAGGAACGCTTCTCTGCGGGGCGGCCGGTGGACCCGGCCGCCCCGCGGGCATGTGCGGGTGGACACGAGCAGTGGGGGGTGAGGGCGGGATGGCCTTCTGGGACAACCTGTTTCCGGGGAGGGCGGCGCACTTCGACTCGGGCAGCGCCGCGTCGAACTCGATCGACCTGACGAAACGGCGCCCGACCGTCTCGTTGACCAAGCAGGGCGCGGCCACCGGCAACCTCCGGGTGAACCTCTCCTGGCGGATGCGGACCTCCGACCTGGAAGGGCGGCAGCGCCGCAGCGCCGTGCAGCTGATGCGCAACCCTTCGCACCTGTTCAAGCCCGAGGTCGTCCAGGCGCACACCCAGGGCATGGTCAACGTCGACCTGGACCTGGGCTGCCTCTACGAGCTGTCCGACGGCAGCAAGGGCGTGGTGCAGCCCCTCGGCGGCTTCTTCGGCGACCTGAACGAGGCCCCGTACGTGAAGCTCAGCGGCGACGACCGCTTCGGCGGCTCCTCCGGGGAGACGATCTACGTCAACCTGGACCACAAGGACGAGATCAAGCGCCTGCTGTTCTTCGCGTACATCTACGACCAGACGCCCGCCTTCGACCGGACGCACGCCAAGATCACGCTCTACCCGAGCAACGGCCCCCGGATCGAGATCGAGCTGGACGAGCGGGCCCCGCAGGCCCGCTCCTGCGCGGTCTTCTCCGTGGAGAACGCCAAGGGCCAGCTGACCGTCCGCCGCGAGGTGCGCTTCGTGTACGGCTTCCAGGCCGAACTGGACCGGCTGTACGGCTGGGGCCTGCAGTGGGGCCGCGGCTACAAGACCAAGACGTAGCCGCCGCCCTCCGGAGCCCCGCCCCCGGAGCCCCGCCCCCCGGCCTCAGGGCCGGACGAACTGGGGGCCCATGGGCGGCATCCGGAAGTCCGGCGAGGGCGCCGGTTCCGGGACGGCGCCGACGGGCTGCGGATAGCCGTACGCGGGCGCCGGGTGCCCGTGGTCCGGCGCCCGGTCGGGCATCGGCGGCACTGGCGGGGCCGCAGGCTGCGGCGGCACGGGGGAGTGGACCAGGGTCAGGTCGAGGTCGGGCACGGCCGTGCCCGGGGCGTCCCGGACCGGCCGGGTCTCCCGCGCGTCCTGGACGTCCGGCCCGTCCCCGGCGTCCCGCGCGTCCTCGTCCACCGAGATGCCGAAGTCGGTCGCCAGGCCCACCAGGCCGGTCGGATAGCCCTGGCCGACCGCGCGGAACTTCCAGCCGTCCCCGCGCCGGTACAGCTCGCCGCAGATGACGGCCGTCTCCTCGCCGGTCTCCGCCGTCACGGGGAACAGGGCCAGCGGCTCCCGCCCGGCCCCCGGCGCCGCGTCGTACAGCAGGATGCGCAGGTCGGAGACGGAGCGGAAGGTGCCGCCGTCCGAGGAGGCGGCGATCACCACCCGGTCGACCGAGCCCTCCAGGCCGCCGAGGTCCGCCTCCACGGTGTCCGTGAGACCCTCGGAGTCACGCTTCTTCGGAAGTCGCCGCACCAGCCCCGAGGGGTGGCGCGGCTGGTTGTAGAAGACGAAGTCGGCGTCGGACCGTACTCGCCCGGAAAGCCCGAGCAGCAGGGCCGACGCGTCCACGTCGGGGACCCCGGGGCCCGGGGTCCAGCGGAGCACGGCCCGTACGGCCGCGGTGTCGAGAGGGACGTTGGAGCCCTTCAGCATCGCGTGCGTCATGACCGCAATCCTGCCCTCCCGGCGGGCCGGCGGACAACGCGGGGGCACCATGGACGCCCCGGCGCGGCGGACGGAGGCGGTCGGGTTACCTGGATTTCATCAGGGGAGGGAACTAACGACACCCGCACCTACGTACTATTACCGGCCACATGTCGTCAGGGTCGAGAAAGGCAGACGGGGACTCATATGCGTCATTTCGGTCACATCCCGTCCACGGCGAGGGCCAGGCTGTTCCACCGGGAGCCCGCCGTCTTCACGGCCGACTCGCCCGCCCGCACCCTCGCCGTGGCCCTCGGAGCCACCCTCTACAGCCCGGCCACCCGCCCCCTGCTCGCCGACGACATCCGCAAACAGGCCGCCCGCGGAGTGGTCTCCATGGTCCTCTGCCTGGAGGACTCCATCAGCGACGCCGACGTCGAGGCGGGCGAGACCAACCTCGTCCGCCAGTTCGCCGACCTCGCCGCCGGGACCGCCACCGACGACGGCACCGGCACGGACCTCCCCCTGCTCTTCATCCGCGTCCGCGAACCGCACCAGATCACCGCGCTCGTCGACCGCCTCGGCGACACCGTCCGCCTGCTGTCCGGATTCGTACTCCCCAAGTTCACCGAGAGCCGCGGCGGGCCCTTCCTCGACGCCCTCGCCCTCGCCGAGCGCGGCTGCGGACGACGCCTCTTCGCCATGCCCGTCCTGGAGTCCCCCGAACTCCTCCACCTGGAGACCCGGGCCGAGACCCTCGCCGGGATCGCCTCGATCACCGACAAGCACCGCGACCGCGTCCTCGCCCTCCGCCTCGGCGTCACCGACTTCTGCTCCGCCTACGGACTGCGCCGCTCGCCCGACATGACCGCCTACGACGTCAAGATCGTCGCCAACGTCATCGCCGACGTCGTCAACGTCCTCGGCCGCTCCGACGGCACCGGCTTCACCGTCACCGGACCCGTCTGGGAGTACTTCCGCCCCGGCGAGCGCATGTTCAAGCCGCAACTGCGCCGCAGCCCCTTCCTGGAGGGCCGCGCCGAGGACCTGCGCACCGCCCTCATCGAGCACGACCTCGACGGACTCCTCCGGGAGATCGAACTCGACCGCGCCAACGGACTCCTCGGCAAGACCTGCATCCACCCCACCCACGTGGTGCCCGTGCACGCCCTCTCCGTGGTCAGCCACGAGGAGTGGAGCGACGCCCAGGACATCCTCCGACCCGAACGGGGCGGCGGCGGAGTGCTCCGCTCCGCCTACACCAACAAGATGAACGAAGTGAAGCCGCACCGCGCCTGGGCCGAGCGCATCCTGCTGCGCGCCGAGGTCTTCGGCGTCGCCAACGAGGACATCGGCTTCGTGGAACTGCTCACCGCCGGACTGGCCGGCTGACGAAGGGACGTCGACGACGTGGTGTGGACCGGAACGTGGGTCGCGGAGCGACTGGGCGTCGAACTGATCGGCGACGAAGAGCTGCCCGGCCTGCTGGGCCTCGCACTGCGCCGCAACCCCAAGCGCGCGCACCTGCTGGTCTCCAGCGTGCTCGGCAAGCACGTGCCGCAGCGCCCCTCCGTCGTCCACGGCGCGGGCCTCGCGCTGGGACGGCGCGTCCTGGCCCTCCTCGGCCCCGAGGAGGCCGCCCGCGCCGTCGTCCTCGGCTACGCCGAGACCGCGACCGCCCTCGGCCACGCCGTCGCCGACGGCATCGGCCACGCCCCCTACCTCCACTCCACCCGCCGCCCCGTCGCCGGGGTCGCCACCGCGGGCGGCTTCGAGGAGTCCCACTCCCACGCCACCTCCCACCTGCTGCTCCCCGAGGACCCCGGCCTCCTCACGGGCGACGGACCCCTCGTCCTCGTCGACGACGAGTTCTCCACCGGGAACACCGTCCTCAACACCGTCCGCGCCCTCCACGAGCGCCACCCCCGCGAGCGGTACGTCGTCGTCGCCCTCGTCGACATGCGCTCCGCCGCCGACCTCGGCCGCCTCGACGCCTTCGCCGAGGAGATGGGCGCCCGCGTCGACCTGGTCGCCGGAGCCGCCGGAACCGTACGCCTCCCCGAAGGGGTCCTGGAGAAGGGCCAGGCGCTCGTCGCGGCGCACGAGACCGCCCCCACGGCCGCACCCCCGCCGCCCGAGCCCCGCCCCGCCCCGCTCCGGGTCGACCTCCACTGGCCCCGCGGACTGCCCGACGGCGGACGCCACGGCTTCACCCCCGCGCACCGCGCCCGCCTCGAAGCCGCGCTCCCCGGCCTCGCCGCCCGCCTCGCCCCCGCCCTCCACGGCGCCCGCCGCGTCCTCGTCCTCGGCTTCGAGGAGCTGATGTACGCGCCGCTGCGCCTCGCCACCGCCCTGGAGGACGCCGGACACGACGTCCACTACTCCACCACCACCCGCTCACCCGTCCTCGCCGTCGACGACCCCGGCTACGCGATACGCACCCGGCTCGTCTTCCCCGCCCACGACGACCCCGCCGACGGCCCCGGCGAGCGGTACGCGTACAACGTGGCGGGCGCGGGCTTCGACGCCGTCGTCGCCGTCGTCGACTCCACCGCCGACACCCCCGCGCTCCACGCCCCGGACGGCCTCCTCGCCCAGCTCGCCGCGCACGTCCCCCGCGTCGTCCTCGCCGTCGTGCCCTCGCACACCCCCAGGACCCCCGGTCCCGAAGCTCCCGAAAGGAGCTCCATGCTGCCCGAGCCCCTCCGCGGCCCCGCCTTCTCCTCGTACGCTCCCGAAGAGGTCGGCTGGCTGCTCCAGGACCTCTCGGACGTCGCACTGGAGGCGCCCACCGAGGAACGCGAGGAAGCCGTCCAGAACGGCGGCGCCCACTACGCCGAGTCGCTGCCCGTCGAGTACCAGCCGAGCGCCGCCTACCAGGAGCTCTTCCACAGCGCCCTGGAAGCCTCGGCCGCCCGCCTCGCCCACGCCGTCGGCGTCATCACCGAGACCGTCCTCGCCGAGCGCCCCGGCCGCCGCCCCGTCCTCGTCTCGCTCGCCCGCGCGGGCACCCCCGTCGGCATCCTCATGCGCCGCTGGGCACAGGCCCGCCACGGCATCGAAGCACCCCACTACGCCGTCTCCATCGTGCGCGGCCGGGGCATCGACGCCAACGCCCTGCGCTGGCTCGCCGCCCACCACGACCCCGCCGACGTCGTGTTCGTCGACGGCTGGACCGGCAAGGGCGCCATCGCCCGCGAACTCGCCGAAGCGATACGGGAGTTCGAGGCGGCCGAAGGCATCACCGGCTTCGACCCGGAGATGGCCGTCCTCGCCGACCCCGGCTCCTGCGTCCGCACCTACGGCACCCGCGAGGACTTCCTCATCCCCTCCGCCTGCCTCAACTCCACGGTGTCCGGCCTGATCTCCCGCACGGTCCTGCGCGCCGACCTCGTCGGACCCGACGACTTCCACGGCGCCAAGCACTACCGGGAACTCGCGGACGCCGACCTCTCCGGAGCCTTCCTCGACGCGGTCACCGCCCGCTTCGACGAAGCCGCCGACACCGTCGGCCACGCGGTCAAGGAACTCCTCTCCACCGACCGCACCCCCAGCTGGGAGGGCTGGGCCGCCGTCGAGCGGATCAGCGAGGAGTACGGCATCCACGACGTCAACCTCGTCAAGCCCGGCGTCGGCGAGACCACCCGCGTACTGCTCCGCCGCGTCCCCTGGAAGATCCTCGCCCGGCGCGGCGCCGACGCCGACCTCACGCACGTCCGGCTCCTCGCCGCCCAGCGCGGCGTACCCGTCGAGGAGGTCGACGGCCTCCCGTACAGCTGCGTCGGCCTCATCCACCCCCACTACACCCGGGGCGCCACCGGAGCCGACGGCCGGACGGTGGTGTCCCGATGAGCAGCGCCACCACCCTGGTCGCCAGCGACCTCGACCGCACCCTCATCTACTCGTCCGCCGCGCTCGCCCTCGGAATGCCCGACGCGCAGGCACCCCGGCTGCTCTGCGTCGAGGTCCACGAGTCCCGGCCGCTCTCCTACATGACGGAGGAAGCGGCCGACCTCCTCGCCCGCCTCACCGGCGAAGCCGTCTTCGTCCCCACCACCACCCGGACCCGCAAGCAGTACCTGCGCATCCAGCTCCCCGGCACCGCCCCGAGGTACGCGATCTGCGCCAACGGCGGACACATCCTCGTCGACGGCGTCTCCGACCCCGACTGGCACGCCTCCGTACTGCGCCGCCTCGCCGAGGAGTGCGCGCCGCTCTCCGAGATCCGCGCCTACCTCACCGCCACCACCGACCTGTCCTGGGTCCGCAAGCACCGGGTCGCCGAGGACCTCTTCGCCTACCTCGTCGTCGAACGCGAACGCCTCCCCGCGGACTGGCTGGCCCGCTTCGGGACCTGGGCGGGGGAACGCGGCTGGACGGTCTCCCTCCAGGGCCGCAAGGTGTACGCCGTGCCGAAGCCGCTCACCAAGGGCGCGGCCGTCCGGGAGGTCGCCCGCCGCACCGGCGCCACGCTCACCCTCGCGGCCGGCGACTCCCTCCTCGACGCCGACCTGCTGCTCGCCGCCGACCGGGCCTGGCGGCCCGGCCACGGCGAACTGGCCGACAGCGACTGGACCGCCCCCCACCTCGACGTCCTCACCGAACGCGGGGTCGCGGCGGGGGAGGAGATCCTGCGCCGCTTCCGCGCCGCCGCCGCCGCACCCGGGAACTAACCGCAGCAGCCACCGCCGCAGCAGCCGCCCCCACCACCGCCTCCGCCGCCGCCCGGAGCGGGGGCGGCCGAGCCGCCGACGGCCACGGCGGAGAGCAGCTTCACGGTGTCGTCGTGCCCGGCGGGGCAGGCGGCGGGGGCGGCGGACTCGGCCATCGGCCGACTGAGCTCGAAGGTGTCACCACAAGTACGGCAACGGAATTCGTAACGGGGCATGGGAACAGGCTAGAGGCTGGACCGGACCGGGCACAGGAGACCCTCGTCAGGACGTACGCAAGGACGTACCCGGCCCCGGCCGCACGAGCCCCGGCGGGGGTGGGGCGGCGCCGGGCGGGTGCGGCTCGGCCGGGCCCCGGCCGATTCGGGGGCGGTGGGGGGTCGGACGGGGTCAGTGGGCCGCCCCGCGCTCCTCCCGGATCCGGCCGACGACCTGCGTCGCGGTGGCTCGTACGCCCTCCAGCTCGGTCAGGAAGTGCCAGTAGTCCGGGTGGCGCCCCTCCAGGGACCCGACCGCCCGGTCGATCCGCGCGACGGCCTCGTCCAGCGGCCGGGCGTGCCGGGGATCGGGCGTGCTCCGGCCCTCCATCGCCAGCCGCTGGGCGTCCCGCACCGCGAACCTGGCCCGGTCGGTCTCCGCCTTCGGGTCCACCGCGACGGCGTCCAGCCGCCGCAGCCGCTCCCCGGCCGCGGACACGGCCTCGTCGGTCGAGTCGAGCAGCGCCCGGACGGTCGAGAGCAGCGAGGTCGCGTCCGGCCAGCGCTGCTCGGCCCGCGCCCGCGCGGCCTCCGCGAGCCGCTCCCCGGCCTGCCCGAGCGAGACGGCGGCCTGGTCGGGCACCTGCTGGAGATCCTGCCAGCAGGCCGCGGAGAACCGCCGCCGCAGCTCGGAGAGGACCGGTTCGACGCCTTCGGCGCGGGTGGCGAGCGCCTCGGCGCGGGTACGGAGGGAGACCAGTCGCCGGTCGGTCTCGGCGGCCCGCTCGGGCAGCCGCCCGGCCTCGGCCCGTACCGCCTCGGCGTCCCGGAGCACCCGGTCCGCGCGCTGGAGGGTCTCGGCGACGCCGTGCCGCCCGGCGCCCTCGTTGAGCAGCGTCAGCTCGGGCCCGAGGGCCGCGAGCCGGGCCGCGAGGTCGTCCGCGCGCAGACCGGCCTCCCGTACGGAGTCCAGGGCGTCGCTCGCGCCCCGCAGGGCCTGCCGGGCGCGCTCCACCGAGGGCACGAGCCGCGCGAGCTGCGTCTCGGCACGGTCCAGGAGCGGGCCGAGACCCTGCTCGTACCGGTCGAGCTCGGTCTTGGCCCGGTCCAGTTCCTCCTTGGCGCGGGTCAGTTCGGCGCGGGCGCGGGAGGCGGTCGCCGCGTCCAGCTCGTCGCGGTCCAGGTCATGCGCGTCGACCGCGCCGATGTAGGTGTGGCTGACCTCGTCGATCCGCCGCCCGAGCGCCTCGAAGCCCTCCACGGCCCGGCGGGCCTCGGGCGAGCTGTCCACCGCGGTGATCGTCTCCAGGGAGATCCGCAGGCCGCGCTGGGCGGTGTCCAGCTCGTAGAAGGCCGCGGCGGCGGCGTCCTTGGCGGCCTGGGCCTCGGCGCGCTGGCTCTCGCCGCGTCCGCCGAACCAGCGACGGGTGCCGCCGCCCGCGAAGGCGCCCGGCAGCAGGGCGCCGAGGAGCAGGGGCAGGGCGAGGGCCAGCCGGAGACCGGAGGGGCCCGGCGGCGGGCCGTCCCCGGAACGGGTGCCCGCCCGGCGGGGCGCGTCACGATGCCGGACGCCGCCCGCCCCCCTCGTGTCGCTCGCCGCCACGTACCCCTCCCGTGCTGTGTCCGCCGTGCCCGGTCCGGTTCATTGTCCCACCCGGCACGGACGAACACACGGGCCGGTCAGTCCGCGGTGCGGACGGTCACGTCGCCGTTGTCGCTGCGGGCGGTCACGGAGTGTCCGGAGGCGTCCCGGCGGGGGACGTCGACCCGGACCCGGCCGTTGCCGCTGGCGCCCGTCACCTCGTACTCGGCGGTGGGCAGGGCGACGGTGATGTCGCCGTTGTCGGTGACGGCCTCGACCCGGCGGGGCACGGCCCCGAGGGTGATCCGGACGGAGCCGTTGTCGGAGCGGGCGACGACGTCGGGGGCGGTGGCGCCGGGCCCGACGGTGATGTCGCCGTTGTCGCTGCCGAGGTCGAGGGCGGCGGTCGCCCGGCTCACCCGGACGGAGCCGTTGTCGGAACGGATCTTCAGCGGGGTGGTGAAGCCCTCGGCGGTGACGCCGCCGTTGTCGTCCTGGACGGTGACGGCGACACCGCGCGGCACCTGGATCCGGTGGACACCGCCGCAACTGGAGGCGACGGCGTCGCAGTCGACGCGCAGGGTCAGCCGTCCGTCGGCCAGCTTCCACTCGGGTTTCGGCCCGGAACCCATGAACACCCACCCGTCGATCTGCCGCTCGACCCGGACGTCGTCGATGTCGGCGGGGGTGATGACCAGCTCGGAGTCGTCGGAGTCGACGGTGAGCGCGGTGCCCTCGAACGCGAAGGTCTTCCGCTCGACGGGAGCACCCTCGACATCGGGCGACCCGCACCCGCCGAGCCCGAGCGCCCCGAGCAGAACGACCCCGGACACGAACAGCACGCGCCCCCCACGACCAGCGACCATGACCCCGAACCCCCAAGAACGCGAACAGTCCCCGAAACGTACGCCCCCCGCCCCACCCGCCACGATCCGGCGACCCACCGGTCCGGGGGTGGGGGTAACCCCCGGGACGGTGGCGGTGGCGGCGGACCGGGGCACGAGGCCGACGACACGGACCGGGAGCACGGACCGGGAGCGCGAGGCCGGGGGCCGTGGGCACGGGAGGACACGGCCCCGCACCCCCGGATACGGGTTTGCGGCACCCACCCCCGCGCCATGTAGGCTGATGCTTCTTCCACGGGTGCGTAGCTCAGGGGTAGAGCGCTGCTCTTACAAAGCAGATGTCGGCGGTTCGAAACCGTCCGCGCCCACCAGGGAAAAGGCCCCCAGTCGATCTTGACTGGGGGCCTTTGACATCCACATCTGACATCAACGTCCATGGTCATCTAGGACCGGGGACGACTCCTGAGCAGCCGATCCATGTGACTCACGGCTTCGCGCTGCGTGTCCTGGACGACGTGGGTGTAGACGTTCATCGTCACGGCGATCTGGCTGTGCCCGAGGATCTCCATCACGACGCGGGGCGGGACGCCGGCGGCGGTGAGGAGCGTCGCCGTGCCGTGGCGGGCGTCGTGGAGCCGGACGACACGGAGGTTGGCGTTCTTCGCGACGAGGGTGAACGAGCGGTAGAGGTTGCGCGGCTCGATGGGCTGCCCGGTGCGAGTGGTGAAGACGTACCCGGTCTCCGTCCACTTCTCCCCAGCACGCTCGCGGGTAGCGGCCTGCTTGAGACGCTGCCACCGGAGGGGCGCGATACAGATCGCGGGGAGCGGGAGCGTCTGCTTGCGTCGGCGCCCCTTGGGGTCGTCCTCGTACACCTCACCGCCGACCCTCTGACGCTGAGTCCTGACCCGGATCTCCCGCTTGTCGAGGTCGACGTTCTCCCAGCGAAGACCGACGACCTCACCGCGACGGAAGCCGAGGGCGATGGCGAGCACGAAGGCGGCGTACAGCGGGTCCTTCCGGGCGGCGGCGAGGAAGTCGAGCGTCTCGTCGAGCGACCAGGGGGAGAGTTCCCGGGCGGCGACGTTCGGCGGCTCGACGAGCGTTGCGACGTTCCGGGTCACCAGCTCCTCACGGCAGGCCGCGGTGAGGGCGGTACGCAGCACGCGGTGCGACTCCTTGGCTGTGGCGGCGCTGGTCTTCTTCTCCACCTGGACGAGAAAGCGGCGGACGTCGGCGACGCTGAGCGATTCCAGCCGCTTGGTACCGATCATCGGGACGAGGTAGAGCCGGACGTGCACCTCGTACTTGGCCGCGGTGGTCTTCTTGCGGCGAGGCTTGACGATGTTGTCGAGCCAGTACGGCAGCCACTCGGAGAGCTTCATCGAGCGGGTCGGGACGGGGACGCCGTTGTCGACCTTGTCGAGGAGTGCGCGGCGCTTGGCGTCGCACTCGGCCCAGGTCTTGCTGTAGGCGAACTTACGGGCCCGCGTGCTGTCGGGCTGGAGGACGTAGACAGCGGCCTGATAGCGGCCGTCCGACCGCTGGGTGATGGTGCCGGCCCCGTTGGGGTTGCGCTTGCGCTGGGTGGCCATCAGGCGGCCTCCTCGATCTGGTTGCCGATGAAGTCCCGTACGGCGTCGGTGGGGACGCGGCGCGACCGGCCGATGGTGATCGAGACCAGGCGTCGGGACCGGATGAGGTCGTAGACGGTGGAGCGGCCAAGCTTGAGGCGCGTCATGACCTCGGGCACGGTCAGCAACTCGGTGGTGGCGGTGGTCATGCTGCGGCTCCTTCCAGGGCGAGTTGGTCGCGCAGGGCTTCGCGGGCGGTCTCGCGGTTGAGCTGTAGGTCCCGGGCGATGGAGGCAGCGAGGGCGGCCTCACCGGGGGAGTGACCCTGGCCGACGTAGGATCAGGAGGTGAGGACGAGGACGGTGTCCGGCTCGATGTCGTAGAGGCTGCGGGCGGTGCGTTCCTGGGCGGCGCGGTAGTCGGCGCGGGTCTGGCGGAACTCGCTCAGAGTGGTGGAGTACTGCCGGGACTTGGTGGAGAAGTGGCCCCGGAAGCCGAGTATGTGGGCCCAGGCGAGGAGGCGGCGGTCGGGGTAGAGCGGATCGAGGTCGAAGCAGGCTTCGACGAGGCGCCGGGTGTGGTCGGGGATGCCGAGGAGGAGCAGGGCCTCACGGTTGCCGATGCGGCGGTCGAGACTGCCGGTCGTCTCCGCGGCCTTGGTGGCGTACTTGGCGATGTAGGAGGCGACGGCCTGCTCCGTGACGTCGGAGCCGTCCCCGAACGCCTTCACGGGGCGGATGTCGAGCTGGGTGTCCCAGCGGAGGCGGCGGGTGGGATGGCCATCGGCGGTGGGGACGGTGACGGTCGTGTACGGGTGCGTAGCGGCAGCGCGTACCGCGTCGGTGAGG
>NZ_JBHYZW010000033.1:0-37358 GCF_042754005.1 Streptomyces sp. NPDC059247
CTGTTCCTCCCGGTCGGCGCGGACTGGACCTACCTGGCCATGTTCCCGAGCCTGATCATCCTCGGCCTGGGCTTCTCCCTGGCCTACGGACCACTCACGATCGTCGCCACCGACGGCATCGCCGAGGAAGAGCAGGGCGTCGCCGGCGGCCTGCTCTACACCTCCTTCCAGTTCGGCGCCGCCCTCGGCCTGTCCGGCGTCGCCGCCGTCAACATCGCCGCCACCGACGACACCACCCCCGCCGCCCTCCTCGACGGCTACCAAGCCGCCCTCGTCGTCCCCCTCGCCGCCGCCCTCATCGCCGCCCTCATCAGCGCCTTCGGCCTCCGCAACAAAACCGCAACCACCCACACCACCGACACCCCGACAACAGACACCACCACCAGCACCACCGGTAGTACCGAACGAATCGAAGCCACCAGATAAACCCCCACCACCCACACACGAAAAGCGTTGCCCTGGCCTCCCGCACCCCGGCAGGCCAGGGCAACGCCCTTTCCCGTATCCATTTACTTTCTCCCCCTTGGTCTTTCCTCACTGCTTCCAAGGTTGCCGATGTCGCTCCACGTGTCCCCTGTTCCGGAAAGAGAGGAATTCTCGTCGACAGCAGGAACCGACGCTCTCCAGGAGTCCGGGGTGGTGAATTACGGGAAGGTCGTCACCGGGCAGTGGCCCTCCCCCGTGACCCGCTGCTGGACGAGCCCCCCGCCCCAGCCGTGTACGCGGCCCATGCCCGGCAGTGCCGGGACCAAGGGCGGGCAGCGCCCCGAGGAGGAGGAGCGGAACGTCGTGGTCTCCGTCCGGCACATCCGCGATCGGCGGCGCGCGGTCGGTCAGATCTCCACGCGGTACGTGGCGTGGGGCGGGTCCACGACGGCCGGGAGCCGCAGGCCGACGCGCAGGGTGTCGTGGGAGGAGCGGCGCCAGGTCGTCTCGAACGGCGGAAAACCCGGCCCGCTGATCCGCAGGCCGACGTCCGAGCCGGAGTCCTCTCCGTCCTCCCACGCGGTCAGTCCGGTGACTACGGCGGTCGCCGGTATCCCCTGGGCGTCGAGCCGTCGGCCGGCTCTGCGCTCGGCGGCGGTGTGGCCTCCGAGCGCCAGGCCGAGGGGCAGCAGGACCACCGTGAAGACGACGCCCATGAGCAGGAGTTCCGGACCGGCGACGAGGACCGCGCCCAGGGTGAGCGGTCCGCACAGGCACAGCGTCGCGGCACTGCCGTACAGGAGGGCCGCGCCCCCGGGGCCGTAGCGTGGTACCCGCGTCCACCGGGGGCCGTCGTGGCCGGACACCTCAGTGGTGCGGGGCCTCGGGCGGTAGGCCAGGGGCCACGCCGTCCCCCGCGTAGAGGTAAGAGCCCGGCCGGGCGGGGTCGGCGATCAGGAACACCGGGTCGCCGGGGCGCGGGATCCGCAGCTTGGAGACGACGGTCCGGATCGTGACGGGAACGCTGCCGCCGGGCAGTTGGAGGACCAGATCGACGACGGGGTCGAAGTTGACGAGCTGTCCGGTGTCCGCGAGCGACACGACGACCGCGGGCACGGTCGGCGCTCCCGCCGCGAGCAACTGCTGGACCTCGTGGCCGGAGCGGTACGCGCCGATCGACTGCTGGACCCTGGCGAAGTCCTCCTGGCCGAGGAACGCGCGCGTGGCGCGGCCGTAGAAGCCCTTGCCGCTCGCCACCTGGTCGGCGATCCCCGCCGCCCGCTCCTCGCGGTTCCCGCGACGCTTCCCGAAGATTCCCATGGCCGCTTCTCCTTGTGGTGAGCCCGTGCGGTACGCGAGAGGGACGCTAGGCGGCCGGGGACGCCTACCGATCCCAGGTTCGCCCGCCCGCTCGGACACGACGTACGCTCCCCGCATGTCGTCGCCGAGCCAGCCGACCGAAGGGCCCCGCTCCCGGGCCATGGCCATCGACCGTGCCTGGCGGGCCCTGGGGCCGGGGCTCGAGGCGCTGAGCGGCCCCGGCGGGGCCCCCTTGACCAGGACCGTCAAGCTGATCGTCCTGCCGCTGGTCGTCAGGCCCGCGCTGCGGCCGGGACTGGCGGCGGACTTCCTCCCCCCGGAAGAGGCCGCGCGCCTCGACGCCCTGGTCCGGGAGGCCGCGCCGCTCCTCGTGGCGACGGCGCGCTGGTTCACCCTCCTCAAGAAGGCCCGCCGGACGCTGGGGGTCGTGGCGGGGAACCCCCAGGACCTGTATTTCCAGCGGTGCTTCGAGCTGGCCGTCGAGTACGGGACTCCCCCGGCGGGCGCGGAGGACATGGCCGGGTCCGTCGTCGCGGAGGTGGCGGACGCGGGCGGCGGGCGCACCGTGGAAGCGCTCCGGGAGCACCTCGCGGACGCCGGTCGGCGCGACCGGCTCGAAACGGAACTGGCCGTCGCGTGGCAGGGCCGTACGGGCGTCGCATCGGACGGCCGTACGGTCGTCCCCGCCACCGAGGTGACCGTCGCGGTCGCGCTGGCCGCCGACGCTCTGGACGCCTGCGCCGCGCCCGGCGGCTCACCGGCGTACGCCGCCATGGTCGACGCGGGGCACGGCGGGCTGTTCGGCCGGGCCCTGTGGGCGCGGACGGACGGACCGTGGGGCGCCGGGGGACCACCGGCCTCCCTGGGGCTCACCGCCCTCCCGGTGCCGCCCCGGCCCGAGGTCGGCCGGGGCGCGTCGACGGCGACGCTGCCCGCGCCCCTCGACCGGACGCTCTTCGAGCGGCTCTTCGTCGTCCTCCATGCCTCGTCCCGGCGCGAGGAGCTGCCGACGGTGCCGGAGCTCGTCGCCCGGGAGACCGGGCGGAGTTGTGCTCCGCTCGGTCTCCGCGACGAGAGCCTGCGGGTCGCGGCCGTCCTCGGCGGGCGTCTCGCGGTCGGCCTCGACCCGCTGGGCACCGGGGCGCCCCCGGCGGGCCGCACCACGGCGCACCGGGCCGTCAACAGCCGCTGGCGGCGGGAGGCTTCGGTGCTGCGGGCCCGCAGGATGACCGTCTCGCCCCGGCCCGACCCGGACGGCGGCGCCCTGGAGGCGCTCGCCCAGGACCTCCGCACCCCGTGGGCCGCCTACATGCGGCGGCTGTGGGTGCGGCTGCACGGGCGGGACGTGCGCGGCGCGCCGCTGACGGACCTCGCCTCGGCCTGGGCGGTGCTCGACGGGGTCGCCCGCTCGGTGATGATGGACCATCGTGCCCGGGTCCGGTCGGCCCTGCGCGCTCTGACGGAGGCGCCTCCGGTCGTGGCGGAGCCGTCCGGGCAGGGGGGCGTGTGAGGGCCGGGGCCGGGACGGACGTCCGCGTCGGCCTGGGCGAGGACGGCATGATCCTGGTCGCTCCCGATCCCGATCACGAGTTCGATCCCGGGTCCGGGTCCGGGTCCGGGTCCGGGTCCGGGTCCGGGTCCGGGTCCGGGTCCGGCGGGGGTCGTCCCGGTGAGAGGGGCGCCGCTCCGGACTTCGCTCGGGCCGTGCTCGATGTCGCCGGGGCGGTCCTCGTCTGGCCCGTCCTCGGGGTGCCGGGGCCACCAGTGGCGGAGATCCATGACCCGGTACGGGCGCAGCAGTGGTTGTGGGCGCTCTACGGCGAGCGCGTCGCCGCCGCCGTGCACGCCGTACGGGCGGGGAACGCTCCTTACGGCCCGGCGGGCGGGCACGCGGGTCCGCCCGGGGCGGGTGCGCGGGGCGCCGTGGCGGGGAACGGCGTCCACGACGCCGATGCCCTGCGGGGAAGGGCGGCGAGCGTACGTGTCCCGGCGGAGTCCTCCGTCCTCGCGGGCGCCGCCGCCCGGCTCGGTCTCGCGCACTGGGCGGCCCGCTGGTGGCCCGCCTCGTACGGGGACGGCATCGCGGTGCTCGAACCGGGCGTGCTCGGACTGGAATCGGCGGCCCTCACCCATCGCTGCCAGCAGCTCTTCGACGACGGGGGCGATCAACCGGACGACTGCGCGGCCGAGTTGATCGAGGAGCATCTGGGCGCTCTCGGCCCGTTGCTCCAGTGGTGGCGTGCGACGCCCCGGCCGACGGACACCGCACGGCACCTGGACGAGGTGCTCCGGCTCGTCGCGGAGGCGGCGGACTGCGCCGGGCTGGACGGGGCGGAGACGCGCGGGCTGCGTTCGGCCCTGGAGCGGGGGCCGGACCGGGGGCGTACGGGCGCTCCGGCCGACCCCGGCGCGCTGTTCGCGCGTCGGTCCGGCTACGCCCTCGCGGCGGGCGCCCCGTCTCTCTCCGGCGGCCGGGTGATCGCCCGGGGGTCCGGCACCAACGACTGGTGCCGCTATCCGCCCGGTCTCGTCGACGCCTCCGAGGAGGCGGTGTCCTGGACCGTACGCGCGGTCGGCGCACGACGGCCGGCCGAGATCGAGGTCGTCGCGCACGTCGCGGCTCCGGCCACCGGTGTGCCCCTCGTCGCGGAGATCGCGGTGAACGGCGGTGGCCCGCTGCGGGTTCCCCTGGTCCGGCGGGACGACCTGTGGACCGGCCGGGCGGACGTGGACCTGGGCGCCGGTCCGTCCGGCGCGGGCCCGGCCCCGCGCGTCGAGGTCGGCGTCCTGATGCCCGGTTTCGACCCCGGTGCCGGTCCCGCGGCGGGCGCCGGGCGGGCCGCCGTCCGCGTCCTGGCACGGCGCCGCCTCGCCGCCGCGGCACCGCCCGTGGAGGACGGGGGACGCGGCGGGGTGCCGGGGTACGCGGAGGACGGGAGAGGCGGCGAAGTGGCGGGGTCCGTGGAGGACGGGGTCCTCCACGGCGTGGCGGGGCCCTTCCTCGCCGAGATCCTCGCGGCCACCGCCACCGGGGAGGACTACTGAGATGACAGACGCGACCGAAGCGCCGACGAGCCTGTACGGGGAGCCGTTCGACAGCGGTCTCGCCGAGGCCCACGGGCACCACATGGCCGCCGAGTTCGGGGCCGCGTACGCCGTCTACGAGGAACTCCTCGACCGTGCGGGGTCCTTGGACGACTCTCCCGATGTGCGGTTCCTGCGGGCGCACCTGCTCTCCGACCTCACGAGCGTCCTCCTCTCCGCCTCGGACCTGCCCCGCGCGGAAGAGGCCAACGAGCGGGCCCGCGCGCTCCTCGACGGTGTCGCGGCGGAGCCGATGGGGCCGCAGGGGCGTCAGTTGTGGCTGGAGATGCTGCTGCGGACGCTGATCGCCGGATCGGCCGTGCTGAGCGCGACGGGACGCCTGGACGAGGCCTTGGCCCGTCTCGACGAAGCGGCGGCCGTCCTGCCCGGGTTCAGGGACCCCGAGGGGCTGCGCGCCGCCGAGATCGGCCTCGACCGGGTGCTCCTGCTGATGGCGCGCGGCGAATGGGGAGCGGCCGAGGAACATGCCGTGCTCCTCCTGTCCGTCACTCCGGACAGCGCGGCGGAGACGATCCCGCGTCTGCTGACCGCACTGGGCGCGATCTGCTCCGCCACCGGACGGTACGACCCCGCCGAGGACCACTTCGCACGGGCGGAGGACGGCTTTCTGGCCCTGGGCGACAGCGGTGAGCGGCAGGGGCTGCTCACGCACCGCGCGTTCCTCGTCTGGGGGCGGGGTGAACTCGGCCGTGCGGAGGAGCTGTTCACGGAGGCGTCCACCGTCTTCGAGGGGCAGCGGCGGTTCGGGGACCTGGCGGTCTGCGAGCAGGCCCGCAGTCACCTCGCCGGTCTGCGCGGTGACGCCACGGGGGCGCGGGACCTGATGGCGGCGAGCCTGGACCGGTTCACCCGGCTCGGCGCCTCGGTGGCCGCCGCCGACAGCATGTTGCTCGGCGCCCAGCACGCCTATGCGCGGGGTGACGTCGAGGAGATGAAGCGGCTGTCCCAGGAGGCCCGGGACGTCTATCAGGCCCGGCGGATCCACGAGCGGTGCGCGCAGGTGGACCTCCTGCTCGCACGGGCCCTCGAGGACGATCTGGACCGGGCGGACCACGGCGACCACGAGCGGCGGTCCGTGGACACCGCGCTCTCCCTGGCCCTCCCCGCCGCGCTGACGCTCGCCGCGGCCCGCCACGACTTCGTCACGGCCCATGCGCGCGGCCAGTGGCTGGAACTGGCCGACGAGGCGATGCGGTTGGTCTTCCGTCTTGCCGTGCGCCGTCAGGACCAGGGGCTCCTCTTCGAGCTGGTGGAGCACCGCTGTGCGGGTGCGGCGCTGTCCCTCGGCGGCCGGTCGGGCGCTGCCCGGTCCAGCGGCGCGCCGGTCTTCCCCGACCCCGCGATGAAGACGTACGGCGAAGGCGGGGCCGTGGCGCTCGGGGGTGTCGCCGCGGAGGCCGCCGCCTCCGCCGGGTTGCGCGTCGGGCCGCCGCCGAAGGTGCGGATGTCGGCGGAGTCCGGCCGGGTGGCGCTCCAGGAGTACATCGCGGCGGCCGAATTCCGTTACGGGCGGCGGATCGTGGCCGAAGTGGAGGTTCCGTTCTGGGACACCGAGGCGCTGACCGGGCGCCCGGTGGTCCAGGTCCGGCTCGCCGACGCGGGCGATCTGTTCATGACCTGGACGTGGGCCGGAGGCGTCCGGGGGTTCGGCACCGGATACGCGCCCGCCCGCGAAGTCGAGCGGGTGGTGGGCGAGTTGAGTGCGGCCCTGCCTGGTTCGGGCGAGGGGGAGGCGGGGATGCGGCGTGCTTTCGGGGCGGGCGCGTTCGCCGGGCGCGGCGCCGAGCGGCGGCTCGCCCGGGCGCTGGGCGGGGTGTTGTGGCCGGAGGGCCTGACCGAGCAGATCCGGCGGGTGGCGGCCCGTACGGGCCGTCCGCTGGTACGGATCCAGCCGTCCCCCCGTACCGCCCAGGTCCCGTGGGAGCTGCTGGCCGTGGACGACACGGACGTCCGGCTCCTGGACCTGGCGGACGTGGTGACCACCGCGCCGACGTCCTTGCGGCGCCGGAGCGCGGTCGCGGGTACGGCAGGGGGCGGCGGCCTGGCGGCGGCCGTCGGGCCTCCGGCGGCGGACGGCGTCTCCGGGCCTCCTGCGAGGGACGCCGTCTCCGGGCCTCCGGCGGCGGACGGCGCCCGGGGGGACACCGGAGTTCCGGAGCCGGGTGGTGACCAGGCGACCGCCGGGCGTCCGGCACCGGGTGCCGACCGGACGGCCGTCGGGCGCCGGACGGCCATCGGGCGTCCGGCACCGGCTCCCGGCCAGGTGGCCGCCGGGCCCCCGGCGGAGGCGCCCGGCCCGGTGGTGCTCGTGCTCGACCCCCGGGTGCCCGGCTTCCGGGCCGACTCGCCGCTCGGTTCGGTGCTGGGGCCGCCCGGCTCGGACCCGGAACTGCTCGCGCTGGTCCGGAGGCATCTCGACACGGGCCCGGTGGTGCCGTCTCCCGCCACTCCGGCGGAGGCGTTCCGGCGCACCGACCTGGACCGGGAGTGGCTGAGCGGCGTGCTGCGCGCGGGCCCGCGCCGACTGCTGTACGTCGGCCATGTCAGCGGCGCACCGGTCGAAGGGGGCCAGAGCGAGGACGGCACCCTCCATCTGTGCTGCGGTCCGGGGACGGCCGGTCTGACCGAGCCGGTCCGTGCCCATCGGCCACTGTCCGCCAAGGACCTCCTGCTGGGGACGCTCCCGCTGCGCGGCGACGGCGAACCGGGGGCGGCGGTCTGGCCCGCGCCGCCGAGGGTGGCCCTGATCGGCTGCGAGAGCGGTGGTGACCTGCGGTTCGCGGAGTCGTTCGGGCTCGCCACGGCGATGCTCCACAACGGCGCGGACCTGGTGACCGCCACCCGCTGGCCGCTGCCGACCAGTTTCGCGTTCCATCACCTGGCGGGCGTGCCGGAGTCGGTCCGGCCGCTGTCGGAGGCGGTCGTCGCCGTCGACACCGCCCATGAGGACCCCGACCCGGTGCACGGGCTGTGCGCCTGGCAGCGGGAGCGGCTCGACCGCTGGCGCGCCGATGGCCGGATCGCCGACTCTCCCCTGCTGTGGGCGGCCCTGACCTGCATCGTCGTCTGAGGGGGCGGGCGGGGTGCCGGTCCTCGGGGCCGGGCGGGGGGTGGAGTGACGGTGCCTCCGGAGGCCCGTACGCCCTTCTCCGATACGTCTTACGGTCCCCGGGCGGGCGGCCGGAATCCTCAGGCGTCGGCGGTGGGGGCGCCGGGCAGGTCGCGGAGGCCGCGCAGGGGCCCCGCGAGCAGGAGGACGCCCGCCGCCAGGAGTGCGGCGGTGACGGCCCACATCGTGGCGCGGGCACCGAGGAGGGAGGCGAGGGAGCCGCCCAGGAGGGCGCCGAGCGGGATGGTGCCGTAGTTCAGGAACAGCGTGGTCGCGGTGACCCGGCCCAGCAGCTCGGGAGGGCAGTACGCCTGCCGGAAGCTGACGATGATGACGTTGCAGGCCACGACCCCGGCGAACATCACGACCGTGCCGAGGACGAAGTACGCGAGGCCCGCGCCGGGGGCGGCGAGCGCGGCCAGCAGGCCGAAGGGCGCGGCGGCGAGGTGGAGGACCAGCAGGGCGCGTGCCGTGCCGAGGCGCCGGGCGAGCCGCCCGGCCATGAGCCCGCCGAGCACTCCGCCGATCCCCCCGCAGGAGACGAGCCAGCCGAGGGTGTCGGGGCCGACGCCGACGGTCCGTACGAGGAACACGATCTGGACGGCCTGGAAACCGGCCATCGCCAGGTTCACCGCCGCGCCGAACGCGGTGACGGCCCGTACCGGCGGATCTCCGGCGACGAAGCGGAGACCGTCGGCGATCTCGCGGCCCAGCCGTCGCCGGGGCGCCGGGGCCGGGCGCGGCCCGTCGGAGCGGATGGCGGTGAGGCAGATCGACGACACCACGAAGGACACCGCGTCGAGCAGCAGGCCCGGCACGCTGCCCAGGGCCTGGGCGATCAGCCCGCCGAGGCCGGGACCCGCCGTCCTGGCGGCCTGGTCCCCCGCCTGGAGCTGCGCGTTGCGGCTCATCAGGTCTTCCGTGGGCACCAGTCGGGGCAGATAGGACGAGTAGGCGGTGGAGAAGAAGACGGAGGCCGCGCCGGACACCAGGGCGGCCCCGAGGACGTGCCCGATGGTCAGGGCTCCCAGCCACCAGGTGACCGGGACGCTCACGAACACCACCGTGGAGACCGCGTTGGACACGAGCATGACCCGGCGCGGCGCGAGGCGGTCGACCCACGCCCCCGCGGGCAGTCCGATGACCAGCCACGGCAGCCAGGGCGCGGCGGTGAGCACGCCCATCGTGAACGGCGAGGCGTGGAGGGTGGTGACGGCCACGAGCGGCAGCAGGACGGACGTGACGCTGGTGCCCAGTTTGCTGGTGGTCTCGCCGACGAGCAGCAGCCGGAAGTTCCGGTGCGGGTGGCGGCCACGGTCTTTCGCGGACTGCGCGGCAGTCGGCGTGACGGACTCCAGCACGGCCTCCGGACGTCGGGGGAGAAGTGTTCTGAACGGGCCTCAGAGTACGTTCGTCGCAAGCGAGTTCGGGGCCGGATCGTACATTTTCCCCGCCCTGGAAACCAGGGTGGCCATTTCCCGCTGGTGCCGCTTAGGCTCGACCGCGTCCGCCGCCAACGCACCATGTCCCAGGGGAGGTCGAGCCCGGATGAGCGATCCGTTCGAGAAGAAAACTGGCGTCCTCCCGGCCCTCGCCGAGGGCCGGGGCCGACGCGCCGCCCGGCCTTCGCGAGGCGATGTCCCGGGCGGATGGCCGACGACGGCCCGGGGCGCGACGGACACCGTTCCGCACTGACGACGGTCCGCGCCGCGAGCGCCGCGACCGCGTCCGGTCGCTCCCGCACCACCCACACCGGCACCGCCCCCTTTCCCGCGCAAGGAGCTGTCCGTGGTCACCAGTGCGCTCGACCTCCTCACCCGTTTTCGGCGCGTGTCCGCCCGGCGCCCCGAGCGCGTCGCCGTGGTGACGCCGTCGGAGTCGGTGACCTTCGGCGCACTGGGCGAGCGGGTGGAGCGGACCACCCGGGCACTGCGCGCGGCGGGCGTGGAGTCCGGGACGACCGTCGCCGTGGACCTCCCCTGGGGGGTCGGCCCGGTGGCGACGATGCTCGCGGTGTGGCGGCTCGGCGCGGCCTACGTACCGCTGGACCCGGCCGGTCCGGCGTACCGGCGACGTCCGCCCGCCGGGGACACCGGGGCGCGGGCGGTGGTCATCGGCGGGCCCGGTGACACCGTGCGGCCGGAGGGCACGCGCCGCCTGGACCTTCCTTCGGACCTGGGGCCGTTCGCCACGGGCACGCCGGTTCCAGTGGGTGAGGTGGCCGGTGACGCGGCGGCGTTCGTCGTCCTCGCCCCGGAGGACGCCGGGCCGTCCGAGGGGGTCGCGGTCACCCGGGACGACACCGCCCGCCTCATCGGAGCCTGCGAGGACAACGGTGTCTTCCTCCCGGCTCCGGCGCGGGTGGTGTGGGAAGCGGACCTCGGTCTCGACTCCTCGGTCCGGCAGTGGGCCCGCGTCTGCCGGGGCGACACCCTGCTCCTTCCGGACGACGGACAACGCGCCGATCCACGGCTCTTCGCCCGGTTCCTCCGGGAGTACGGGGCCACCGACCTGGACACCACCCCGTCCCGCTGGGAGGCCCTGTGCCCCCATCTGGTGACCGGGGCGTCGGACTCCCCTCCGCTGCGGCTGCTCCTCCCCGGGGAGTCCGTGTCCGATGCCCTCCGGGCGGAGCTGGCCCGGCTCGCCGGACAGGGCCGGGTGGACACCGTCCTGTTGTACGGGCCGACGGAGCGCGTGGCCGCCGCCGTCGCCGCGCCCGTCAACGACCCCTCGTCCCAGGGCCGTTCGCCCCTTCCTCCGGTCCGCGTCCATGTCGTGGACGCCTCGCGGCGGCCGGTGGCCGAGGCCGAGCCGGGAGATCCGTACCTCGCGGGTGCGCGTGTCGCCCTGGAGTGCGCGGACCGCCCCGCACCGGCCTCCGGGAGGATCGTCGTCGACCTCCACGGTCCGGCCGGGGCACGGACGTACCGGACCGGCGACCGGGTCCGGGGCGGCCGTCCGGTCCGCCTCGGCGGGACGGCCGGGACTGCTGGGGTGACCGGGGCGAGCGGGGCGGCCGGGGCGAGCGGGGCGAGCGCGCCGCACGGCCGGCGGTCCGGACCGGGCGCGACCGGGGACGTGACGGACCGGCGTCCGGACACACCTCGCACCGTCCGGACGGGCGAGGAGGGACCTCGCACGGCCCCGCCCGGCGAGGACGGGCGCCCCGCCACGCTGCCCGCCGAGGACGTGCCTCGCACCGTCCCGCCCGGCGGGAGGGACCGTGCCGTCCCGCCCGCCGGGAGGGCACACGCCGTCCCACCCGTCGAGAGCGTGCCCGGTGGCCCCGCGCCGCAGGGCGTCACGGTCGCCCCTGCGCGGCACTTCATCGAAATCTTCGAGGAGTGCGCCGGGACCGCCCCGGAGTCCCTCGCCCTGGTCTTCGGCGAGGAACGGGTCTCCTACGGGGAGCTCGACGCCCGCGCGAACCGGCTGGCCCATGTGCTGGCCGCGCGGGGCGCGGGACCGGAGACGGTGGTGGCCTCGGCGCTCGACCGCTCGGTGGATCTGGTCGTCGCGGTCCTGGCGGTACTGAAGAGCGGCGCCGCCCATCTTCCGGTGGACCCCGGCTACCCGGCGCGGCGCATCGCCCACATCCTGGGCGACGCGGCCCCCACCCTGCTCCTCGCGGACTCCCGCACGGTCCTGCCGTCCGGTGTCGCGGTGCCCCGTACCGACCTGGACGACCCGGAGACCGGCACGGCGCTGCGGCGCGCCCCGGCGGCCGGGCCGCCACCGGGTGCCCGGCGCGCCCTGGGCGGGCTGCCCGCGTACGTCATCTACACCTCGGGGTCCACCGGTGCGCCCAAGGGCGTGGTCGTCACCCGCTCCGGTCTCGCCAACCTGGTCGCCCACCAGCACGAGACGATCGCGGTGGACGCCGACAGCCGTGTCCTGCAGTTCGCGTCACCGGGCTTCGACGCGTTCTTCTGGGAGCTGGCGATGGCACTTTCGGCGGGGGCCACGCTCGTCCTGGCGCCCGCCCGGGACCTGCTGCCGGGGCCCGGACTGCGTCGTCTCCTCGACGAACAGCGGGTCACCCACGCTTCGCTGCCCCCTTCCGTACTGCGGGTCCTGCCGTCCGACGCCCTCCCGCACGTACGCTTCCTGGTCTCCGCAGGTGAGGCCCTGGACGCGGAACAGCCTCGGCGCTGGGCTCCCGGCCGGACCCTGGTCAACGGGTACGGGCCCACCGAGACCACGGTCTGCGCCACCATGAGCCGACCGCTGACAGGACGGGACGGCACGCCGCCGATCGGCGGGGCGATCCGGGGCACGCGTCTCCACGTCCTCGACCTCGCCCTGCGGCCGGTGCCCGTCGGAGAGGTGGGCGAGCTGTACGTGGCGGGGGCCAATCTGGCCCGGGGCTACCTCGGTCGGCCCGGTCTGACGGCGGGGCGCTTCGTCGCCGACCCGTACGGACCGGCCGGGACGCGGATGTACCGCACCGGGGACCTGGTCCGGAGGTGCGCGGCGGACGGTCTGGAGTTCGTCGGACGGGCGGACGACCAGGTCAAGATACGTGGCCACCGGATCGAACCGGGCGAGATCGAGGCACGGCTCGCCGGGCACCCCGGAGTGTCGGCCGCCGCCGTGACCGTGCACGAGGACCGGTACGGCGACCGGCGGCTCGTGGCCCACATCCGTCGCGAACCGCCCTCCCGGGCGGACGCCGACCACCCGGGCGGAGCGGACCTCGCCACCGCCGAAACGGACCGGGGGGCCGACGCGGACCGGGGGACGGTCGCGGACCGTACGGCCGACGCGGACCGGGTGGCCGACTGGCGGCGTGTCCTCGACGCCGTACCGGCCGACGAACAAGCGGCCTTCGGCGAGGACTTCGCCGGGTGGAACAGCTCCTACGACGGCAACGCGCTGCCGCTGGAGCAGGTGCGCGAGTGGCGGGACGAGACCGTGCGGAGCATCCGCGCGCTGGGACCCCGACGTGTTCTCGAACTCGGTGTGGGCAGTGGTCTGTTGCTCTCGCAGCTCGCCCCCGGGGCGGAGTGCTACTGGGGGACCGATCTCTCGCCCCGGGTGATCGAGCGGCTGCGGCGACGGGTGGACGGGCGGCCGGACCTGGCAGGGCGGGTCGTCCTGGACTGCCGGGCCGCCGACGACCACGAAGGCGTCCCGCGCGGCTACTTCGACGTGGTCGTCCTCAACTCCGTCGTCCAGTACTTCCCCGGCGGACGCCATCTCGCCCGGGTCCTCGCGCTCGCGGCGGACGCCCTGGTGCCCGGCGGTTCGGTGTTCGTCGGCGACGTCCGGCACCTGGGGCTCGCGGAGTCCTTCCACGGCGCGGTCGCGGCCCGTTCGACGGGCGTCGCACCGGGCGGCGCGGAGCAGCGCCGGGCGGTGGCGCGCGGTCTGGCGAGGGATCCGGAGCTGCTGGTGGACCCGGAGTTCTTCCGGTCGTCGACGGTCGCCGCCGGTGACACCGGAGGCACCGGAGGCACCGGGCAGCGCTTCGCGAGCTGCGACGTACGGCTGAAGCGGGGAACCCACCACAACGAACTGACCCGGTACCGCTACGACGTGGTCCTGCGCCGGGCCGAAGCCACACCGCCCGGCACCGGCGGCACGCGATCGACCCCCGGCGCGGCGACGGAACTGGTGTGGGGAGCGGACGTCCGTACGCTCGACGGCCTCGTCGACGCGCTGCGGGACCCTGCCCGGGGCGGCTCGCCCGTACGGGTCTCCGGCGTGCCGAACGCGCGCCTCACCGAGGACCTGCGCGCCTCGGGCGGCTCGCCGGGCTCCGGCCCGGACCCGGAGGACCTCGCGCGGCTCGGCGAACGCCTCGGCTACCGCGCCGCGTTGCGCTGGTCCGCGAAGGCGGGTCCCGAGCACATCGACGCCGAATTCTCCACCGGGGAAGAGGACTTCCCCCAAGAGACCGGAGACCGGAGCAGGGTAGGTACCGGGGCCGGGACCGGGACCGGGACCGGGACGATGGTGGACCCCGAGCGTCATGTCAGCGTGCCCTTCGCGGCGACCGACGATACGGAGCTGATCAGGTCGGTCACCGCGTGGGCGACCGCGTACCTCCCGGGGTACATGGTGCCGTCCGCGATCGTGGTGCACGACGCGTTCCCGCTGACCCCGCACGGCAAGCTCGACCGGGCCGCCCTGCCCGCCCCGCCCGCCGTCCGGCGCGGCACCGGGCGCCGTCCCCGCACCGAGCGGGAGGCCGCGCTGTGCCGCATGTATGCGGAGATCCTCGGGCTCGCCACGACGGAACCGGCGGACGGACCGCGCACGACCGACGCCGCCGAAGCCGTCACTGTCGACAAGACAGACGCGGGCGGCTCGGCAGCCTCAGAGGAAGTGGAGGGCGCGGAAGGCGCGGAAGGCTCGATCGGCGCGGAAGGCCGGTCGGACACCACGTACCCGGTCGGCATCGACGACGACTTCTTCGCGCTCGGCGGCCATTCGCTGCTCGTCACCCGGCTGGTGAGCCGCGTCCGCGCCGAGCTGGGCGTGGAGCTCCAGGTGGGCACGGTCTTCGACGCGCCCACGGTGGCCGGTCTCGCGTCCCGGCTCTCCGGCGCCCGCAAGGCGCGGCCCGCGCTGCGGAGGATGCCCCGCCCCGGCTGACGGCGGCACGGGCCCCCGGCAGACGACCGGATCATCGACGACAAGGGTTACCGAAGGATCCCCGATGGACTTCAGCCTCTTCTACTTCGCCGACGACAGCACACCGGACGGGGACGCCGGACGGTACGAGCTGCTCCTCGAAGGAGCCCGCTTCGCCGACCGGCACGGCTTCCGCGCGGTGTGGACGCCCGAACGGCACTTCCACCCCTTCGGCGGGCTGTACCCGAACCCGTCCGTGGTGGGCGCCGCCCTGGCGATGATCACGAGCACCGTCGCCATCCGCGCCGGGAGCGTCGTCGCCCCCCTCCACCATCCGCTGAGGATCGCGGAGGAGTGGTCGGTCGTGGACAACCTCTCCGGCGGACGGGCGGGGGTGTCCCTCGCCTCCGGCTGGCACCCGGTGGACTTCGCGCTGAGCCGGGCACCGTACGAGGACCGCAAGCGCCTGCTGGCCGACAGCGTCGAGCAGCTCCGCGGGCTGTGGCGCGGGGACGACCACGAGGTCGTGGACGGCAACGGCGCCCCGGCGACGGTACGGGTCTTCCCGCCGCCGGTCCAGCGGGAGCTGCCGCTCTGGGTGACCAGCGCGGGCGATGCGGAAACGTTTCGTACAGCGGCGACGGCACGGGCCGGGGTCCTCACCCATCTGCTGCACCAGGACGTCGACGGGCTCGCCGCGAGGATCTCCGCGTACCGGCGGACGGCGCGCGAGACCCACGACGGCTGGGAGGGCCATGTCGTCCTGATGCTGCACAGCTTCCTCGGCACCGACCGGGACGAGGTCCGCGCCACCGTCCAGGGGCCGCTGACCGCCTACCTCAGGAGTTCGGTCCATCTGATCGCCCGCTCGTTCGGCGCCCTCGACCCGGACTTCGACATCGACGCGCTGGAGGACGAGGACCTCGACTTCCTCGTCGCCCGGTCCTTCGACGCCTACTTCGAACAGCGGGGCCTCTTCGGGACGGTGGCGGACGCGACGGCGACGGTCGAGCGGCTGCGCGCCGCCGGTGTGGACGAGATCGCGTGCCTGATCGACTTCGGCATCGGCACCAAGACCGTGCTGGACGGGCTGCGGCACCTGAACGCGCTCCGCGCGGCATTCGAGACGAACTGATCCGAGAGACCCGAGAGGCCGACACCACCGTGATCCCCCTGTCGTTTTCGCAGCTGCGGTTCTGGTTCCAGGAAGAGATGGACCGCGACGGCGGGTCGCCCCACGCCTCGATGGCGCTCCGGCTGACGGGCCCGCTGGACGCGGCGGCGATGCGCGAGGCGCTCCGGGACGTGGTGACCCGGCACGAGAGCCTGCGCACCGTCTTCCCGGTCACCGACGGAGCGCCCGGGCAGCGGATCCTGGAGGCGGTGACGGTCGAGCTGCCCCTGCGGCGGATCGCGGAGGAGGACGTCGAGGCGGCCGTGGCCGAGGCGGCCGGGCCCCCCTTCGACCTGGCGGGCGAGATCCCGCTGCGGGCCGTGCTGTTCGCCGTGGGCTCCCCCGGCCACCATGTGCTGGCGATCACCGTGCACCACATCGCCATCGACGGCTGGTCCGTCGCGCCCTTCCTCCGCGACCTCTCGGACGCCTACACCGCGCGGCTCGGCGGCCGGTCCCCTTCGTGGGACGAACTCCCCTTCCAGTACGCCGACTTCACCCTGTGGCAGCACAAGGAGCTGGGGGCGCCCGACGACTCCGGCAGTCTCTTCGCCGAGCAGCTGGCCCACTGGACCGGGGTCCTCGCCGACGCACCGGCCGAGACGGCGCCGCCCACCGACCGGCCGCGCCCCACCGACGCCACCCACCGGGCCGGAACCGTCCCCTTCGCCCTGCCGCCCGACGTCTTCCGGGACCTCTCCCTGCTCGCCCGTCAGCACGGCGCCAGCACCTTCATGGTCCTGCACGCGGCGCTCGCGGGGTTCCTGCGGCGGCTCGGCGCCGGTCCGGACGTCCTGGTCGGCAGTCCGGTCGCCGGACGCACCGACGTGGGTCTCGACGACCTCGTCGGCTGCTTCGTCAACACGGTCGTCATCCGGACCGACACCTCGGGCGACCCCGACTTCCACGGGCTGCTCCGCACGGCGCGGACGGCCGTCATGGCCGCGCTCGACCATCAGGACGTGCCCTTCGAGCAGGTCGTGGAGGCCGTCAACCCGGCGCGGTCGGCGGCCCGCCACCCGCTCTTCCAGGTCATGCTGAACCTGCGCAACGACGCGGGCGCCGCCGTGCGCCTCCCTGGCCTCGACACCCGTCTCCTGGCCCCCGTGCCCCATCGCACGACCGCCTTCGACCTGCTCTTCGACGTCGTGGAGACCAGCGGGACGCTCGAAGGCGCCCTGGTCTACGCCCGCGACCTCTTCGACCGGGCCACCGCCGAGCGGCTGGCCCGTTGCTTCACCGCCTTCCTCACCCGGGCGGTCGCCACCCCCGAGCGGTCCACGGGCCGTCTGGAACTCCTCTCCCCCGCCGAGGCGCGTACGACGCTGGAGACGTGGAACGGCCGGGACGTCCCGCTCCCGGCCGACTCCGTGCCGGAGCTGTTCCGGCGGCGCGCGGCCTCTGCGCCCGACGAGGTCGCGGTGGTCTGCGGCCCGTCCCGGCTCAGCTACGCGGAGCTCGACGACCGGGCCGAGTGTCTCGCCCGCCGTCTGCGCGCGGGGGGCGCGGGCCCCGAACGGCTGGTCGCCGTGGCCATGGACCGCTCCACCGATCTGGTCGTCGCCCTGCTCGCCGTCCTGCGGACCGGGGCCGCCTACCTTCCCCTGGACCCGCGCAACCCGGACGAGCGGCAGCGTACGGTCCTGGCGGAGGCGCGGCCCTGTCTGCTCCTGACGGACGAGGCCACCCGGGAGCGGGCCGGGGCCCTCACGGCGCCGCCGCCGGGGGGCGCGCCGTCCGGGGGCCCGCCGTCCGGCCCGCCGCTGGTCCTGGCCGACGACGACACCGGTCCGGGCGACACCGGTCCGGACGGTCCCGGTCCGGACGGTCCCGGTCCGGCGGGCGGACGGCCCGACGTCTCCGGTGACCGGGCCGCGTACGTGATGTACACGTCCGGCTCCACCGGCCGCCCCAAGGGCGTCCTGGTGACCCACCGGAACATCGTCGCGCTCGCCACCGATCCCTGCTGGGCGGCGGACGGTGGCCACAGCCGGGTGCTCGCCCACTCCCCGTACTCCTTCGACGCCTCGACGTACGAGCTGTGGGTGCCGCTGCTCGGCGGCGGCACGGTCGTGCTGGTGCCGCCCGGCGACTCCTCGCCCCGGGCGCTGGAGCGTGCCGCGGCCGAGGGCGACGCGAACAGCGCGTTCCTCACCACCGCCCTCTTCAATCTGCTGGTCGCGGAGGGAAGTCCGCTGCTCGGACGGCTCGGGCACGTCTGGACGGGGGGCGAGCAGCCGTCGGGCGGGGCCGTGCGGCGGATGCTGACGGACTTCCCGGACACCGCCCTGACCCATGTGTACGGGCCGACGGAGAACACCACGTTCACCACGTTCGGGCGCCTGGACCCGGGACGGGACGCGGACGGCGGCAGGCCGCCGATCGGCGGGCCCATGGCGAACACCCGGGTGTACGTCCTCGACCGGTGGCTCCGGCCGGTGCCCGTCGGGGTGCCGGGCGAGCTGTACCTGGCGGGCGCCGGACTGGCCCGCGGCTACCTCGGCCGCCCGGGGCTCACCTCGGGGCTCTTCGTCGCCGATCCGCACGGCGCGCCCGGCACCCGCATGTACCGCACGGGTGACGTCGTGCGGTGGACCGCCGACGGCCGGCTCGACTTCCTCGCCCGCGCCGACGACCAGGTGAAGATACGGGGCTTCCGCGTCGAACCCCGCGAGATCGAGGCGGTCCTGGAACGTCATCCGGCCGTCGCCCGCGCCGCCGTCCTCGTACGGGAGGACCGGCCCGGGGAACGCGTCCTGGTCGCCTACGTCGTCCCCGCCGGGGGCGGCGGCGATCCGGCGGCGGGCGTCGCCGAGCACGCCGGGCGGAACCTGCCCGACTACATGCTGCCCGTCCTCGTCGTGCTGCCCGAGGGGCTGCCCCTCACCTCCCACGGCAAGCTGGACCGGGCGGCGCTGCCCGCGCCCGTACGGAGCAGCGGCTCCCGTGCGCCCCGCACGCCCGCCGAGCGCCTGGTGTGCGGGCTGTTCGCCGAGGTCCTCGGGGTGCCGGAGGTGGGCGCGGACGACGACTTCTTCGCGCTCGGCGGGCATTCGCTGCTCGCCGTCCGGCTGGTGAACCGGCTGCGGGAGGTGCTGGACGACGGGATCGGGCCGCGCGCGGTCTTCGATTCGCCGACGCCCGCCGGGCTCGCCGGGAGGTTCGGGGCCTCGGGGACCGGCCGTGGCCCCCTGCGGCCCCGGCCGCGCGGGGAGGTCCTGCCCCCGTCCTTCTCCCAGCTGCGGTTCTGGCTCCAGGGCGAGCTGGCGGAGGGCTCCGCCTCGCACACCGTGACGACGGCCCTGCGGCTGACGGGCCGTCTGGACGCGGAGGCGCTCGCGGCGGCGCTCCGGGACGTGGTGACCCGGCACGAGAGCCTGCGCACCGTCTTCCCCGTCACCGACGGAGCGCCCCGCCAACTGGTCCTGGATCCCGCCGGGTTCGACCTGCCGGTGCGGGCCGTGCCGGAGGCGGACGTCGAGGCGGCGGTGCTCGCGGCCTCGGAGCACGACTTCGACCTGACGCGGGAGACACCCGTACGGGCCGAACTCCTCGCCCGCTCCCCTGAGGAGCACGTCCTCGTGGTCACGGTCCACCACATCGCCTTCGACGGCTGGTCGGCCGCCCCCTTCCTCCGGGACCTCTCCGGGGCCTACGCCGCCCGGCTGCGGGGCCGGGCACCTGACCTCCCCGAACTGCCCTTGCAGTACGCCGACTTCACCCTGTGGCAGCGGGCGGAGCTGGGTCGGCCCGACGACCCCGGGAGCCCCTTCGCCCGACAGCTCGCCCACTGGACCGGCGCGCTGGCCGGTGCCCCCGACGAGATCGCGCTGCCCGCCGACCGGCCGCGCCCTCCCGCCGCCACCCACCGCGCCGGGACGGTGCCGTTCCGGATCACCCCCGAGGTGCACACCCGTCTCACCGCCCTGGCGCGCGCGCACGGCGCGAGCGTGTTCATGGTGCTGCACGCCGTCCTGGCGGGCCTGTTGGGGCGGCTCGGCGCCGGGACGGACGTCCTGGTCGGCAGCCCGGTCGCCGGACGCACCGACAGCGGTCTCGACGAACTGGTCGGCTGCTTCGTGAACACCGTGGTGGTCCGCACCGACGTCTCGGGGGACCCGGACCTCGGCGAGCTGATCGACCGGGTCCGTCCCGGGGTCCTCGCCGCGCTGGAGAACCAGGACGTGCCCTTCGAGCAGGTCGTGGACGCCGTCGCGCCGGTGCGCTCGGCGGCGCGGCACCCGCTCTTCCAGGTCATGCTGAGCCTGCAGAACAACGCGACCGGCGCCGTGGAACTGCCCGGTCTCCGGGTCGAGCCGCTGCACCACGGGCGCTACCGGAGCGTCCCCTTCGACCTGCTCTTCGACCTCTCCGCGTCCCACGGCGGTCTCGACGGCACCCTCGTCCACTCCCTCGACCTCTTCGACCCCGCCACCGCCGGACGGATCGCCGGGTACTTCACCCGTCTCCTCGCCGACGCGTCCGCCCGCCCCGCCCTGCCCGTACGACGACTGGACGTGCTGTCCCCCGCCGAACGGCACACCGCCCTCACCGAGTGGTCCGGCCCCGGGACCGGTGGGGAGGTGCCGGACGGCTCGGTGCCCCGGTGGTTCCGGGAACAGGCCGCCAGGACACCCGACGCGGTGGCCGTGCTCCACGGCACCGACCGGATCACCTACGGGGAACTCGACGCCCGGGTGGACCGGCTGGCCGGACTGCTGCGGGAGCTGGGCGCGGGCCCCGAGCGGCTGGTCGCCGTGGCGACGGGCCGCACCCCCGACCTCCTGGTCGCGCTGCTCGCCGTGCACCGGACCGGTGCCGCGTACCTCCCGGTCGATCCGCAGCACCCCCGGGACCGGGTGGCGTCGGTGCTCGCCGAGGCGGCGCCGCTCCTGGTGCTCTCCGACCGCGCCACCCGCGAGGCGCTCGGCGGCGACGACTGGCTCGCCCTGGACGGCCCCCTGCCCCCAGGGGCCGGGAGTCCGGGCCCGGACGAACCGGTTCCGGCCGACGCCACGGCGTACGTCCTGTACACCTCGGGTTCGACGGGCCGCCCGAAGGGGGTCGCGGTCACCCACCGCAATCTGGCCCATCTGCTCACCGCCCTGCGCGCGCGGCTGCCGCTGGGCCCCGCCGACCGGCTGCTCGCCGTGACGACCGTCGCCTTCGACATCGCCCATCTGGAGCTGCTCCTGCCCCTGGTCCACGGCGCCGCGGTCGTCCTCGCCTCGCCCGACGAGGTGCACGCGCCGCACGCGCTCGGCGAGCTGGCCGGGCGGCACGGAGTCACCGCCGTCCAGGCGACCCCCTCCCTGTGGTCCGGCCTCGTCGCCGAGGTCCCCGAGGCGGTCCGGGGCCTGCGCGTCCTCGTCGGCGGCGAGGCCCTGCCCCCCGCGCTGGCCGCCGGTCTCGTCGCCCTGGCCGCCGAGGTCACCAATGTGTACGGGCCCACCGAGACGACCATCTGGTCCCTCGCCGCACCGATCGGCCCGCACAACGCACACCGCCCGCCGCTCGGCTCCCCGCTGGGCGACACCCGGGTGTACGTCCTGGACGAGACGCTGGGGCCGGTGCCCGTGGGCGTCCCGGGCGAGCTGTACATCGGGGGCGCGGGGGTGGCCCGGGGCTATCTCGGGCGGCCGGGGCTGACCGCCGAGCGGTTCGTCGCCGATCCGTACGGTCCGCCCGGCGCCCGTCTGTACCGCACCGGTGATCTGGTCCGGTGGACGTCCGAGGGGGAGCTCGACTTCCTCAGGCGGGCCGACGACCAGGTGAAGCTGCGCGGCTTCCGCGTCGAGCCCCGGGAGATCGAGGCCGTCCTCGACCGGCACGAGCGGGTCGCCCGCAGCGCCGTGGTGGTGCGCGAGGACCGGCCCGGTGAGCGGCGGCTCGTCGCCTACGTCGCGCTCGCCGGGTCCACCGGTAGGGACGGCGGCCTCGTTCCGGAGCTGACCGGGTGGGCGGGGCGGGCGCTGCCGCCGTACATGGTTCCCGCCGCCGTCGTCGTGCTTCCCGGCGGGCTGCCGCTCACGCCGAACGGGAAGCTCGACCGGTCCGCGCTGCCCCCGCCGGACGAACCCGCCGCCCCGGCTCCGGGGGCGCGGGAGCCGGACACCCCCGCCGAGAAGGTCCTCTGCGAACTGTTCGCGGCCGTCCTGGGACGGCCCCGGGTCGGCGTCGAGGACGACTTCTTCGCGCTCGGCGGCGACAGCATCGTGTCGATCCGGCTGGTGTCCCGGGCCCGCTCACGCGGTCTGGCCCTCTCCACCCGGGACGTCTTCCGGTACCGCACCGTCGCCGCCCTGGCCCTCCACGCGAAGGAACGGCCGCCCAAGGCCGGTACGGCGGCGGCGCCGCACGGGACGGGGGCGTCCGCCCCGGTGGCGGCGGCCGTCGAGGGCGCGGCGGCCGTCGAAGTACCGCTCACCCCGATCATCCACTGGCAGCGCGAACGGGGCGGCCCCGTCGACGGCTTCCACCAGTCCGTGCTCGTCCGGACCCCGGCCGATCTGTCCTCGCGGCGGCTGCGGGAGCTGCTCCGGGCGCTGCTCGACCGGCACGACGCCCTGCGGACGCGTCTGCGGCGCACCCCCGAATGGCACCTGGACGTGCTGCCGCGCGGTGCGGTGGACGGGGCCGACCGCCTCGTACGGGTCGACGCGGCCGGGTGCGGTGCCGGGGAGCTCGCGGACCTGGTCCGCGCCGGGACGGACGCGGCGCGGCGGCGGCTGGCGCCGGGCGAGGGGAACATGCTCCAGGCGGTGTGGTTCGACGCGGGTCCCGGACGGCCCGGACGGCTCCTGCTGATGATCAACCACCTGGTGGTGGACGGGGTCTCGTGGCGCGTCCTGCTGGAGGACCTGAGCACCGGCGCCGCCCCGCGCACGGCCGGGCCGGACTTCACGCCCGTGTCGTTCGCCGACTGGGGACGCCGTCTGGAGCGGGAGGCGCGGCGGCGGGCGGGTGAACTCCCCTTCTGGCTGGGTGTCGTGGAGGGCGCGGGCGATCTGGTGCCCGGTGCGGACCTCGTGGCCGGCCGTGATGTGGAGGGCTCGAAGCAGTGGGTGACCCGGATCCTTCCCGCCGAGCGGACGGAACCGCTCCTGGCCCGGGTGCCCGCCCGGCTCGGCGTCGGTGTGAACGCGGTGCTGCTCGGCGCGCTGAGCACGGCGGCGGGACGCTGGCGCACGGCGGACGGCCCCGGCGGCGGCCCGCCGTTCCTCGTGGACGTGGAGGGACACGGGCGTGAGGAGATCGCCGACGGCCTCGACCTGTCGGCGACCGTGGGCTGGTTCACCAGCATGTTCCCCGTACGGCTCCCGGGGCGGCCGGGCGATCCGGACGGCACGGTGTGGGCGGTGGACGAGCAGCTCGGGCGGATGCCCGACAAGGGACTCGGCCACGGTCTGCTGCGCCATCTGCGTCCGGAGACCGCGCCCGTGCTCGCGGCGGGGCCCCGGGCGCAGTTGCTCTTCAACTACCTGGGCCGCTTCGACCGGCCGGAGGAGTCCGACTGGGGGCTGGCGCCGGAGTCCGGGGCGGTCTCCGGGGGCGGCGACCCCGAGATGCCCCTGACGCACCTCCTGGAGGTGTCCGCGGTCGTCCTGGACCGGGGTGGCCGACCGGAGCTCCACGTCGGCTGGGCGTATCCGCGGGCCCTCCTCGGGCGGTCCCGCGTGGAGGCCCTGGCGGACGCCTGGTTCGAGGCCCTGGAGACCCTGACCGCACGTACCGGCGAACCGGGAGAGACGGCGTGACCACAGCGGACCGCATCCACGAGCAGCCCCCCGAGCACACCGAGCACGCCCACGAGCACACCTCCGGGTACGCCCACGGGGGGACGCCGAGACCGTCCCCGCTCCAGCAGGGGCTGTTCTTCCACACCGCGTTCGACGCGGACGGCCAGGACATCTACACCACCCAACTGGTGCTGGACTTCGAGGGCCCGCTCGACCCGGCACTGCTGCGGGAGGTCTGCCAGGTGCTCCAGGACCGGCACGACAGTCTGCGCTCGGGGTTCCGTACGGACGCGTCGGGCGCCCCCGTACGGTTCGTACGGTCCCGGGTCGGGGTGGACTGGCGGACGGCCGACCTCACCGGGGCGGCGGCCGACGGGCGGGAGGCCCGGGCCGTGCGGCTGGTCGAGGAGGAGCGGCGGCGGCGCTTCGACACCGCCCGGCCGCCGCTGCTCCGCTTCCTGCTGATCCGGCTGGACGACACCCGGTGGCGGTTCGCGCTGACGAACCATCACATCATTCTGGACGGCTGGTCCGTCTCGGTCCTCCTCGACGAGCTGTTCCGGCTGTACGGCGCGGGGGCCGGTGCCGCCGGGGCGCGTCCGCTGCCGCCCGCCCCCTCGTACACCTCCTATCTGGAGTGGCTCGGCGAGGTGGACCCGCGCTGGTCCGGGGACGCCTGGGCGGAGGCGCTCTCCGGGATCGAGGGGCCGACGCTGGTGGCCCCCCGCGCGCGGGGCGCGGGCACGGTGGTCCCCGAGCGGGTGGTGCGCGCGCTGCCCGCCGGGGTGACGGCCGCGCTGACGGACCGGGCGCGGGAGGCCGGGGTGACCCTGGGCACGGTGACGCAGGTGGCCTGGGGGCTGGTGCTGCGGCAGCTCACCGGGCAGGGCGACGTGGTGTTCGGGACGACGGTGTCGGGCCGGGCCGCCGAGGTCGAGGGCGTCGAGACGATGGTCGGCCTGCTCATCAACACCGTTCCGGCGCGGGTGCGGGCGGACCCCAGGGACACGCTGCTCGACCTCGTCGAACGGGTCCAGGACGAGCAGCTGGACCTTCTGGAGCACCATCACGTCGGGCTGACGGAGATCCAGCGGCGGGCGGGGTTCGGGTCCCTGTTCGACACCACGACGGTCTTCGACAACTATCCGACGGGCTCGGGGGAGCGCCGTCTCGGCGAGGCACTGCTGGTCGGCGTGTCGGGGTTCGACGCCACCCACTATCCGCTCTCCCTGATCTGCGTGCCGGGCGAGGAGCTGGGCATCCGGCTGGACTTCCGGCCCGATCTGCTCGGACGCGGCACGGTGGAGGGGATCGCCGGGCTCTTCGCCCGGATCCTGACGGCGGTCGCCGAGGATCCGCACCGCACGGTCGGGGAGCTGCCGGTCCTCTCGGACGGCGAGCGCCGAAGGGTGCTGGAGGAGTGGAACGCGACGGACCGGCCCGTGCCGCCGACCACGCTGCCCGCCCTGATCGAGGCGCGGGCCCGGCTGGTCCCGGACGCGCCCGCCCTCGCGTACCGAGGGCGGACCTCCGGTCACGGGGAGCTGAACCGCCGGGCGAACCGGCTGGCGCGCGTGCTCCTCGCCGAGGGCGCGGGCCCGGAGACCCGGGTGGCCCTGGCGCTGCCGAGGAGCGCTGACATGGTCGTCGCCCTGCTCGCCGTGCTCAAGGCGGGGGCCGCCTACGTGCCGGTGGACGTGCGCTATCCGGCCGACCGGGTGGCGCGGATGCTGGGTGACGCCCGGCCCCGGCTCGCGGTGGTCACCGGGGCGACCCGGGGCGTGCTGCCCGAGGGGACGGCCGCCCTCGTCCTGGACGATCCGGACGTGGTGCGGCGGATCGGGGAGCGGGAGGACACGGACGTCGTGGACGGGGAACGGCCGGAACCGCTCCTGCCCCGGCACCCCGCCTACGTGATCTACACCTCGGGCACCACCGGCGTCCCGAAGGGCGTGGTCGTCGAGCACGCCAACGCCGTCAACTTCGTGGCGACCGTCGAGGACCACTTCGGGCCCGGGGGCATGGCCCGGGTGCTGGCGTCCACCTCGCTCAGCTTCGACGTGTCGGTCTTCGAGATCGTGACGACGCTGGCGCTCGGCGGGTGCCTGGAGCTGGTCGACGACCTGTTCGCCCTGCTGGAACGGGACGGCTGGGAGGGGAGCCTGGTCAGCGGTGTCCCCTCGGCGATGGCGAGCATCCTGGCGGGCGGCGCCTTCGAGGTGTCGGCGCCGCACGTGGTCCTGGGCGGGGAGGCGGTGCCGCACGCCCTGCTGCGCGAGCTGGGCGACCGGGTGCCTGGCTGTGCGGTCACCAACATCTACGGCCCCACCGAGGCGACCACCTATTCGACCTGGTGGCGCGGGAGCGCCGACGACACCGGGGGTGATCCGCCGATCGGCCGTCCGGTGCCCAACGCCCGGGTGTACGTGCTGGACCCGTGGCTCCGGCCGGTGGCGGAGGGGCGGCCGGGAGAGCTGTACATCGCGGGCGCGGGCGTCACCCGTGGCTATCTGAACCGCCCGGCGCTCACCTCGGAGCGGTTCGTGGCCTGCCCGTTCGGGGCGCCCGGCGGCCGGATGTACCGGACGGGCGATCAGGCGCGGTGGCGGCCGGACGGGCAGCTGGAGTATCTGGGCCGGCTCGACGGGCAGGTGAAGGTCCGGGGGTTCCGGATCGAACTCGGCGACGTGGAGGCGGCCCTGCTGCGGCACGAGGACGTGGCGCGGGCGGTCGCGGTGGTGCGGGAGGACCGGGCGGGCGGTCCCCGGCTGGTCGCGTACGCCGTCGCGGGCGGGCCGGGGGCGGCGCTCGACGGCGCGGAGCTGCGGCGTTTCCTCCGTGACGCGCTGCCGGACCACATGGTGCCGTCCGCGGTGGTGCCGCTGGACCGGTTCCCCCTGATGCCGAACGGGAAGCTGGACCGGTCGGCGCTGCCCGCTCCCGTGTACGGCTCCGCCGTCCGTCGCGGGGCGGCCCACGCGCACGAGGAGCCGCTGTGCGCGCTGTTCGCCGAGGTGCTCGGGGTGGAGCGGGTCGGTCCGGACGACGGTTTCTTCGATCTGGGCGGGCACTCGCTCCTGGCGACCCGGCTGGTGAGCCGGGTGCGGGCGGTCCTCGGCACCGAGCTGTCGGTGCGGGCCCTGTTCGAGGCGCCGAGCCCGGCGGCCCTCGCGCGGCTGCTCGACGGCGGGGGGGACGGTTCCGGTCTGGACGTACTGCTTCCGTTGCGGACCGGCGGACGGCTGAGGCCGCTGTTCGCGGTGCACGCGGCGAGCGGTCTCGCCTGGCCGTACGCCCGGCTGCTGCCGCACCTGGATCCCGAGGTGCCGCTGTACGGGCTCCAGGCACCGAGCCTCGCCGATCCGGAGGGCGGTGCGCGCGAGCCGGAGGAGCTGGTGCGGGAGTACGCGCGGCGGATCCGGGAGGTGCAGCCGGAGGGGCCGTACCGGCTGCTCGGCTGGTCGGTCGGCGGGACCCTCGCCCACGGGGTGGCCGTCGAGCTGGTGGAGGGCGGGCACGCGGTGGAGTTCGTGGCGCTGCTCGACTCGTACCCGGCTCCCGAGGGGGGTCTGCCGGGCTGGGAGGAGACGCACCGGCACGTGGCCGGGTCGGCCGGGTTCGCCGTGGACGGGACGCCCCCGGAGCAGATCGCGCTGCTCGGGGAGCGGGCGGTGGAGGGCGCGCGGATCGCGGTGCGGGCGGCGGTGGACGCGCTGCGGGCGGCCCCGGCGCGGACGCGCGGGGTGGACGTGCTCCACTTCCGGGCCGCGTCGGACGGCCCGGGAGCCGACCCGGACGCCTGGCGGACGTACGGCGGCGGGCGCCTCTGGTCCTTCGACGTCGCCTGCGGCCACTACGAGATGCTGGACCCCGTTCCGCTCCGCACGATCGGCGAGGTCCTGTCCGACCGGGCCACGGGAGGGACGGCGGCGGGGCGGTGAGCGGCGCGGCGGAGCCTCCCGGAAACCCCTCGTCCCCCGGCCCCGGAGCCGGGGGACGGGGGACGGGGGACGGGGGACGGGGGACGCTGAGGATGTCCGTACGGTCCGGGCGGGTCAGAAGTCCCAGCCGTCGTCCTCGGTGGTGTCCGCCGACGGTTCGGGGGCGGCGAAGGACGCGCCGACCATGCCCGCCGTCAGGGTGGTGCCGTCGCCGGGGTCGATCAGGATGAACGAGCCGGTGCGGCGCGAGTCCGCGTAGGGGTCGACGGGCAGCGGCTCGGCGGTGCGGATCCTGACCCGGCCGATGTCGTTGGCCACGAGCCGTCCGGAGTGGGGGCGCAGGGTCAGGTCGTCCAGGGTGAGCCGGGCGGGGATGTCCTCGACGATGGCCTTGACCGTACGGGTACCGTGCTTGAGCAGCACCCGGTGGCCGACGGTCAGTGCCCGGTCGGCCACGTGGCAGACGGTCGCCTCGATGTCGTGGGTGGTGGCCGGGGCGTCCGCGGTCGGCACGATCAGGTCGCCGCGCGAGACGTCGATGTCGTCCGCCAGGAGGACGGTGACGGACTGCCCGGTCCGGGCGGCGCCGACCGGTCTGCCCAGGAGGTCGATGCCGGAGATCGTCGTCGTACGGCCGGACGGCAGGATCGTGACCGGTTCGCCGACGTGGAGGGAGCCGGCCGCGATCCGGCCCGCGTAGCCCCGGTAGTCGGGGTGTTCGGCGGTGCGGGGCCGGATGACGTACTGGACGGGCAGCCGGGCCCCGCGCCGGTCCTGGTCCCGGCCGACCCGCACCGTCTCCAGGTGTTCCAGCACCGTCGGGCCGCTGTACCAGTCCATGACCGCCGAAGGCCGCACCACGTTGTCCCCGGCCAGTGCCGAGATCGGGATCGCGGTGACCCCGGTGACGCCGAGTCCGGCGGCGTACTCGGTGAACTCCGCCACGATCGTGGCGAACACCGGCTCGCTGTGGCCGACCAGGTCCATCTTGTTGACCGCGAGGACGACCCGGGGGACGCGCAGCAGGGCGGCGATGGCCGCGTGGCGGCGGGTCTGCTCGACGACGCCGTTGCGGGCGTCGACCAGGATCACGGTCAGTTCGGCGGTGGACGCGCCGGTGACCATGTTGCGGGTGTACTGCACGTGGCCGGGGGTGTCGGCCAGGATGAACCGCCGCTTCGGGGTGGCGAAGTAGCGGTAGGCGACGTCGATGGTGATGCCCTGTTCGCGTTCGGCGCGCAGACCGTCGGTGAGCAGGGCGAGGTCGGGCGCCTCCTGCCCGCGGCCCGCCGACACCCTTTCCACGGCTTCCAGTTGGTCGGCCAGGACCGATCTGGAGTCGTGGAGGAGACGGCCCACCAGGGTGGACTTGCCGTCGTCGACGGAGCCGGCGGTGGCGAACCGCAGCAGGGTGGCGGACGGGAGTTCCGTGGTCCTGGTCATGCTCAGAAGTACCCTTCGCGCTTGCGGTCCTCCATGGAGGCTTCGGAGAGCTTGTCGTCGGCGCGCGTGGCGCCCCGCTCGGAGAGCCGGGACGCGGTGATCTCCGCGATCACCTGGTCCAGGGTCACCGCCTCGGAGTCGACCGCGCCGGTGCAGGACATGTCGCCGACGGTGCGGTAGCGGACGAGCCGTTTCTCGACGGTCTCGCCGTCCCCGGGGTCGCCCCAGTCGCCCACCGGCAGCCACATCCCGGAGCGCCGGAAGACCTCGCGCTCGTGGGCGAAGTAGATCCGGGGCAGTTCGATGTCCTCGCGGGCGATGTACTGCCAGACGTCCAGCTCGGTCCAGTCGGAGAGCGGGAAGACCCGGACGTGTTCGCCGGGGGCGTGGCGGCCGTTGTAGAGCTGCCACAGTTCGGGGCGCTGGCGGCGCGGGTCCCACTGCGAGAACTGGTCCCGGAGGCTGAACACCCGTTCCTTGGCGCGGGCCTTCTCCTCGTCGCGCCGCCCGCCGCCGAAGACGGCGTCGAACCCCCGCGTCCGGATCGTCTCCGTCAGCGGCAGGGTCTGGAGCGGGTTGCGGGTGCCGTCGGGGCGTTCCTGGAGGACGCCCCGGTCGATGTAGTCCTGTACGGAGGCCACGTGGAGGCGCAGTCCGTGCGCCGCCACCACCCGGTCCCGATACGCCAGGACCTCGGGGAAGTTGTGTCCGGTGTCGACGTGCAGCAGCGAGAAGGGGACCGCCGCCGGGGCGAAGGCCTTCAGCGCCAGGTGCAGCATGACGATGGAGTCCTTGCCGCCGGAGAAGAGGATCACCGGCCGCTCGAACTCGCCCGCCACCTCGCGGAAGATGTGCACGGCCTCCGACTCCAGCAGGTCCGCGTGGGTCGGTGCGCACGGGTCGTCGGTGCTCTCGTACGGTGTGGTCGCCGTCGTCATGCCAGCCCCTTCTCCCGCAGCAGCGCGACCAGCGCCTCCGCCGACTCCGTGCTGCTCTGCTGGTGTGCCGGGATCCGCAGATCGGGTGTGTCCGGCGGCTCGTAGGGGTCGTCCACGCCGGTGAGGCCGGTCAGCTCGCCCCGCGCCTGCCGGGCGTACAGGCCCTTCACGTCGCGCGCGGCGCAGACCTCGACCGGGGTCGCCACATGCACCTCGACGTACGCGGTGCCCGCGGCGGCGTGGTGTTCGCGGACGGCGTGGCGGGCGTCCGCGTAGGGGGCGATGACCGGTACCAGTACGGTCACGCCGTGGGAGGCGAGCAGTTCCGCGACGAAGCCGACGCGGCGCACGTTCGTCTCCCGGTCCCGGCGGGAGAAGCCGAGGTCGGCCGTCAGCCGGGCGCGCAGTTCGTCGCCGTCCAGGACGTGGGTCCGGCGTCCGGCGGTCCGCAGGGCGTCGGCAGCGGTCCGCGCGATCGTGGTCTTGCCCGCGCTGGGCAGGCCGGTCAGCCATACCGTCGCGCCGACGGCGCCGCCGTGCGTGAGGTCGTCGGTCATGTGCTCCATCCGGGGTGCGGTTCGGCGGGGAGGGCTTCCGGTGCGGGCGGATCGCAGGCGGGAGCGGGGGGGTCAGTCGCCGTCCGGGGAGCGACCGCCCGCCGTCCCGGTCTCGATCGCGGTGACGGCGACCAGGTGTCCGGTGGCGGTGTCGCGCAGGGCCATGTCGGCGATCTCGACGTCCGGGGACGCGGTGCACCGCCAGTGGCGGACCGTGACCTCGAAGACGGTGCCGGGGTCGGCGTTGCCGAAGTAGCCGATCTTCTGGTCGGTCACCTTGCGCCGCAGGAACTGTTCGTCGGTGCGTCCCAGGGAGCGCCACAGGCGCAGCAGCATCGTGTCGAAGACGGAGAAGTACGAGGCGAAGTACATGAGTCCGGCGCCGTTGAGGTCGCGCACGACGTCCAGTGTGTAGGTGAACGTCCGGGGCTCCCCGGCCTCCTGGAAGCCGGGGGGACCCTCGGGGTGGAAGCTTCCGGTGGACCGGGCCCTGCCGACGAAGGCCCGGGGGGAGTAGGCGTTGGGGAGCGGGGCCAGGTCCTGGTAGCCGAAGTCCGGGGGCGTCACCTGGGCGAGGCCCCGGTTGCTGCCCGCCGTGGTGCGGGCGATCCACCGGTTGAAGTTCTCGGCGTAGAGGCAGTCCGGGTGCGGGTGTTCGTACACCTCCGCCGGGTCCAGCGGCCCGTCGGGGAGGTCCAGTCCGGCGGGGGCGAGCCGGTGCAGGGTGATGACCGACTGGTTGCCGAACTGGAACGACCGCGAGTCGACGCGGAGTTCGTCGCCGAAGGTGAGTCCGTGGGGATGGACGACGTCCCCGCCGCGCACGCGGTAGTAGTAGAAGGACAGGTAGGCGGGGTCTCCGTCGGCGGTACGGGCGGCGTGCACGTTGATCCGGCAGGACTCGCTCACCACCTCCCAGGTCCAGTCCCCGATGCGGCCGAACAGCAGGGAGCCGCCGCTGCACATGCCCGGTGCGACGACCACGTGCCGGGACAGTCCTGACCCGTCCGGGAGCAGTGCGCCGGGCGCGGTGTGAAGAGTGGTCATGATGCCTCCGCCGTCGTTCGGAACTGCCGTGTCTGTCCGGTGCCGGGGGTGGCCGTCGGCCGTGCGGAGCGCCATGCGTCGGCCGCGGCGAGGAAGTGGTCGTCGTCCTCGGCGGTTCCGACCGACACGCGCACGCCCAGGCCGGGGAACGCCCGTACCGCGATGTCCCTCCGGGCGCACCAGGCGCCGAAGTCGGCGGCGAGCGGGCCCAGGGGGAGCCAGAGGAAGTTGGTCCGGCTGTCGGGGACGTCCCAGCCCCGGCGGACGAGGGTGTCGCGGACCCGGGTGCGTTCCGCGACCGTGCCGTCGACGCGCCGCAGCAGTTGGTCGGCGAGTCCGAGGGCGGCGACGGCCGCGTGCTGTGCCACGGTGCTGACCGCGTAGGGGAGGCACGCCTTGCGCAGTTCCCGGACGAGGGGGGCGTCCCCCACCAGGTATCCGGTGCGCAGTCCGGCGAGTCCGTACGCCTTGGAGAAGGTGCGCAGCACGACCAGGTTGGGGTGCTGGGCGCAGAGGTCCAGGGCGGTGGAGGGTGCCGGTCCGCGGGCGTATTCGTGGTAGGCCTCGTCGACGGCGACCAGGCAGGTGGGGGGTACGGAGGTGAGGAAGGCGCGGAGTTCGTCGTGGGCGACGAGCGTGCCCGTCGGGTTGTTCGGGTTGCAGACGATCACCAGGCGGGTGCGGGGGGAGATCCGGTCGGCCATGGCCCGCAGGTCATGGGTCTGACCGGCCAGCGGCACCTGGACGGATTCCACTCCGGCGAGGGCGGCGAGCGTGGGGTAGACCTCGAACGACGGCCAGGCGTAGACGGCTTCGGCGCCGGGGTCGGCGACCGACTGGAACAGCGCCTGCAGGAGGGCCAGCGATCCGGCGCCGACCGCGATCCGGTCCTCCGTGATCCCGTGGGCCTCGGCGAGGGCGTGCGTCAGCGGTCCGCAGCCGGGGTCCGGGTAGCGGTTCACGGTGGCTCCGGCCCGTGCGACGGCCTCGACGACACCGGGCAGCGGGGCGTGCGGCGACTCGTTCGCCGACAGCGGGCGGGTCGTCGCGGCCGGTCCGTGGAGGCCCGGGGAGGGCCGGTAGGGGGCGAGGGTTCCGAGAACCGCGCGCAGGGACGGGTGAGACATGGGACTCCCGGTGGAGGGGGGCACCGCCCGGCCCGGTCGTGCGGGCGGTGCCCGGGTCGGCGGTGTGGCTCAGTCACCCGGCCGCCGGTCCGCCATCAGACGGGCCACGTCGGCGAGGGTGCGGGCGTCGAGGAGTTCGTAGTCGTGGACCTCGATGCCGAGCCGCTCGTGCAGCGCGGTGGACAGTTCCAGCACCGCCAGGGAGTCGAGGCCCACCTCCTCACGGGTGGCGGTGGGCGCGAGGTCCTCCTCACGTACGTGCAGTTCGCTGACCAGGATGTCCTTGAGTACGTCGTACACGGTCGGCTTCTCCCTCGCTGTCCTCGTCCGACGGAGCCGCGGGCTCGCGGCTCTCACGCACCGCGGGCCGCCTTGAGCGCGAGGGCCACCTCGACGATGAGGTCCTCCTGCCCCGCCACGGCCTGTCTCCTGCCCAGCTCGAAGAAGACGTCGCGCGGATCGACGTCCTCACGGCGCGAGATGTCCAGGACCCGGGTCTTGAACCCGGAGAACACTCCGGCCAGGCCGCTGACGACGCTCACCGAGTCGATGGTGGGCGGCGCCGGCATGAGTTCGCGCTCGGCGATGTCGGCCGCGTCCAGGAGTCCGTACAGGTCGATCCCGGTCGGGAAGCCCATCCGTTCCAGTACGGGCACCAGCACTTCGAGCTGGGTGTTTCCCGCGCCCGCGCCGAAGCCCCGGGCGCAGGCGTCCAGGATGTCCGCGCCCGCCTCCACGGCGGCGACCGAGTTGGCGACCGCCATGCCGAGGTTGTTGTGGGCGTGGAACATCACCGGGACGTCGACGGCCTCCCGCATGGCGCGGACGCGTTCGGTGACGTCGGCCGGGAGGTAGTGGCCGGAGGAGTCCATGATGCCCACCGCGGTCGCGCCGAACTCCACGAGCCGGGCGCATTCGTGTCCCAGCCGTTCGGGGCTCGCCATGTGGCTCATCAGGAGGACGGCCTGGGCCTCGGCGCCTTGCTCGCGGAGGAAGCCGAGGTGCCGTTCGGCGAGGTCGCCCTCGGTGCAGTGGGTGCCGATCCGCACCACGTCCACCTCGTGGGCGAGGGCCCGTTCGAGGTCGGAGGTGGTGCCCCAGCCCGGCAGCATGAAGACGGCCATCCTGCTGTCCGTGAGGGCCTCCCGCACGATGGACAGCATCTCGTCGTCGCCGGTGCGGGCCTGCCCGACCTGGAGGGAGGAGGCTCCCAGGCCGTTGCCGTGCCCCACCTCGACCACGGGGACGCCCGCGGTGTTCGCCGCCCGCGCGTAGGCGCGCAGTTGTGCCCCGTCCAGTTGGTGGCGGACGGCGTGATGACCGTCGCGCAGGGACGCGTCGTGGATGAGGACCGGCTTCCGGGTGCCGCCGGGAGGGGGTGCCGCGCTCATGACGTCTCCGTACGGATGCTCGCCGGGCCGCCCGCCGCGCATCGTTCGGCGACGTGGACCGCGGCGGAGTTGATGATGTCGAGGTTGCCCGCGTACCGGGGGATGCGTCCGCCGGAGGAGGTGACCTCGGCGGCGACGAACACCTTGTTCTCCTCCACGACGCACGCGGTGATCCGGTAGCCGCCCGCGAAGGAGCGGACCTGCTCGGCCGCGGTGGTCACGGCGGCGTTCACCGATGCCGTGCCGAAGCCCTCCCCCAGCATCGACATGGCGACCCGGAAGGTCGCCGGAGGCTTGGCCGGGCTGATGTTGAGGATCGCCTTGACGTCCTTGACGCCGGTGAAGTCGCGTACCGCGTCCTGCGTGGTCTCGATGTACTCGTCGAGGTTGAGCCGGGTGGAGCGTCCGACGCTGGGGCTGGCGGCCGTGGTGACGACCTCGACGTAGTCGACCCGGTGGGTCTGGGTGATCGCGTGCAGGATCGGTATCGAGGCCTGGCCGCCGCAGCTGATCATGTTGATGTCGTCGCAGCCGAGGACCTCCGCCGCGTTCACGCTCGGGATGACCATCCGCCCCACCTTGCTCGGGGTCAGGTCCACGAGCTTGGTGCCCGACAGGCTCAGGCGTTCCGCGTGCTCGGCGTGGGCCAGGGCGTTGGTCGCGTCGAACACGATGGCGAACGGCTCGGGAGCGTCCAGGAGGGAGTCGATCCCCCGTGTCCCGATGGGAAGGCCGAGTTCGGCCGCCTGTCGCAGGCCGGGCGTCTTCTCGTCGCGTCCCACGACCAGACCGCAGTCGAGGAACTCCGAACGCATGATCTTCTCGGCCAGATCGACTCCGATGAGGCCGGCGCCGAGGACGGCCACGGGCAGGCGCCCGTTTCGCTTCATGGCTGCATCGCCCTTCCCTGTCTAGAGATTCGCCTTGGGGCGCGGGAGTGGTCTACGAGTCGCTGTTGTCGCCGCTGCCGTCGGGGGTTCCGCTGTCACCGGTGCCGTCGATGCCGCCCAGGTGAAGGGTGACGGTGCCCAGTCGGTCGAACTCCGCCACGAAGCTGTCGCCGGGGCGCATCGGGACGGCCGCGTGGAGGGCGCCCGTCATGATCAGCTGGCCCGTTTCGAGCGTCACGCCGTGCTCGCCCAGGACGTTCGCCAGCCAGGCGACCACCGCGGCCGGGTCTCCCAGGGCGGCGGCTCCGGCTCCGGTCGCCACGAGGTCGCCGTTGCGGGAGAACGCCATGCCGATGAGCCGGACGTCGCAGTCGTCGGGCAGCGCGACGGGCGGGCCGAGCACGACCGCGCCGTTGGACGCGAGGTCGGCGACGGTGTCGGCGAGCTTGATGCGCCAGTCCTCGATCCGCGAGTCGACGATCTCCAGGCCCGCCATGACCTCGGCGATCGCCTCGCGGGCCTCGGCCACGGTGACGCCGGGCCCCTTCAGGGGCGCGCCGAGCCGGAAGACGATCTCCGCCTCGACCTTGGGCGCGATGAACGCGTCGCCCGGGGCGGTGGCCCCGTTCTCGTACACGGTCGAGCCGAGCACCGGTCCGTAGTCCGGGGTGCTGACGCCGAACAGCTCCTGCATCGGGACGGAGGTGAGTCCCGCCTTGTAGCCCACGACGGTGTCGCCGGTCGCTGTCAGCAGCGTGACCAGTTCGCGCTGGACGGCGTAGCCGTCGTGCACGTCCAGCGTCGGACGCCCGTCGGTGAAGGGAGGGATCGGGCGGCCCGTCGCACGTGCTTCGAAGAGTGCCTTGGCCATGACTCTGGCGTCGTCCACCGAGATGTTCACTCTGCTCCTGTCAGAACGCGTCGCACCTGCCACGGGCCCACCGGTCGTCTGTGCGCGGACCGTCCCGTGTTCGACGCTCCGGCGTCACCCATGGCGTCGGCCGGCCTCCGACGGACCGCCACCGGCACCCGGGGAACACGGGGTCCGTGACGTGCGGACCGGATCACTCGGATCAGCGGAACGGATCCGGGCGAGGGGAGCACGGCCGCGAAGCCCGGGGCCCGCCCCCTCGTTTCGCGTCTCACGGTAACGACGAAGGCGGCGGCGCAGAAGGTTTCATCAATGCTTATGAGTCCGGCAATTGAGCATATTCGCCGTTCCGTCTCCCCTGCAAAGGGAGTCAACTGGAGGCAATTCTCCCGCCAAACGTGAACTACGTCACCGAGGAATTCTCATATGCGCCATCCCCCCATGGAAATGCGCCAGGGCGCGCCGAGGAGGCGCGGGGCATGGAAGGGAGGAGGGACGGCCCGAGCGGCCACGGTTCGGGGCGGGGCGGGGCGGCGGGCTCACGAAGCGGTCGGGGTGCGGGAGAGCACGGGCCCACCGGATCGTCGTCCGGCGTCGTCGTCCGGCTCGGGGGGGTACGGCTCAGGGGGTACGGCCACGGCTCCGGGGCGCGCTCCCCGCCCCGGTTCCGGGGCGCGCTCCGTGCGCCGGGCATGGTTCCGCCGCCGGTCGTGGCGGCCGACCGGCGGCGGGGGCGAGGGCGGGCGCGTCGCGGTGGTGGGCGCGTCGCGGTGGTGGCGGACGGCCGGGCGGCGACGGTCCCGCGTGGTGGTGCCACACGGGCGGTGGGCTCGGTCGGGGCACGCGGAGGCGGGCTACGGCGGTGGTCCGGCGAAGGGCCCGGCAGTGGTCCGGGGGCGAGTCCGGCAGCGGGTCCGGCAGCGGGCGCCTCAAGGGTGGCGGTCGGCGTCCCCGGGGTCGCGCACCGGCGATGGGCGCCTCGGAGATGGGCACCTCAGCCGTGGACGCCTCAGCGGACCACGCGCCAGGGGCCGTCCACCGGGTCCGTCCGCTGCATTCCGGCGGCCAGCCGCTCCCACTCGCGGGCGTAATGGCTCATCACCTCGGTGAGCGCGTGGGCGCAGTGCGGGGGGACGGCCGCCAGCAGCTGCTCGCCCGCCGCGAGGCCCTGGGCCTGTCCGTTGAGCCAGCGCAGCAGGGCGCGACCGCTGTCCGTGAAGCGGATCGAGGGGTCGTTGGACAGCACGTCCATGGCCCGTACGCGCATCCGCGCGGCTCCCCGCGAGGCGGGGTCCACCGGGACCGGGAGGGAGGTCAGGCCGGAGCGGCGCTGGGGTGCCGCGACCACGAGCGAGGTGAGGTACGGGGGGTCCTCGCGGACGGTCACGGGGGCGGGCGCCGGCTCGTCGGGGTCGGGATCGGCCGGGCAGGACCGCAGTTCCTGGCGGAGGCGGTGGGCGGTGCTGACCGAGACTCCGGCCTCCTGGGCGACCTCGCGCAGGGTCGCGCGGGGCCGCTCCGCGAGCAGGGAGCGGGCTTTCCTGCGCCGCTCCGGCATGTCGGCGGGGCGGGCCCGGCCGTCCCGGCCCACCCGGGGGACGTCGGCGTTCGACTGAGGAGATTCCTCCGGAGGAAAGAAACACCCCCAAGCCCCCCACCCCCCAAGCCGCAACCCCCCCGCGGGCGGGGGGGGGCCCG
>NZ_JBHYZW010000034.1:0-36013 GCF_042754005.1 Streptomyces sp. NPDC059247
GCGTCCCCCGCGGGGGCTGCGCGTGCCGGTTGGGGGGGGGGGGGGGGCGCGGGCGGGGGGGGGGGGGGCCCCCCCCCCCCCCCGCGGGGGGGGGGGGCCCCCCCCCCCCCCGGGACCGGGGGCGGGGGTCACCCCGCCCGGGTCACTCGCCCGGCGCGGGGGACAGCGCGTCCATGAACGAACTGACGGAGAACACCGCGCGCCCCGGGCCGGAGGGGCCGTAGCCGGGCGGCGCGGCCAGCCCGTACTCGTCGAGGGTCGCCGTGTACGCCTCCAGGAGCCGCAGGTGGTACTCCAGCGGGGCGCCGTCCGGGTTCTCCCTGCCCAGCGGGGTCGTCGGCTCGGGGCACCAGGTGGTGAACCGGGGCGTGATCCCGCGCGACATGAAGAACCGCAGGCCCTCCCGGGTGGAGGCGATGGCCTCGTCCACGGTCAGGAAGCCGGAGGGGCGGGCCATCTCGACGCCCGCGACGAAGTTCGGGATGACGTTGCGCGGCCCGAACACCTCCGCCGAGTCCAGGATGCGCCGGTGCCACTCGTCCCGGCCGATGTAACGCTCCTTGCCGGGGCAGTACAGCTCGAACAGCCGCCGGTCCCACACCTCGTAGTTCGGGTGGTAGATCCGGATGCCGTAGTCGTGGAACCGCTGGACATCGGCCTTGGGCAGGGCCTGGGCCACGACCTTGCCGATCCATCGGCCGGGGAAGCGCTCCTCGATCGCGCGCGCGTACTGCCCGTAGAAGTCGGCCTCGTCCTTCCCGCCGACGCGGGAGGTGACCGCGCCGCCCGTGAGGGTGTACGCCGTCGAGGTCCGGGCGGTGTCGTGCCGGTCGATGATCTCCAGTGCCTCCAGCACCTCGTCCACCGGCTTCACCCCGGTGTACGGGCGGCCCGCCGCCTTGTGCTGGCGCCAGTTGTGGTTGATGTCGCAGTACTGGCACTCCTCCTTGGCGCCGAAGTACTGACAGACCCGGAAAACCGTGAGGTAGATCAGATAACCCCACTGGATGGTGGGGGCGACCTCCATCACGGACTTCCCGTTCGACAGCGGGTGCCGGTAGTACTCCGGCATCGGCGGCAGACCGACGTCCGCGATCCGCGCCCCGTCGAGGAACAGCGCGAGCGTCCCGTCCCCGTCCGGCGCCACCCGGTACGGCGACGAGGGGTTGACCCGCACCGACACCACCGTGCGGCGCAGCCCGTACGGGCCGCCGGTCAGCACGATCTCCTCCGGCGGCCGGTTCAGCGCCGCCTCCCCGAGCTCCGGCAGCGTGCGGTGGTCGAAGGAGAAAATGAAGTACGACTTCGGCTTGACCTCGCCGCCCTCGTTCCCGCTCAGCGCCGACGGGTCGAAGGCGAGCCCGCCGCGCAGCAGGTCCTCCTTGAACACCGCCTCCGGCGGGACGCCGGGGAAGCGTTCCATGAGGGACTCGACGACGGCGGTACGGGGCGGGGCGGCGCTGGACACGGGCGGATCTCCAGTGGTGAGGGGCGGAGCCGACGGAGCTCACGCTACGCGCGCGTGCGGACGCCCGGTCCGGCGGGACCCCGGCGCGTCCCGCCCCGGCGCCGTCCCCCGCCCCGCCCGCCGTCCGCGCGCCACCGGGGACCGCGCCGGGAGATGCTGGGGACGTCACACCCGCCCCAGCAGCCCCGGCACCCATCGGAGAGCACCCATGAGGATCAATCTGGCGAGCCTGCTCGTCGACGACCAGGAGAAGGCCCTGCGCTTCTACACCGAGGTGCTGGGCTTCCTGAAGAAGACCGAGGTCCCCCTCGGCGGGTACCGCTGGCTGACGGTGGTCTCGCCGGACGCCCCGGACGGCGTCGAACTGGTCCTGGAGCCGGACGCCGCCGTGCCCGCCGCCCGGGCGTACCGGGAGGCGCTCGTCGCCGCGGGCATCCCGCTCACGTCCTTCGCCGTGGACGACGTCCGCGCCGAGTACGAGCGCCTGCGCGGACTCGGGGTGCGGTTCACCCGGGAGCCGGTGGAGGCGGGCCCGGTGACGGTCGCGATCCTCGACGACACTTGCGGCAACCTCATCCAGCTCGCCCAGTACCACGGCTGAACCGGCGCCCGCTCAGGACGGCACGGGGTCCGGGAGGGCGCCGACCCAGACACCGGTGACGGCGCTGACGTACCGGGCGCCGCACCGGTCGGAGGGCACCACCAGCTGCGGTCCCGCCGCGTCCAGGTCCCCGCCGTCCATCCGGGTCGCCAGGAGGACGGGCGCGGCGCCGAAGTCGGTGTCGATCTCGGCCCACGACAGCACGGCCCTGTGCCCGTCGCCGCCGCTCACCACGAGCAGGAAACGCGCGCGTTCCTTGCGGCGGGCGGGGTCGAAGCCGGGCCGGGCCCGCGCCACCACCTCGCGCAGCAGCGGCCCCTCGAAGACGTGCCGCCGGGGCCCGCCGGTGGCGCAGTCGAACACGACCTCCGCCCGGTGCCGCTCCCAGCCGTCGCGGAGGTCCCCGACCGTCAGCAGGGCGGGCCGCGCGACCTCCCCCGACAGCGTGAACGCGGGGGCGCGGGCGGTCCGCGCGGGGGAGACGGAGACGACGGGTCGGCTCATCGGTTTCCCTTTCGGACGGGCGGTGCGGCGACTGCGCCCAGTGATACCCGGCCGCCGGGGCGGGGAACCGCATCCGCGAGCCGGATGCCCCCGGTCGGCCCGTGTCCATGGGCTTCCTCCGGGAGGACGACCGGCATCCTCCGGGACCGTCACCCGACCGACGGCCCGGCCACGTCCGGCCCGTCCACGCCCGGCCCGGCCCGCCGGTCCTCGCGGTGTGCGGCGAGGGCCAGCCAGACCCGGTCCCGGGTGAGGGGGAGTTCCGTGAAGCGGATGCCGGTCGCGTCGCGGAGCGCGTTCGCGTAGGCGGGCGCGACCGGGTTGAACGGGCTCTCGCTCATCGACTTCGCGCCCAGCGGACCGATCGCGTCGGAAGTCTCCGTGAAGTGGACCTCGGTCCGGGGCACGTCCGCGTACTGGGGGAGCCGGTAGCGGCGGAACGCGGCGGTGGTGACCTCGCCCCGCCCGTCGATCCGCACGTCCTCGAAGAGGGTCGCGCCGAGCGCCTGGGCGACCCCGCCCTCGACCTGCCCCCGGCACTGCATGGGGTTCATGACCTTGCCCGCGTCGGCGGCGTGGACGCTGCGCAGGACGCGGACCTCCCCGGTGTCCGGGTCGACGGCGACCCGGAACCACTGCGCGTTGAACGCCACCGACCGGGGCGAGCCGCCCCAGTGCCCGTCCGCCGCCAGCTCCTCCACCGCCCCGAGCGTGTGCCCCGCCGCGTACAGCTCCTTCAGGGTGACCGTACGGCCCCCGCAGTCGACCGACTCCGCGCCGAGGACGCAGCGGTGCCGGGCGACGCCCGTGTGCCGGGCGGCGAGGGTCCGCAGCCGCTCCGCGAGCGAGGTCGCGGCGAGGAGGACCGCCTTGCCCGCGACGACCGTGCCCGCCGAGCCGAAGGCGCCGGTGTCGTGGCGGACGACGTCCGTGTCGGACTGCCGGATCGTCACCCGGTCCCCGGTGGTGGCCAGGGCTCCCGCGGTGATCTGCTGGTGGACGGTGGTGGTGCCGTTGCCGAACTCGGCGGTGCCGACGGCCACGTCGTACGTCCCGTCGGAGCGGAGCGAGACCCGGGCGTCGGCGTAGTGACCGCCGGGCGGCCCGGTGGCGATCATCGCGAGCGCCGCGCCCTGCCCGACCAGCCAGCCCTCGGGCGCCTCCCCGGCGCTGAGGTCCCCGGCGAGTGCCTCCCGCACCACCGAGAGGCACTGGTCGAGCCCGTACGAGGCGATGTGCAGGTCCTCCTCCTCGCCGATCGGGCTGTGCATCGGGTCGCCGGGGCCGATGACGTTCCTCTCGCGGAGGACCAGCGGGTCCATGCCGAGGCGGTGGGCCAGTTCGTCCATGACGGACTCGACGGCGAAGGTGACCTGGCCGAGCCCGTACCCCCGGAACGCCCCGGCGGGGACGGCGTTCGTGTAGACCGACCAGGCGTCGACCTTCTTGTGCGGGGCGCGGTAGACGGCGAAGGACTCGCCGACGCTGTGGAACATGACGGCCGGACCGTGGTTGCCGTACGCCCCGGTGTTCGACACGACCCGCATCCGCACGGCGGTCAGGGTGCCGTCAGCGCGGGCGCCGACCTTGATGCCGATGGTGAAGGGATGCCGGGTGGTCGCCCCGGAGAACTGCTCGGCCCGGGTGTACTCCAGTTTCACCGGCCGCCGCAGCCTCAGCGCGGCCAGTGCGACGACGTCCTCGGTGAGCATCTCCTGCTTGCCGCCGAAACCGCCGCCGACGCGTCCCGCGACCACCCGCACCCCGTCCTCCGGCAGGCCGTACAGCGCGCACAGCGCACGCCGGGTCAGGAACGGCGTCTGCGTCGAGGAGCGCACGGTCAGCCGCTCGCCCGTGCCGTCCTCCTTCGGCTCGAAGTACGCGACGCAGCCGTGGGTCTCCAGGCTGGCGTGCTGCACCCGCTGGGTCCTGAAGGTGTCCTCGACGACGACGTCCGCCTCCGCGAAGCCCCGCTCGACGTCCCCGATCTCGCCGTGCACCTCGCCCGCCACGTTCGCCCCGGCACGGGCGATCCGCGCCTCCGGGCCCTTGTCGCCGTGCAGCGCGGGCGCCCCCGGCAGCATCGCCTCCTCCGGGTCGGTGACGTACGGCAGTTCCTCGTACGTCACCTCGATCCGGCGGCAGCCCTCCTCGGCGGCCCCCTCGCCGTCGGCGACGACGGCCGCGACCCGCTGGCCCACGTACCGGACGACGTCGTCGAGGACCCGGGTGTCGTCGGGGTCCTCGGTCGGATGCTCGTGGCGGGCACTGGAGTACAGCGTCGCCGGGGCGTCCTCGTGGGTGAACACGGCGACCACCCCGGGGACCCGCAGCGCCGCCGACGTGTCGATCGCGGTGATCCGGGCGTGCGGGTGCGGGGAGCGCAGCAGCTTCATGTGGAGCAGACCGGGCACCTCCACGTCGAAGGTGTACCGGGCCCGGCCGGTGACGACGTCGGGCCCGGCGGGCGCGCCGACGTTCCGGCCCACCGCCTTTCCCGCGCAGGGGAGTTCGGTGTGCCGCACCCCCCGCACGGCGTCCTCGACGGCCCGGTAGCCGGTGCAGCGGCAGAGGTTCCCCTTGAAGGCGCGGGGCAGGTCGTCCAGCTTCCCGTCGTCGTGCGCGGTGCCCCGCTCGGTCTCCAGGGCCGCCGTCGTCATCAGGAAACCGGCCGTGCAGAACCCGCACTGGTAGCCCTGAGCGTCGAGGAACTTCTTTTGTACGGGGTGGAGTTCGCCGTCCGGCGCGGCGAGACCCTCGACGGTGGTGACGGTCCGGCCGTCGGCCCGGACCGCCGGATAGAGGCAGCTGTGGACCGGCTCGCCGTCGACATGGACGGTGCAGGCCCCGCAGTCGCCCGCGTCGCAGCCCTTCTTGACGCCGAACCAGCCGCGCTCGCGCAGATAGGTGCGCAGGCACTGGCCGGGGCGCGGGGTCTCGTCGACGTGCCGGTCGTTCACGCGCAGTCCGAAGCTCATCGGGCACCTTCCTCGTGGTCGCGGACCAGTTCGCGGCGGACCTCCTCGGCGAGGCGCAGCGCCATGTGGCGGCGCCACGCGGGCAGTCCGTGGATGTCGTCGAACCAGTCCTCGTCGCGTACGGCCGCCCCGATCGCCCGCCGGAGCCGTGCGGCGTCCGGCGGCAGCGGGAACCAGAACCGGAACGGGCGGACGGTCGCCGCGCTGACCGTCACCGCGAGCGAGCCGTCCACCGGATCGAGCGCGCCGATCACCAGCGCCGCCGACCGGCCGAGGCCGTACAGCGACGCCTGGCGGAAGGCGGTCCGGCAGCCGAGCGCCCGCGCGGGCAGGGTGACCGAGCGCAGCAGCTCGCCCTCGGCGAGGTCCTTGCGCCCGGCTCCGGTGACGAAGTCCGCCACCCGCACCCGGCGCGACGAGCCGTCCTGAGCCCGCAGCAGGCACTCCCCGTCGAGGGCGGCGGTCAGCGAGATCAGCGGTCCGGCGGGCAGGGCGTTGCACAGGTTCCCGCCGACCGTCGCCATGTTCCAGATCTTGAACGAGGCGAGGAAGGCCCGGCAGCACTGCTCGAACAGCGGCGCCGCGGGGGCGTCCCAGGCGCGTCCGAACCGGGACAGCCGGGCGACCGTGCAGGTCGCCGCGATCTCCAGGGACCCGTCGTCCCGGAGGGTCAGCGGTTCCCAGCCGGTGCGGCTCAGGTCGATCAGTCTGCGCAGTCGGGGCTGGGGTTCGGAGAAGAGGTACGTTCCGCCGCCGAGCCAGGCGTCCCCCGGACGCCAGGGTTCGCGCAGCCGCGCGTCCCGGATGTCCGTCACCGTGTTCAGATCCATGCCCCGACCCGCCTCCCGACCCGTTCGGCCCCGACCCGGACCAGTGAAGCCCGGCGGGGGCGGGCGGGACGACTGGTGCGGACTCCGGAAGATCGGCCCGGGACGGGGGCGGGCCCTGGAGGATCGACCAGGGGCGCGCGGGCGGGACCGGTGCGTACCCCGGTGCGACCGGGCGCGGACCGGGGCACGCGCGGGGAGGAGGTGCGGACCGCGACGCGGCGGCGCGCGCGTCGGCGGCGGGGCACGCGCGCGTACGGGGTGTGCGGCGGCGGGGCGGCGCGGCGGGCGGCGCGTGGAGGTGAGAGGCTCGGCCGAGGGGCCCGTGCGGCAGGAGCGAGAGGTTCCGATGACGACACCCCCGACCCCCATGGACACCGTCACCCTGGAACGGCGGATCGACGCGCGTCCCGAGGCGGTCTTCGCGTTCCTCACCGACCGCGAGAAGTGGCTGTCCTGGATGGGGGAGGACGGTGTGTTCTCCATCGCCCCCGGCGGTTCCTACCGCGTCCGGGTTCCCGGCGGCGCCGTCGCCTCCGGCCGCTTCGCCGTGGTCGAGCCGCCCCGGCGGATGGTCCTCAGCTGGGGCTGGGAGTCCGGTCCCGTGTCCGTGCCGCCCGGCGGCAGCACGGTCGAGATCACCCTCGCGCCCGCCCCCGGCGGCACCCTGCTCCGGCTGGTCCACAGCGGGCTGCCCACCACGGAGGCGTGCGAGGCGCAGGCCGAGAGCTGGCAGCACCACATCGACCGGCTCGCCTCCCTGTCCGAGGGCCACGACCCGGGCCCGGACCCCTGGACCGACCGCCCGGCGGTCTGACCCGGGAGCGCGGGCCGGGGCGGGCCGGGTCAGTTAGGGCCGGGTCGGGTCGGGCCGCTTCGGGTCGGGGAGGACCCGGGGAGACCGCCCCGGCCCCGGACCCCCCGCCCCCTTAGGAACGGTGGCCCCGGACGGCACCCCGTCCCGCCCCCGTACACCGTTCACGGAAGTCGCGCTCCGTACGGTGGCGGCGTCAGGCGCCCACCGGTACCTGCGACTCGCGGCTCAGCAGGAGACCGAGACGCAGATAGGCGGCGAGGTCGGCGCCGGGAGCCTTGCGGACGACATGGCGGATCGCCTGCATCGCCTCCCACGCCGAGGTCTGCGCCAGCGAACCGCCCCAGGTGCCCCCGAGACCGTCCCAGAGGTACGCGCTGAACCCCAGCTGGAGCCCGCCCGCCCGCCGCCGTTCCTCCTCGTACGCGGCGAGCGCCCGGACGAAGAACCGTTCCGCCTCCACCGGGGGCAGCACGGTGCGGATGATCCGCAGATACGGTGTGACCAGCGACGCGACCTCGGGGCACTCCCCAGGGGGGACGACCGCGTCACGGGGAACGGGCGGGGGCGCGGGCTCGTATGCGTGAGTCATGAAACCTATCGATACGTCATCTCATCGCAGGAACCGGCGTGGCGCGCCCACGGACCGGCCCGGTTCGCCCCACGGCGTCAGGCGTCCGTGTCCGGCGCGCTCCGCAGCACGACCAGCCGACGCGTCGCCCGGGTCATCGCCACGTACCGGTCCACCGCCCCCTCGACCCCCTCGCCGAACCGCTCCGGGTCGACCAGGACGACCAGGTCGAACTCCAGGCCCTTCGCCAGCGACGGGGTCAGCGAACGGACGCGCGGCACCTCGCGGAACGCCGGGTCGCCGATGACGCACGCCACCCCGTCCGCCTGTTCCGCGAGCCACGCCCCGAGGACCGCGTCCCGGTCCCGGGCCGCGCCGTGCGTCACCGGGATGCCCGAGGAACGCACCGACGTCGGCACGTTGGCGTCGGGGAGCACGGCCCGGACGACCGGCTCGGCCTCCGCCATGACCTCCCGCGGCGTCCGGTAGTTGATGCCCAGGGACGCCACCGTGACCCGGTCGAGCCCCACCCGTCCCAGCCGCTCCCGCCACGACTCGGTGAACCCCCGCCGGGCCTGGGCCCGGTCGCCGACCACCGTGAAGCTGCGGGACGGGCAGCGCGACAGCAGCATCCGCCACTCCGCGTCCGTCAGCTCCTGCGCCTCGTCGACCACGACGTGCGCGAAAGGACCGGCCAGCGCGTCCGGTTCGGGCGCGGACACCACGGACTCGTCCACCAGACCGTCCATCAGGTCCTGTCCGCGCAGCATCGTCACCGCGCCCTCGCCGTCGTCGTCGGCCGCGAGCACGTTGTCGACGACCTCGGCCATCCGTGCCCGCTCGGCCGCCAGGACCGCCCGCCGCCGCCGGAGCCGTACGCCCGCCTCCGGGTCGCCGAGGCGCTGCCGGGCCGCGTCCAGGAGCGGCAGGTCGGACACCGTCCACGCCTGGGCGTCCGCCCGCTGGAGCCGCCGCACCTCCTCCCGGTCGAGCCACGGGGCGCACGTGCGCAGATAGGCGGGCACCGACCACAGGTCCCCGACGAGGTCGGCGGCGTCGAGCAGCGGCCACGCCCCGTGCAGCGCCCCGGCCAGTTCCTCGTCCTGCCGCAGCGAGCGCAGGAACGGCTCGAAGGGGATGTCGGCGTCCAGCCCGGCCAGCAGGATCGTGGCCAGCTCCGTCCAGATCCGGTCCCGTGCCTCGTTGTGCGGAGTGCCGGGCTCCGGCGCGTCGAACGCCTCCGCCCAGTCGTCGGCGGTCAGCCGCAGGTCCGCCCAGTCGGTCGTGACGGTCAGGCCACGGGTGGGCGGTTCCTCGTAGAACCGCACGGCCGTCTCGATCGCCGCCACCATGGCGGCGGACGACTTCAGGCGCGCCACCTCCGGGTCGGGCTCGGGGACCGCCCGCGCCCCCTCGGCCACGAGGTCCCGCACGGTGCAGGTCCGCACGCCCTCCTCGCCCAGGCTGGGCAGGACGTCGGAGACGTACGACAGATAGGGCTGGTGCGGTCCCACGAACAGCACGCCGCCCCGGCGCCGCCCGAGCCCGGGGTCCGCGTACAGGAGGTGGGCCGCGCGGTGCAGGGCGACGACCGTCTTGCCCGTGCCGGGGCCGCCGTCCACGACGAGCGTGCCCCGGGAGCCCGCCCGGATCGCGGCGTCCTGATCGGCCTGGACGGTACCGAGGACGTCCCTCATCCGGGCCGACCTGCTGCCGCCCAGACCGGCGATGAACGCGGACTGGTCGTCGAGCGCCGCATGGCCCTCCAGGGCCTCGGCGGTGAACACCTCGTCCCAGTAGTCCCCGATCCGGCCACCGGTCCAGCGGTACCGGCGGCGGCTCACCAGGCCCATCGGGCGGGCGTGGGTCGCGGCGAAGAACGGTTCGGCGGCGGGCGAGCGCCAGTCGACGAGCAGCCGCCGTCCGGTGCTGTCGGTGAGCCCGAGGCGCCCGATGTAGACGGGCTCCGGGTCGTCGGCGGCGACGATGTGCCCGAGGCACAGATCCAGACCGAAGCGGCGCAGGGTGCGCAGCCGGGCGGTCAGCCGGTGGACCTCGGCGTCCCGCTCCATGGCCTCGCGGCCGACCCCGCCGGGTGCCCGGCGCGCGGCGGAGAGCCGTTCGGACAGCTCCTCGACCGTCTGCCGGAGACCGGCCGACACGGCCGCGAAGTGCCGCTCGTCGCGGCCGGTCAGGGCCGGGTCCGCCTTGGCGGAGAGCCGGTCGGGAAGGTCGAACGCGCTGCTGGCGCCGGAGGGGACCGAAGGCTCCCTCGGCTCCCCCGCTTCCACCCCTTCCACCGGGGAAAAGACATGCACCGTGTGAATCTCCCGTGTTCGAGGACAGGCTCCGGCAGTGCCGGGAGGGGCGATTCTGCGGTACGACGGGGGCCTTGCCGCAAGCCCCCCGGTGCGCTATAGCTTGGTAGCGGCGGGAGAAGCGCCGAGCGCTCCCTGCCTCTTTCCGCCCCTCTCCGCCATTCCCCGCCTTCCCCGCCTTCCGGCCGTGGGACTCGCCACCGCCGCTGAGGCGTCCTTGTCGACCATGACGATTAGGGTTGGCGTCACGCGAGGGCAGGCACACCGGCACCGTCCCGTACCCCGGGGGGACCGAGCCGTTGTGCCCGGTCCAGCCGGTGGCCCCCACGATCCCGAGGCCGTGACCCATGCCCGGGAAGCTCGTCGGGAGCGTCCTCGGTTGCCGCGCCCGCGACTGCGGACGGAGCGGTTCACCGGTGGCGAGGACCTTCGCCCAGCGGCGCGGACCGCACGGGTCGGAGAGCCTCGCGCCCGCCGCCCGCGCCCAGCCCGGGTTCCGGTCCGTGGCGTCCTCGACGGCATAGCCCGGCGTCGGGTCGGCGCACCCGCCCACGCCCGGCCCGGAGAAGCGGGCGTCGTCGTCCGGGAGCGGCGTCCGGCGCGGGGCGGCCGGGCCGGACCATCCGCTCGCGCGGCACTCCGGCGAGCGGCCCCCGTACGGCGGGCTCAGACGCGGCGGACCCGCCACAGCCAGACGGACGGACCGACCAGCAGGACGGACAGCAGCAGATTGGCCAGGAGGTCCGGCTCGCCGCTCCCCGTGCTGCCCGCGGCCAGGTTCCAGAACCCGACGGCGACGATCGGCAGGACGGCGGACACCAGGACACCGGTGATCTTCTGGACGGCGGTCCAGTGCACCGAGGTGCAGAGGAGTACGGCTCCGGTGATGCGGAGCAGCCCGCCGACCAGCGAGCCGCCGTTGTCGTTGGTGAAGACGACCGCGAAGGGCAGCGCGAGGGCGAGCATCACGAGCGGGACCAGGGGGTGCACCCGGCCGCGCCGGGCGGGCGCGCCGACGGGACCCGGAGCCGGGGCGGCCGGGGCCCAGGCGGCGCCGTCGCCCGCCTCGGCCAGCGCCGTCGCCGCGATCGTCCGGGGGTCGCCGAGACCGGCCAGGACCTCGCCGACCGGGGCGTCGGGGCGTTCGGCCCGGGACACCTCGATGTGCTCGGCGAGGTCGGCGAGGAGTTCCTGGCGCCGGTCGGCGGGGAGCGTGGAGGTCTCGCGCTCGACGGCGGAGAGGTAGGCGCGTACGGGATCGGCAGAGGTCTTCACGAGGTGGCTCCGGGGGAGTGCTGGGGGGTGGTGAGGAAGGCGTCGACGGCGTCGCGGAAGCCGGGCCAGACGCGGCTGAACTCGTCGAGCGCGGCCCGGCCGGTGCCGGTGAGCGCGTAGTAGCGACGGGGCGGTCCCGAGTCGGACTCCTGCCAGGTGGTGGTCACCAGATCGTCGCGCCGGAGCCGGGAGAGCAGCGGATAGACCGTGCCCTGGCTGGTGGCCAGCGCACCGGACTCCTCCAGGGCGTGGAGGAGTTCCACGCCGTAGCGGGGCCGGTCCCGCATCAGGGCGAGCACGCAGTACTCCAGGACCCCCTTGCGGAGCTGTGCGGCAGCGCGGGCCTGCTTGGTGGCGTCACCTGGTTCCATGTCATGCAAGATACCTGGTCGGGCAAGAGGGGGTGAACGGGGGGCTGAACAGGGGGGCCGGACAGGGGGCTGGGCGGGGCCGGACGGAGGTCCGTCGGCCGCCCCGCACTGACTCCCCACTCGCTCGATCGGGTGAGATCGTGGTCCCGGACTTCTCGCGCGCCGGGGGCGCGTGAGCCCGGCGCGCACACGGCTCGTGCGGACGTACCGTCCCCGTGGAAGCGTGGAAGCGCTGTCCGACGGGCCCGGGGGCGACCGGCGGACGACCGGCGGATACCTAGACTCCCGGCTCATGTCGCTCTGGCTGCTCAACCACTTCAGCACCGTCACCCTGGCCGTGGTCATCGTCGGCGGGACCGTCTCCGTCGCCGTCGTCGGCAGTGTGCTGGCCCGCCGCAGACACCCGTCGCTGGCCGACGGCGAGCACAACGACATGGTCGGCGTGACGCTCGGGATGTTCGGCGCGATCTACGGGATCATCCTCGCCTTCGTCATCGTGACCCTGTGGACCCAACTGGAGAGCACCCAGACCGTCGTGGCCACCGAGGCGACCGACATCGCCCTCATCGCCCGCGACGCCGCCGCCTTCCCGCCCGCGGTCGAGGCGGCCGTCGACGAGGCCCTCAGCGGCTACGTCCACTCCGTCGTCGACGACCAGTGGCCCCGGATGAGGGCGGGACGGCCCAGCTACGGCGCCACGGCGGAACAGCTCCAGAAGGTCTTCGACGTCCTCCAGGCGTACGAGCCAAGGACCGTCCGCGAGCGGGTCTTCTACGAGGAGGCCGTCGGCCGCCTCAACGACGTCGCGGGCCAGCGCCGCTCCCGGCTGACGACGGCCGAGCAGGAACTCCCCCCGCTGCTCCAGATCCTGGTGGTCGGCGGCGCGCTCGTCCTGATCCCGCTCACCTTCCTGTACGGGATGCGGCGGCTGCGCGTGCAGATCCTCTTCGTGGCCTCGGTCGCCGCCCTCATCGGCTTCAGCGTCCTGCTGGTCGTCGTCCTCGACCGCCCCTTCTCCGGTGAGCTGAGCGTGAGCCCCGCCCCCTACAAGGAGGGTGCCCTGGCGCCGTACTGGACGAAGTGACGGCGACGCCGTGCGGCCCCGCCCGACGGGTCGTCGGACGGGGCGGGCCGTACGGGCGCGGGGGCCTCAGCGGGCGGTCCCCCGGCGGAAGGCGGCGCGGGACCAGAGGTAGCCGACCAGGGCGAGGGCGGTGCACCAGGCCAGGGCGAGCCAGCCGTCGGAGCCGATCTCCGTGCCGAGGAGCAGCCCGCGCACGGTCTCGTTGATCGGGGTGAAGGGCTGGTACTCCGCGAACCAGCGCAGGGCCGTCGGCATGGAGTCCGGGGTGACGACCGCGCTGCCGAGGAAGGGCAGGAAGGTCAGCGGGAGCGGGCCGTTGCTCGCGGCCTCGACGGTCTTGGCGCCCATGCCCATGGCGGCGGAGATCCAGGCCATGCCGAAGGCCAGGAAGAGCAGCAGACCGAGGGCCGCCACCCACTCGACGGGCGACGCGGACGGGCGGAAGCCGATCAGCAGGGACACCGCGGAGACCAGGACGAGGACCACCGCGACCTGGATGACGCTGCCGACGACATGGCCCGTGAGGATCGAGCCCCGGGAGATCGACATCGTACGGAAGCGCTGCACGATGCCCTCCGTCATGTCGGTGCAGACGGACACGGCCGTCGCCACCGCCCCCGAGGTCGCGGCCATCACGATGATGCCGGGCACCACGTAGTCGATGTAGTCGCCGCGTCCGCCGCCCCCCGCGATGCCGCTGCCGATCGCGCCGCCGAAGACGTACACGAACAGGAGCAGCATCACGAGCGGCATCACGACGATCGAGACCGTCATCGACGGGTAGCGCCGCATGTGCGTCAGATTGCGGCGCAGCATCGTCATCGAGTCGCGCAGGGCGTACGAGCGGGTGGCGGTCTGCGCCGGGGCGGTGGTGCTCATCGGCCGGACTCCTTCGAAGCGGCGGGGACGGTGGCGGCGGCGGGCCGGGGGCGGCCCGTGAGGGTGAGGAAGACGTCGTCGAGGTCGGGCGTGTGCACGGTGAGCGACTCGGCCTCGACTCCGGTGGCGTCGAGGACGTCCAGGACGGCGCGGAGTCCGGCGACCGACCCGTCCCCGGGGACCTGGAGGGTCAGCGACTCGTCGTCGCGGGTCGCGATGCCGAAGATCCCGGCGGCGGCGGTGAACTGGGCCTCGTCGGCGAACCGGAGGCGGACGTGACCGCCGGGGATCAGCCGCTTCAGCTCCTCGGCGGTGCCCTGGGCGACGATCCCGCCGTGGTCGAGGACCGCGATGTGGTCGGCGAGCCGGTCGGCCTCCTCCAGGTACTGCGTGGTGAGGAAGACGGTCACGCCCTGATCGGTGACCAGACCGCGGATGAGTTCCCACATGACGCGGCGGCTGCGCGGGTCGAGACCGGTGGTCGGCTCGTCGAGGAAGATGATCCGGGGCCTGCCGACCAGGGTCATCGCCAGGTCGAGCTTGCGGCGCATCCCGCCGGAGAGCGCCGTGACGCTCCGGCGGGCCGCCTCGGTCAGCTCGAACCGCTCCAGGAGCTCCGCCGCCCGCCGCCTGCCCTCGGCCCGGCCGAGATGGTGCAGATCGGCCATGAGGAGCAGGTTCTCCTCGGCGGTGAGCAGCCCGTCGACGGCCGCGAACTGCCCGGTGACGCCGATGCTCCGGCGCACCGCGCCGGGGTCGGTGGCCAGGTCGTGGCCGCCGACGCGGATCTCGCCCGCGTCGGCGGTGGTCAGGGTGGAGAGGATCTCCACCGTGGTGGTCTTGCCCGCCCCGTTGGGGCCGAGGAGGGCGAAGACCGTGCCCTCGGGAATCCGCAGGTCGATGCCGTCCAGCACCGTCTTGTCGCCGTACGACTTGCGCAGTCCGAGCGCGGAGATCGCGACGGCGCGGGTGGCGGTGGCCGCCGTGGACGCGGTGCTCATGATCGAGGGCCCTTCTTCGGGAGGGGAGCTGTCTGTGCGCGTTGCTCGTGCGTGCTGTTTGTGTGCGCTGCTTGTGCGTGCTGCTTGTGCGCGGGGAGGGCGGAGGACCGTCGCCGCGACCGTGATGCGAACGTCAGTACGAATTGCTGGGTGTGCGGATGCGCCGGTACGTGCGGGAGCGGGAGATTCCGGGGCGCGGGACCCGGAGAGGGGCCGCGAGGTACGGCCGGGCCGGTGCGGCGGCCGTCGGGTGCGGTGGGGTACGGGATCGTCGTCGCGCGGGCCCGGTGGCCGGAAGGGCGGAGTCTCCGGGCGTCTTCCGGTGTGCGGTGACGCTTCACGAGGGGCTCGGAAGTGGCCGGTGCTCGTGGGGAGTTCGTACGGTTCCTGCGGCTGCGGCTGCGGCTGCGACTGCGCGTGTGGCTGCGGGTGTGGGTGTGGCTGGGGTGGCTCTCGGCGCCGGTCCGAGTCGGTCCGGGCCGGGCGCGGCCGGTTCGGGTCGGAGTCTGCTTCGGGCCGGGGGCGGTTCGGGGTGGAGTCCGGCCGGGGGCGGGTCAGGGCCGGGTTCCCCGTGGGGCCGGGCCGTGCCGTTTCCCCGGCCCCCGGCGGGTCAGCTGCGGCGGATCACGATGTCGCCGACGCTCGTACGGCCCCGGACCTCGACGGTCTCGTCGGACTGCTCCGGCCCCTGGGCCGCGCCCAGTTCGTTGCGGACCCGGCCCATCTTGGACCGGACGTCGAGCCAGGCGGCCGTGCCCTCGGCGATGCCGACGTCCAGGCCGCCCACGGAGGAGTCCAGGGTGACGCGGCCCCGGATCACCTCGTCGAGGCGGATGGCGCCACTGGCCGTCCTGGCGGTGACCGAGGACTCCGCGCGGACGACCGTGATGGGGCCGTTGGACGAGTTGACGCGCAGTTCGCCGCCGATCTCGCCGATGACGGTCTCGCCGTTCAGGTTCTTCACGGTCGCGCCGCCGCCGATCCGGCCGATCCGCACCCGGCCGGAGCCCTGGACGTCGGCGTCGCCCGTGACGCGGTCCACGAGGATGTCGCCGTGCGGGGTCTTCAGACGGGCGGCCGTGGCCTCCTCCAGGTGGATGTGGCCGGTGGCGGTCGTCAGACGGCACTCGCCGAAGCCGCCCTCCACGATCAGGTCGCCGAGCCCGGACTTCCCGGTCAGGTCCGAGCCGGCCGGGAGCCGGACGGTCACGTCGATCACCCCGTACTTGCCGAACGGGGGGCGCTTCCTGGGGCCCTTGACGAGGAGTTCGCGGTCCGCGCAGGTCACCTTGGTCTCCTCGGCCGCCTGTACGTCCTGCTTGTTGCCGGGGTCGCTCGGTGCCACGTCGACCACGGTGTCGGTGCGCTTGCCCGCGATGACCCTGATCCGTCCGACCTCGATCTCGACGGTGGCGGAAACGGGCTCGGGAGTGTCGAAAGTAGGCATGGCTGTGCCGTCCCTTGGGGTGGGTGGTGGAGGCGGAGAGCCGGGACGTGCCCGGTACGGCGGTGGTGCGGGCGCGCGGTGCCGCTAGCGGACCCAGCCGGTGAAGCTCTGGCCCGCCGCCGAGCCCGCGGTGGTGCCACGGGCCGGGGCCGCCGTGGGTTCCAGGGCGGCGGCCACGGCCCGTACCAGCCAGGCGTTGACCGACAGGCCCTCGCGGTTCGCGGCCTCCTCGACCCGCACCTTGAGCTGGGCGGGGGGCCGGAAGTTGATACGGGCGGTGGCGCCGTCCTCAGCCTCGACGGGCACCGGGGGCGACGGCGGGGCCTGCGCCGGGGTCTCCTCGGCGAGGGGTCCGGCGGACGGCGGCGGGGTCACCACGAACTCGGGGTTCAGCCCCCGCAGCCGTACGTCGACCGAGCCGGGCGCGAGATCGCGGGTGACCTCGTCCATCGCGTCCGACAGGGCACCGAGGAGGGTCAGCCGGGCCGCCGATTCGAGCGGGCCGGTGAGCCGCTCGGCGAGGGCGCGGGCTTCCCGCCCCCCCGCCTCGGCGGCCACGCCGAGCTCATGGCGAAGACTTTCCACATACGGAGTGAGGTCCATGGAGCAAGCATGGCACCATCGTGGCGCCATGGCAAGCGTGATGGCGCCACTATGGCTTCGGGTTCTCTTCCGGTGGCGCTATCGAGCTGGGCGTCCGGCGTTACGGGTGCGTGCGCCGGTCCTTGTGCAGGGCGCCCGTGGCGCCACTGGCGCCATGAGGTCCGCTCGTGGCGCCAGGTCTTCGAGGGCGGTGGCTCAGCCGACGTGCACATGCGGCCGGAGCGCCCGGTCCGGCTCCGCCTCGCGCAGGACCTCACGGGTCACCGGGGCTATCTCGCCCTGCCCGAAGAGGAGGAAGCGGAGGAAGTTCGCGAAGGGATTGCCCTCGGTCCACTCGAAGTAGATGTGCGGAGGGGTGCCGGTGAGGTCCCGGGAGTGCAGCAGCAGGGCCGCGAGCGCGTTCGGCACCGAGGACGACTCGACGGTGAGGACGCGATAGCGGTCGTGCAGCACCTCTCCCCGTACGGTGAGCCCCGCCTCGAACTCCGACGGGTCGGTGACGGTCACCTCGACGAAGACGAAGTCCTCCACGTCCGTGAGGTCGTTGTCGGCGCGTATCTGCTCGACCTTCTCCCGGTACTCGGCCGCGTCCCTCGGCCCCGGCTCGTTGGCGATGAACCTCGGCGTGCGGCGGGACGCGTCCCGCAGGAACCGCTCGGCCGTGGCGTCCAGCTCGACATGGGTGACCCGCAGCTCGAAGGCGCGGCCCAGTCGCGAGAGCAGGGAGACGAGGATGATGCCCGCGATGAAACAGGCGCCGATCTTCACGCCGTCCGGGCGCTCGATCACATTGAGGACGGTGGTGTAGAGGAAGACCGCCGAGATGACCCCGAAGCCGATGGTCCAGCCGCGCTGCCCGGCCTTGCGGGCGGCGATGGTCACGGCGACGGCGGCCGAGCAGATCAGCACCAGGACACCGGTCGCGTACGCGCCGCCCTGGGCGTCCACATCGGCGTCGAAGATCCAGGTCACCAGGAAGGCGACCAGGGTGAAGACCAGCACCATGGGCCGGACGGCCCGCGCCCAGTGCGGGGCCATGCCGTACTTCGGCAGGTAGCGGGGCATCAGATTGAGCAGACCGGCCATCGCGGACGCGCCCGCGAACCACAGGATGGCGATCGTGGAGACGTCGTAGACGGTGCCGAAGACACTGCCCAGGTACTCGTGGGCCAGATAGGCGAGGGCGCGCCCGTTGGCCTTGCCGCCGGACTCGAACTCCTCGTGCGGAATGAGGACCGTGGTGATGAAACTCGTACAGATCAGGAAGACGCTCATGATCAGCGCGGCCGTCGTCAGCAGCTTCTTGGTGTCCCGGATCCGCCCGGCGGGCCGCGCCTCGGTGTCCTCCGGATCGCCCTTGACGTGGGGCATCACGGCGACACCGGTCTCGAAGCCGGACAGGCCGAGCGCCAGCTTGGGGAAGACGAGCAGGGCCACGCCGATCATGGCGAACACATTGCCGTGCTCCTGGGTCAGCGCCGCCGACCAGTCGGTGACGACATGGCCCTCGGTGAGGACGCGCCACAGACCGGTCACCACGACGACGGCGTTCAGGGCGAGATAGGCCCCGACCAGGACGACGGCCACCCCGATGGCCTCCAGGAAGCCCTTGAGGAAGACCGCGCCGAGCAGCGCGATCAGGACCATGGTGATGATCAGCTGCTTGTCGTGCAGCGACTCCGCCAGATGCGGGTTCTCCACCAGGTGGGTGGAGGCGTCCGCGGCGGACAGGGTGATCGTGATCAGGAAGTCGGTCGCCGCGAAGCCCAGCAGGGTCAGGACGAACAGCTTGCCCTTCCAGAACGACAGCAGCCGCGACAGCATCGCGATCGACCCCTCGCCGTGCGGGCTCTCCTCGGCCACCCGCCGGTAGACCGGCAGCGCGCCCGCGAGCGTCACCAGGACGAGGACGACCGTGGCGACGGGGGAGAGCAGCCCGGCGGCGAGGGCGGCGATGCCGGGCTGGTAGCCGAGGGTCGAGAAGTAGTCGACGCCCGTCAGGCACATCACCCGCCACCAGCGCTGCCCCCGGTGCCCGGCGTCCGGGGCGGGCGGGGCGGGTTTGGAGGGCTTGCCCCGGCCCATGTCGGAGAGCCCCTCCAGCATCCACGCGCGCAATCGCCCGGGGCGCGTGCGCGTGTCGTTCGTGGCGGCCATGGGGTACTCCTGGATGGTGCGCGAAGAGGGGCGGATTCCGGCCATCCAGGGGACGGCTCAGGGCCATCGCACGGACGGCCGAGTCAGCGTAAGCAGCCCCGGAGGCACCGGCCCGGCCGTCGGCGTCAGGGATGCGTCAAGATCCCCTGATGGAGGGTTGGATGCCTCACACCGGCCCGGCGCCGGGCTCCCGGCCGGGCCGGGCCGCCCGCGAGATCCGGACGCGCGCCCGGGGCGCCGTACGGGCGGGGAGGGGTGCGCGGCGGCGGGTGCGCGATGGCCGCGCACGGCGTCCGTCGGCATCGCTGTGGCGGCCTATGGTGCCTGTACGGGGAGCCTCGTGCGGCTCGTCCGTGGCGGTCCGCGCGACGGCCTCCGGTACCTGTCCGTGGCGCGCCCGGACATCGCCCGTGCTGGCTTGATATCGCCCTTCCCCGGCTCGCGCCCTTCGTCCGGCCCGTACGGGCCCGCCACCCGGGGCGAGGCCCCGTCTGTCACCTGGGCCGCCCCCGCCCGCCACCCGCGCGGGCCCCGTCCGCCACCCGGGCGAGGCCCTGTCTGTCACCCGCGCGGGCCTCGGCCCGCCGCCCGCGCGGGGCGGCCCCCGTCAAGAACCCGTGAAAAGAACCCCGTCCCGCGCCAAGAACGCGCCAGCGCCGAGCGGCGGCGGCTCCGGCGGCCCCCAGTCTGAGCGGACCCGCACATGAATGGAGCCCGTCGGCATGACCGCCCTGACCACCGAGAACGGCGTTTCCGCCGCCCCGGACGAACCCCCCGATCCCGGCGCGCGCCACAAGCTGACGGCCGTCACCGGACTCGCCGCGCTCTCCCTCGACGCGATGGCCTCGGTGGCGTACGGTCCCGAGGCCATCGTCCTGGTCCTCGCCGCCGCCGGAGCCCACGGACTCGGCTTCACCCTGCCCGTCACCCTCGCCATCGCCGCCCTGCTCGCCGTGCTCGTCGCCTCGTACCGGCAGGTCATCGCCGCCTTCCCCGACGGCGGCGGCTCCTACGCCGTCGCCAAGGCCCACCTGGGCCGCCGCACCGGCCTGGTCGCGGCGGGTTCCCTGGTCCTCGACTACGTCCTCAACGTGGCCGTCGCCGTCACCGCCGGGGTCGCCGCCCTGACCTCCGCCTTCCCCGGGCTGTACGGCGACCGCCTGTGGATCTGCCTCGGCGTCCTCGTCCTGGTCACGGGGGTGAACCTGCGCGGCATCGTCGACTCGGCCCGCGCGTTCATCGTCCCGACGGCCGTGTTCATCGGCGCGATCCTCACCATGGTGGCCGTGGGCCTCTTCCGGGACGGCCCGCTCTCCACCGAGGCGTCCACGGGCCACCCCTCCGTACTCGCCGACAACGCCACCACCGTCGGCGCGCTGCTCCTGCTCAAGGCCTTCGCGTCCGGCTGCTCGGCCCTCACCGGCGTCGAGGCCATCGCCAACGCCGTACCGTCCTTCCGCGCCCCGGCCGCCCGCCGCGCCCGCCGCGCCGAGGTCGCGCTCGGCGCGCTCCTCGGCGTGATGCTGATCGGCCTGTCCGTCCTGATCTCCCGCTTCGGCCTCCAGCCCGTCGAGGGCGTCACCGTCCTCGCCCAGCTCGCCGACGCCTCCTTCGGACACAACGCGGCCTTCTACGTCGTCCAGTTCGCCACCATGGTGCTGCTCGCCCTCTCCGCGAACACCTCCTTCGGCGGACTGCCCGTCCTCCTCAAGCTCCTCGCCCGCGACGACCACGTCCCGCACGTCTTCGGCCTCAAGGCCGACCGGCAGGTGCACCGGCACGGCGTCGTCTGGCTCGCGCTCGTCTCGGCCGCCCTGCTCGTCTTCTCCGGCGGCGACACCAACACCCTCGTGCCCCTGTTCGCGATCGGCGTGTTCGTCGGCTTCACGATCGCCCAGACCGGCATGGTGCTCCACTGGCGGGCCGCGGGACAGTGGGGCAAGGCCCTGCTCAACGGCCTCGGCGCGCTGCTCACCGGCGTCTCGGCGATCGTCGTCACCGTCACCAAGTTCCACGACGGCGCCTGGCTGATCGTGATCGCCCTGCCCGCCCTCGTCCTCGCCTTCGAGGCGGTGCACCGGGCCTACGGCAAGATCGACGAACGTCTCGGCGTCGGCCGGACACCGGAGCCGCCGCACCGCGCCCGTTCCTTCGTCGTCGTCCCGGTCTCCGACCTGAACCGGCTCACCAGCGAGGCCCTGACCGCCGCCGTCTCCCTCGGCGACGAGGTCCGCGCGGTCACCGTCTGCCACGCCGACCCCGAGGACCTCGCCAGGACCGAGGCCCTGGAACGCGACTGGGAGCTGTGGAACCCGGGCGTCGCCCTGGTCCGGCTCACCTCGGAACGCCGTACGCTCGGCCGGCCGATCACCGCGTACGTACGGGAGCTGAGCGCCGCCCGGCCCGACCTCCGCGTCACCGTCCTCGTACCGGAGGCCGAACCGGAGCGGCGCTGGCAGCGCATCCTGCAGAACCGGCGCGGGGCGGTCGTCGCCCACGCCGTGCGACGCGACACCGACGCCGCCGTGTGCAGGCTCCGCTTCCGCTGCTGACGCCGGGGCGCCCGCCGCCCGCGCACATCAGGAACGCGTCAAGGACCCCTCCGCCCGGTGCCCCCCGTACCGCGCCGGGCGGAGGCTGGACACAGGGGGCGGTCGTCCGGTCCTGCGAGGTGGGTCATGAGGTTCACCGTCCGAGACGCGCTCGCGGTCGTCGCCGGAGCCGTCGCCCCGTTCGTGGCGGCGCTCCTGCTGCTCCCGCTGCGCGGGAGCGTCACCCCCACCAACACCGCCCTCGTGCTCGTCGTCGTGGTGGTCGCGGTGTCGGCGCTCGGCAACCGGCCCGCCGGGGCCCTCGCCGCGCTCTCGGCCGCCCTCTGGTTCGACTTCTTCCACACCCGGCCGTACCAGAGCTTCCACATCCAGGACCGGGCCGACCTCGTCACCGCCCTGCTGCTGCTCGCCGTCGGACTGATCGTCTCCCAGCTGGCCGCGCGCGGCCGGACCCTGGGCCGGGTCGCCGCCACGGACGCCTCCCACCTGGAACGTCTGCACGGCACGGCCCGGCTGGCCAGCCTCAGCACGTCCTCCGACGACGTCGTACGGCGGGTCCGCGCGGAACTGGCCGAGATCCTCGAACTCCGTGACTGCCGCTTCGAGTACGGCACGCTCACCGGCCGCCCGCCCCGGCTCGAACCCGACGGGAGCGTGCGGGTGGACGGCTGGGTCTGGGACCTGGAACTCCAGGGCTGGCCGGACGGCGCGACGGAACTCCGCGCCGTCGCCCACGGCCGCTACCAGGGCCGCTTCCTGCTGACCCCGGCCCCCGGAGCCGTACCGCCCTCCCTGGAGGCCCGTCTGGTCGCCGTGGACCTGGCGGCCCAGGCGGCGGCGGCGCTCGACGACGACCGGCCGGTACGGGCCTGAGGCCGTGGACGCGCGGGACGCGGGACGCCGGGACGCCGGGACCGGCGGGCCCCAAGGCCCGGCGGACACCGGGAACGGCCGAGGTCAGGGGCGGTACACGAGTTCCAGCAGGACGGCCGAGATGAGGAGCCAGGCACCGGCCCCGAGCAGCCACATGCTCCCGGCCGTCGCCCCGAGGGCGCTGACGACGACGGCGCCCGTGGCGAGCGCGGTCGAGAAGCGGCGCACCCGGTGGTCGGCACGCATCCGTCCGTCGGTTCGGCTCATGGGGGTGACTGTAGGGCCGGGAGGGCCCGGACGGACCGGGAACCGGAGGAGTCTTCACACGGCTCTGACGGCGGTACGGGACGGGCGGCCCGCCGGGGGCCGTCAGGACCCGTCCGGACGGCGTCCCGGCCCGCGCCCGGCGGCACCCGCCATCCGCTGCCCCGTGCGGGCAGGGGCCGCGAGCGGCGTCGGCCGCCCGGGACGGGTGTCGTCCCGGGCGGCCGACGCGCGGGGGCGGGTCAGGTGGCGGGCAGTTCCTCGCGGAGGGTGCGGGCGGCGGCGACGAGGTTCTCCAGGGAGGTCCGGGTCTCGGGCCAGCCACGGGTCTTCAGACCGCAGTCGGGGTTGACCCAGAGCCTGTCGGCGGGAATGGCCTCGAGCCCCTCGCGCAGCAGGGCCGTCGCCTCCTCGGCGGAGGGGACGCGCGGGGAGTGGATGTCCCAGACGCCCGGTCCCGCCTCCCGGGGGTAGCCGTGGGCGGCCAGCTCCCGGGCCACCTGCATGTGGGAGCGGGCCGCCTCCAGGCTGATGACGTCGGCGTCGAGGTCGTCGATGGCCTGGACGATGTCGCCGAACTCGGCGTAGCACATGTGGGTGTGGATCTGGGTGTCCGGCCGCACCCCGGCGGTGGTGAGCCGGAACGCCTCGGTGGCCCAGGCCAGATAGGCCGGGTGGTCGGCCGCCCGCAGCGGCAGGGTCTCGCGCAGCGCGGGCTCGTCGACCTGGATGACGGAGGTCCCGGCGGCCTCCAGGTCGTTCACCTCGTCGCGCAGGGCGAGCGCCACCTGGCGCGCGGTCTCGGCGAGCGGCTGGTCGTCGCGGACGAACGACCAGGCGAGCATCGTGACCGGGCCGGTGAGCATCCCCTTGACCGGCTTGGCGGTGAGGGACTGGGCGTACGCGGTCCAGCGCACCGTCATCGGCTTCGGACGGGAGATGTCACCGGCGAGGATCGGCGGCCGGACGTACCGGGTGCCGTACGACTGCACCCAGCCGTGCCGGGTGGCCAGATAGCCGTCGAGCTGCTCGGCGAAGTACTGCACCATGTCGTTGCGTTCGGGCTCGCCGTGGACGAGGACGTCGACGCCGGTCTTCTCCTGGAAGGCGATCACCTCCCGGATCTCGGCCTTGATCCGCTCCTCGTAGCCCGCCGCGTCGAGCGAGCCCGCGCGCAGATCCGCGCGGGCGGTGCGCAGTTCGGTGGTCTGCGGGAAGGACCCGATGGTGGTGGTCGGCAGCGGCGGCAGGCCGAGGTGCGCCCGCTGGGCGGCGGCCCGCTCCGGATAGGGCCGGGAGCGGCGGCCGTCCGCGTCGGCGACGGCCCCGACGCGGGCGCGGACGGCCGGGTCGCGGGTGAGGGGGGACTCGGCGCGGGAGGAGAGCGCGGCACGGTTGGCGGCCAGTTCGTCGGCGATGGCGTCGGTGCCCCGGGAGAGGCCCGTGGCCAGGGTGACGGTCTCGGCGGTCTTCTGCCGGGCGAAGGCGAGCCAGCGCAGGATCTGCGGGTCGACGTCCTTCTCCGCCGTCGCGTCGAGCGGCACGTGGAGCAGCGAGCAGGAGGCGGAGACGTCCACGCGGTCCGCGAGACCGAGGAGGGTGCCGAGGGTGGTGAGGGACTTCTGCAGGTCGTCGGCCCAGACGTTGCGGCCGTCGACCACGCCCGCGACGAGCCGCTTCCCCGGCAGACCGCCGACGGCGGCGAGTCCGGCCAGATTGGCGGCGGCGGGCCCGGTGAAGTCCAGGGCGAGCCCCTCCACGGGCGCCTTGGCGAGGACCGGGAGGGCGTCGCCGAGCCGGTCGAAGTAGGAGGCGACGAGGATCTTCGGCCGGTCCTCGACGGCGCCGAGGTCACGGTAGGCGCGGGCGGCGGTGTTCAGGTCGGCGGGCGTGCGGTCCTGCACGAGGGCGGGCTCGTCGAGCTGCACCCATTCCGCGCCCGCCGCGCGCAGGTCCGCGAGGACCTCGGCGTACACGGGCAGGAGCCGGTCCAGGAGGGTCAGCGGCTGGAAGTCCTCGGCCACCCCGGGGGCGGGCTTGGCGAGGAGCAGGTAGGTGACCGGTCCGACCAGGACGGGACGAGCGGTCAGACCCAGGGCGAGGGCCTCCCGCAGCTCCGCGACCTGCTTGCCGGAGTCCGCGACGAAGACGGTGTCGGGCCCCAGCTCGGGCACCAGGTAGTGGTAGTTGGTGTCGAACCACTTGGTCATCTCCAGCGGGGCGACGTCCTGGGTGCCGCGGGCCATGGCGAAGTAGCCGTCGGTGGCGTCGGCGGCCACGGCGTCCCGGTGCCGGGCGGGGACCGCGCCCACCATCACGGTGGTGTCCAGGACGTGGTCGTAGAACGAGAAGTCACCGGTCGGCACCTCGGCGATGCCCGCCCCGGAGAGTTCGAGCCAGTTCGCCCGGCGCAGTCCCGCGGCGGTGGCGTGCAGGGCGTCGGCGGTGACCCGGCCCTTCCAGTAGCCCTCGACCGCCTTCTTGAGTTCACGGTCACGGCCCTGCCGGGGGTAGCCGTACACGGTGGCGCGCGCGGCCGGGGCCGCTGACTTCGTGGTCACGGAGATCTCCTTCACGAGATGGATCCCTGAGGTCCGGAGACCTGACGAGACACGGAAGGAGTGACCGGAAACGGAGGGACGCGCGCGTGCACGGCATGGCACGGCTGTCCGCCCGTATGGTCGCCGACCCGCCCTCGAGGTCACCGGATGACCGCGCGCGGAATCGTCCGCGTGCGGGCAACGGGCAGGTCTTCGGACTCGCGGGCGCGTTCTCCCTGGGGGAGTTCACCTAGTGGCCGTCGCTTCCCAGGTCCGGTCTCGGATCCAGTGCGTATGACGGCGGTCGTTCCCGCTCACCGCTGCGGGGCAGTCCCGGATTCCCACCGGGTTCCCTCTTGCGACGCCCCCGTCTGGCGGACGGGGCGAACCAGCTGCACGCGCCAGGGTACGGGGCGCGCCGGGCGTGCGCCGGATGTTGTCCGAATCCCGGACGGTCCTGTCCTGATCCGTATCCCGGACGTTCCTGACCCGGTCCGTGCGGCACGGGGCCGCGGTCCCCGGAGGAACGGCGGCCCCGTCCCCCTCAGGACAGGCCGGGCAGCGCCGTGACGAGGGCGGGCACGGGACGCGGACCGCCGTCCGCGTCGATCGCCACGAAGGTGAGGAAGGCCGTGGCCACTTCGGTGACGGGACCGGAGTCGTTCCAGCGTTCGGCGGTCACCCGCACGCCGACGGTCATGGAGGTCCGTCCGGCCCGTTCGAGCCCGGCTTCCACGCTCAGCAGGTCCCCGGCCCGTACGGGGGCAAGGAACGTCATCCGGTCGACGGACGCGGTCACGGCGGGCCCGCCGGCGTGCCGCCCTGCGGAGGCCGCGGCGGCGTCGTCGATGAGCTTCATCATCACCCCGCCGTGGATGGTGCCGTACAGATTGGTGTCGTGGTCGCTCATGATGTGGGCGAGGACCACCCGGGAGTCGTCCGGGGTCTTCTCCGTACGGGGAACGGGAGTACGGGCGGGGCTGGTGTCGGTGGGATCTGCGGCAAGGCCGGTGACGGCGGGATCTGCCACGTCAACTCTCCTTCGCGAGTCGCGGCTCGGCGGTTCCGCGCGCACGGGGTGTCCGGGGCGCGGACAGCGGGCAGGTCTTCGGACTCGCGGGCGCGTTCTCCCGTGGGGGAGTTCACCTAGTGGCCGTCGCTTCCCAGGTCCGGTCTCGGACCCAGTGCGTAATGACGGCGGTCGTTCCCGCTCACCGCTGCGGGGCAGTCCCGGATTCCCACCGGGTTCCCTCTTGCGACGCCCCCGTCTGGCGGACGGGGCGAACCAGCTGCACGCGCCAGCCTACGTGCCGTCCACCACGGGGCGGTCCGGGCGAGCGAGGGCGGACGCCCCCGCAGGACCGGTGCGGAGCCGGGACGGATCCCGCCGCCATGGCCACGGCGGGGACCGGCTTCTCTCCGGAGACCCCGCCGAGCAGCGGCCGACCGGCCCGCCTGTCCGGCGGACCTGCGCACGGCCGGACCGGCGCTACCCCAGACCCGAGGCCCTCAGGACGGAGCGGGTCGTCTCGGTGTCGACGCGGAGCGCGAGCCGTGCCAGGTCGGCCGTCCCGTGGGCCAGGGTCCCCCGCCTCCGGGCCGCCAGCGCGGCGGACTCGATCCTCAGCCACAGGACCGGATTGTCCAGGAGGACCCGCAGGTCCACCTCGGCCCACACGCCCTCCCCGTCGCGCAGCCGCAGCCGCCGGGCGGTGCCCGTCGGCCACGCGACCGCCGTGAGCCGGTCGGTGCGGACCGTCCTGGTGACCCACGGCCCCCGGACCGTCAGCAGCCCCGGCGCCAGGCTGACCCGGGCGGGCAGCAGGACCACGAACAGCAGCGCCGACAGCGTGATCCAGCCGAGGGCGTGGGACAGCGGCAGCCCGTACGCCCCGGCGTCGACGCCCAGGGACGTCCCCAGCAGAAGGCCCGCGCAGACGGCCGCCGCACGGGCCTCGCCCGGCCATCCCCTGTCGTGCAGGACGCCGGAGGAGGCACCGGGTACGGGGGCGGGGCCGGGAGCGGGGGTACGGACGGGAGGCTGCATGGCGCCGACGCTAGGACCCCGGAGCACCCCGACCGGCCCGGGGCAACGCGGTGTTTACGCGGCGGCGGGCAGATTTGACGCCCCGCTGACGGTGGTGGCGGTGAAGGGCCCGGTCGAGTGGTGGACGTACTCCCGGACCAGCCGGAAACCGGCCGACCAGCCGAGCAGACGGCTCGCCCGGTTCTCCCGCGAGCAGCTCCAGGTCGCGGTGTGCCCGCGCGCGGCGACATCGGCGGTCAGGCCCTCGACACAGGCGAGGCCGAGGTGCTGCCGCCGCTCCCCGGGGGCGGTGGCGCAGGCCACGTCCTCGTACCGGCTCCCGGTGAACCGGGCGCACGCCACGGCGAGGACCCGGCCCTTGCGGAAGGCCGCCCAGGCGTGCCCCGAGGCGGCGAGCGCGGCCGGGCCGCCCCAGGTCGCGTGGACGCGGTCGAGGTCGGGGGCGCCCGCGACGAGTGCGCGGGCGTCCCCGGCCGCCAGCCGACGGACCGTCACCCCGCGCGGCAGGCGCGGCGCCATCCCGGGCTCGCGGTGCACGTACAGCATCCGGTCCCAGGGGTGCAGGCGGTCGAACGCGGCGGCGAGCACCGGCAGGAACCGCGCCGACGCCTCCACGTGGTGACCGGCCAGCGGCGCCAGGTCCGCAGGGACGAGCGCGGTCGGGTCACCGGCCAGGAGGGCGTGGCCGCCGCAGGTGACGGCGACGACCCGAGGACGCGCCGGACGGTCGGTCCACCAGGAGCCCTGCCGGGTGGCGATGACGTGCTCGGCCAGCGCACCCGTCCCCGGCGCACCGGAGACGAACGCCCGTGCGGGAGCGGGGGGTTGATGAGCGGGGTGCGGGATCACGATGCCTCCAGGGGTACGGGGGAGGGGGCGGCCCGCCCGGGGGAGGGCGGGGGCCGCCCCGGGCGGGTCGGCCGGGGCGAGGTGCCCGGGTCCGGTGGGGCCGACCGGGGCGGGCGGCCAGGGTCGGTCCGGACGGGGCGAGGTGCCCGGGTCCGGCGGGCGGCCCGTGTCGGTCCGGGCGGGGCGGTCCTCGCCCCGTGGGGCGGGGCGGGGGCGGGGTGGTTCGCTTCGGCGGGGCCGGTTCCGTCCGGGCGGCGCACCCGGTCGGGCCGGTGCGGGCGGGGGCCGCCCGCCCGGTGGGTCGGCCCCCCGCCGGTCCCGCGGCCGTGGTTCGCCCCCTTCTCGCGGCGGGCCTTCTCCTCACGGGCGCGGGGACCTGCGGGTGCCTCCCTCAGGCGGGGTGGCCGACGAGGTGCCCGGCGAGCTTGCCGAGGCGCTTCACCGTGCGTTCCTCGGTGGCGGCGGGGGCGGGGGCGACGCGGTGCTCACGGTCGTAGTAGGCGCCGTTCACGATCTCGGTCGCCGGGTCGCAGAGCCGTACGACGTGCGCCGCGCCCTCCGCCGGGGCCTCGCCCTCGTGCGCGTACAGCGGCAGGAGGCTGGTGGCGCAGATGCCGGGGTGCACGGAGACGGCGGTGACGCGCGGGTCGGCGGCGAAGACCGTGAGGGCCAGCTGCGACTGCGCGTAGGCGGCGAGCCGGGAGTAACGGCGGGTGCGGTTGGGGTCGTTCCACTGGATCGAGCCCGTGCGGTGCAGCGCGGACGACACGTTGACGACCCGGCCGCCGGTGCCTCGGGTCAGGGCGGGCTCCAGCAGATGGGTGAGGAGGTAGTGGGCGAGGAAGTTGACCTGGAAGGCGATCTCGTTGCCGTCGGCGGTGACCGTGTGCCGCTCGGGCGCGGCCATGCCCGCGTTGTTGACGAGGACGTCCGGTCGCGGGTGCTCGGCCAGGATCCGTGCCGCCAGTCGCTCCACCTCCTCCAGACGGGCGAAGTCGGCGCCGTGGGCGCGCAGTCGGGCCTCGGGGACGCCGGAGAGCGTGACGAGCCGGTCGACGGCGGCGCGCGCCTCCTCCGTGGTCCTGCCGTGCAGCAGGACCGTGGCGCCGCGCTCGGCGAGCAGCCGCGCGGTCTGGTGGCCGATGCCGGAGGTCGCCCCGGTCACGAGGACGGTGCGGCCGGAGAGGGACGGGGACGGGGAAGAAGACATGGCCGGTCCAGGGTCGTTCGGTCGGGGGTACGTGAAGAGGGGCGCCGGACCGGTTCGGTCACGGCGCCCCGGGGACGGCGGAGTACGCGTCAGCGCGAGGCGGACGGCGGCTCCGGACGGCGGGGCGCACGACATCGGACCGCCTGATGAGGCGGCCGGTCGGCCTGGAGCCACGCACTGTCCATGCAACTCCGCCGCGAGCGCTCGGGCAAGGCCGGCGGGGCTTCCCTGATGCCGCCCTGACGGAGTTTCACCCCAGGCCGGGGACGGTGGAGACCAGGAGGTCGATGACCTTGATGCCGACGAACGGCAGGACGAGGCCCCCGAGCCCGTACAGGAGCAGATTGCGGCGCAGCAGGTCGTGCGCGGACGCCGGGGTGTAGCGCACACCGCGCAGCGCGAGCGGGATCAGGGCGACGATGATCAGGGCGTTGAAGACGATCGCCGAGGTGATGGCCGAGGTCGGGCTGTGCAGGCCCATGATGTTCAGCTCGTCCAGTGCGGGGTAGGCGCCCGTGAACATGGCGGGGATGATCGCGAAGTACTTCGCGACGTCGTTGGTGATCGAGAATGTGGTCAGGGCGCCCCGGGTGATGAGGAGTTGTTTGCCGATCTCGACGATCTCGATGAGTTTGGTGGGGTCGGAGTCGAGGTCGACCATGTTCCCGGCCTCTTTCGCGGCCGAGGTCCCGGTGTTCATGGCCACGCCCACGTCGGCCTGTGCCAGGGCGGGGGCGTCGTTGGTGCCGTCACCGGTCATCGCGACCAGCTTCCCGCCCGCCTGCTCCCGCTTGATCAACGCCATCTTGTCCTCGGGCGTGGCTTCCGCGAGGAAGTCGTCCACCCCCGCCTCCCGGGCGATGGCCTTCGCCGTACGGGGGTTGTCACCGGTGACCATGACGGTCCGGATGCCCATCCGGCGCAGCTCGCCGAACCGCTCCCGGATGCCGTCCTTCACCACGTCCTTGAGATGGACGATCCCGAGGACCCGGGGCCCGGCCGCGTCGTGGACGGCGACGAGCAGCGGAGTGCCGCCCGCGTCCGCGATGGCGTCGGACCAGGCACGGGCCTCGGGCGGCACCCTTCCCCCGTACCGCTCGACCCAGTCGACGACCTGGGCCGTGGCCCCCTTGCGGAGGTGGCGGACGCCGTCGCTCCCGCGCAGGTCGATGCCGCTCATCCGGGTCCGCGCGCTGAACTCGACGAACCGGAGGTCAGCCCACTCGTCCCCGGCGGGCGGCAGGAGCCCGTACTGACGCCGGGCGAGGGCGCTGACGGACCGTCCCTCGGGGGTCTCGTCGGCGAGGGAGGCGAGCTGGGCCGCGTCGGCGAGCAGGGCGGGTTCCACCCCGGGCAGCGGGACGAACGCGACGGCCTCGCGGTTGCCGAGGGTGATGGTGCCGGTCTTGTCGAGGAGCAGGGTGTCGACGTCCCCGGCCGCCTCGACGGCCCGGCCGGACATCGCGAGCACGTTCCGCTGCACCAGCCGGTCCATCCCGGCGATGCCGATCGCGGACAGCAGCGCCCCGATCGTCGTGGGGATCAGGGTGACCAGGAGCGCCACGAGCACGGGGGTGGAGGGGGCGGCGCCCGCGTACCCGGCCATCGGGGTGAGCGCGACCACCACCAGCACGAAGACGAAGGTCAGCGCCGCGAGCAGGATGTTGAGCGCGATCTCGTTCGGGGTCTTCTGCCGCTCCGCGCCCTCGATGAGGGTGATCATCCGGTCCATGAAGGAGTGGCCGGGCCGTGCGGTGACCCGTACGACGATCCGGTCCGAGAGCACGGTCGTGCCGCCGGTCACCCCGGAGCGGTCGCCGCCCGCCTCGCGGATCACCGGGGCGGACTCGCCGGTGACGGCGGACTCGTCGACCGAGGCGACCCCGGCGACGACGTCGCCGTCCGCCGGGACCAGCCCTCCCGCCTCGACCAGCACGAAGTCGAACTGCGCGAGGTCCGCCGCGTTCACCGTCTCCGTGGCCGCGCGGTCGACGTCCGTGCCGTACCGCCAGTGCCGCAGCCGCAGCGCGACCGTGTCCGTACGGGCCCGGCGCAGCGACTCCGCCTGCGCCCGGCCCCGGCCCTCGGCGACGGCCTCGGCGAGGTTCGCGAACACCACGGTCAGCCAGAGCCAGACGCTCACCGTCCAGGTGAACACCGAGGGGTCGAAGAGCGCGGACAGGGTCGTCAGGGCCGATCCGACGGCCACCACGAAGAGCACCGGCTTCCGGACCAGCGTGCGCGGGTGGAGCTTGCGCAGGGCGTCCGGGAACGACTTCACCAGTTGCACCGGATCGAGCAGCCCGCCGTGCCCGGCCCGCCGCCGTCCGGGACGCACCCGGGGCGAAGGACGGCGGGGCGGGGCGGGAGGACGGCCGGGGTCTCCCGGGCCGAGAGGGGAGGGCGGGCCGTCGGGGACGGCGGGGCCTGGACCTGTGGGGCCCGGCGCGCCGACGGATGGTGACGGTTCGTCAGGAAAGCCTGGACCGGCGGAGGGACGGGCGGGCCGGGGCGCGGCGGAGTGCATCGCGGAGGACCTTCTGGGAAGCCGGCCGTCCGCTCGGCCGTCGTCGGCGGAGACCGGGGGAAGACCGGGGGCGGAGGGACGGCGGGCGGGCCTTCGGGCACACGGGCGGCGGGGGCGGAGGGCCCCGGCATCCTCGTGCCGGGGCGCCGGGGACGGGGTGCCCCGGCGCCCTCGGCACGGCCGTGGACGGACGGCACGGTCGCGGAGCGGGGGCGCGGACGTCGTATGGGGAGGGGCGGTCCGCGCCCCCGCGGTCCGGGACGATCAGGCCACTGACGCCCCCGGACCGGTGAGCGACCGAGGGAGAATCTAGCCCCGGGGAAGCCCGGGGAAGGCCTTCGGGCGCGGGCTTTGACGGGCCTCTGACGAGGTCTTTCCCGAGCCGTCAGGGCCCCGTCAAAGACGGGTGGCGCGGCGTCAGAAGGGTGTCAACGGCGGGCGTGTCCGCCCGGGGCGTGGCACAGGATGATCGCCTCACGGGGGAACCGGGCGACCGTCCGGCCGTACGAGGTGGGTGGGGGCGTGCCGTCCCGAACGGCGGCGCGCGCGGTCCGGACCGACCGCCCGGACCGACACCTCGATACGCGCACGGCCGTCCGACGCGAGGGACGTTCCGGCCCGCGGCCCGCCAGGGGGGTGGCCGCGGGCCGGACGAGTCCGGTCGTACGGGGCTGGCTGTACGAGCTTGGTCGTGCGGGTCTGCTGGTACGGGCCTGGTCGTGCCGGTCTGCTTGCGTGGGTCTGCTTGTACGAGCTTGGTCGTGCGGGTCTGCTCGTACGTGCCCGGTCGTACGTGTCCGGCTGTACGCCTCCTGTGCCGGGTGCCTGGTGCCTGGTGCGGACGGCGGACGGCGGACGGACGGCGGTCGGTCGGTGGCCTCGCGCCCCTGGGTCCCGGCACGCGCCCCTGATCCGCGCCCCTCGGGCCCCTGGCTCCGGCTCCGTGTCCCCGCACCCTGTCTCCGGCCCGTCCCCGGCCCGCGTACCCCCGACCGGGTGACCCTCCCGTACGGGATCCGTCAAGGGTCCGTCAGGGGCACCGGCCCCTGCGGCGGGAGCGCGTCACAGTGGACGGGCGGCAGCGCCGCCACCGGCTTCGACGCAAGCGGCACCGCGTCCCGGAACCCGCCCGTACCCAAGGGGAGTTGATCGTCCATGAGTGTCGAGAACGTGGTCGGCCTCGTCGTCGCCGCAGCCCTCGTCGGCTACCTGGTGGCCGCACTGATCCGACCGGAGAAGTTCTGACCGGCGCCGGGCGTCCGGAGACGGGACCTCCGGGCCGGGGCCCGGAGGTCCCGCCCGCCCAGGGACCGGAGACGCCCCCGCCCGCCCGGGGCTCCCAGCCCCCGCCCGCCCCGCGCCCCGGCAGACTCAAGGTCCTCGTCGGCGCCGCCGCGGGCGTCGGCAAGACGTACCGGATGCTCGACGAGGGCCACCGCAGGGCCGCCCGGGGCACGGACGTCGTCGTCGGCGCCGCCGACTGCCGGGGACGCCCCCACACCGAGGCGCTGCTGGCCGGTCTGGAACGCCTGGCCCCCCGAGGCACGAGCGGGGACGTCCCGGAGAGCACCGTCGGGGACACCCCGGAAGGATTCCGCAGGGCCGTCGGGGACATCCCCGGAGGGTTCTGGAAGCGTCTCGGGGGCGCCCCGGAAGGGTTCCGGGAGGACGCCCCCGAGAAGTCCCCCCGGGACACCCCGGCGGGGACGTCCCGGCGCGCCCCCGAGGGCTTCGACCTCGACGCCGCCCTGCGCCGTCGCCCCGCGCTGCTCCTCGTCGACGACCTCGCCCGGACGAACCCGCCAGGACACCGCAACGCCCGCCGCTGGCAGGACGTCGCGGAACTCCTCGCGGCGGGCGTCGATGTCCTCACCACGGTCGACGTCCAGCACCTGGAATCCCTCAGCGACGTCGTCGAGAAGATCACCGAAGTGCCGCCGGGAGACACCGTCCCCGACGACTTCGTCCGCCGCGCCGACCAGATCGTCCTCGTCGACGTGGACCCCGAGGAGCTGCGCCGCAGGATGGCGCACGGCAACATCCACCCGCCCGAGGTGGTGGACGCCGCCCTGGCGAGCTGGTTCCGCCCCGGCAACCTCACCGCCCTGCGCGAGCTGGCCCTGCTCTGGGTCGCCGACCGGGTCGACGACGCCCTGCGGACGTACCGCACCGACCACGGCATCGGCGGGGTGTGGGAGGCCCGGGAACGGGTGGTCGTCGGTCTGACGGGCGGCCCCGAGGGCGACACCCTCATACGCCGGGCCGGCCGCATCGCCGCCAGATCGGCCCGCTGCGAACTGTCGGCGGTGCACGTGGTGCGCGGCGACGGCCTCGCGGCGGGCGCCTCGTCCACCGCGCTCGCCCGTCAGCGACGCCTGGTCGAGAGCCTCGGCGGCAGCTATCACACGGTCGTCGGCGAGAACGTCCCGGCGGCCCTGGTCGACTTCGCCCGCGCGGGCAACGCCACCCAGCTGATCCTCGGCACGAGCAGACGCGGCCGTCTGGAACGTTTCCTCACCGGGCGCGGCATAGGCGAGACCGCGACCACGCTCTCCGACGACATAGACGTGCACATGGTGACGCACGAACGGGCGGGACGGGGGCGCCTGCTGCCCACCCGCCACCGCGGTCTGCCGCTGTCCCCGCCCCGCAGGATCGTCGGCCCCCTCGCCGGTGTCGTCCTCCCGGTCCTCCTGACGCTGCTCCTCGACCGGGCCAGGGGCACCCTGAACCTCACCAGCGAGGTCCTGCTCTTCCTCGTGACGGTGGTCGGCGTGGCCTGCGTCGGCGGCATCGGCTCCGCGCTCGTCGCCGCCGTGACGGCGTCCCTGCTGCTCAACTACTGGTTCCTGCCACCCATCGGGGAGTTCACCTTCCACGACACCGACAGCATGATCGCCCTCGGGGTGTTCGCCCTGGTCGCGGCGGTCGTCGCCGCGGTCGTCGACCGGTCGTTACGGCTTTCGCGGCGCGCCGCCCGCGCCACCGCCGAGGCGGAGACCCTCTCCGCGCTCGCCGGTTCCGTCGTACGCGGCGAGCACACCGTCCCCGCCCTCCTCGCCCGCACCCGGGAGACCTTCGGCGCCGTCGCCGCCGAACTGGTCGACCGTCCCGTGGACGACCCCGACGCCAGTCAGGTCGCCGTCGGCGACGACGGCTTCCTCGTCCTGCGCGGACGCACCCTGCCCGCCGCCGAACGCCGGGTCCTGGCCGCGTTCGCCGCCCACGTCACGGCCGCCGTCGAACGGGCCCGGCTGGCCGAGGCGGCGGCCGAGGCCGAACCCGTCCGGGCCGCCGACCGGATGCGCACCGCGCTCCTCGCCGCCGTCAGCCACGACCTGCGGACCCCGCTCGCCGCGGGCTGGGCCGCCGTCGCCTCGCTGCGCAGCCCCGACGTGGACTTCACCGCCGAGGAACGCGACGAGCTGCTCGCCACCGCCGACGAGTCCATGGCCCGGCTCAGCAGGCTCGTGGAGAACCTGCTCGACATGAGCCGCCTCCAGGCCGGGGCCCTCACCCTGGCCCTGCGCCCCACCGCCTGGGAGGAGGTCCTCCCCGCCGCCCTGGACGGCCTTCCCGACACGGGACGGCGGGTGACCCTCCAGGGTCTGGAGGAGGCGCCGCTCGTCCTCGCCGACCCGCCCCTGCTCGAACGGGTCGTCGCCAACCTCGTGGCCAACGCCGTCCGCCACTCCCCGCCCGGCCGCCCGGTCCTCCTCGGCGTCAGCACGCTGTCCCGCCGCGTCGAGCTCCGGGTCGTCGACCGGGGTCCCGGCCTCCCGGCCGCCGACCGCGACCGCGTCTTCGAACCGTTCCAGCGGCTCGGTGACACCGACAACACCACCGGCGTCGGCCTCGGTCTGGCGCTGGCACGGGGCCTCACCGAGGCCATGGGCGGCACCCTCACCCCCGAGGACACGCCCGGCGGCGGACTCACCATGGTGGTCACCCTGCCCCGCGCGGCCGTCCGGGTGCCGGGCGTGCCCGTCCCCACGGAACCCTGACGCGGGGCCCCCGCGCGTAGGGGATGCGTCAAGAGCGGCGTCAAGGGCGTTAGGGCGGCGTCAACGAGGGCCGGAGGCGGCCGGGGAGGCTGTTTCCTCGACTCGTCCGAACATCCGCTCTTCCTTCTTCACCGGGAGTCCACGATGGCCGATGTGGCCTTCGTCGTCACTGTGGTCGCGGTTTTCGCGCTGGTGGCGTTCATTGCCAAGGGGGTGGCGAAGCTGTGAGTGCCGAGAATGTTGTGGGTC
>NZ_JBHYZW010000035.1:0-32196 GCF_042754005.1 Streptomyces sp. NPDC059247
CTACCTCGCCGGCCTCCACCTCCGCGCCGCGATGATCTGGATCGACGACCTCCTGAAGGTCGCCGACTGATCACAACATCACACAGGCCCTAGGCCCCCCGTCGGACGGACCGACTTCCCTCGTCACTGTCCACGCGGCCGAGTTGAGCAGGCACCGCACAATCCGGCTGCGGGCGATCGACGCCCTGCTGGAGTGGGCGGAGCTCGGCCATCCGCAGGCCCGGGCGGCCCTGTCCCAGGTCGTCTCCGACCACCGGACGCAGGATGTCACCGTCTGGACCAAGGCGCTCAACCGGATCGCCCTGTTCGGCGACGCGAGCGTCGAACCGGGTCTCCTGCGCGCGCTCGCCGACACCGGGCACCGCGGGGTGCGGTGGTCGGCGATCGCCTGTGCCGAACTCGGCTGCCGCCGAGCCGTTCCGCTGATCACCGCCCTGCTGGAGCATCCCGATCCGATGGTCCGCGAGGGCGCCTGCGAGGCGCTCGGCCTCTTCGAAGAACCAGCCGCTGTGCCTGCCCTGACAGCCCGGCTGAACGACGAGACCGACTGGGTTCGCAGCAGAGCCGCCCAGGCGCTCGGCCAAATCGGCGGCGACCGGGCACTTGCTGGGCTCTGGCAGGCCATGATGGAACCCCGGAACCCGAAGGCCAGCTATCTCTCCTCAGCGATCGCTGCCTTTGGCCCGCCGGTGGTGGACGACCTGATCACCCTCACCACCGATCCGGACCCGGACTTCCGAGCACTGGCATGCCGCGCTCTCGGCTCCACCGCCGACGACCGGGCCCTGCCGGCGCTGGAACGCCTCGCCGCCCACGACCTCGCCAGAACCACCCTCGGCGGCCTCGTGGCAACCGCCGCCAAACAGGGGCTGCGGACTGCGCACCGCATTCGCGCGCGCACCGCATCGACCTGAGTTCGACGCTCGCCTCGACTGGCGTTCATCCTTAACCCAGGGCCACGTTGCACGAGGAGACCAAGGCGTGTTCTCACTGCTCGGCAACATTTGCCGGGCGACTGACCCTCGCGCGTTCTCAGAACACTGCGAAAACCGTTCCTGGTCTCCACATGCGCAGCCAGGCAGCTTGGGTTTCAGGTCGGCGGGCGCAGGTGGAGGATGTTGCCGATGTCCTTCAGGACTGGTCCCGGTTGGTCTTGGTCATGTGTGAGCACAGCTGCGGCAAGGGTGAGCCGAGTGATCCGCTGGCGAAGGTCCTGGATCTCGGCGTTCTGGTCGGCGATGGTCTCCTTCAGCCGAGTGACGGTTTCCCGGAGTCGCTTCTCGGGTTCGGGGACCTGGCGGGTTTCGGTGCGGACGCGCTCGTAGAACTCGTTCTTCAGGTCGACGTGGCGTTTCATAAGGGCCATACGGTGAACGTCGGCTTCGACAGCTAGGGCGGTAGCGGTGAGGCTGCCGTTGGAGAGCGTGGCCTGGCCGGTCAGGAGGCGGTCGATGGCCTTTCGGATGCGGGTGCGCTCATCGTCGTGGGTCGGGTTCATGACAGGGCCTCAGCGGTCTGGGCGGTGGAGTCATGGGCGTCAGCAGTGGCGCGCAGGCGGGCGGCGTTGGTCTGCAGACGGCGGGCGAGGGGTGGGGGCAGGCGATCGGCGAGCTCGTCGAGTTCGTCGGCGCGTTCGCGGAGCAGGAGGGCGTGGCCGTCAGTGCGGACGGTGTTCGCGCAGCCGGGACGGCAGTCATACTGGCGGGGTGCGGTGGTACCCGGGTCTGGATCGCACATGGCCACGTCGTGCTTGAAGGCGCAGATCAGCAGTGCCTCGGGGTTGTCGTAGAGCACGATGCCGTCGCGGGCGAGGTAGGCGCGGGCCTTGTGTACGAAGGTGCGCGGGACAACGCGGACTGCGTGCGTGATCGAGCGAGAGGCCGCCGTCAGGGCCGTCGAGGATGAGCTGGAGCGTGACTACCGGCAGCGGCAGGCTGCGGGCGTGGACGCGATGCGGATGGCCGTGGTCGGTGTCGAGGAACACGAGCTGGTGTGGATCGTGTCCTGGACCACCGAAGAGTTCGTGCGCACCCGTAATCCGCAGTTCATGCTTGCTGGCAACGGGCCGTACCTGGTCGACCGCGTCGACGGGGGACTGCACCAGGCCAGCGTCGTCTCCGTGCTCACGGGGGAGTGGGAGAGCGACTATCGGGCCCGGATCCGTGGGATGCCCGTGCGCACCGCAGTCGACGATCTCCACGACGAGGTATGCGAGACCGCCGCTGCGCGCGGTCGCCTGCACGCTGTGCGGACGCTGCGCCAGCGGCTTCCGGTTCTCTCGCCCGAGGAGGCCCTCGAGTATGTGGGCGGCTTGCTGGACGGCGCTGCTCCCGCGCGGCTCGTGGCCATCGCTCAGGCAGAGCTCGTGGAACCGCTCGATCTGGTACTTATGGTGGAAACGATCCAGCGGAGCGGCGTTCCGGGCGGGTAAGAGGGGTGGGAGCGAGAGCCTTGGCTGTCGCTCCCACCACGAAACCGCTCTCCCCGTCAGGAGGTGGCCGTGTCGCTGTCGCTGACCGGAGCGTCGTCGGTGACGGAGACGGGGGCGGCGGGCCCGGTCTTGGTCTTGGTCTCGGTGTTGTCCTCCCAGCTCTGCGGGTTGAACCCGGCGGCGTGGGCGGCGTCGTAGGCGAACTCACCGAGCTCTCCGCTGTCGAGTTCTCCGGCGGTCTCGGCCACCACCTGCGCGGCGAGCTTCGGGTCGGCGCGGTGGAGGGCTTCGAGGTAGCGGTACGCGCTCCAGGCCGTGACACCCGAGGCCGCGTGCGCGGCCAGGGCCGTCGGGGAGTCGCCGTCCTCCTCGAAGAGATCGCGGGTGGAACGCATGGTCTGGTGCAGGAGGTCCTTCGTGATGCCCGCGACGGTGCGGGAGGCGCCGGGCACGGTGTACCGGGCCAGGACACCGGAGACCGGTTCCGTACCGGCGAGGGCGCTGGTGAGGGTGGCGTCCCAGAGGGTGTGGAGGTGGTCGAGGTCGTCGGCGAGGCTCGTGGGGAAGCCGCTCTCCATGGTCCGCATGGGCATCTGGGCGCCGATGAAGTCCTCGCCGGCCAGGAGCGCGGCGGTCCGGCCGGGACTCACCCACATCCGCAGGCGGGTGTCGGCGGCTCCGAAGCGGCTGATCTTGTCGGTGTCGAGCACCGGGCAGGCCGTCTCCGTCCCGTCGCTGTTCTCGGTCTGCTTGATGATGCCGCGCAGCAGGCCGCGCCAGTCGATGTACTCCTGGGCGTCGTCGGTGGTCAGGCTCATCTCGCCCTGCGGGGCGGCGAGGCGGGCCTTGTGCCCGGTGAGGGTGAGGGTGACCGGGTCGTGGCCGGGCAGGCAGGTGAGCCACCGGCGGAGCGCGGGCAGCGCCCGGGCCGGGAGGGTACGGGCGAACGGGGTGCCGTCCAGGCCGTGGTGGCGGTAGCGGGCCACCGCCAGGGTGTAGCGGTCGGTGGCGACCGCGTACAGGTAGGTGGCGTCGGCCTCCAGGAGCACGCCGTGCAGCATCGGAAGGGCCTCGTCGCCGATGTGGCCGACGGTCCGTTCCAGGAGGCGGCCGAGCTGGTGGGCGTTGAGGGTGACGGTCACGAAGGATCTCCAGAGTGAAGAGGCGGGATGCGCCGTGCCCCCGCCGACGGTGTGGTCGGGCGGGGGCACGGGGCGGAATGCTGATTGGTCTGGTCAGGGGCCCGGGGGCTACCAGCAGAGGTGGGTGACGGGAACGGCCTTGGGTGGCCGGGCTGGACATGGTCCAGGAACCAGAGCCAGTCGGGGTCGTTGCCTCGCGGGGTCCGGGCGGCGGCGACCAGGGCGAGGGCCTTTGTGACGGTGTCGGTCAAGGTCTCGCGCACTGGGCGGGACGGGGGAGCCAGCCGGGCCGGTGGTGAAGGGCAGGACGTGGGGGGGGCCGCCCCGGGCCCGGAAAGGGGCTGGGGCGGCCCTCCGACTGGGGCTGGTCAGGAACTGCAGGTCAGCCCTCGTCGTCGTTCTCCTCGTACTCGTAGATGGACTCGAGCGGTGCTGCGGCTGCCTGTGCGGCATCCTCGGCTTCGACACGAGCGTCGTGCAGGTGGCCGTCCTCGCGGAGCTCGGCCCAGATGTCGCCGTCGTAGTGGGTCACGTGTGTGGTCCTCTCGCTGCGGGCCCGGGACTGTCCCGGCTCCCCTCACCGCCCGTACGCGACGGGCGGATCGGGCAGACGTCAGAGGGGCGTCGAGAAGAATGCGGGTGGCCGCCTGGTCCTCGCGGATGCGGCAGGTCACCGGTGTGTGCGGGGGTTGAGGATCAGCGCGGCAAGGACACGTGCCGGGGTGGCGTGAGGTGGGTGCGGGTGGCCGGTTGGCCTGTTCGGTCACCGGGACCGGCCTCCTCCGAAGTGCGGGGCGGTTTGGTGCCGGTGGCCGGGCGGGGCGGTCGGAGTCAGGGGTCAGAGGGCTGCGGAGACGACGAGGAGGATGAGGGCGGCCGACCCGCCGATGAGGAGGGTGGCTCCGGCGTTGGCCCACCAGTAGTGGCCCATCGCCTTCTCGTCGTGGAGGTCGCTGAGGCCGTCGGCGATGCGGGCGTGGAGTGCGGCGAGCGGGGTCAGGGCGGTGTACCAGCGGCCGAGTCGGTCTATCTGGCCGGCGATCTCGTCGTCGGGGATGTGTCCGCCGTGGATGGTCTGGCGGTGCGCGGCGGTCTCGGCGGCCAGGTCGTCAGGCTGGTGGACGACGGGGCTGGTGGTACGGCAGACGGTGCAGCGGTAGCGGAAGCGGCGCACGGCGGTTGGTCTCCCGGGGTGTGGGGGTTTCGGGCAGGGAACGGCGACGTGCCGCCGGGGGTGTCCGGGCGCTCTATTCCCCGTGCTGAGATGGGTGATGGTGGTGGACGGGTCAGTGGATCTCGTTGCGGGTGCGGGCGAAGAACGCGCCGCGGGTGGTGCTGTTGTTGTGGATCTCGGTGTGGTGAGTGACCGGGGCCTCGTAGACGTTCTTGGTGACGGCCGCGCGGGCCTTGCTGATCGCGCCGCTGATGGCGGTGGCGGCCATGGCAAGGGCCGCGACCGGCAGGGTGGCCATGAGGACACCGGCGAGGCTGACGGAGGCCAGGCCCTGCAGGACGAGCCAGGAGCCGCAGCCGATGCCGGTGATCCCGGCGCCCACGCCGATGCTCGCGACGGCGATCCCGGCTGCCCAGGCCGGGACGATCCGCTGGTCGGGCTGCGGGACGGGCGGGGTGGTGCCGAAGGACGGCGGCATGCTGTCGTTGCGGTAGGAGGTGGGGTGCTGCCGGCCGGGCTGGGCCGCCCACTCGTCGAGCAGTCGGCGGGCTTCGGCCGCGGCCTCGGACTCAGGCATGCCGGACTGGGTGGTCTGCTGGGGGTCCATCGGGATTCTCCGATCACGCGGGAATGGGGCGCATCCTCCTGGCCGTGGCAGGGAGGGCGCGTGGGGGAGTGGCCGCGCGCAGCGGGGAAGGGCGTCGCCGGAGTTGTTTCCAACGGCGCCCTTCGGCGATGTGCGGCAGGTGATTTGAGGTTGGCCGGTGGGTAGTGACCGCACTGGCGTCCCGAGCATCCTCGATCCGGCGGGCGCGGTGGAGGATTCGGGTGGAGTTCGTCTTCGATTGTGGTTGGTGTGGCGGGGAGAACTACTTCGTCGGCCGGCAGGTCGGCTGGTGGGTCGACAGGTGGGAGATCCCGTCGGAGTGGGACTGCCGCTTCTGCGACGGGCTCAACGACACGCCCGACCCTCCATGGACGGAGGCGTAGGCAAGAAGCTGCCGGGCGGGACGACGGCAGGGCCCGTCCGGTATCGGCCGGGCCCTGCGGGTGGGGATGGATCTCTGGGGCGGGTTCAGACGCCGGAGAGGTTCTTGATGGCTTCCAGCGCCTGGCGGGGTGAGGTGACCGTGTCGCGGCGCGCTGTGGGCTTCCCGCCGCCGCTTCGGCGTTTGCCGCCGCTCTTCTTCGGGGCGTCATCCTCGCCGTCGGGTTCGGGGCCGAACTCGCCGGGGCGGGGCGGCTCGGTCCAGTCGAACCACAGGTCCCGTGCCTCGAGCTCGCGGATCTCGTAGTCGGTCAGGGTGGCGACCATGTCGGGGAAGTAGCCGTCGATGCCCGCCTTGAAGTCCATGAACAGCGTGCGCAGGACATCCGGCTGGGTTCCTTCCACGATCCAGCCCGCGCCGCCGGTGTTGGAGTCGCTCGGCGGCTCGGGCTCGCCGCGCATGACCCGCTCGATCCGGCCTTGCTCAGCCGGGGAGAAGGAGCGGGGGAGTGGGTCGGGGATGTGCTCGGACGGGATGCCCAGGGCCTTGAACATCTCGCCGACCTTCTTCGGTGCGACCTTGAGCACAACCGGGATGCAGTTCTCGCGCAGGTTCTCGCACAGCAGTTGGGTGAAGCCGTCCTGGACGTAGATGGACTGGCCTGCCACCTTCAGGCCGACTGCGTACTTGCGGCCCTTGACCGACACGAGCTCCGCGAGGTCCATGATCTCCGCCCCGTAGTCGCCGTTGCGGGCGGCGGAGAGGAACTCGTCGAGGTACGCGGACAGCATCCGGTACGGGCAGCCCGGCCGGATGGGGTCCCACTCGTGGACCTGCCCGTCCTGCCACGGCATCTCGCCGCGGATCTCCATGAGCGCGACCAGCACCCGCAGGAGCCGGAGCATGTAGAGCGCGCCGACACCGTAGCGGGCGGCGTGCTTGCCCAGCGCGGCGGTCTTCTCGTCGGGGGCCTCGGTGGTGAGCATGACGACGGCGCCGAACAGGGCGTCGGCGGCGACGTGCAGGCCCATCAACTGGGTCTTGCCGCCGCCGGAGGGAGCGACGAACAGGCCGTGAGCCGCGCCCCGGTCGGTGTAGACACGGTTACGGGCGGGCTGGCCGTTGCCAAGGAAGCCGGTCACCCACCGGCCGTTCTTGTCCGGGGTGAGCAGCTCGCGGGTGGCGGGGAAGACTTGCGCCAGCGGGCTGGAGTCCCACAGGGAGACCAGGACCTGGTTGCCGTCGACGGTGACGAACAGGCGGCCTTCGTCATACTTGGTCTTCAGCGCGGCGGCGAGGGCGTACTTGTTGACACGCGGCTCGCCCGCCTCGGCGGGGACCTGGGCGATGTAGTGGGTGACCTTCCGCTCGTGGTCGCGGATCTTCTTGATGAACTCCGAACCGGGCAAGGACCCGCCAGCGATCCGGTCGGCCCACCACTCGTGGGTGGTCGGGGCCTTGCGGCGCCGATCGTTCGCGTCGGGGGTGACGTGGACCTCCCGCCAGGCGGGGCCGCCCTCGCGCCCGTGCTGCCTGACGACCTCCCTGATGGTCACGTCGGTGGCGTCGACGCCGAACGCGGCGGCAATGTCGTCCTCACGGAGCCCCGAGATGGCCCGGCCGGCTTCGGAGGCACGGAGCAACAGCGACAGGTCGTTGGGCGTGCCGTCGTACGGGGTGGCCTTGACCACGATGGTGCGGCCAGGTGTGCCGCCGGTGTCCCACAGTGCGCGGACCTGAAGGGTGAAGGCGTCGGCGCCGTCGTCCGGCTGCGCGAGGGACGGCTCGGGAGCGGCCTGCAACTGCGGCGCGGGGGCCGGGGCTGCGAGCGCGGGACGGTGACGGCGACGGGTGTGCCGGGAGAAGGGCAGCACCAGCAGGCCGGCCGTCGCCCAGCCGGCGGCGAGGATGCCGTCCAGGCACCACGGGCCCCAGCCGATCGTGTTCCGGGCGGCGATGTCGATCGCTGCTGCGGCCACGAGCGGCGACCAGCGCAGGATCTTGCGTCCCGCACCGGCATCGTCGCTCTTGGCGGCCAGGACCCAGCCGCCGACACCGGCCACGCCCGCCAGATGCACGACCGTGCTGACAGGGCTGTCGGCGAAGAGGTTCGGGGCCGCGGCGAGGGCCGGGGCAGCCAAAATGTAGAAGGTGCGCTCCAGGGCCACGCTGCGCGGCACGGACACGGGTCTTCTCCTTCGGGGTGTGGCGATGGACAGCCCGCCGTTACGTGGCGGGCCGCCCATCAGGGGTTTCGGTGGGTCGGGTCAGTGGGCGAAGAAGCCCGGTTTGGGTGTGCGTTCCTTGCGGCTGGAGCGGATGTCGTCCAGGGCCTCGTACAGGCGTGCGTGTGTACGGCGTGCGTCGTGGGCGAGGCCGCAGATTTCCTGGGCCGTCTCGTGGAGCGTCTGGACTTCGGCGGCGGCGCCGCCCAGGGCGACGGACACCTGGTTGGTCATCTCGATGAACCTGCGGTCCAGTTCGGCGTTGGCGATGTCGACGGCCAGGCCCTCCGTGCGCCGGGCGTTGGTACGCATGGCGTGCAGCAGCAGTTCCAGGTCGCTACTGGCCAGGTCCATGGCGGTGGACAGTTCCTTGAGCTTCCGCTGGACGGCCTTGTAGCGGTTGTCGCCGTCGGTGCGGACGGCGAACGTTCCGGGGCGGGCTGTGAGGTCGCTCATCAGCAGAGTTCCTTCCTAGTCATGGTGGGCGGCGGAGGAGGCGGTGGCCAGGCCCGCGTCGTCCATCGCCTCAATGTCCTGGCCGTAGACGCGGCCCACCGAGACGGCGGCGAGCCGGGCCCCCTCCGAGGCGAACTCGCACTCGGTGGCGCACCGTTCGGCCAGTGCCTGCATGCGGGCTGCGGCGTCGGCCAGGTCCACGACCTGGCCGACGACCTCGGTGTCGATGTTGTGGTCAGCGACCAGGTCGGCCGCCATGTCCCGCAGAAGATCGGCGACCTTCCCGAGCGATTCGGCCAGGTCCTGGGCGCGGTCCTTGTCGAGTGCGGCGGCGATGGCGATGTTCACGATCTCCGTCAGGTACCCGCCGAAGGTGATGTCGGTACGGTGTTTGACCGACATCGGGGCCTTGCCCGACGCGGCTGTGTTGACTTCCGTCACGGGGTCCTCCTGTGCTGTGGGCCGCCGGGTGGTGCCGGGGCGCTGGGTGTGCGGCTCGGGCGCGCGGGGGAGGCTCGCCGGGCTGCTGACGTGCGTCCCGAAGGGGTCGGACGGGTCGTCGATGATGACCGCGTCGGGGATGTCGTCCTCAGCCGGTTCGGGCTGCGGGGTGCGGGGCGGGCCGCCTGGGCGGTCCACCGTGACGTCGCCCAGGTCCTCGGGCCGAAGCCTCGATGGCTCCTCCGGCTCGGGCGGGGTGTTGCCCTTGCCAGCGTTGGTGAAGAAGTCCTTGAGCTTCTCCTTGAAGGAGCGCTCGTCGTCGCTGCCGTCGGCGCCCGACGGGTCCTTGACCTCGTCGGCCTTGGGGTCGGTGTCCGTCCCGGTGCCGTCCTTCGCGTCCGTGTCTGCGGAGGCGTCAGACGGCTTCTCGCCGCTCTTCTTGTCGTCGTCCGGCTCCTTGGTGGCGGAGTCGTCCTTCGGACCGCCTGAGGGCTTCTCAGGGTCGTCCTTGGCCATCTTCTTGGTCGTGGCCTCGGAGTCCTTGCCGCCGGTGGTGTCAACGGCGTCGTCCTTGGCCTTGTCGTCCTTCGCGGCCTTGTCCTTCTCCGCCGCGCGGCGCTTGTCCCAGCGGCGTTGCGACTCCTCCCCGAGGGCCGCGCCCAGGGTGGTGCGGTCGTCGGCGGCCTTGGCCGCCTCCCGCTTCGCCCGTGCCGTGGCCTTCCGCTCGGCTTTCACCCTGCGGCGTTCCTCGCGCGCTGCCTGGACGGTGGCGCGGTCCTGGTCGCGGTCCTTGCTGCGGTCGGCGAGGTTGGCGGCCTGGTTGGCGCTGCGCAGCTGCTGGCGTGCCGCCTGGCGGGCGGCGGCGCGCTCCTGGCGGCCGCGGGCCCGCTCGGCCCGGGGGCTGGCGGGCGGCGAGTCCTTGGACTTGCCGCCGTCGCCCTTCGAACCGTCCTTGCCGGTCCCGGTGCTGCCCGAGCCGCTCTTGCCGCGGGAGCCGCCCGAACCTTCCTTGCCTGTAACGGCCTTGCCCGACCCGGAGCCTCCAGAGCCGTTATGGCGGCCTTTCGGGCCACCGGACGACTCATTGCCCTTCGAGGAGACCTTGCCGCCGCCAGCGGAGCGTTCAGGGCCCTTCCCGGCGCCCTTGGGGGAGTTGCCGCCCCCGGAGCCGCTGGACCCGTTCGTTCCCGGACCCCGGGCCCCGCCGCGGCCGGAGCCGCCCCCGCCGCCGGCCTTCGAGCGGCCGCCCTTGTCGGTGCCCAGGCCGGAGCCAGAGGACCGCGCCGCGTCAGCCTTGCCGCGCGCCGCTGCCTTGTCGGACTTCGCTCTCATCTGCGCGGTGTGGAGCTTCGCGTTCTGTTCCATCATCGCGGTTTCCTGCGCGGTCCGGGCCTCCAAAAGTGCGGCCTTACGCGCTATCTCCGCCTCACGGAATGGCGCTTCACCGGCATACCTGTCCCGCGCCACTTCCAGACGGAGTTCCAGCCAGTCACCGAGACGGTCGGCGAGAGAACGAGGCTGCTCGTATTCATCTTCCTCGTATTCCTCCTCCTCGGAATCCGTGGCGTCCGGCATTCCAGTTTCCCGCAATGCGACTTCCGGGAAAATAGGGCCGCGAATTGCCGCGAGTCCCCTGATCGCTCCTTCTGGGGATTCCGGAGGAGCACCGTCGTCTGCGCTACTGCCGGACGGTTCGGAGTAAAAGAAGTCCCCGGCGTCGGGCGCATCCGGCATTCCGCCGGAATCGCTGCCCCGAGTGGGGAGGTTGATGACGTTGCTGTCGGTGTCGTCGGACACTCGACTCCTCCTCCTAGACTTGACAGTCGGTGTCGGCCTCGCGTACACGCGCGCACGCCACGCGCGGCACGCGACACGCGCGGCACGCGTTGGGATCACCGAAGGGCCGCCCCCGGGGATCGGGAGCGGCCCTTCGAACGGGGCGCGGGGAGCTAGCAGACGTGGCGGCTGTAGACGTTGTGCAGGGCGAGCGCGGCCTCACGGATGAACTCCGTGTTCCCGTCGCGATATGCCTGGGTGCCTCGGATATTCACAATCCGGAGCCAGGCATAAAAGGTGCCGAGGTCATTGCCGTGCTGTGCAATCAAATCCTGTTTGATTTTGCGCTCGTGTTCCGCACGGTTGAAATCCTTCCGCTCGGCTTTCGTGAGCGGGCGACCGGCACTCACGCCGACTCCCTGCGGTCCAGGTTGTAAATCGACGTAGGACCACCATAGCCCGGATTCGGGCTCTGCGTACCCTGCCGACCCGGGGTTTCCGGGGCGGCCTGGAGTGTCGGGTTGTTCTTACGCGCCTTGATCTGAACCTTTTCCTTACGACTCTTCTTGACCTCCTTCACCTTTTCGTCGTGGGCATGGCGCTTATGTGCACTCTTTTCCAGTCCCGAAGTGGCGCTCTTGAGGTCTTTGAGGACTCCATTCAGCGAGTTTTCCACCGGGAAAGAGCGCAGAAAAGCCTGACCCCACTTGTCACCGTCCACGCGGACCCCGCGGCAGTGCACGCGGGCCTCGCGCTGGAGGATCTCCAGCTTGGCCTGCATGTCCAGCACGACCCGGTGGAAGTCCGCGAGGTAGTGCGCGTAGGCGTCGGGGTTCTGCGCGATCTCGCGCAACGCCGCATGCGGGTCGTCGAAGAAGGGCTGGCCGTTGTTTTCGGTGCTCACGGGGTCCTCCGTGGGGTCGGATCTGCTGTACTCGGGGGCTGTGGACTGCTTCCGGCAGTCGCAGTGAGGGCCAGCCCGATTCACGTGGGCTGGCCCTCACTGGTGTGTGCCGGACTGGTGGGTCAGGTGAGGTACTTGTCGGCGTCCTCGGGCCGCAGCAGCCCGGCGTCCTTCAGCAGCCGGACCGCGCGAGGCTGGTTGACCGAGAGGTCGGTACGGGCGCGGTAGAGGGTGACGTAGCCGTCGTCGTCGCGCGGGAGTTCCTGTACGAGCGGGAGGAGTTCGGCGTCCGTCCGGGCGGGCGTACCGGGTCGGTCCGTACCGCCTGTACGGCCCGTACCGCCGGTTCCGGTTGCACGGGAGGAGGTGGTCGCCGTGCCGGTACGGCCGCCCCGTACGGTGTCATGGCCCAGCTGTGTACGGGCACTGACCGCACCGGTGCGGTCCTGTACGGCCGCGTGAGCCGTACCGGTACGCCCTCGGGGCGTCGTACTTGTACGCGCCGCCCCGTCAAGGGTGGTGTGTACGCCGTATGTACGGTCGCTGTACGGCCTGGTCAGCGCCCCTTCACCCCCGTCGTGGTGCGAGGGGTGAGAGAGGGCGTGCGCGGCGTCCGTACCGCCGTGTGCGGTGCCCGTACCGTCCGCTCGTCCGCCGCCGTTCACGGCATACACGTCGCTGTGTGCAGGCTGCGCACTGCCGGACGTCACGCTGTCCGTACCGTCCGTCCTGCGGTGCGTACCTGTACGGGCGGGCGTTCCGTTTCCGCCGTCCGTACCAGTACGGTCCGGCGTACCGGTGGCCGTACCGGACTGCGCGTCCGTACCGCCGTGTCCGTCCGTACCGTCGCCGTGCATGAGGGTGTGTACGCGCCAGATGACGGCCACGAAGATCAGGACGACGAAGGTGGTGAGCTGCCACGGCGCCGACCCGCCCTCGGGGACGAGGTGCGCCTGCTCGGAGAGGTGATAGACGACGTTCGCCGACGCCATCAGCGCGAGGGCGTAGGGGATGTCCTTCCTGGCCCGGAACGCGGTGACGCAGTAGACGTCGATCGACACCGGCAGGAGCGGGGCGACGTACTTGTCGATGCCGACCATGCGGGCGAGCTCGTACTCGCCGGAGGCGGCGAGCCCGACGCCGGCGGCCAGCGCGACCCACGGCGCCATCTTCCACAGTTTGCCGCTGAGGTTCTGGCGCCAGCCGCGCCACTTCGAAGCGGACTTCTTAGCCTCGCGGGCCTCGGTCAGCAGCCGGCGGGCGCGGGCCTCGTCGGCCTGCGCCCGCTCGGTGATGCCCTTGGCCTTGCGCTCGGCCTCGGCGGTGATGCGCTCGGCCTCCTTCTGGGCGGCCACGCGCAGCTCCTGAGCAACCGTCGTCGCCTCGGTGCGCAGCTTCTCGCGCTGCTGGTCGCACGCCGTCTTCAGTCCGGCGAGTTCCTCGGCCAGGGCCTGGCGCTTGGCGGCGGCCTCGGTGTCGAACTTCTCGCCGAGCTCGCGCAGCTCGGCGCGCAATTCGGCGCGGGCCCTCTCCGCCTCGGTGTGGACGGCGGCGACGTGGGTGTCGGCCTCGCGGCGCCGCTCGGCGGCGGCCTCGACCGCGTCCGTGTACAGCGCTTCCGCCTCGGTGCGCCGGGCGTCGTACTGCTCGGCGGCGGCCTTGGCGAGCTGGGTGTGGCGCTCGCGGGCCTGGTCGACCTCCTTCTGCGCCGCAGCGAGCAGGCTGTCGGCCTCTTCGCGGGCGCGGGCGAGGATCTGCCCGGCCTCGTCGCGACGGGTGGCGACCAGGGTGGCGATCTCGGTGAGGTCGGCCTCGGCCAGGCGCCGCAGTTCGGCGATCGCCGTCGCGGTGGCCTGGTGGTCGGCGGCGGCCAGCTCGGTCAGCTCCGTGACCTGCGCCCGCGCCTGGGCAAGGAGTTGATCGGCGCGGGTACGGGCCTCGGACAAGAGCCGGTCGGCCTCGCCGCGCAGCTGCTGCGCCTCCTTGCGCACCGTCTCGGCCTGGGTGGAGGCCGCCGCCCGCTGGGCCGTGGCCTCTTCCTGGGCGCCGACGGTGACGGCCTCGGCGCGGGTGCGCGCGTCGGCCAGGAGGGTGGTGGTCTGCTGGTGGGTGTTGGCGACGGTGCGCGCCGCCTGCTCCTCGGCCTGCGTCTGAAGGACGAGGGCCTGCTCGCGGGCGGTGTCGATGATGTCGGCGGCCCGGTCGCGGGCGTCCACGACCCTGGCCAGCGCCGCCCAGTGTGTCTCCAACGCCGCCGCCGTGTCCGAGACGGTCTCCGTCTCGGGTGCCGGAGCCGGAGTCCGGGCGGGCAGGTTGGAGGCGGCGGGCCGCGCGGCCGTGGTGGCCGTCGTCGTGGTGCGGGCGTTGGCCTTCTTACGGGTTCGGGTGGCGGCCACGCCGCCTCCTTCCAGGTCAGGTACCGCCCCGGGCTTCCCGGGGCGGTAGTGGTGCGGGGTGGGTTGGTCAGTCGCGGGGGGCGGGCAGCTCGGGCAGCTTGTTGGCGGTGGTGTGCTGCTGGGTGAGCCAGGCCATCGCGGCTGCGGTCATGCCTTCGGCGGCGGCGCCGTTCAGCGGGGCGGTGTCGATGTCGCGCATCGCGTCGATCGGCGGCAGCAGCCGCATGTAGTCCGGCCTGGCGAACTCGATCAGTCGGGCGGAGCCGAGCTCGGTCAGGTGGTAGACGCCGGTCGCCCACGCCTTCTTGACCCTGCAGACGAAGGTGTGGCCGCTCTGCCCGGTCCAGTACAGGTCCGGGTCGCGGTACAGGACGTAGTCGCCGTCCCTGAAGACGGCGACGGGGCTGACGGTCTTCTGGATGCTGATGCCCACGGCATCTCCTCGAGGAGGTTGGTGGTCCGGGCTGTCCGGCTCCCCTCGCCCCGCCCGTACCGGCGCCGGGGCCGGGACGAGCGGGGAAAGGCAACCGGCAGACAGGGGCGTCAGCGCACCCAGCGGCCGTCCTTGATGACCTGGCGGCCGTCCTTGAGGGTCAGGTTGGTGATGAAGGCGGACAAGGTCGTGCCGTCCGGGGCGCGGCGGGTGTAGTCGGTCGCCCATACCTCCTCGCCGCTCCGGTGGGCCATCACGTACACCCGGGTCTCGTAGGCGGGCTCCAGCGCGGCCGCCGCGTTCTCGGCCCGGGACTCGGTCGGCAGCACGACCGTGCCGCAGTCCTCGTTGAAGCCGATCAGGAACAGGTCGTGCATCGGGAAGCCCCGGATGTCGAGGTTGCCGGGGTGGGTCTTGACCCAGCGGCCGCCGCCGAATCTGCTCATGTCCACGGGCATCTGAAAACTCCTGTCGTCGTCTCTGAAGAACTGGCGGGAGGGGCAGCCACCGGGGGTGGGGAGGTCACTCGACGCTGATGAAGCGGAACGCCGCGAACGCGGTGCCGCGCGGGTCGGCGGTAGCCCGGACGATGCGGTCGGCCTCACCGGTGTCACCGCGGTTGACGGCATCGGCGGCGGCACGGGCCGCGTCCCAGTCGACACACACCGACACCTTCGGGACGGGACGGTGGAGCCTGGTGCGCAGTACGCGCCAGGCCCGACGGACCGGGCGCCGACGGCGCGCCCTGGTCACCCGGGCGGCTGCGTCGGGGTGTCCGAGCTCGTGGAGGATCTGCTCGGAGTCGTAGTCGGCGGCGGTCCAGCCGTCGCGGCGAGTGGTGCGCATAGCGCCTCCTGGGTGAAGGGCATCGACGTGGGCCGATGCCCGGCTGCGGGCGGGCGAAAGCCGGGCGGCCCGTCAGGCGGGCGGCCAGCTGCCGTTGGTGCGGTCATGCGGGCAGGGACTTCGGTCGCGCTCCCGGCGTGCGGGAAGGACGACCGGGTCCTTGTCAGGCGGTCTTCGTCCGGGCCGCGGCCTCGCGGAGCAGGATGGTGCGGCGGTCGCGCGGGGAGGTGCCGCCCCACACTCCGGTCGTCTCGCCCCGGTCCAGCGCGCCCTGGAGGCAGCTGTCCATCAGCGGGCAGCGACGGCAGACGGCCTTGGCCTCCTGCTCCTGGAGCAGCACCGGACCGGACTCGCCGACCGGGAAGAAGAGTTCGGGGTCAAGGCCGGAGCAGGCCGTGACGGGCTGGGTGGGCACCGCGCATGTCGCGGTCGGCGCGTAGTGACGGGTGGATACGGTGAATTTCATGTGGGCCTCCGATCAGGTCCTCTGTCAGGAAGCAGCCCCGGGACTCGGCTCGCCGGGGCTGCTGCATTACCGACGGCCGTACCGGCCGGAGCACGGGCGTCCCAGGCCCGGTCCACCGGCGCTGTCCGGGAAGGGACGGGCGGACAGCGCCCGGAAGGGCCGCTACAGGGTGTTGAGGTAGGCCGCCTGCAGAGTCGAGAAGGACTCGTGCCGCCGTGCCCCGACCCGGCAGTCCGGGGCCGGGTCGGTGCGGGTACAGACGGTGCAGGTGACGGCGTGCTGCCGGTAGGCCCGGTCGGCGGCCATGTACCGGCGGTACAGGTCCGCCTTCTGGCGGCCGCTCACTTCCTTCACCGCTCCCGGCTTCGCTTGTTGACCTCGGCGAGCCTCCGGGAGAGCTCCTCGCGCTCGGCGTCGGTGAGGCCGAGGACCACGGCCCTCACCGGACCCGACCGGCGGCCGACGCGATGGTCACCGGGCCCGAGGCGGCCGAACCGTACGGGCACCCGTCGGCGCAGGGGTCCTTGTCGCACAGCGGGCAGAGGTCGCCCATCCGCGGCCGGTGGAGGGTGAGGAGGGGCTGGCGGGTGTGGCCGGGGACCATCTCGCCGAGGGTGCGCCGGGCCCGGCGATCGGCCCGCTGGGCGCGGTGGTCGCCGTCGGTGACGAGACGGCGCACGAGCTGGTGGAGCGCGGCGAGGTCGTCGTAGGGCTCGAGGCCGGTGGCCTCGTCCTCGTCGTGGATGTCGTCGACGGTCCCGGACTGGAAGGGCAGGAGCGGCAGGGCGCCGCCGCCGGTCTGGGGGCGGGCGCCGCACCGGCAGGACTCGAACGGGCCGCCGCAGCTGCAGCAGTTGCCGGTGAGGGACGGGGCGGGATGTGTCATGCTGAGGGTCACTGGTTCTCCTTCGGGAGTCCGATCGGCTCCCGGGCGCAATCCGGGGGCCGATCATTTTTTTGTCGGCTGTCGTACGAGCAGCCGCGGGCCCGCCCCTCACCTGGAGCAACAGAGGTGAGGGGCGGGCCCGTGGGTGTTCGTGCGGGGCCGGCGGGGCGGTCAGGCGTGGGCGGGTGCGGTCAGCGCACGGCCCAGACCTAGGAGCAGCTCCAAGGCCACCGTCACGCCGCTTCCGGGAACACCCGGGCGGCCCGGCGCGTGACGCGCAGCCGGGTGGCGTGGGGGAGGAGGACATCGACCAGGCGCTCGCGGATACGGGTGGTGATGCCCGGGTCTGCGGCGAGGATGTCGCGGCCGGCGTCGACGCGGGCGGTGATCTCGGCGCCGTGCGCGAGGGCGAGCTCGTGGCGGCGGTTGGGCGCGACGGTCAGGACCGCGGCCGCGTACCGGCGCAGCTCCCGGGCGGTGCCCGCGGGCTCGTACATCGCCAGCGGCGCGCCCCAGGCGACGTCGAGGTCGACCTCGACGTCGTCGAGGTCGATGGGGAGCGGGACGTCGAGCTCGTCCAGGAGCGCGAGCGTCTCGGCGTCGAACACTTCGCTGCTGCTGGGCCGGTGGGACGTCAGGGTCAGAGTGGCGGGCATCGGGACCTCCTGGGTGCGGTGAGCGGGCAGGGACGGGAGCAGACGGCCCCGGCCTCGACCCCCGCACGGTGCGGGAGCCGAGGCCGGGGCGGTTGTGCGGGTCAGGCTGCGAGAGCGGGCTTGCGGCGGCGGGCGCCGAAGGCGGGCTTGCGGCGGGCGGTGTACGCCGCGGCGGTCTCGCCCGGGGCCGGGGCGGGCAACTCGGCCCTGACCGCGGCCACCAGCTTGATGTGTTCGGACTGGTCGGCCGGGGTCAGGGGGCGGCGCAAGAGCGTGGCCAGGTGCGTGTAGGCGACGCGGGCGAGGTGCTCCTCGAGGACGTCGCTCGCGGAACGGTCCGGGGCGGCCTCGGCCAGGACGCGGAGGGTTCCGGCGGCCAGGGCATGGACGGAACGGTCGTCCCCGGCCTCCTGCCCGATCATGGCCGGCAGGGCGCCGGCGGGGCCGTCGACAGCCCGACCACGCGTGGTGGGGATCGCGTCGGCCGGAACCGCACGGGCGGCATCCGCCCGGCGGGCCGCAGGCATCGCACGCTCCCACTGCGCTCGCCGGTCGGCGGGACGCTCCTGTGGCCGGCCGACCTTGAGGGTCTGGACGGTGGCGCGACGGTGACGGGTGACGTCGACGGCGAGGCGCTCCTCGCGCGCCCACTCCTCGTACTGGCGGCTCCAGGCGTCCGCACTGACGTCGACCTCGACGAGGCGGTTGCTGGAGCCGCAGCGGATCGCGGCGTCGACGCCGGCCCGGCCGGTGTGGTGCGGGACGAGCTTGAGCAGGTAGTTGCCGCGGTGCGGGGTGATGGCCACCCAGGTCGTGCAGGCCGGGCAGACCAGCGAGATGCGGCGCTTCTGGGTGGACTCGACCCGCCGCATGTCGATGTGACCGGGCGACAGGGTCGAGAGGACGATCGCGTCGAGGGGGCTGACGCGGGAGGTACGGGTGCGGCCCCGGCGCTTGGCGGCCTTGGGCATGGCGAGCTCGGGCATGGCGACTCCTCGGCAGGAAGAGAAGAAGGGGGAGGGGGTTCGCGGGGGGATGCTCTCTCCACCCACCAGGTCCACGAGCCAGAGGCCCGCGTCCCGGCGGATAGACAGCGCATCAGCGCTGAGGTCGTGCAAGCAGTCCTGCCAGGCCGGGGGGTTTGGTCTTGGCTACCGCCTCCGGCCACCTGCCCGACTCCGAAGAGACGGGCCGCAGAACTGCAGTGGTGCAGGGCCATATGACCCAGCATCAACCAGCGTTAAGACGCCGCTTGTTGCGACTTCCTATCGGAAGCTGATGGAGACGTTAGACCCACCCGGGCGCCGACGTCAACAGCTTCCGATAGGAAGTTGCCCTGTCGCTGAGGTGACCCTGCGTGCGCGAGCCGCCACAGCCGACCTGTTGAATAATCCCGGTTTTTTGTCGTGGGTCAAGCGGTCCCGTGCGTTAATACCGGAATTAAGGTTGGATGGTCGCTGGACCACAGGCAGGAAGGGAGCGCCATGGCACCGCCACGGTGGAAGCAGCTCGCAGACGAGCTGGCAGACGAGATCGCCGAAGGCGTGTACCCGCCCGGCACGAAGTTGCCGAAGATCGCTGACCTCGTTGCCGCCGGCCGCGGCTCGCGGACTACAGTCCAACGGGCGTACGGCGACCTGACCGAACGCGGCCTTACGATCGGCATTCAGAGGCTGGGCACGATCGTGTCGCCCATCTTGGGGAAGATCCACCGCGACGGGACCGGGCGCTACCTGCGCGTCGCTCGCGAGCGGAGCGGCGCCCGCGGCGCTTTCGCATCCGAGATCGAACGTCTGGGAATGGCGCCAATCAGCAGGACCACCATCAGCCGCGGTAGCCCGCCGGCCCGCATCGCCGAGCTGTTCGACATCGACCCTGCCACCTCGGAGACCGTGCTGATTCGCGCGCGAGTCATGCTGGCGAACGAGATCGTCGTACAGCTGGCGACGAGTTACTTCCCGGGCGATGTCGCGTTCGACACCGCGCTGGAACAGCAGGACACAGGCCCGGGAGGTTCGAAGAGCCGCCTGGAGGAACTAGGGAACGGTCAGCGGACCATCACGGAGACGATCAACGTCCGTTCGCCCGGTCCGGAGGAGGCCGATTCCCTGGCCATCCCCGCAGAGCGTCAGGTGTACGAGATCACGCATGTGGCCCGCAGCGCGGAAGGCCGTGCCGTCGAGGTCTGCGTACACGTGGTGTCGACGACCCTGTGGACCTTGAGCTACACCTGGCCGATCGACCCGCCGGAAGAAGACAGCAATCCGGCATAACCACCCATCAAACCCACAAGACGAAAGATGGATCCATCACCGTGAGCGACAAGATCCTGCGCGACTCCTCGACCCGCTACCTGCGCGCCCGCCGTGAGGAGGGCACCTCGCGCGGCGCTTTCGACACCGAGATCAGGAAGCTGGGCTCCACTCCGCGCGTCGAGACAGCTGTCGAGCGCGACGCGGCCCCGGAGGCCGTCGCCGCGATCCTCGGCGTGGAGGCCGGCACCGAGACGGCCACACGCAAGCGCAAGATGTTCCGCGACGACCGCCTGGTGCAGCTCGCCGACTCGTACATCCCGCTCGATGTCGCCGAGGCCGCAGGGATCGAACAGCCCGACCCGGGCAGGGGCGGGATCATCTCGCGTATGGCCGAGGCTGGTTTCGAGCAGACCGAGGTCACCGAGGAGATCCAGCAGCACCCGGCAAGCGCGGCCGAGGCTGAGGCGCTTGGCGTTGAGACCGGAGCCCTCCTGCTGCGCATCATCCACGTCGGCCGAACCGTCGAAGGGCGGGCCGTCGAGGTGACCGTGCACACTCTGGCTTCGGGCGCCTGGGTGCTGCGTTACAGCGTGCCGACCAACTAACTGGCCGCGTCGTTCGGGGTTGTTCAGCCGATCGGAAACAGGCTGAACAACCCCACCCATTACTTCCGATAGGAAGTTGCGCTAAGGTGCCGCCATGACTACGAAGCCGGCTACGGCCAGATCGATCGCGGAAAGCTTCCGCGCCCGGATCGCCTCCGGCGCGCTTCAGCCGGGCGACAGGTTGCCCAGCACGAAGCAGCTCGCGGCGGAGTTCGGCGCCAGCGAGCTCGTCGTGTATCGGGCCATCACCCAGCTCAAAGAGTCCGGCCACGTCGTCGCGCGCCAAGGCGCGGGGGCGTTCGTGCGGGTCTACAACCCGCTGGTCTGGAACCCCGGTGAGTACGAGCGCGGCGAGCGGCGCGACGATCCAATCACCAACACGGACGACTGGAAGGCGCAGGTGAGGGCCCAGGGCAGGGAGCCTGAGCAGGGCATCCCGCAGGTCTCAGTCGAACCGGCGCCGAAGGACATCGCGCACTGGCTCGGTCTGGAGCCGGGCACGCCGGTCGTCGCCCGTCGACGGCTTCGGCTCGTCGACGGCGAGCCCTGCCAGCTCGCAGACAGCTGGTTCCCCGTCGAGGTCGCCGAGGGCACCCCGCTCATGGAGGAACGAGACGTCACCATGAAGGGCGGCATCCTTGCCGCCACGGGCAACCCCCAGTTCCGCATTCGCGACGAACTCGACATCAGGATGCCCACGGACGCCGAGATCGAGCGCCTCAGCCTCCAGAACCTGCCGGGCACCCCCGTATGCCAGCACGCTCGGATCGGATACGGGACCAGCGACGTTCCGGTCCGGGTAATGGTCACGATCGCCCCCGGCGACCGAAACCGGATCGTCTACGAGTTGGAGCTCACCCGATGATCTTGCGCTCCGCTACTACGGCGGATGTTGACTCCCTGATGGCGCTGCGCATCGAAGCCGAAGGGTGGCTCGCTGCTGCTGGAATTGAACAGTGGCAGAACGCTCAGACTCGCGCGCCGGCGTTGAAAAAGTGGATGTCCGACATCGAGGCCGGCCGTACCTGGGTTGTCGAGGACGAGGCCGTTCTCGCGACGGTGACTCTCGCTCCGGCTGACATGGATTTCTGGCGGCCGAGCGACGCCCCCGAAAGCGGTGTCTACGTAGCAAAACTCATCACCTCACGATCTGCGAAGGGGAGCCGCCTCGGCGGCCGTCTCCTCGACTGGGTCGGCAGCCAGGCACGCGCGCAGGGCAAGCCGTGGGTGCGGCTGGACTGCTGGCGCGACAACCTGGCGCTCCAGCGGTTCTACCTGGCCGAGGGTTTCACGCACGTCCGTACCGAGGCACCTGCCCATCGCCTCTCGGGGTGGATGGGGCAGAGGCCAGCCTCGGTCGTACGCCACCCGCACGCTCTGCTGTCCACACCCGAGGCGCCGGAATTCCCGGTCTGATCCAGCAAGCCCGGCACCAAGTTGACGATGTCTCGCGAAAGGGGGGACCGGTGAACGTCTCGCTCAGCGGGCCATTCGCCTCGCGTTTCCCGGCAGGCGGGCACGGCATTCCGGGCACCTCGGACGCTTCCCGAATTCGTCCCGCAGTTCTGTCGGGTCGTGCGGTTAGGCTGTGCCCAGCAGTGATCCATAACGACGAGAACCCCAGCGACCGGGCATGGTCTGCTGGGGCATCTCGAACGGGGCTAAGCCTCGTTGGGCGGCACACCTTGATGGGAGGTGCTCGCGGGATGAAGGCTACCCGCCGACGCGGAACTACACGCGCAGCTTCGCCGTTCCTCCATCGCGATCACGCCATCGAGTGCACCTCCGCGTACGCCGACACCGGCCTCGGAATCAAGGGGGTCGGGGTGACGTAGCGCCACCGGCCGCGCGCGCCAGACGAGTGGACGGCAATCCACTTTGGCCTCGCGCGGCCCTTCACCCCGACCAGATCAACATCCAGGCCGGCCGCCCAGTCCCCGGTTCGTACCCGGCTCTGGGCTCCAGCTCATCGAGCTGGGTCTTGCAATCCAATGCACCACCCGGTCCGCGAGGACCAAGCAGTAACCGCAGCGGCCCCCCGGCAAGGGGGCTTCTGCACAGCACCGCCGAAGCGGCTTCACCACCGAAGTGGCTTCCGTTCCGCCGACCCCGGCAAGGGCCTTCGGAACGCCCGTTCGAATCACGCAAGGAGAGATAGGACTCGCCTCTGGCTCTTCGTCCGGTGCCCGCTCCTCACGGAGGGGGCGCCCCGCCCGTCCGATCTCCAACGGAGATCGGTCCTTGTTGATCTATATGGAAGGCGGTTAACGCCATAGTGCACGAGCTCCGGTCGACTTGTCAGGTCGACCACGGCCAGGCCAGCACCCCCTCTGGGGTGATTCCCGCAGGTTGCGGCGTCCCCCCTGGCGGGAATGTGACACACATCACACCCATCAACTGTCACGCCGTTTACGCCCGGTCGGCTGACCGCCTGACCTCGGGGATGTCTCTGTGAGCGCGGGCGCGGCGACGGCCGCCACGGTGGACCACGACTTCTGGGACGTCGTCGACAACTCCGTCGGCGTCCCGCCGGGCGGGAGCTCGCGGCGTCGGCTGCGGTCCGTCCCGGCCGGGCCGGTCCCGGAGCGGGCGGCAGGTCATCCGCTGTCGCTCGGGTCGGACGCGCGCGCCCGTCTGGGTGGCGCGGTGCGGATGCTGCTGGACACGGCCGGCCTGGCCGGGGCCTCGGACGCGGTGCGTCTGGCGGTACTGGTGCTGGCGTCGCGTACGCCGTCGGAGACCGGTGTGGTGGAGATCCGCACCTCCGAGCTGGGCCGGTGGATCGGGGCGTCCGCGTCGTACACGGCCTCCGACGTGCTGCCGGTGCTGCGCCGCTCGGGCGTGGTCTGCGTGGAGACGGCGCCGGGCGAGTACGGCCAGGACGACGGGCTGGAGTGCCGGGTGCTGCCGCTGTGGGCGGCGCAGGACGTCGTCGGGCACCCGCTGAACCTGTCGAAGAAGGAGTACGCCACCTTGTGGCGGCTGCTGGAGGCCGTGATGGGTCCGGGCTGGAAGCACCGCGATGGTCGGGTCACTCCGGCCGGGCTCATCGGTACGCGTACCGGTCGGGGCGCGGCGACGGACCGCCTGGCGCTGCTGCTGCTGGTGCTGGAGGCGCGGGAGACCGGGCGGGTGCGGCAGTGCGGCGGGAGCGTGGACACCAAGCGCGGCCGGGCGGCTGCGACGGTGGCCCGGCTGCTGGGGTGCACGGCGTCAGCGGGGGAGCGGGTGCTGGAGCGCCTGGAGGACCGGGAGCTGGTGCTGCGGGTGCGTCTGAAGACCGGCTCGGGCATGGCGAACCGGTCGCGGCTGATGGTGCCGGCGGTCGCCGCCGCGCACGGACGTACGGTCGCCGACGACGTCCAGGAGGACCGTGCGGAGGTCCTGGAGCCCGGGTTTTCAGAGCCCGGTGTTCCCGACGTTGCGGCAAGGCCTATTGAGACGCCGGAAGCGGAGACGGACTCCCAGGTCAGCGGCGTGCCGGTGGCGGATGAGGACGAAGCGGCAGAGCCCGATGTTGCAGTAGCCCTTCACACTGATCACTCTCACCCGGTTACTCCCGTCGTTCCCCCGCAGCTCTCTGGTCGCTTTTCCGGCGAAGGCCGTGAGGCGGAAGGCCGTCGGCCGGGACGCGCGTGCGTGCGCGAGGGCCATGCCGTCGACGGCGAGAGCGCCGTGGCCGGGTCTGGGTGCCCGGTGGCCGGGGCCGACCCGCTTCGCGGTGAAAAGCCCAACGAGTCATCCGTCAACGAGCAGGCTGGCGGCGTCGCCGCTGGTGCTGGTGCCCGGCTGACGGTCGTGGGTGGTCGAAAGACGCAGCAGCAGGGGCGGACGGACCTTCCTGTTGATCTTGGTCTGCGGGTGGCTCTGGCGCCGGTGTCCTGGCTGTGGACGAAGCTGAACCGCTGGCAGCAGGACCGCGTCGGCAAGGCCGCGAAGGCGGAGCTCGCCCAGCTGCGCCAGGTGCTGGAGCAGTCGGCGCAGGCCCCGTCGGTGCTGGCCGCCCGGCTGACGTCCCGGCTCGAGGAGACCGGCGGCGAGGCCCTGATCGCCCGCCCGTACGGCTGGATCACCCACCGCGGGCTGGTGCGCCGGCCGTCGTGCTCGGACGTCCGGTGCGACGACGGGCTCCGGCTCGACACCGGCGCCGACTGCGACAACTGCGCGACGGTGCTCCACTGGCGCCGGGCGTGGCGGGTGCGGATCGCGGCCGAGGTCGACCGCGAGCTGCCCGGCCTGGCGACGGATGCCCGGTACCGGGAGATCGAGGCCAGGATGCGGCGCCAGGCCGAGGCCGAGGCCGCCGTGCTGGTGGCCCGTCAGGCTGAGGCCCGGGAGCGGGCGGAGCGGCGTGCGGCGTTCCGTGCCGAGGCTGAGGCGCAGGCCGCCGTCGAGCGGGAGCGGGCGGCGGTCCGGCAGGCCGTGGCGTGCGGGGACTGCGGCCGGGAGCGGTCTGCTGGGCTGTGCGGGGCGTGCGGTCACCGGCGGCAGGTCGAGGTCCTGATCGGCGAGGCCGGTCTCCTCGCCGCCACCTGGTCGACCGACCCGACCGACCAGGTCGCCGTCGCGGCCGTCGTCGCCGAGGTCCGTACGGCCATCAAGGACACCATCGCCGCCGAATGGGCGCAGGTCCAGGAGCTCGCGGACCCGGCCGCTCTGGAAGCGACCAGCCCGCAGGACCTCGAGGACGCCGCCGCACACGACGCGCTCCTCACCGCCGGGAACCTGGTCGCCGAGTACCGGCACGAGGCCCTGGTGATGCTCGGCCGCAGCCAGGAGGCCCAGGCCAAGGCCCGAAAGGCGTACGCGACCGAGCTGGCCAAGCCCTGGCACCGGGCCATGCCCGACAGCGACGACGCCCAGCGCGCCGCGACCGAGGCCGCCGCGCAGGCCCAGAACCGCACCGCCGAGCACCTGCTCGCCGTGTGGCTGGAGCAGCTGCGCACACAGGCCCGCCCGGAGCCAGTCCGGCCCGCGCCGTGGACCCAGCGCCTGCCCGAGCTCGCCGACCGTCCGCTGGACGGCGAGGCACTGGAGGTGACCGCGTGAACGCCGTCTCGGAGCTGTCCGGCGTCGACCTCGCCCGCCAGGCCCTGCTCGCCGCCCGGGAGGTACGGAGAGACGGCCGCGAGCCGCTCCGGCTCGGTGCGGCGATCGGCCTGATGATGACCGAGCGCGGCCTGGTCGCCCCGGCCGCCGACGGCAGCGTCCTGGCCCAGTGGGAGACCATCCTCACCACGGCCGCGACCGAGCTCGTCGGCCATGTCCGGGCCACGGGGTTCAACGAGGAGTCCCGCCGCTTGGCCGTCGTCCTCGACGCCCCCACGTACGGAGCGAAGACCTGGTCCATCCCCGCAGGCGCGGGGAGCAGTGGGCAGAGCGGTCGGATAGCTACGGCAGGCGGGGTCCATCCCCGCAGGCGCGGGGAGCAGGACGGACGGCAATCTCTCATCTATCGGGGACAGGGTCCATCCCCGCAGGCGCGGGGAGCAGTCGGCTCCGAGAGCACCCGTGTGCGTGAGCTTGGGTCCATCCCCGCGGGCGCGGGGAGCAGTTGCAGAGTGCCTCGTACACCTCGCGGTCGATGGGTCCATCCCCGCGGGCGCGGGGAGCAGCTTCCTGACCTGCAGTTCTACCGCAGGTGCAGCTCGTTCTGAACCACTTTCATTGAAACCGGCAAAGAGCCCAGAACAGTCAAAGTGTCGATCAGGGCAGGCCAGTGCCCCCCCAAGTTCTGGCCCGCGTCAACAGGAACAAGGGGCAGGGCTGCGGGCTCCGGGAGGGGAGCCCTCTGTCAGGCCTGGCAGGCGGCGCCGTCCGGCGAGGCATCAGTCGACGGAGGGCGCTCCAGGGAGCGGTGCACGCCCCCGGTCGTCACGTCGGCGAACCCGACCGATTCCCCGCGCATACGGGGAGCAGCGGCTACTTGGGGGTCGTCGAGGTGCTGTCGGGGGTCCATCCCCGCGCGTACGGGGAGCAGGGCGCCGCCGCTCTGCTGGCCGCTGGAGCCCTGGGTCCATCCCCGCGCGTACGGGGAGCAGCTCGTTGTCGGACGCAAGGCGCGCCGTGCTTCGGGTCCATCCCCGCGCGTACGGGGAGCAGCCTTGCTGAGCTGCAGTTCTACCGCAGGCGCAGCGGGTTCTGAACCACTTTCGCCGAAACCGGCAATGCTCCCAGAACGGGCGAGTGGTCGATCGGAGCAGGCCAGCGGCCCGCTCCCCAGTGTGCGGTGTGTGTCAGCGGGACCAAGGAGCAGGGCTGCGGACTCCGGGAGGGAAGTGAACCCTCTGACAGGCCCGACGGGCGGCACCGTCCGGCGAACCATCAGTCGAGAGGGGGCACGCCGGGGAGCGGTGTGCGTTCCCGGTAGGTAGCGTCGGCAAATCCGGCCCGTCCCCACGGGCGCGGGGAGCAGTCACCACGGGCGATCAGCTTCCGGCGCTGCATGGGTCCATCCCTGCGGGCGCGGGGAGCAGGACGGCAGGTCGACCGCCTGCTCGGTGACGACGGGTCCATCCCTGTGGGCGCGGGGAGCAGCCGGCGTTGGTCTGGGCTTCGTCCTGAGCGACGGGTCCATCCCTGCGGGCGCGGGGAGCAGGCTGGGGCGCTGCTGGTGCCCCGGAGTTGGGCGGATCCATCCCCGCGGGCGCGGGGAGCAGCTGACGCGGGCGCAGCGCGTGGTGGTGGAGCGGGATCCATCCCCGCGGGCGCGGGGAGCAGCTTGCTGACCTGCTGTTCTACCGCAGGTGTAGCTGGTTCTGAACCACTTTCACCGAAACCGGCAAAGACGCTAGAACGGGCAAATGGTCGATCAGGGCAGGCCAGCCGCCCCTGGTCCCGGTCGCGCCAGCAGCGCCAAGGAGCAGAGCTCCGGGAGGGAGGGGAGGTTAGCCCTCGGGCGGGCCCAGTGGGTGGTGCCGTCCGGCGAGATACCAGTCGACAGGGGGCGCTCCCCGCGCCCAGGAAGCAGAGCGCGCCTCCGGTCGGCCGCGTCGGCGAACCGACCCATCCCCGCAGGCGCGGGGAGCAGGCAATCTCCGCATATCCGATGTTCTCGGGCATGGGTCCATCCCCGCGCGTACGGGGAGCAGTCGGTCCCCATGTCCGGCGTCTCGATCGCGGTGGGTCCATCCCCGCGGGCGCGGGGAGCAGCCCTGACCCGGGGAGACCGGCCATCAGGATGAGGGTCCATCCCCGCAGGCGCGGGGAGCAGCTCATGCGGGGCGGCGACGTTGCAGGTGGGAAGGGTCCATCCCCGCGGGCGCGGGGAGCAGCTATGCGCTCGCGTACCAACCGGGGGCCCAGCGGGTCCATCCCCGCGGGCGCGGGGAGCAGTCTTGCTGAGCTGCAGTTCTACCGCAGGCACTGTTGGTTCTGAGCTACTTTCACTGAAACCGGCAAGGCTCCTATAGCGGTCAAGGTGCCGATCGGGGCAGGCCAGCCGCCTGCGGTCCTGGACCAGGTCGCTCGGCAGGACCAAGGAGCAGAGCACCAGACGCGGACACCGGGGAGTGATCCCCTGCGGCCCGGGCGGACGGACCATTCAGCAAGGCGCCGGCCAACACCGGTCAACGGGGGCCGCGCGAAGCGCAGCCGGGGCCGCGGGGCGAGTCCGGCGTCCGGGCCCAGGCGTCGCCGTCCAGCGAGACACTGGTCGACGGGGGCCATGCGGGAAGCAGTCCGAGGCCCCACTCAGCGGGGCAACCGGCGCGGATCAACCCACACGCGCACGAGAAGCAGCCGGCATCGAGAGCGAAGATCGAGCCCATCCCCGCGCCTACGGGTCGTGGGCGGCCGGGTCGTAGGGTCCATTCCCGTGCGTACGGGGAGCAGAGCTCTGCGACCCAGATCGAGGTCTGGGTGTCGGGTCCATCCCCGTGCGTACGGGGAGCAGCCGTGGCGGACGAGAGGGCGCTGCCCGCCGCGTGGTCCATCCCCGTGCGTACGGGGAGCAGTCCCCTCAGTGCGGGCACTGGCTTCGGTGACAGGGTCCATCCCCGTGCGTACGGGGAGCAGGACGCAGGCGAACACGGCGAGTTCTACGGCGCGGGTCCATCCCCGCGCGTGCGGGGAGCAGGCCCTCCATTCGCCGTCCTCGCACAGCGACATGGGTCCATCCCCGCGCGTGCGGGGAGCAGTGAATCCCGCCTGTGAGTGCCTGCTCAAAGGCGGGTCCATCCCCGCGCGTGCGGGGAGCAGGGGCCACAGGAGGGCGATGGACGCGGCGAGCGGGGTCCATCCCCGCGCGTGCGGGGAGCAGCCCGGCGCCCCTCACCCGGAAGGACTCGACATGGGTCCATCCCCGCGCGTGCGGGGAGCAGTCTTGCTGACCTGCAGTTCTACCGCAGGCGCATCTCGTTCTGAACCGCTTTCACCGAAACCGGCAAGGTTCCTATAACAGTCAAAGTGCCGATCGGGGCAGGCTAGCTGCCCGGCATCCAGGGTCCGGTCCGCGCCAGCAGGGACCAAGGAGCAGGGCTCCGAACTCCGGGAGGCCCTTGCGGCCGGGGAGCAAGCGGCACCGTCCAGCAAGGTGTCGGTCGACGGGGGAGTGATCCCTGAGCGTGCAGGGAGCAGGGCACGGACGGGCCTCCTCGACATCGAGCGCGGGTGCATCCCCGCGGGCGCGGGGAGCAGCCGGCCGTGAAGACATGCGGGATGCCCTGCTGGGGTGCATCCCCGCGGGCGCGGGGAGCAGCGTCTTCATGTCCGGCGCATGGGGGTCTCTCGCGGTGCATCCCCGCGGGCGCGGGGAGCAGGGGGCCTACCAGCGGATGCTCACCGACCCCGGGGGTGCATCCCCGCGGGCGCGGGGAGCAGCCTTGCTGACCTGTAGTTCTATCGCAGGAACAGCTTGTTCTGAACCACTTTCACCAAAACCGATAAATGGTCCAGAACGGTTAAATTGTCGATCGGGGCAGGCTGGTCGCCCGCCATTCAGGATCTGGTCCGCGCCAGCGGGAACAAGGAGCAGGGCTCGCGGCTCCGGAAGGCCCCTGCGGTCGGCCGGGGGAACGGGCGGCACCGTCCGTCGAGCCACCGGTCGACGGCGAAGGCCATGCCGGAGCAGTCCGATGCCACGCTCGACAAAGCGACCACCGCGAACCCATCCCCGCGGGCGCGGGGAGCAGCCACGGGCTTCGCCTCGTACTCCGCGAGGGGAGGGTCCATCCCCGCAGGCGCGGGGAGCAGGCGTACCGGGGAACGCCGACCCACCACCGGGTGGGTCCATCCCCGCGGGCGCGGGGAGCAGCTTGCTGACCTGCAGTTATACCGCAGGCGCAGCGGGTTCTGAACTACTTTCACCGAAACCGGCAAAGCGACCAGAATACTCAAAGCGTCGATCGGGGCAGGCCAGCCGACCGCCATCCAGGATCCCGGTCTACGCCAGCAGGAACAAGGAGCAGGGCTCCGGACTCCGCGAGAGGGGAGGGGGAGCCCTCGGGCAGGCGCAGCGGGCAGTGTCGTCCTGCGAGGTACTGGTCGGCAGGGGGCGGTCCCCGCGCGCAGGGAGCAGTGCACGGTCCTGGTCGGCCGCGGCGGTGAACCGATCCATTCCTTGCGCAGGCGGTGGCAGGTCGGTGGCCGGTGTGGAGAAGGTGTCGCGCGACTGGGGCTGTCCGCGCGCGGGAAGCAGCTGCTGGTGCGTCACATACTCGTCTGTTGCCTGTGGCCTCTCGTTTCCCGGATCGGTCACCTGCGATGCGTTGGTGGGCTAGCCTCGAGGCGTACCTGAACGGTGAGGGGGCTGTCGTGACGGACCTGATGCCCAAGGACAGCAGCGGCAAGGGCCCCAAGCTGCCGCCGACTTATCCACCCCGGACACCGCCTCCGCAGAAGAAGCCGGTCGAGGCTCCGCGGCCGAAGCCGTCGACCAAGCCGGTCTCGTCCTCACTGCCGCTGCCCGGGCCCGGACAGGCCAGGCTGGAGACCCGCCGGGCCCGCATGTCGGTCAGGAACCGGCGCGCCGCGAACTGGGCCCTGACCGGCTATCCCTGGGTCGCGGGACAGGTCGTCGGCAAGGTCACCACCACCGTGCGCGCCTGGGGGTACAGCCATCCCCAGGACGATGTACTGGAGAAGGCCGTGCGTCTCCTGGTAGGCGCGGCTGCGGCTGACGAGGGCCGACGTATCAGCATCCATCTCGCCGACCAGGAGGCGATGCTCCTCATCGCTGTCCTCAGCCACACCGGTACTGAGGCCGAGGAGTCGATCCTGTCCGCTCTGGCCACGGTCCCTGGCACAGCCAGCTGCGGCACGGACGCCTCCGAGGACGGCCGCAGAGTGTGGATGGTCCTGTCGACCAAACCCCCACGGCTCTGCTCCACCCCCGACGCCTGACGCCATCGGGAGCACGGGAAGAGCCAGCTTCGCCGCCCTGGCCGTCCGCGCACCTTCCCCAGCCCGCTCGATGTTCCGCCCGACAGTCATACATCCCCCAGTACGAAGTGCCCCGACAGCAGTCGATACCCGGCGGCTCCAGGACCGAGTACCACCGACCATCCCCGCAGGCACGCGGGGAGCAGCATCCTGGGTCGCCCCGCCTTATTTTGTTGTGGGGCCCATCCCCGCGCATGCGGGGAGCAGCAGCCGAAGGAGACCAGCACTCAGTACGGCATGGGTCCATCCCCGCGGGCGCGGGGAGCAGGCCTCGCCCTGGTCGACGCCCTCGGTGCCCTCGGGTCCATCCCCGCGCGTACGGGGAGCAGTCCATGGGGATCATCCGCGCGCGCCGGGCCCGGGGTCCATCCCCGCGCGTACGGGGAGCAGTCGCTGGTTCCCAGGAGGCGGTTGTCGTCGTGGGGTCCATCCCCGCGCGTACGGGGAGCAGTCTTGCTGAGCTGCAGTTCTATCGCAGGCGCAGCGGGTTCTGAACCACTTTCACCGAAACGCACAAAGGCCGCAGAACGTGCAAGTGGTCGATCAGGGCAGGCCAGCCGCCCGCTCCCCAGTGTGCGGTGTGTGTCAGCAGGACCAAGGAGCAGGGTTCCGAGCTCCGGGGAGTGATCCCTCGCGGGCGGGGGCAGGCGGCGCCGTCCTGCGAGGTACTGGTCGACGGGACCGCGCGGGCAGCAGTCCGAGACCCCCACCCGGCGAGGCAACCGGCGCGGATCCATCCCCACACGCGCGGGAAGCAGAAGGGCGTCCCCCACTACGACACCGACAGGTCGGGCCCATCCCCGCTCGTGCAAGGAGCAAAATCTGCTTCGCAGTCGACACCTGGTCGAGCACGGGTCTATCCCCGCAGGCGCGGGGAGCAGAGGGGGTGGAACCGTTCCGCGAGCGCATCCACGGGTCCATCCCCGCAGGCGCGGGGAGCAGCTGAACGTGATCCACATGCGTGCCCTGGTGGCGGGTCCATCCCCGCAGGCGCGGGGAGCAGGACGACGGCCCCCGAGCACAGGCTCGGGGGCCGGGTCCATCCCCGCAGGCGCGGGGAGCAGGCGGTGTCGGGGCTGAGGAGTTCGGGGGTGAGGGGTCCATCCCCGCAGGCGCGGGGAGCAGTCCACCAGCTCCACATCTGGACCTGGCTCCTCGGGTCCATCCCCGCAGGCGCGGGGAGCAGCCGGCGCCGGTCGGCAGGACAACGGCGAGCCGGGGTCCATCCCCGCAGGCGCGGGGAGCAGTCTCACAGCTCGCCCCGGTCCGCCGGAGCAAGGGGTCCATCCCCGCAGGCGCGGGGAGCAGCCTTCCTGACCTGCAGTTCTATCTCAGGAACAGCTTGTTCTGAGCTACTTTCACCGAAACCGGCAAAGCGAGCAGAACGGGCAAAGCTTCGATTGGGGCAGGCCAGCCACCCGCACCCAGGGCCAAGGAGCAGGGCTCCCGGGAATAATCCCTCCCCGCAGGCAGGGAGCGGACTGCTCTGCCAGCGGGGTACTGGTCGACGGGCGCGGGAAGCGGTCTCATACCCAGCTCGGCGAGTCGACCGCCGCAGATCCGCCCCGCGGGCGCGGGGAGCAGGCTCACGTACCAGTTCCGCAGCCGGCGCGCCGGTCCATCCCCCCGCGGGGGGGCCCCCCCCCGCCGGACGCGGGGGGGGCCCCCGGGGGGTCCACCGCGGAGGGGGGGGGCGGGGTGAACACACCCCCCCCCCCCCCCCAACACCCCGGGG
>NZ_JBHYZW010000036.1:0-27323 GCF_042754005.1 Streptomyces sp. NPDC059247
TCACCGACGCCTGTGCCAGCGACGCCGGACCCGACGTCCACGACGCCGGACTCCTCGTCGCCCGCCGTCTGATCGGAACCGGCCAACTCGTCACCGCGGGCGATGTGATGGAGCATCTCGCCGCGTACGCCGGAGCTTCGGTGCTGGAATAGTGCGATGGCCGCCGATACGACGTACGACACCGACCTGATCGTCATCGGTGGTGGCCCGGCGGGCTGTGCCGCCGCCCGCATGGCCGCCGGTGTCGGGATGCGCTCGATCCTGATCGAGCCGGACGCGCTGTGCCGCAACCTCTACCGCATCCCGGCCCTGAACAACGTCCTCGGCGGGCACACCAGCGGCCCCGAACTCGCCGACGCCGTCACCGCGGAGCTGAAGAGTACGGAACTGTGCCGCCTCGCACTCGGGCGGCGCGTCACGGAGCTCCGCGCCGACGAGGTCCGCGTGACCGTCACGGTCGACACCGGCGCCCGTCTCACCGCTCCGTACGCCGTCGTCGCCACCGGCGTCGGCCCCCTCCAGCCCCGTGACGTCTCCTGGATCACCGCCCCCGACGGCCTGGCCCTGCCCCCGCTCTGGCGGGCCCACGCTGACGCCGCCGCAGGCCGTACGCTTCTCGTCCTCGGCGGCGACCGTCCCATCGGCACCTTCCTGCGCGCCCACCCGGACACCGGCACCCGCCTGCTCGTGGTGTACCCGGCGGCCGACGCGTACAAGATCGAAGAGATCCGTGAGGACCCCCGGGTCACCCTGCTGCCCGCCGATCACGTGACCGTCCTCCCCTCCGGGGGGACGGCGGTGACCGCCGAAGCGGTGGGTCGGGACGGCGGACGTCGTACGGTCACGGCGGATGCCGCCCATCTCAACATCGGGAACGCGCCCACCGCCCCCTCCGGCGACCTCGTCCGAGGCGTGGACGGATACTGCCCGCCGGCCGACCAGCACCCCCGCGTCATCGTGGCCGGTGACCTCCGTTCCGCCCGCTTCCAGCGGATCATGACCGCCCTGGGGTCGGGCGGCGAGGCCGCGCTGCGCGTCTATTACGCGGTACGGGACATGCCTGTCGGCGGCTGAGGACGCCGAGGGGGATCCTGTTCGCACAAGTCCGGGGGCGGGGAGCGTCGGGCCGGGGCCGAGGGCGTCGTGCCCGTTATCGTGAGGTTCCGGCGGGTCGGTCCGCCGCGCCCTCCTGTCCGTGCGCGACATGCCGCCGCCACTGCTTCCGGCGGACCCGCGCGGGTGCCGGGGAAGCCTCTCCGCGCTGTCGTACCGGTATGGGTCCATTGCCTTGCGAGCCGGTTACATTCGCCTAGTGACAGCTTGGTCTTCAATCCGTAGGGTGCTGAATATGGATATGCAGACAGTCGTGGTCCTCGGCACGTCCGGCACGACCCCGCAGGACGTCGTCGACGTCGCCCGCCACGGTGCCCGCGTCGAGCTGTCGGCCGAGGCGGTGGCGGCCCTCGCCGCCTCCCGCGCCGTCGTCGACGCGCTCGCGGCCAAGCCTGAGCCCGTCTACGGCGTCTCCACCGGCTTCGGCGCGCTCGCCACCCGGCACATCGGCCAGGAACTCCGCGCCCAGCTCCAGCGGAACATCGTCCGCTCGCACGCCGCGGGCATGGGCCCCCACGTCGAGCGCGAGGTCGTGCGCGCCCTGATGTTCCTCCGGCTGAAGACCGTCGCCTCCGGCCGCACCGGCGTACGCCCCGAGGTCGCGCGGACCATGGCCGACGTCCTCAACGCCGGGATCACCCCCGTGGTCCACGAGTACGGCTCCCTCGGCTGCTCCGGCGACCTCGCCCCGCTCTCCCACTGCGCCCTCGCGCTGATGGGCGAGGGCGACGCCGAAGGCCCCGACGGCACCGTCCGCCCCGCCGGTGAACTGCTCGCCGCCCACGGCATCACCCCCGTCGAGCTCAAGGAGAAGGAAGGCCTCGCCCTCCTCAACGGCACCGACGGAATGCTCGGGATGCTGGTCATGGCCCTCGCCGACCTCGACGTCCTCTACAAGTCGGCCGACATCACCGCCGCCTTCTCCCTCGAAGCCCTCCTCGGCACCGAGAAGGTCCTCGAACCCGAACTGCACGCCATCCGCCCGCACCCCGGCCAGGCCGCCTCCGCCGCCAACATGCTCGCCGTCCTCAAGGGCTCCGAGCTCACCGGCCACGCCCAGGCGGGCGAAGCCCCCCGCGTCCAGGACGCCTACTCGGTGCGCTGCGCCCCGCAGGTCGCCGGAGCGGGCCGCGACACCCTGGCCCACGCCCGGCTCGTCGCCGAACGCGAACTCGCCGCCGCCGTCGACAACCCCGTCGTCCTGCCCGACGGCCAGGTCCGCTCCAACGGCAACTTCCACGGCGCCCCCGTCGCGTACGTCCTCGACTTCCTCGCCATCGCCGCCGCCGACCTCGGCTCCATCGCCGAGCGCCGCACCGACCGGCTCCTCGACAAGAACCGCTCGCACGGCCTGCCGCCCTTCCTCGCCGACGACGCCGGAGTCGACTCGGGCCTGATGATCGCCCAGTACACGCAGGCCGCCCTGGTCAGCGAGATGAAGCGGCTCGCCGTCCCGGCCTCCGCCGACTCCATCCCGTCCTCCGCCATGCAGGAGGACCACGTCTCCATGGGCTGGTCCGCCGCCCGCAAGCTGCGCACCGCGATCGGCAACCTGAACCGGATCATCGCGGTCGAGCTGTACGCGGCCACCCGGGGCGTCGAACTCCGCAAGGGCCTGGCCCCCGCCCCCGCCACCCGGGCGGCCATCGCCGCCCTGCGCGCCGCCGGAGTCGAGGGCCCCGGCCCGGACCGCTTCCTCGCCCCCGACCTGGCCGCCGCCGACACCTTCGTCCGGGAGGGCGCGCTGCTCGCCGCCGTCGAGCCGGTCACCGGCCCGCTGGCCTGACCCGCGCCCGACGTACGAGGGCCCCGCACCGGAACCAGCCGGTGCGGGGCCCTCGTGCGTCGGCCCGTCAGGAAGCGCGGCCCCTGCGGCGCATCGCGAGGGTCACGGACGCCGCGCCGACGCCCAGGAACGCCGTGCCGCCGAGCAGATACGGGACGGTGCCCCAGGGGCCGCTCTCCGCGAACCCGTCCGGTCCCGGGTCCTCCTGGACCACCCCGGTCCGCGCGCCGCCCCCCTCGTCGTCGGCGTTCGCGGACGGTATGAACCACAGGGCGCACAGCAACGTCCCCGCGGCGGTCGCGGTCAGCAGTGGGCGGCGGGCGGCGGACACGGAAATTTCGATCCCCCTTGCGGAAACCGCGAATTGGTCGGTGTGCCGATGCTAATGAACACAGCGGGTCGCGGGAAACCCGAGGCCCCCCGGGCGCCTACGCTCCGACCCATGAGCACTTCTGAGTCACCACGCTATGTCCGTCTTCGCGTCGATGTGGTCCTGGAGATCGACGGCCCGGCCGAACTGACCGAGGCCGCCGAGGCCCGGATCGCCGGCGACGAGTTCATGCCCGAGGAGGAGCGGGTGCAGGCCAGGGCCGCCGCCCGGGAGGACGGGGCCGAGGCCCTCGCCTACCTCGTCGAGCCCTTCGACCTGATCCGGGACGTCCCCGGGATCGAGATGGTCCAGGCCTCCTGGAGCAGTGAGGAGATCGAGTACGACCCCGATGCGCTGGAGTGGGACCTCGGCGAGGAAGATGGGGCGGAGGAAGACGACGACGACCGGTCGTAGGACGGGCATCCGCCCTGTTCACGGGCCCCGGGACGGCGTCCCGGGGCCCGTCGTGCGAGCGGGCCCGGGAGCTGCCCGGACCGGTGGAACCGGACGGCCCGCCCGAGCGTGTCGGTCAGTGGTGTTCCCCACAAACGCCCCCCTCCCGGAACCGGACGGGGTGTCATGGGGTTCTTGCAGGATGTTGGCTAGGGAACCGGCGACGATGGAGAAGCGTGTGATGACGGACGGCAAGCGCCGCAGGGGTCTGGCCGCCGCGGCCGCGGTGCTCAGCGGCGTGCTGGTGCTCTCTGCATGTAGCGACGGGGACAAGGGCGCGGGCGCCTCCGGCTCCAAGACGCCGGAGTCACAGGCACAGGTCGACGAGGCCGCGGCGCAGAAGACGTCCAAGGCGCAGATCACCATCTCGCCGAAGAACGGCGTGCAGAACGCCTCGATCAACAACGACGCCAAGGTCACGGTCGCCGAGGGCAAGCTCACCGAGGTCACCATGACCTCCGCCGAGGGCGAGGCCGTCAAGGGCGAGATAGCGGCCGACGGACTGAGCTGGAAGCCGTCCGGCCAGCTGGAGCGGGCCACGGTCTACAAGATCGCGGCGACCGCCACCGACGCGACGGGCCTGGAGGCCCACGAGAACTCCTCGTTCACCACCGTCTCCAAGGCGAACAGCTTCATCGGCAACTTCACGCCCGAGGACGGTTCGACGGTCGGCGTCGGGATGCCCGTCTCGATCAACTTCAACAAGGCGATCAAGGACAAGAAGACCGTCCAGGGCGGCATCACCGTCTCCTCCAGCTCCGGCCAGGAGGTCGTCGGGCACTGGTTCAACTCCCAGCGCATCGACTTCCGCCCCGACGACTACTGGGCCGAGGGCTCGACGGTCACCCTGAAGCTGGCCCTGGACGGGGTCGAGGGCGCCCCCGGCGTCTTCGGCGTCCAGCAGAAGACGGTCACCTTCAAGATCGGCCGCAACCAGGTCTCGACCGTCGACGTCGCCACGAAGATGATGACCGTCAAGCAGGACGGCAAGACGGTCAAGACCATCCCGATCTCCGCGGGCTCCCCGGAGAACACCACGTACAACGGTCAGATGGTGATCTCCGAGAAGTTCAAGGAGACCCGGATGAACGGCGCCACCGTCGGCTTCACCGACTCCGACGGCAAGGGCGAGTACGACATCAAGGACGTGCCGCACGCCATGCGCCTGTCCACGTCCGGCACCTTCATCCACGGCAACTACTGGGGCGCCCGCTCGATCTTCGGCAGCGCCAACACCAGCCACGGCTGCGTGGGCCTCGCCGACGCCAAGGGCGCGAACGACCCCAACCAGCAGGGCGCCTGGTTCTTCAACAACTCGATCGTCGGTGACGTCGTGATCGTCAAGAACTCCAAGGACAAGACGATCGCCCCCGACAACGGCCTCAACGGCTGGAACATGGACTGGTCGGCCTGGAAGGCCGGCTCGGAGGCCTGATCCTCCACGAGCCACCCGCGAACGGCCCCCTCCCGCACCGGGAGGGGGCCGTTCGCGTCCCCGTTCCCGTTCCCCGCACCCGCCGCACCCGCCGCACCCGCCGCACCCGCCGTCGGACGCCGTACCCGCTCCCGCCTGGCCCTGAGTCCGGTACGGCCCCGAGTCCGGACGGCCCCGCCCCCGCGAGGGCCGCGTCCCTACTCCCGTACGTCCACCGGCTCGTCCACGCCCCACTGCGCGAGCAGCCGCAGCGCGTCCGCCGACGGGCTGCCCGGCTCCGCGTGGTACGTCACGAGCACCAGGTCCGGGTCCGCGCCCGCCACCCTCAGGCTCTCGTACGACAGCGTCATCTCGCCCACCAGCGGATGCCGCAGACGCTTCGTCCCGTGCCCCTTGTCCGCCACGGTGTGCGCCGCCCACAGGGAACGGAACTCCTCGCTGCGCACCGACAGTTCGCCGACCAGCGCCAGGAGCGCCGGATCGTCCGGGTAGCAGCCCGCGTACAGCCGCAGCACGCTCACCACCTCGGTCGCCTTGCACTCCCAGTCCACGTACAGATCGCGCGCGTGGTCCCCGAGGAAGACCATCCGGGCCACGTTGCGCTCACCCGGCTCCATCGCCGAGAAGTCACCGAGCAGCGCCCGTGCCATCCGGTTCCAGGCCAGCACGTCGAGCCGCCGTCCCCCGACGAACGCCGGGACGCCCTCCATCGAGTCCAGCAGGTGCTGGAGACCGGGTCGCACCTGCTGGGGACGGGCGACGGCCGCCCGGTGCTGCCTCTTCTTCGCCGTCGGCTTCGCCAGATGCGTCAGATGCGCGCGCTCCGTCTCGCTCAGCCGCAGCGCCCGCGCGATGGCGTCCAGGACCTCCATGGACACATTGCGCCCGTTGCCCTGTTCCAGCCGGGTGTAGTACGCGACGGAGACGCCCGCCAGCTGCGCCAGCTCCTCCCGGCGCAGCCCCGGCACCCGCCGGTGCCGCCCGAACTCCGGCAGCCCCACGTCCTCCGGCTTCAGCCGGGCCCGGCGCGAGCGCAGGAATTCGCTGAGTTCGGCACTGAGATCCATGCGTCCCGATTATCCCAGGCCGTTCCCGTGGACGGATGCCCGTTCCTGTCCCTGCCAGTGGTAGGCACGGCGGTCGTAGGCAGGACAGGGGGCTGGGTACCCGTCCGCGCCTGCGGCACGCTGACCTGCATGACCACGAACGCGACCACCGTCGCCGCGTACGCAGCCCCCGCCGCCCACGCTCCCCTGGAGCGCACCACCGTGCCGCGCCGGGCCGTCGGCGCGCACGACGTCCTCATCGAGATCAAGTACACGGGCATCTGCCACTCCGACATCCACCAGGCCCGCGACGGCTGGGGCGAGGGCATCTTCCCGATGGTCCCCGGCCACGAGATCGCCGGGATCGTCACGGAGACCGGCCCCGGCGTCACCCGTTTCCGGGTCGGCGACCGGGTCGGCGTCGGCTGCTTCGTCGACTCCTGCCGGGAGTGCGCGTACTGCCGCCAGGGCCTGGAGCAGTACTGCGTCCAGGGCGGGACGGGCACGTACAACTCCCTGGACAAGAACGGCGAACCGACCTACGGCGGCTACTCCAGCCACATCGTCGTCGACGAGAACTACACCCTGCGCATCCCCGAGGGCATCGGCCTCGCCGAGGCGGCGCCGCTGCTCTGCGCGGGCATCACCCTCTACTCGCCGCTCGCCCACTGGAAGGCGGGCCCCGGCAAGAAGGTCGCCATCGTCGGGCTCGGCGGCCTCGGCCACATGGGTGTCAGGATCGCCCACGCGCTCGGCGCCGAGGTGACCGTCCTCAGCCAGTCGCTCCGCAAGCGGGAGGACGGCCTGAAGCTGGGCGCCGACGACTTCCGCGCGACCAGCGACCCCCGGACCTTCACGGACCTGGCGGGCACCTTCGACCTGGTGATCTCCACGGTCTCCGCGCCGCTGGACTTCGACGCGTACCTGGGCCTGGTACGGACGGACGGCGCCCTGGTGAACGTGGGCGCCCCCGAGGAGCCGGTCGAGATCGGCCTCTTCTCCCTGATCGGCGGGCGCAAGACGCTGGCGGGCTCGATGATCGGCGGCATCGCGGAGACCCAGGAGATGCTGGACTTCTGCGCCGAGCACGGCCTGGGCGCGGAGATCGAGGTGATCGACGCGGACCGGATCAACGAGGCGTACGAGCGGGTCATAGCGAGCGACGTCCGCTACCGCTTCGTGATCGACGCCTCGACGATCTGACCCTCGACGATCCGCCCCCGGCGCCCGACCGGGACCCGGGCCGGGTGCGACCGGGACCCGGGCCGGAAGGGGCACGGGGCAGACGGGTCGCGGGCCGGGCGGGGCGGGGCGCGGGGCGGCCGGGGCACGGGCCGGGCATGACCTCCGGAGTAATCGACGCCGGAGGCCCGCTCGGACACGCTGTCCCCATGACCGCATACGCCATCGGAAACCTGCACCCGAAGCCCTCCCCGCACGAGGAGGTCCTCGTCTACATGGAGCGCGTCCAGAGCACCCTGGACCCCTTCGGCGGGCGCTTCCTGGTCCACGGCGCGCCCGCCCGCGAGGTCCCCGAGGGGAGCTGGCCTGGCGCCTGCGTGATCATCGCCTTCCCGACGTACGAGAACGCCCGCGCCTGGTACGACTCCGAGCCGTACCGGGCGCTGATACCCCTGCGCACCCGGCACATGAAGGGCGACGTCCTCCTGATCGACGGGGTCCCCGAGGGCTACGACCCGGCGGACACGGCCCGCACCCTGCGGGCCGCGTCAGCGCACGACACGGCCTGAGCACGGCTCCGGGAGGCGGCCGTCAGTCTCCGGCGGGGGCCACCCCGATCGGGCACGAGACGCCCGTCCCGCCGATGCCGCAGTAACCCGCCGGGTTCTTGTCCAGGTACTGCTGGTGATGACCTTCAGCGGGGTAGAAGGGGCGGTCCGTGGCCGGGAGGATCTCCGTGCTGATCGTGCCGTGGCCGGAGCCCGTCAGGACCTTCTGGTAGGTCGCGCGGGACGCCTCGGCCGCCGCCGCCTGGGCCGGGGTGTGGGTGTAGACCGCCGAGCGGTACTGGGTGCCCACGTCATTGCCCTGGCGGAAGCCCTGCGTCGGGTCGTGGGACTCCCAGAACAGCTTCAGGAGGCTCTCGTACGAGACCTTCGACGGGTCGAAGACGACCCGGACGACCTCGGTGTGCCCGGTCAGGCCCGAGCAGACCTCCTCGTACGCCGGGTTCGGCGTGTGACCGCCCTGGTACCCCACCAGGGTCGTCCAGACGCCTTCGGTCTGCCAGAACTTGCGCTCGGCGCCCCAGAAGCAGCCGAGCGCGAAGTCGGCGACCTCCAGGCCGGCCGGATACGGGCCGACCAGCGGGTTGCCGAGGACGGTGTGCCGCTCGGGCACGGCGAACTCCGGCTCCGCGCGACCGCGCAGTGCCTGCTCGGGGGTGGGGAGGACGGGGGTGCGGGACAGGAACATGCTGCATCTCTCCTCGACGGTCGGCAGTCGTACAACAAGGAAGGGCCGGGAGGGATTCCCCTCCCGGCCCTTCCCGGCTCCTCCCGGCTCCTCCCGGCCCTTCCCGGCCTCAGCGCGACAGCGTCGCCGGGGTGCCGCCGTTCGCCTCGTAGCCCGCCACCGCCAGGTTCCGGAAGAGCGTGTACTCCGCCGCCGGGTCCGCGGACAGCGTCCACGGCACCGCGCCCACGTGCCCGTCCACCCGCACCAGCTGGTGCATGGCCTCCGCCCAGCGCTCCCCGCGCACCAGGAAGTAGACGAGCAGGTGCCGCACGTGCGCCAGCATCGGGTCGTCGGGGCGCGCCGAGTGCACCGCGTACAGCGCGCCGTCCATCGCCTTCGACACCACCGCCGTACGGAAGAAGTCCTGTACGAGCACCATGTCCGGCACGTGCTCGTGCACCGCGAACAGCGGCAGCGCCGCGAGCAGCGAGCCCCGGGGCGCGCGCGCCGCGGCCGTCGTCGCGAAGTGGTCGGCCTCCTCGCGCGAACCGTGCCACTTCGCACACCAGTAGTGCAGGGCCGCCAGATGCGCCCCCATGTGCTGCGGCGCCCGGTCGATGACCTTCGCCCACACCTGGTCGAACTGCTCGTGGCCGTAGCCGAGGCCACGGGCCACCGCGAGCTGGGTGATGTACGGGACGGGGTCGCCGGGCGCGAGCAGCGCGGCCTCCTCGGAGACCTTCCGGGCCTCCTCCAGGATGATCCGGAAGTCGTCCGTGCCCGCCGACGAGGACCGCCACGCCTGCTGCACCAGGAACTCGGCGTGCACGGCCGCGCCGCCCGCGTCCTTCGGGGCGTCCGCCCGCCAGGCCCGCAGCCACGCCCCGCCGACGCCCGGCCGCTCCTGGAGCTCCAGGGACGCGGCGCCCGCGAAGGCCTGGACGCGCTGCCAGCGGACCTCGCCCTCCTTCGGGGTCTCGGCGAGCAGCCGCGAGGCGGCCCGCCAGTCCTGGGTCGCCTGGACGACGTCGAGCACGTGCAGGAGGTCGTCGTCCGTGCCCGGGAGCCGTACGTCCAGCTCCTCCTGGCGGGCGAACCCGTACGCGTCCGGGTCCGCCGCGTCCAGGGTGCCGGGCGCGACCTGACGGATCCTCCCGGCCCGGCCGCGCAGCAGGAAGGGGCCGAGGACGCCGAACAGCAGCCCCAGCGCGATCAGGAACCAGAGAATCTCCATGTGTCCATTGTCCAGGACACCCGATGAGACGAACGCGGCGGCGGGCCCCGGACGGCACTACGCTCCTGACCCATGAGCGACCAGCACTCCCACCAGAGCTTCGAGACCCGCGCGATCCACGCGGGCAACACCGCCGACCCGCTGACCGGCGCGGTCGTCCCGCCCATCTACCAGGTGTCCACGTACAAGCAGGACGGCGTGGGCGGGCTGCGCGGCGGTTACGAGTACAGCCGCAGCGCCAACCCGACCCGTACCGCCCTGGAGGAGAACCTGGCGGCCCTGGAGGGCGGGCGGCGCGGCCTGGCCTTCGCGTCCGGTCTGGCCGCCGAGGACTGCCTGCTCCGTACGCTCCTCGCGCCCGGCGACCACGTGGTCATCCCGAACGACGCCTACGGCGGCACCTTCCGGCTGTTCGCGAAGGTCGTCCAGCGCTGGGGCGTCGACTTCTCCGTGGCGGACACCTCCGACATCGCGTCCGTGCGGGGCGCGGTCAACGACCGTACGAAGCTGATCTGGGTCGAGACCCCCTCGAACCCGCTCCTCGGCATCACCGACATCGAGGCGGTCGCGGGCGTGGCCCGGCAGGCCGGGGTGAAGCTGGTCGTCGACAACACCTTCGCCTCGCCGTACCTCCAGCAGCCGCTGGCGCTGGGCGCGGACGTCGTGGTCCACTCGCTGACCAAGTACATGGGTGGCCACTCCGACGTGGTGGGCGGCGCGCTGGTCACCGCCGACGAGGCGCTCGGCGAGGAACTGGCGTACCACCAGAACGCGATGGGCGCGGTCGCCGGGCCCTTCGACTCCTGGATCGTGCTGCGCGGCATCAAGACCCTCGCGGTCCGCATGGACCGGCACAGCGAGAACGCCGGGAAGATCGTCGAGATGCTGACCCAGCACCCGAAGGTCGTCCAGGTCCTCTACCCGGGGCTGCCGGAGCACCCCGGGCACGAGGTCGCGGCCAAGCAGATGCGGTCCTTCGGCGGCATGGTCTCGTTCCGGGTGGCGGGCGGCGAGGAGGCGGCCGTGGAGGTCTGCAACCGGGCCCGGCTGTTCACCCTGGGCGAGTCGCTGGGCGGTGTGGAGTCGCTGATCGAGCACCCGGGCCGGATGACCCACGCGAGCGTCGCGGGCTCCGCCCTGGAGGTCCCGGCCGACCTCGTCCGCGTCTCGGTGGGCATCGAGAACATCGACGACCTGCTCGCGGACCTGCGGCAGGCGCTGGGCTAGAGCGTCCGGGACCGTCCCTCCCGGACCGTCCCTCCCGGACCGTCTCTCCCGGGCCGTCCCTCCCGGGCCCTGCCGACGGCGGCGGGCCCGGGAGCGGACGGCCCGGTCGGCACGGAGCCGCCGGGCGGGTTCCTACGGAGGGCCCTTCGCGGGGCCTCTTCGGCGGGACCCACTCAGCGGCGCGCGTCCGGGCTCCTCAGGCGGGGGCCTTCTCGTCCTCCAGCGAGGCGCGGACCTCGGCCCGCAGTTCGGGGGTGTCCTCGTGGCCGTGGACGGAGACCGCGTGCTCCGACGCGGCCCGCACCACTTCCTCCTCCTCACCGGCGAGGGTGAGGGTGCAGCCCATGACGCTCGGGGTGCTGCGGCAGTCGGCGACTTTCCTGGTCATGACGGCCTCTGCCTCCTCGGCACCGGAAAGGGTGCCGTCCCTTCCAGCGTAGGACCTGGGCCCGGCGCCGTCGTGCGGTCCCGGCCCGCCCCTCACCCCTCCAGCGAGGGCGTCGTCTCCGGCGGTGCCTCCCACGGGCGGGCCGCCGACGCCCACAGCGCGAAGACGGTCACGGCGGCCACCGCGAGGACCCAGAGCACCCGGCGGACCCGCAGGGCCAGCCGCAGCCTGCGCGCGCCGCGCTCCGCCGCCCGCCGGGCGAGGTCGCCGGGGACCGGCGGGTACGGGGTGTCGAGGAGACGCCGGACGGCCGCCTCCCGGTCCTCGTGACGGCTCACGCGGCGGCCCTCCCCGGCAGGTCGTGACAGGTCACGCGACGGCCCCCCGGCAGGTCGTGACGGCTCACGCGGCGGCCCTCCCGGTCACGTGGTCGCGGCTCACGCGGCGGCCCTGCCCGCCGGGCCGTCACCGGTCGCCCGGCCGTCCGCCGGGACCGGGTCCGGGGCCGGGTCCCGGGCATCGGCGGTCCTGAGCGCGGCGACCGCGCGGGCGCAGACGGCCCTGACCCTCGCCTCGGGCACCCCGAGCAGGGCCGCGAGCTGCTCCTCGGCGACCCCCTCGTGCAGCCGGAGGACGACCACGAGCCGTTCCTGCGGGTGCAGCGCGGCGAGGACGCCCCGCCCGCCGTGGTGCCGCCACGCGGTGCGCGCGAAGCGGGCGGCGAGCTCGCGCCGCGTCAGCTCGTACGGGTCCTCGTCGCGCGACCGCCCCCACACCGCGTACGTGTGTGCCAGCGAGGCCGTCAGAAGGGCCTGGGCGTACGGGTTGCGGCCCCGGGTCTCGGCGGTCAGCAGGGTCGCGGCGTGCAGCAGCCGGCCCGCCGCCCCGGCGACGAAGGCGTCGAACTCCCGGGTGCGGAAGGCGCGTTCGGTATTCCGTCCGCTCCGTCGCGCTCGCACCTCCTCATCTGAGGGCAGCGCGGGGGCGGGGTCAAGAGGTCGGCGCGGACTCTCCGCCGGTGCCGTCCGCCGAACCGTTCGCGGACTCCGACGTCTCCGCCGTCGGAAGGCCCGGATGAGCGGCGGCGGCCGACTGCCGGGCGGACAGGGCGGTGTTGAACCGCGTCAGCAGCGTGCAGAAGGAGGTGCGTTCCTCCGCCGTCCAGCCCTCGGTGACCTCCACCATCAGCTGACGGCGCGAGGCGCGCACCTCGTCGAGGCGCGCGAGGCCGCGCGCCGACAACTGGAGCACGACCGCCCGCCCGTCCTCCGGGTGCGAGGTCCGCTTCACCAGACCCGTGTCGACGAGCGGGGCGACCTGCCGGGTGACCGTGGACGAGTCGATGCCCATGCCCGCCGCGAGCGCCTTCACCCCCATCGGGCCTTCCTGGTCGAGGCGGTTGAGGAGGAGGTACGCGGCCCGGTCCATCGAGTTGCGGAGCTGGCCCGTGCCGCCGAGCCTGGTCTGCTCGGCGCGGCGCGCGAAGACGGCCACCTGGTGCTGGAGGGCGTCGAGGAGACCGGAGTCGAGCGCGGTCGTCATGTCCTGAGATGTGGGCATGGCCGTGGGTCTCTCTCGTGCGGGGACGGTCGGTGGTGGGGGACACAGTACGTGGCTTCGGGGAGGTCCGTACCTGCGCTGCGCAAACCCGTCGGAGGCCCTGCCTCACGGGCGGTCGGCAGGGCCGTGAGCTGCGAGACTTGGTGTCATGAGCTTCCGTGGGCGAGACCCCTTGCACCGGCTGATGCTGGACGATGTGCGCGGGGCGCAGAAGATGCTGTCCGGGGTCGCCCGGGTGACGGCGATGGAGGGCAGCCGTCATCTGTCGTCGCTGGTGGGCGCCCCCGTACAGCTCAAGTGCGAGAACCTCCAGCGCACCGGCTCCTTCAAACTGCGCGGCGCGTACGTGCGGATCGCCGGGCTGCGCCCCGAGGAGCGGGCGGCCGGGGTCGTCGCCGCCTCGGCGGGCAACCACGCGCAGGGCGTGGCCCTCGCCTCCCGGCTGCTGGGGGTGCGCGCCACCGTCTTCATGCCGGTCGGCGCCCCGCTGCCGAAGGTCGCCGCGACCCGGGAGTACGGCGCCGACGTCCGGCTGCACGGGCACGTCGTCGACGAGACGCTCGCGGCGGCGGAGGCGTACGCGCGGGAGACCGGCGCCGTCTTCATCCACCCCTTCGACCACCCCGACGTCATCGTCGGACAGGGCACGGTCGGCCTGGAGATCCTGGAGCAGTGCCCGGAGGTGCGGACCGTCGTCGTCGGCATGGGCGGCGGCGGTCTCGCGGCCGGGATCGGGCTCGCGGTGAAGTCGCTGCGCCCGGACGTGAAGGTGATCGGCGTGCAGGCGGAGGGCGCCGCCGCCTATCCGCCGTCGCTGGCCGCCGGGCATCCGGTGGCCGTCGAGTCGCCGGTGACGATGGCGGACGGGATCAAGGTGGGGCGGCCGGGCGACGTGCCGTTCGCCCTGGTCCAGGAGTACGTCGACGAGGTCCGAACGGTCTCCGAGGACGCGCTGTCCTCGGCGCTGCTGCTCTGTCTGGAACGGGCCAAACTGCTCGTCGAACCGGCGGGCGCCAGCCCGGTCGCGGCGCTGCTCAGCGACCCGGCGTCGTTCCGCGGGCCGGTGGTCGCGGTGCTCTCCGGCGGGAACGTCGACCCGCTGCTGCTCCAGCGCGTCCTGCGGCACGGGATGGCCGCGGGTGGCCGGTACCTGAGCCTGCGGCTGCGGGTGACGGACCGGCCGGGCGCCCTCGCGACCCTGCTCGCGGTCCTCACGGTCGTCGACGCGAACGTCCTGGACGTCAGCCATGTCCGCACCGACCCCCGGCTCGGCCTGACCGAGGCGGAGGTGGAGCTGCACCTGGAGACGAAGGGTCCGGAGCACTGCCGCGCGGTGGAGGACGCCCTGCGGGACGCGGGCTACACGATCCTGGGCTGACACCCCGCCGCCGGTACGGCACGGAACCCCGCGCCGACGGTGGGGGCCGGGGCCGGGGCCGCCACGGCACCGGCGGTACGGGACGGGGCCGGGCGCCGCGCCGACCGTACGGATCCGGACACCCCGCCGACCGCACGGGCCGGGGTCGGGGCCGCCATGGCACAGCGGCTACGGGGCCGGGCGCGCGCCGACCGTACGCGGCCGGGTTCGGCGGGCGCGGCCCGCACGAAGCCCGAGCCGGGGGCAGGGGCGCGGCCCGCCCCCGGCTCCTCGTCCTTCCCGCTCTCCCCGCCTTTCTCCCCTTCTCCCCGCTCAGCCCTGGCGGCGGGACCGGGCCGCGCGGGCCAGCAGGGTCACCAGGCCGCCGACCAGGGCGCCGACCGCCACCAGACCGAGGGGCTGGAGCGGCGGGACGAGGTCGCCGCGACCGTCGGGACGTGCGGAGTGGACGTGCGGCGCGGCCCGGTCGGCGCCCGGTGGGCCGTCCGCCCGTCCGCCGCCCGCCCGCGCGGCCGTCTCGTACGCGAGGGAGAGTTCGAGGCGGATCAGCAGCGGGCGCGGGTCCTGCCCCGCCGCCGCCGCGAACTGCTCGACCGCGATCCGGGTCGGCAACTGCTTCTGGTTGAGGAACCGCTCCCACGAGGAGCGGCTGTAGTGGGTGCGCTGCGCGAGCTGGCCGTAGCTCAGCTCCGCGTCGCCCTTGATCCGGCGCATCTCGGCGGCGAGTTCGGTCCAGGGCGTCGCCCCGCACCCCTCGCAGCCGGGGCACGCCCCACCGCGCTCGTCCGCTCCCGTGACCCCCGCGACCCCCGTGATCCCCATGCCGTGCGTGCCGTGCGTGTGGTGCGTGTGGTGCGTTCCGACCGTCATCTACGGTTCCCCCGTTCCGTGGTGCTCCGTGCCAGGACTCCAGTCTTCCGCGCGGTATCAACGGCCCGCCAACGTCCGGCCAACGGTCCGCCGCCCCGTCCCGCCGCCGTCCCGGGCGCGTCCCTCCCGTCCCGCCCGCCCCGACAAGATCATGTGGCGCGGATCACATATTCACTGGGCGGAGGAGCCCCGGGAAACCTACGATCGACGGGTAACGCCCGCATCCCCCTGGGAGACCCCCATGCCAGGCGCGATCTACGCCGAGGGTCTGGTCAAGACCTTCGGTGACGTACGAGCCCTGGACGGAGTGGACCTCGACGTACCCGAGGGCACCGTCCTGGGAATGCTGGGACCGAACGGCGCGGGGAAGACCACCGCCGTGCGCGTCCTGACCACCCTCCTCCGCCCCGACCGGGGCACGGCCTTCGTGGCCGGGATCGACGTACTCAAGCACCCCAACGAAGTCCGCCGCTCGATCGGTCTCTCCGGCCAGTTCGCCGCCGTCGACGAGTACCTCACCGGCCGCGAGAACCTGCGGATGGTCGGCCAGCTCTACCAGATGAGCGGGAAGGCGGCGAAGCGGAGGGCCGGAGAACTGCTGGAACGGTTCGGCCTCGCGGACGCCGCCGACCGGCCCGCCAAGACGTACTCCGGCGGGATGCGCCGCCGCCTCGACCTCGCCGCCGCCCTCGTCGTCTCCCCGCCGGTCATGTTCATGGACGAGCCGACCACCGGGCTCGACCCCCGCAACCGGCAGGCCCTGTGGGAGGTCATCAAGGAACTCGTCGCGGGCGGCACCACCCTGCTGCTCACCACCCAGTACCTGGAGGAGGCCGACCACCTCGCCCACGACATCTGCGTGGTGGACCACGGCAAGGTCATCGCACGCGGCACCTCCGACCAGCTCAAGGCACGGACGGGCGGCGAGCGCGTCGAGGTCGTCGTGCACACCCCGGGAATGATCACCGACGCCAGGGCCGTCCTCGCCCGCTACGGCGTCGCGGGGCTCGGCCACGGCGAGGTCTCCGTGGAGGAGCACACCCGCAGGCTCACCGTCCCCGTCGCGGGCGGCGCCAAGCTGCTCGCCGAGGTCATCCGCGACCTGGACGCGGTCGGGGTCGAGATCGACGACATCGGGCTGCGCCGCCCCACCCTCGACGACGTCTTCATCTCGCTCACCGGCCACGCGGCCGAGGACGCGGAGGAGGACGACGGCGGGGCGGCGGAGCAGGGCGGCCGAGGCCGCAGGCACACGAAGGAGACGGCCACGTGACCACCAGGACCGAAGCGGTGGTGCCGCTCGCCCCCAGACCGCGCGGCGGTGTCGTCCAGTCCGTCGCGGATTCCCTGGTCATCGCCCGGCGCAATCTGATCCGGATGACCCGCATCCCCGAGATGGTCATCTTCGGGCTCATCCAGCCCGTCATGTTCGTGGTGCTGTTCAGCTACGTCTTCGGCGGCTCGCTGGTCGTCGACGGCAGTACGAGCCCGCAGGCGTACCGCGAGTTCCTCATGGCGGGCATCTTCGCGCAGACCGTCACGTTCGCCACGGCGGGCGCGGGCGCGGGCATCGCGGACGACATGCACAAGGGCCTGATCGACCGGTTCCGTTCGCTGCCGATGGCCCGGGGCGCGGTCCTCACCGGCCGGACCCTGGCGGACCTGGTGCAGACCGCGCTGACCCTGGTCGTCCTCGCGGTGGTCGCCCTCCTCGTCGGCTGGCGCGTCCACGAGGGCATCCCCAAGGCGATCGGCGCGTTCGGGCTGCTGCTCCTCCTCGGCTACGCCTTCTCGTGGATCGGCGCGCTGATCGGCCTGTCGGTGCGCACCCCGGAGGCGGCCACCTCCGGCGGTCTGATCTGGCTCTTCCCGGTCACGTTCATCTCCAACGCCTTCGTACCGACGGAGGGGATGACCCCCTGGATCCGGCACATCGCCGAGTGGAACCCGTTCAGCGCGACCGTCCAGGCCTGCCGCGAGCTCTTCGGCAATCCGGGGGTCGTCGTCTCCGACGCCTGGCCGATGCGGCACCCGGTGTGGGCGTCGATCCTCTTCTCGCTGATCATCCTGGTGGTCTTCCGGACCCTCGCGGTGCACAAGTACCGCTCGGCGACGGCCTGATCCCCGCCCCGGGGGACGCGTCCGCGGACCCCGGGGGCCCTCAGGGCAGATACCCGGAGACGACGAGCCCCCCGGGGAAGGCGAGGAACGCGGCCCCGCCCGTGGCGATCAGCTGCGCCGAGAAGTCCTGCGACGGGACACCGTCCGGGAGGTCCGGCTCGTAACTCTCGTAGTCGTCCCGGCCGTCCGGTCCGGCGGCCGGGTACGACGTCACCCTGTCGCTGCTCACCGCGAGGAGCCGGTCGCCCGCGAAGTACGCCCGGTCCGCCCCGCTCTCCACCCGCCACCGCTCCCGGCCCGTCACGATGTCGTACGTGACGAGCCGCCGCCGCCCGTCGAACACGGCCACCCGACCGTCCGCGCTCACGGCGGGCGGCGCCGAGGCGTCCGCCGTCAGCGTCCGACGGAACGCCAGCGTCCGGGCGTCGAGCACCGAGAGCGAACGGTCCCCGGCCCCGGTGCACAGCACGCTGCCGCTCCCCGTGTGCAGCGTGACCGCGCCGCACCCCCGCGCGGCCCGCGCCGCCTCCCGGCCCGTCCCGGCGTCCAGGGCGACGGTCCGCCCCGGGCCCAGCGGTACGAGGACCCGGCCCCCGCCCGCCACGAGCTGCTCCGGCACCCCGTCGACCGGAGCCCGCCACAGCACCTCGCGGTCCTTGAGCCGTACCGCCGTCACCAGCCCGTCGCCGTTCTCCCGGGCGTCGAAGTACGCCGAGTACAGGACGCCGTCCGCCAGGTCCGTGCTCTTCACGGCCCAGGCGCCGTCCGGCACCGGGATCCGGCCGCGCGCCCGGCCGTCCGCGAGCCCGTACGCGGCGACGCCGTCCTCGTCCGTCAGATACACGGCGTCACCGGCCACCGCCGGGTACTGCGGACCGACCGGCGAGGTGTCCCGGCGCCCCGGCACCGTCCACAGCTGCTCGCCGTCGGAGGCCCGCAGCCCCACCGCCGAACCGCCCGAGCCCGCGCACACCAGCACCGCCGGGGCGACCGCGCACGCGCCGACCGGCCACGGCGTCCGCGTCGTCCACGGCGACCACTCGGCCGGGCGCTGCGCCCGGTCCACCGCCCCCGCGCCGAAGTCCTGGGTGCGGCCGGCCGCCCCGTACGGCAGGACGACCCGGCTCAGCACCCGGGGAGCCGCGCTCCCCGACGCCGACGCGCTCGGCCCCGTGCTCGGCCCCGCGCTCCCGTCCGCCCCCGGCCCGGCGCTCCCGTCACCGGTCCCGCCGGTCCTGTCCAGCAGCACCGCACCGGCCGTCACGAGGACCGCGACCGCCACCGCGCCCGCCACGAGCGCGCCCCACGGCCGCCGCCGCGCCACCGGGGCCGCCGGGGCCACCGGGGGCCGCCCGTTCATGGCCGTGGGGGAGTAGGGCACCACCGGCGCGATCGTCGGCAGGTCCGCCACGCCCGCGCCGGACGCCGCCGCCTCCCCGGCCCGCCGCGCCGCCTCCCCGTACTCGGCGAGGAGCGACAGCACCCCGCCCGGCCACGGGAACACCCCGGGAACCGCCCCGCCGCCGAGCAGCCCCACCAGCTCCGCCGCCGGGGGCCGCTCCGCCGGATCGAGCCGCAGACACCGCTCCACCAGCGGGCGCACCTCGTCCGGCACCCCGTCGAGATCCGCGTCGGCCCGGATGATCCGGTAGACCACGGCCGCCATCTCGTCGTCGTGGAACGGCCCCCGGCCGGTCGCCGCGAACGCCAGGACCGCGCCCAGACAGAACACGTCGGACGCGGGCACCACGGCCCGGCTGCCCACCAGGTGCTCCGGCGACATGAAACCGGGCGAGCCCACCACCAGACCCGTCGAGGTCAGCGCCGTCGCCTCGAAGGCCTGCGCGATGCCGAAGTCGATCAGCCGGGGCCCGGCCGCGCCCAGCAGCACGTTCGCCGGTTTCAGGTCCCGGTGCAGCACCTTCGCCCCGTGCACGCCCGCCAGGGCCCCGGCGAGCGCGGCGCCCAGCGCCCGTACCGCCGCGACCGGCAGCGGACCCGACCGGGCGACGGCCTCCGCGAGCGAGGGACCCGGCACGTACTCCGTGGCCAGCCACGGCGAGGCCGCGTCCGCGTCGGCGTCCACGAGCCGCGCCACCCCCGGCCCGTCCACCGTCCGCGCCGCCGCGATCTCCCGCCGGAACCGGGTCCTGAAGTCCCCGTCCACCTCCAGATCGGGCCGCACGGTCTTCACCGCGACCATCCGGTGCGGATCGGCCGTCGGCGCGTCCGCCCGGCAGGCGAGGTGCACCTCGCCCATGCCTCCCACGCCGAGCCGGGCCAGCAGCCGGTAGGGGCCGACGAGTATCGGGGGCCGCCCGGAGGGCAGGGCTTCCAGCACCGCAGGGGTCCTTTCGTGAACCACGTCGCCCACGCGGACCACGTGAACCACGTCGCCTACGTGAACCATGCCGACTACATCGACTACGCCGACCACATCGACTAAGGGGACTGTCAGGGGAGTTCCACGGAGGCCACGGCCCCCTTGTCATAGAAGAGGTACGCGATCCCGCCGACCGGCAGCACCTCCGGCGCCCGCACCCGCTTCTCGATCGCGTAGCCCCAGGACAGGTCGAAGTCCTCCTCCTCGACCCGGGGGCCCGGCGCGCCCGGCACCGCGACGCTCCTCAGCGCGCCCGGCTTCCCGTCGGCACCGAGCCGCACGGTGTACAGGGAGGAGAAGTCGGCGTACACGACCCGGTCACCGGCGACCAGCGGCGCCGACCAGGCGTGCGCGAGCCCCTTCGGCGCGCCCTTCGCCGGATAGGAGGCGAGGACCTTTCCGCTGGCCGGGTCGAGGATCTTCAGGCCCCCGTCGAAGCCGATGACGGCGCCGGTGCCGACGGCCGTGGGGGTCAGCGCGGAGACCGGGGCGGGCAGCGTCCCCTTCGGGGCCAGGGTCCGCGCGTCGAGCAGATGCACCCGGTTCTTCGGGTCGCGTCCGAAGGCGTCGTCGGGGCAGTACCCGGTCGTGCCGAGGACCTTGATGTCGAGGCAGGTCCGCGCCGCCGCCTCCACCTGCCCGAGCAGGGTGCCCTTCTTCCCGTCGTACGCGACGAGCCCGCCCTGGCTGAGGGCGTAGACGACGCCCCGGGCGTACGCCACCGGCTCGAAGGAGCGCCGCAGGGCGCTGGGGAGCTGGGCGTTGGTCAGCGCCTTCGACCACAGCTCCCGCCCGTCGGCCAGGGCGAAGGCCCGCAGGGCGATCCGGTCCGACTGGCCCGTGACCTGATCGGTCGCCGCGTAGACGACGCCGTCGCCGACGAGCGGGCGCCCGTCCCACATCAGCTGGTGGCCGATGGCGGGCTTCCGCCAGCGGACCGCGCCCGTCCATGCCTCGCGGACCTGCAGCTCGGACCCGCTGACGAGGGCCACGGCGGAGTCGTGGACGGTGGGGCGGCTGCTGTCGCCGCCGACGAAGTCGTGGCCGGTCGGGCTGATGTAGGTGCGGTCGGGGGTGTCCTCGGCCCGGTCCACCGACCACAGCCGCTTCCCGTCCTTCGGGTCCAGGGCCTCGAACCGTCCGTCCGTCGTCCTGCACACCAGCACCTTCTCCCCGGCGGAGCAGCCGAGCGCCGGAGCGGTCAGCCCTCCCCGCCAGGGCCGCCAGCCGGCCGGCCGCTGCGCCGCGTTCTGCGGGACGATCCCGGAGGCGTCGGCGAGACCCCGGTCGTCCACGCCGGGTACGCGGGGCGCGGCGGGCGGGGCGGCCTTCGCGGGCGGGCCGGGCTTCTTCGCGGGCGTCCCGGGCCAGAGCAGGTACGTGCCGAGGCCCCCGGCGACGACGGCGAGGGCCAGGGCGGCGGCGAGCGCCCGCTTCCGGCGGCGGCGCGGGGGAACGGCGGGGGCCCGCGGCGGCGGGAGCACCGGCGCCTGTGTCGCCATGGAGTGCGGTCCCGGCGCCGCCGGGGTCACGACCGGGCCGTGCGGATCCACCGGCGGGGCCGCCAGGAGCGGCCCGCCCGAGGCCACCAGTTGCGCCAGCTCCCGCCCGTACTCGCCGATGTGCTCCCGTACGGCCTCCGGCCAGGGGAAACGTCCGGCCGGGCCGCCGAGGAGCTCCGCGAGCGCCCCGGGCTCGGGGCGGGCCGCCGGGTCGGCCGCCAGACAGGCGGCGAGGGTCCCGCGCAGTTCGTCCGGCACCCGGTCCAGGTCGGCCTCGGCCTGGGAGACCCGGTAGAGGACGGCGGCCAGCGGTCCGTCGCCGAAGGGGTCCTCGCCGGTCGCCGCGTAACAGAGGAGCGAGCCGAGGCAGAAGACGTCGGAGGCGGCGGTGACCCGCCGGGCGCCCGCCACGTGCTCGGGGGACATGAAGGAGGGGGTGCCGACCATGACGCCGGTCGCGGTCATGGTGGTGGCGCCGCTGCTGCGGGCGATGCCGAAGTCGATGAGGCGGGGGCCGTCGACGGAGAGCATCACGTTGCCGGGCTTGAGGTCGCGGTGCAGGACCCCGGCCCGGTGCAGGTCGGCGAGGGCGAGGGCGAGACCGGCGCCGAGCGCGCGGACGGCGTCGACGGGGAGGGCGCCGCCGCGCCGGACGGCCTGGGAGAGGCTGGGCCCGGGGACGTAGGCGGTGGCCAGCCAGGGCACCTCGGCGTCGGCGTCACCGCCGACGGGCGCGGCGGCGTGGACGCTGTCGACGAGCGAGGCGACCCGTATCTCGCGGCGGAAGCGGTCCCGGAAGGCGGGGTCACCCGCGACGTCCCGCAGGACCGTCTTCACGGCGACGAAGGTGCCGTCCTGGGCGCCCCGGCCGAGGAAGACCTCGCCCATGCCTCCGGCGCCGAGCCGGGCGAGCACCTCGTACGGTCCGATCTGCCGTGGCGCGTCCGCGCGCAGCGGTCCCAGCACGTCGCCCTCCCCCTCAAGACGCGATGTAGGCCGCATCATCGCACGGGCCTACGACACGAAGGGCCGGCCCCCGTGCGGGGACCGGCCCTTCGTGCGGACGGGGGTGTCTCAGCCGGAGTGGGGCTTCGCGCTGAGGATCCTCACCGTGGCCTTCTTGCCGTTCGGCAGCTCGTACTGGGCGTCGTCACCGGCCTTCTTGCCGTTGACCCCGACGCCGAGCGGCGACTGCGGCGAGTAGGTCTCGATGTCGCCGCTCGCGTACTCGCGGGAGGCGAGCAGGAAGGTCATGGTGTCGTCCTCGTCGCCGTCGAAGGCGATCGTGACGACCATGCCGGGCTCGACGATGCCGTCGTCCGCCGGGGACTCGCCGACCTTGGCGTGCTGGAGCAGCTGGGTGAGCTGGCGGACCCGGAGCTCCTGCTTGCCCTGCTCCTCCTTGGCCGCGTGGTACCCGCCGTTCTCGCGCAGGTCGCCCTCTTCCCGCGCGGCGGCGATCTTCGCGGCGATCTCGGTACGCGCGGGACCAGACAGGTACTCAAGCTCGTCCTTGAGCTTGTTGTACGCCTCCTGGGTGAGCCAGGTGACGTTGTCGCTGGTCTGGGTCACAGGTGCTCCTCGTAGGTACTGGGAATACAAAGCATCGCCCTACACCGGGTAGCGGTGCTCCCGGGTGGGCGAAACCACGAGCCTAACAATGAGTGGCGAAAAGCGGGAGGACATAAACCATCGGGATGGAGTATCCCCAGGTCACCGTGGTGACTCGCCAGGACTCGACACCCCGTCCCTACCCACCGCTACCGGGACGTACACCCGATCAGCTCGGCGTTCGTCGCCTGGCTGGTGGTGCGGAGCGAGAAGACCTGGTCCACCCGCGAGGCCGGATCGTCGATCCTGACGTCCTTGCGGGCCACCTCGGCCCCGTCCTCGGCGCGGGAGCGCAGGGTGCAGACGCCCTTGACGCCCTCGTCCTTGCGGATCTCCAGGTGCACCTGCACCTCGGTGGCGCTGACCACGTCGAATTTGATCATCTCGGCGCTGATCTTGCTGGCGACGACGTAGTGCCAGCCGAACCAGCTCATCAGGCCGAGGAAGAGGACGCCGAGGACCGCGCCCGTGATCCTGAGCTTGCGGTCCGCCGCCTCGTCCGCCGAACGCCCGTAGCGTCCCTCGGGCAGCCGCTCTCGCACCGCGCTCATGACCGTTCCTCTCGAAGCCGGGGGTGCCGGAATTTTCCCTCCCCCGATTCCGTCACTATAGAGACCACGCTCCGCGTCGAATCACTGAGGATCGAGTCTTGACTGAGCAGCTGCGGCTGATGGCCGTTCACGCCCACCCCGACGACGAGTCGAGCAAGGGCGCGGCCACGATGGCCAAGTACGTGTCCGAGGGGGTGGACGTCATGGTGGTGACGTGCACGGGCGGCGAGCGCGGCTCGGTCCTCAACCCCAGCCTCCAGGGCGACCCCTACATCGAGGAGAACATCCACGAGGTCCGCCGCAAGGAGATGGACGAGGCCCGCGAGATCCTGGGCGTCTCCCAGGAATGGCTGGGCTTCGTCGACTCCGGTCTCCCCGAGGGCGACCCGCTGCCCCCGCTCCCCGTGGGCTGCTTCGCCCTGGAGGACGTGGACAAGGCGGCCGGCGAGCTGGTCCGCAAGATCCGCTCGTTCCGTCCGCAGGTCGTCACGACCTACGACGAGAACGGCGGGTACCCGCACCCCGACCACATCATGACCCACAAGATCACGATGGTGGCCTTCGACGGCGCGACCGACGCGGAGAAGTACCCGGAGAGCGAGTTCGGCCCGGTCTGGCAGCCCCTGAAGCTGTACTACAACCAGGGCTTCAACCGTCCCCGCACCACCGCCCTGCACGAGGCGCTGCTCGCCCGGGGCCTGGAGTCCCCGTACGGCGAGTGGCTGGAGCGCTGGAAGGAGTTCGAGCGCAAGGAGCGGACGCTGACGACCTTCGTGCCCTGCGCCGAGTTCTTCGAGGTCCGCGACAAGGCGCTCCTCGCCCACCGCACCCAGATCGACCCCGACGGCGGCTGGTTCCGGGTCCCGATGGAGCTCCAGAAGGAGGTCTGGCCCACGGAGGAGTACGAGCTCAGCAAGGCGCTGGTGCCGACCTCCCTCCCCGAGGAAGATCTCTTCGCGGGCGTCCGGGACAATGCCTAGCATGAGCGCACATCTGGCACTGACCCAGCTGATCCCCTTCGCCGCCGAAGAGCTGGACAAGAACAAGGTGACCCCCGGCGTCCTCGGCTTCGTCGTCTTCGCCGTCCTGGCCGGTTCCGTCTGGCTGCTGATGAAGTCGATGAACCGCCACATGGGCCGGGTCTCCTTCGAGGAGGCCCCGGACCCGTCGGCCACCCCGGACACCCCGGCGGCCACCCCGGGCAAGTAACCCCCTCCACCCGGAGGCCCGCCCCCACCCGCCGCGAGGTCCCCGGACCCCGCGGCGGAACGCGTCCCGCCGGGCGGCGGGGGGCGTACGGGGCTGGCGGTACGGGTGTGGCCGCGTCGGCCTTGACCGCATCGAGTCCCGGCCGTGCTGTGCCCTGCCCTGCCCGCACGGGATCTTGCCCGTGCCCTGCCCTGCCCGCACAGGGTCCTGAACGGCACCAGGCCCTGTCCGCCCCGGGTCCTACCCCTGCAGGGCCCTGTCCGCACCAGGTCCGCGGTGCGTCACCCTGGCGCGCGGAGCACCTTCTTCCTCGCCCAGACCCCGCACCGGGCGGTGCGGGGTTCCTCGACCGCACGGACCCCGCCGGGTTCCAGCGCGAGGGCGGCGACGCCCGGTCCGTCACCCACCGCCGGGCCGGGAGCGGACGGTGACGATCACCCAGACCCCGGACCGGGCCGCCCAGCGGATCCTGAGCATCTTCCTGGTGCGGGGCGCCCCGACACGGCGTTCCACGAGACGGCCACCTGGGCCACACTGGGGGAGATCCGGCTGATGGCACGGATCGCCGGGCTGGAGGTGGCGGGCATCGACGGATCGTACGCGGGAGAGCCCTACGGCGTGCGCTCGCGCGAGACGCTCCTCGTGCTGGAGCGGCCGTGAGCGAGGGGCCCGCGCTCGCCGCGGAGGGCGCCACGGTCGTCCTGGACGGGACCACGCTCCTGGCGCCGACCACGTTCGCCGTCCCGCCCGGCGGCTTCCGGTGCCTCGCCGGGAGCAACGGCTCGGGGAAGACGACCCTGCTCCGGGCCTTCCTCGGGAGCCGCAGACTGACCGACGGAGCCGTCCTCGTGCGCGGCGAGGCCGTCGACCTGACGAAGCCCCGGCACCGACGGCTGGTGGCCTCCCTCGTCGACCCGGTGCCCGTCGCCCGGGACATGACGGTACGGGAACAGGTGGGCCTGGTCGCCGCCTCCTGGTACGGCAACACCCCGACGACCGCCGAGCGCTCCGAGGAGATCATCGGACGTCTGGGCCTCACCGCCCTGGGCACGCGTTTCCCCGCCCAGCTCTCCTCGGGACAGCTCCAGCTCTTCAGCCTCGCGCTGACCCTGGTCCGCCCCGCCGACGTCGTCCTGCTCGACGAACCCGAGCGGCACCTCGACTCCGACCGCGTCGCCCTCGTCGCGGCCCTGCTCGCCGAACGCGCAGGACAGGGCACCTCGTTCCTGGTCGCCACCCACGAGACGGTCCTGATGGAAGCGGGCGACGGCGTCGTGGAGCTCGGATGACGGCGGACACCGTGACCGCGACCGGTGCGGGCCCCGAGGACCGCGTCCACGCCGTACGGCACGGGTACGCCCACCGGGGCGACCGCGCCACCCCGCGGGACCGGGCGTACACCGTCTACCTCGCCGCGATCCTCACCCTCGTGTACGTGGCACCGGTCGTCCACCTGATGCGGACCACCCGGGCGCTCGTCCCCCTGGAGACCGCCGAGGCGGCGACGCCGGTCGTCTGCCTGGTCGCGGCGGCGGCGGTCTGGGGCGCCCAGCTCACCGGCCGCTTCTGGGGACCGCTGGTGCTCAAACCCTTCCTGCTGTACGTGTTCCTGTCCACGGACCTGTCCCCGGCCCACTACCTCGGCGCCATCGCCCGCCGCCGCCTCGCCCTCGCGGGACTCGGCACCCTGCTCACGGTGTCCACGGCGGCCTTCCTCCTGACCGACCTGTTCGACGACCCGGGCGGCCCGCTCCTCCCGCAGGGCGTGGCCGTCGCGGTGGGCATCGCCGCCGTCGCCCCGTCGGCCTGGCTGTGGGGCCAGGTCAGGACCGTCCGCGACAACGTCCTGCTCGCCGCCGCCGTGGCCGCCGCCGCGCCCGTCGTGGCGCTCCTCGGCCGGTCCGCCCTCCTCGGCGGGGGAGGACCGTGGCTCGTCGCCGGAGTCCTGGCGGTCACCGCCGCCCTGCTCGGCCGGTCCGCCCTCCGGTCCGTCCGTACGGCCGACCTCGCCCGGCTCACCCGCGACGCGGCCCGCGCCGCCGAGGCCCAGACCTTCGCCTGGACCGGCACCCTCCACCACGCGCTCGACCTGTACCGCCCGGAGCCGCGCGGTTTCGCCTCGGCCCTCGTCCGCCCGGACGGACGGCTGCGCGGCCACCTCGCCCAGGGAGCGGTCCGGGCGCTCCGCACCCGGGGCCGCGCGGTCGCGGCCGTCGCGTTCCTGTCGGCCGGGGGCGCGCTGCTGGCCCTCGGCGTCGGGTCGACCTGGGCCTGGCTGCTCGGCGCGGTCGCCGTGTACTGGGGGTCGGGATGGGTCGGCGAGACCTGGCGCGGCCTGCGCGACGAGCTGACCCTGGCCCCGCTGCTCGGCGAGCGGTGGGGCGGGACGCTCGCCCGCACCCTGGCGTGGCCGGTCGTCGCGGTGACCGTCACGGTGGGACTGGCGGGCACGGTCACGGCCCTCGCCCGATGGCCGCTCCAGAGCGGCCATCGGCCGACGCGCTGCTGCTCGCCACCGGTTCGGTGGTGCTCGTGCTAGGGCCTGTGTGATGTCGTGATCAGTTGTTGAGTTCTGCCCTCTTCGCGGGGTGGAACCCGGTAGGACATTGGTCGTGACGCTCAGGCAACTCACCGATGCTCAGTGGAAGTTCATCGGGCCGTACCTGCC
>NZ_JBHYZW010000037.1:0-25039 GCF_042754005.1 Streptomyces sp. NPDC059247
CGCCCGGATCCCCGCGAGGAGTTCTCCGCGGTCCCGGCCGGTCACCACCGCGCGGTGGTCGAGGGCCGCGCGCCCGGTCGCCAGGGAGTAGCCGATGTCCAGGGGGGAGACGTCGAGGTCGGCCGTGAGGCGGGCGTTCAGTCGTCGTGCCTGGTCGCGGAGGGCGGTGGCGGTCTTGCCGGAGATGGTCCAGGGCATGACGGGGAGCGCCGCCGTCAGGGGGGGTCTGTCGGTGGTCTTCTCGGCCGCTGGTGGTTCCTCGATGATGACGTGGGCGTTGGTGCCGCCGAAGCCGAAGGAGGAGACGGCCGCGCGGCGCGGGGTGTCGGTCTCGGGCCAGGGCCTTGCCTCTTTGAGGAGGGATACGGCGCCGGTGTCCCATTCGACGTGGGTGGTCGGTTGATCGCTGTGCAGGGTGCGAGGCATCACGCCGTGCTCCATGGCCTGGATCATCTTGATGACGCCGCCGACTCCTGCGGCGGCCTGGGCGTGGGCAATGTTCGACTTGAGGGAGCCGAGGTAGAGCGGGCGGCCTTCGGGCCGGTCCTGTCCGTAGGTGGCGAGCAGGGCCTGTGCCTCGATGGGGTCGCCGAGCCGGGTGCCCGTGCCGTGGGCTTCGACGACGTCGATGTCTGCGGGGGTGAGTCCGGCGCCCGCGAGGGCCTGGCGGATGACGCGTTCCTGTGCCGGGCCGTTGGGTGCGGTCAGGCCGTTGGAGGCGCCGTCCTGGTTGACGGCGGAGCCGCGCATCACGGCGAGGACCTGGTGGCCGTTGCGGCGGGCGTCGGAGAGTTTCTCCACGAGGAGGAGTCCGACGCCCTCGGCCCAGCCGGTGCCGTCGGCGGCTGCGGAGAACGACTTGCTGCGGCCGTCGGCGGCGAGTCCCCGCAGCCGGGAGAACTCGATGAAGGCGACCGGTGTCGACATCACGGTGACGCCGCCCGCGAGGGCGAGGTCGCATTCGCCCCGGCGCAGGGCGTTGGCCGCGAGGTGGAGGGCGACCAGGGAGGAGGAGCAGGCGGTGTCGATGGTGACGGCCGGGCCTTCGAGGCCGTAGGTGTAGGCGAGGCGGCCGGAGGCTATGGAGCCCGCGCTGCCGCTGAAGAGGTAGCCCTCGAAGTCTTCCGGTGGGAGGTCGTGGCGTGAGCCGTAGTCGTTGTACATGACGCCGGCGAACACGCCGGTGCGGGTTCCCTTGAGGGAGACCGGGTCGATGCCGGCGCGTTCGAAGGTCTCCCAGGCGGTCTCCAGGAGGAGGCGTTGCTGGGGGTCGGCGGCGAGGGCCTCGCGGGGGGACATGCCGAACAGGTCGGGGTCGAAGAGGTCGGCGTCGTAGAGGAAGCCGCCCTCGCGGGAGTAGGAGGTGCCGGTCTTCTCCGGGTCGGGGTCGTAGAGGCGTTCCAGGTCCCAGCCCCGGTCGGTGGGGAAGTAGGAGACGGCGTCGGTGCCGTCGGCGACCAGTTGCCACAGGTCTTCGGGGGAGGCGACGCCTCCCGGGTACCGGCAGGCCATGGAGACGATGGCGATCGGTTCCTGTTCCTTGTCCTCGACCTCGCGCAGACGCTTGCGTGCGTCTCGGGCGTCGGCGATGGCCCTCTTGAGGTATTCGCGGAGTTGTACCTCGTCAGCCACGTGAATTCAGCTCCCGTGTGGTGGTGTGTCCGGTGACCGTGGACGCGTTGTGGGTGGCGCGTGCCCCGGTGGTCATTCGAGTTCGTCGAGGAGGGCGAAGAGTTCTTCGTCGCTCGCCGTTTCGAGGTCCTGTTCGTCCTGCTCGTGGTGGGGTTCCTGCGGGCGGCCGAGGCTGTCGGTGGTCTCGGCCGCCTTGAGGAGTTCCTTGAGCCGTGCGGTGATCAGGTCGCGGGTCTCCTGGTCCGGTGCGGCGGCGATGGCGGTCTCCAGGCCCGCGAGGGGGGTGAGGACCGGTTCGGCGGGTGAGGTGTCCTCGACGGCGAGTTCGCCGAGGAGGTGGGCGGCCAGGGCCTGCGGCGACGGGTGGTCGAAGACGAGGGTGGTCGGCAGGCGCAGTCCGGTCGCCCGGCCGAGCTGGTTGCGGAGTTCGACGGCGGTGAGGGAGTCGAAGCCCAGTTCCTGGAAGGCGCGGTCGGCTTCGATGCGGCCGGGGTCTCCGTGTCCGAGGACTGCGGCGACCTGGGCGCGTACGAGGTCGGTGAGGGCGCGTTCGCGGTCGGCGGGGCCGAGGGCGGCGAGCCGTTGGGCGAGCGGGGCTTCTTCGGTGGTTCCGCCGCTCGTGGCGGTGGTGGTGCGGCGTCTGGCCGGTCCGGCGAGGGTGCGCAGGACGGGCGGGAGTTCGTCGCCGCCGCCGCGCAGGACCGCCGTGTCGAGGCGGGTGACGGCGAGGAGGGTCTCGCCGGTGGCGGGGGCCGCGTCGAAGAGGTCCATCGCTTCCTGGGAGGCGAGGGGCCGCAGGCCGACGCGGGCCAGGCGGCGCAGGTCGGTCTCGTCGAGGCTGCCGGAGAGGGTGCTGGCCTGGGCCCACAGGCCCCAGGCGAGGGAGAGTGCGGGCAGTCCGTGGGCGCGGCGGTGGGCGGCGAGGGCGTCGAGGAAGGTGTTTCCGGCGGCGTAGTTGGCCTGGCCGGCGGTGCCGATGAGGCCCGCGACGGAGGAGTAGAGGACGAAGGCGGTGAGGTCGAGGTCGCGGGTGAGTTCGTGCAGGTGCCAGGCGGCGTCGATCTTGGGGCGCAGGACCGTGTCGAGTTGGCCGGGGGTGAGCTGGGCGGCGACGCCGTCGTCGAGGACGCCCGCGGTGTGGACGACGGCGGTGAGCGGGTGTTCGGCGGGGATCGTGGCGAGGACGGCGGCGAGGGAGTCGCGGTCGGTGACGTCGCAGGCGACGGTGTCGGTGTGGGCGCCGAGTGCTTCGAGTTCGGTGCGGAGTTCGGCGGCGCCGGGTGCGTCGGGTCCGCGTCGGCTGAGGAGGAGGAGGCGGCGGGCGCCGTGGGTGGTGACGAGGTGCCGGGCGAGGACCGTGCCGAGGGCGCCGGTGGCGCCGGTGACCAGGACGGTGCCCCGGTCCCAGTGGGGGGTGGCGGCCGGGTCTTCGGTGGCCGGGGTGGTGCGGGTGAGCCGGGGGACGGTGAGGGTGCCGCTCCGGACGGCGGTCTGGGGCTCGCCGCTGGCGACGGCGAGGTCGAGGAGGCGGTCCTCGGCGGTGTCCGCGGCCGTACGGTCCCCGGTGGGGGTCGTGCGGTCTCCGGCGGTCGCGGGGTCTGCGGCCGTACGGTCTCCGGCGGTGGTGTCTGCGGTGGGGGCGGTGTCTGCGGTGGCGGGGTCGAGGTCGACGAGGACGATCCGGCCGGGGTTCTCGGTCTGCGCGGACCTGAGGAGGCCCCAGATTCCGGCGTGGGCCAGGTCGGTGACGTCCTCGGGGCCCGCCGCGACGGCGCCCCGGGTGGTGACGACGAGCCGGGTTCCGGCGAGCCGGTCGTCGGAGAGCCAGCCCTGCACGGTGGCGAGGACCTCGCGGACGGCGGTACGGGCCCGCTCGGGCAGGGCGGCGGCACGGTCGCCGCCCTGCCCGGTGCCGTCGGCCGTCGCGTCGGCCGGGTGGCCGGTCGCCGGGTCGGTGCTGTGGCCGGTCGCCGGGTCCGTGACGTCGCCGGTCGCCGGGTCGGTGGCCTCGCCGGTCGGGGCGGCCGTGGGGGCGGTCGTGGGGGTGTCGGTGCGCAGGAGGAGGACGGCGGGGGCCGCCGCGCCCGCGTCGAGTGCGGCGCCGAGGGCCCGTAGGCCGCCGAGTCCCGCGCCGTCGGCGAGGAGGGTCCAGCCGGTGCGGGCCGGGGGTGTGCCGGTGGTGGGCAGGGCCGTCCAGCCGAGGCCGAACAGTCCGTCGCGGGCGGCGGTACCGGCGCTGCGGAGTGCTTCCCGGGAGAGCGGGCGCAGCAGGAGGGAGGCGGTGGCGACGGCGGCGCCCGCGCCGTCGGCGACGGTGAGCGCGGCCCGCAGGGAGTCGTCGCCGGACCGGTCGAGGGAGAGCCGGACGCGCAGGACGGTCGCCCCGGTGGCGTGCAGGTTCGCTCCGGACCAGGAGAACGGCAGCCAGGAGGTGCCTTCGGGCTCCGCGGCGCCGGGGAGCAGCGGGTGCAGGGCGGCGTCGAGGAGGGCGGGGTGGAGGGCGAAGCGGGGTGCTTCGGTGCGGTGTTCCTCTGCGAGGACGACCTCGGCGAAGAGTTCGTCCTGGGCCTTCCAGAGGCGGCTGAGGCCCTGGAAGGCGTTCTCGTAGCCGTATCCGGCGCTCGCGAGGCGGTCGTACACGCCGTCGAGGTCGATCTCGGTGGCTCCGGTGGGGGGCCAGGCGAGGAGTCCTTGGGGGGTGGTGGGGGTGGGGGCGAGGCGTCCTTCGGCGTGCAGGGTCCAGGGCCGGCCGGTGTCGGTGTCCTGGTCGGGGCGGGCGTGGACGGTGAGGGTGCGGCTGCCGGTGGTGTCGGGTTCGCCGACGACGAGCTGGAGCTGGACGGCGCCGCGTTCGGGCAGGATCAGTGGTGCGGCGAGGGTCAGTTCGTCGACGGTGTCGCAGCCGGCCTGTTCGGCGGCGCGGAAGGCGAGGTCGAGCAGGGCGGTGGCGGGCAGGAGGACGGTTCCGTCGACGGCGTGGCCTTCCAGCCAGGGGTGGGTGCGGCGGGAGACGCGGCCGGTGAGGAGGAGGGCGTCCCGGTCGGCGACCCGTACGGCGGCGCTGAGCAGGGGGTGGGTGACGGCGGTGAGGCCGAAGTCTTCGGCGTCGCCGGGGGTGGCGGCGCCTTCGAGCCAGTAGCGGTCGTGTGCGAAGGGGTAGGTGGGCAGGTCGGTGCGGCGGGCGCCGGGGAAGTACGACTTCCAGTCGGGGCGGGCGCCGCGCAGGACGGCGCCGGTGAGGGCGGCGGCGGCGGTGGTGGCTTCGGGCCTGCCCGAGCGGAGCAGGGGGGCGAGGTAGCCGGGCTCGCGGGTGAGGCAGTCCTGGGCCATGGCGGTGAGGACGCCGTCGGGGCCCATTTCCAGGTAGTCGGTGACGCCGAGTTCTTCGAGGTGGCGGACGCCGTCGTGGAAGCGGACCGCTTCGCGGATGTGGTTGGCCCAGTAGTCGGGCGAGGTGAGCTGTTCGGTGGTGGCGAGGATCCCGGTGACGTTGGAGACGACGGGGATGCGGGGTGCGTGGTAGGTGAGGCATTCGGCGACGGACCGGAACTCGTCGAGGACCTCGTCCATGTGCGGGGAGTGGAAGGCGTGGCTGACGGGGAGGCGTTTGGTCTTGCGGCCCCGGGTGCGCCAGAGGGTGCTGAGTTCTTCGACGAGGTTCTGGTCGCCGGAGATGACGGTGGCGCGGGGGCCGTTGATCCCGGCGATGGCGACGCCTTCGTAGTCGGTGAGGGTGGCGCGTACTTCTTCCTCGGAGGCCTGGAGGGCGGCCATCGCGCCGCCTTCGCGGGCCGCTTGCATGAGCCGGCCGCGTTCGGCGACCAGGGCGCAGGCGTCGCCGAGTTCGAGGACTCCGGCGAGGTGGGCGGCGGTGACTTCGCCGATGGAGTGGCCGAGGAGGTAGTCGGGGGTGATGCCGTGGTGTTCGGCCAGGCGGAAGAGGGCGACCTCGGTGGCGAAGAGGGCGGCCTGGGTGAAGGCGGTCTGGTCGATCAGGGCGGAGTCGGCCGAGCCTTCGGGGGCGAAGAGGACGTCCTTGACGGGCCGGAAGAGTTCGGTGTCGAGGTGCCTGCACACGTCGTCGAGGGCGCGGCGGAAGACGGGGGACGTCTCGTAGAGTTCGCGTCCCATGCCGAGGCGCTGGCTGCCCTGTCCGGTGAAGAGGAACGCGGTCTTGCCGCGGTGGCCGGGGGTGGCCCGGACGATCGAGGGGGCCGGTTCGCCGGTGGCGAGGGCGGCGAGGCCGTCGAGGAGGGTGGTGCGGTCGGTGCCGAGGACGGCGGCGCGGTGTTCCAGGGTGGCGCGGGTGGTGGCCAGGGTGAGGCCGACGTCGCCCGCCGTGATCCGGGGGTGGTCGGTGAGGTGGCGGTGGAGCCGGGCGGCCTGGCGGCGCAGGGCGTCGTCGTCCTTGGCGGTGAGGATCCAGGGCAGGACGACGGTGTCGGGCGTTTCGCCGGGCGGGGTGCCGGTCCGGTCGTCCGTCCGGTCGTCCGCCGGGGTGCCGGTCCGGGTGTCCGCCGGGGTGTCCGTCTGGGTGCCGGGCCGGGTGGGGGGTGTGGCGGGGGCCGGGGTGGTGGGGTCGGCGGCCAGTTCCAGGACGACGTGGGCGTTGGTGCCGCTGATGCCGAAGGAGGAGACGGCGGCGCGGGCGGGGCGGCCGGTGGCGGGCCAGGGGGTCGCCTCGGTGAGGAGTTCCACGGCGCCGGTGTCCCAGTCGATGTGGGGGGAGGGGTTCTCGGCGTGCAGGGTCTTGGGCAGGATGCCGTACCGCATGGCCTGGATCATCTTGATGACGCCGCCGACTCCCGCGGCGGCCTGGGCGTGCCCGATGTTCGACTTCAGCGAGCCGAGGTAGAGCGGGCGGCCCTCGGGCCGGTCCTGCCCGTAGGTGGCGAGCAGGGCCTGTGCCTCGATGGGGTCGCCGAGGCTGGTGCCCGTGCCGTGGGCCTCGACGGCGTCGACGTCGGCGGGGGTCAGGCCCGCGACGGCGAGGGCCTGGCGGATGACCCGTTCCTGCGCCGGGCCGTTGGGGGCGGTCAGGCCGTTGGAGGCGCCGTCCTGGTTGACGGCGGAGCCGCGCATCACGGCGAGGACCCGGTGGCCGTTGCGGCGGGCGTCGGACAGCTTCTCCACCAGGAGCAGACCGACGCCCTCGGCCCAGCCGGTGCCGGAGGCGTCGGCGGAGAAGGAGCGGCAGCGGCCGTCCTCGGAGAGGCCGCGCTGCCGGGAGAACTCCACGAAGGTGCTGGGACCGGACATCACGGTGACGCCGCCCGCGAGGGCGAGGTCGCACTCGCCCTGACGCAGGGCGCTCGCCGCGAGGTGGAGGGCGACCAGGGAGGAGGAGCAGGCGGTGTCGACGGTGACGGCCGGGCCTTCGAGGCCGTAGGTGTAGGCCAGGCGGCCGGAGACGACGCTGGAGAGGTTCCCGGCGAGGAGGAAGCCCTCGAACTCCTCGGGGCTCCTGGCGAGCCGTGAGGCGTAGTCGTCGTACATGGCGCCGGTGAAGACGCCGGTGCTGGTGCCGCGCAGGACGGCGGGGTCGATGCCCGCGTGCTCGAAGGTCTCCCAGGCGGTCTCCAGGAGGAGGCGCTGCTGCGGGTCGGTGGCGGTGGCCTCGCGCGGTGACATGCCGAAGAACGCCGGGTCGAAGCGGTCGGCGTCGTGGAGGAAGCCGCCGTGGCGGGTGTAGGAGGTGCCGGTCTTCTCCGGGTCGGGGTGGTAGAGGGAGTCCAGGTCCCAGCCCCGGTTGTCGGGGAACTCGCTGATGGCGTCGGTGCCTTCGGCGACGAGCCGCCACAGGTCCTCGGGTGAGGAGACGCCGCCGGGGAAGCGGCAGGCCATGCCGACGATGGCGATCGGTTCGTCGGCGGAGGCGGTGGAGCGGCGGGCGGGTGCGGCGGACGCGGCGGGTTTGCGGCCCGCGGCCTGCTGGTGCAGGTGGGCGGCGAGGGCGGCGGGTGAGGGGTGGTCGAAGACGGCGGTGGCGGGCATCCGCAGTCCGGTGGCGGTGTTGAGCCGGTTGCGGAGGTCGACGGCGGCGAGGGAGTCGAAGCCGATGTCCTTGAAGGCGCGTTCCGGGTCGATGCCCTCGGGGCTCGCGTGGCCGAGGACCGCGGCGACGACGGAGCGGACGAGGTCGGCGGCGGCGGCCCTGCTCTCCTCCTCGGAGAGGCCGGTGAGGCTCCGGGCCCATGCGGTGCCGCCGTCCGCCGCAGCGGTGGTGGTGCTCTGGGCGGCCCGGGTGGTGGTGCGGGGTCTGATGAGGCCGCGCAGCAGCGGGGGCGGGTTCCCGGCCGAGGCGGTGCGCAGCCGGGCCAGGTCGAACAGGGCCGGTACGAGGAGGGTGTCGCCGCCGGTGAGGGCGGTGTCGAACAGGGCGAGGCCGGTGGCGGGGGTGAGCGGGTCGACGCCGGCGCGGCTCCAGCGGGCGAGGTCGGCCTCGCCGAGCTGGGCGCCCATGCCGTGGCTGGAGTCCCACAGGCCCCAGGCCAGGGAGGTGGCGGCGAGGCCCTGGGCGTGGCGGTGGGCGGCGAGGGCGTCGAGGTAGGTGTTGGCGGCGGCGTAGTTGGCCTGGCCCGCGGTGCCGGTGATGCCGGAGACGGAGGAGAACAGGACGAAGGCGGCGAGGTCCAGGTGCCGGGTCTGGTCGTGGAGGTGCCAGGCGGCGTCGACCTTGGGCCGCAGGACCTTCGTCAGTTGTCCGGGGGTGAGCGAGGTGAGGGTGGCGTCGTCGAGGACACCGGCGGTGTGCACGATCGCGGTGAGCGGGTGCGCGGGGTCGACGGCCGCCAGGAGGGCGGTGACGTCGTCGGGGTCGGCGGCGTCGGCGGCGACGAGGGTGACGTGGGCGCCGAGTGCGGTGAGTTCGGCGGTGAGGAGGTCGGCGCCGGGGGTGTCGGGTCCGCGTCGGCTGGTGAGCAGCAGGTGGCGGATGTCGTGGGTGGTGACGAGGTGGCGGGCGAGGAGGCCGCCGAGGCCGCCGGTGCCGCCGGTGAGCAGGACGGTGCCTTCGGGGTCGGGGCGGGTCGGGGTGGTGGGGGCCGGGGTGCGGTCGCGGGTGAGCCGGGGGGCGTAGGGCCGGGTGCCGCGCAGGGCGATCTGGGGTTCGCCGGTGGCGAGGGCGGCGGGCAGGTGTTCTTCGGCCTGGGGGGTGCCGTCGGTGTCGAGGAGGACGATCCGGTCGGGGTGTTCGCTCTGGGCGGTGCGGAGCAGGCCCCAGAGGGGGGCGGCGGACAGTCCGTCGACGGGGTCGCCGGGGGTGGTGGCGACGGCGCGGGTGGTGAGGAACGCGAGGCGGGTGGTGTCGAAGCGTTCGTCGGTGAGCCAGCGCTGGGTGAGGGCGAGGGCGCGGGCGGCGGTCTCGTGGGCGGCGGCCGGGGTGGGGGTGGTGTCGGGGGTGACGCGGACGAGGACGATGTCGGCCTGGAGGTCCTGGGGGTCGGGGAGGGGGGCGGTGTCGTCGGGGAGTTCGGCGATGCGCGGTGCGGGGCCGCCCGCCGGGGTGAGGGGGGTCCAGGCGACGGTGAACAGGCCGTCGGTGGTGGGGGCGGGGGTGAGCCGGTCCTTGGCGAGGGGCCGCAGCACCAGTGAGTCGACGGTGGCGACGGGTTCGCCGGTGGCGTCGGCGAGGTGCAGGGCGACGGTGTCGGGGCCGGTGTGTCCGACGCGGACGCGCAGGGTGGTGGCGCCGACGGCGTGGACGGTGATGCCGCTCCAGGCGAACGGCAGGCGGATGGTGTCCGGGTCGGCTCCGTCGGCGGCGGCGAGGACGACCGGGTGCAGGACGGCGTCCAGGAGTGCGGGGTGGATGCCGTATCCGGCGGCGGCCTCGTGCTGGCCGGCGGGGAGGGTGACCTCGGCGTAGGTGGTGTCGTCCGTGCCGCGCCAGAGGGCGCGCAGGCCCTGGAAGACGGGGCCGTACTCGTATCCGAGGCCGGTGAGCCGTTCGTAGGCGCTGTCCAGGGGCAGGGGTTCGGCGTTCTGCGGCGGCCAGGCGCGCAGGGTGTCGAAGGCCGGTCCCCCGGGGGTGGGGGGAGGTCCGGTGAGGGCGCCGGAGGCGTGGCGGGTCCAGGCGGCGGGTTCGTCGTCGGTGTCGGGCCGGGAGTGTACGGCGAAGGTGCGCAGACCGGTGGGGTCGGGTGCGGAGACCGTGGCCTGGACGCGGACGGCCCGCTGTTCGGGGAGGGCGAGCGGGGCTTCGAGGGTGAGTTCGACGAGGTGTTCGGCGTCTGCCGTACGGCCCGCGGCGGAGGCGAGTTCGATGAACGCGGTGGCGGGGACGAGGACGGTGCCGTGGATGCGGTGGTCGGCGAGCCAGGGGTGGTCGTTCAGGGACAGTCTGCTGGTGAGGACCAGGCCTTCGCCGTCGGCGAGGTCGACGCTGGTGGCGAGCAGGGGGTGGCCGGCCGGGTCGAGTCCGAGGCTCTGGGCGTCGGTGCGGGCCTCGGGCCGGAGCCAGTAGTGGGCGCGCTGGAAGGCGTAGGTGGGCAGTTCGACGCGTGAGGCGCCGGGGAAGAACGACGCCAGGTCGAGCGGGGCGCCGAGGGTGTGGGCGCGGGCGAGTGCTGTGGTGAGGGTGGTGTGCTGGGGGCGGCCGGGGCGCTGGAGGGCGACGGCCCGGGAGGTGTCGGCGTGGAACGAACCGGCGGCCATGGCGGTGAGGACGGCGTCGGGGCCGACTTCGACGAAGACGGTGACGCCCTCGTCCTCCAGGGTGCGGGTGGCGTCGAGGAACCGTACGGCCTCGCGGATCTGGCGTACCCAGTAGCCGGGGGTGACGAGGTCGTCGCCGGTGGCGGGCAGGCCCGTGAGGGTGGAGACGACCTGGAGGAGCGGCGCGTGGTAGGTCAGGCCTTCGGCGACGGTGCGGAAGGCGTCGAGGACGGTGTCCATGTGCGGGGAGTGGAAGGCGTGGCTGACCGTCAGGCGGCGGGTCTTGCGGCCTCGTTCGCGCCAGAGCGCGGCGAGTGCGTCGGCGGCGTCGGCGTCGCCGGAGACGACGACGGCGTCCGGGCCGTTGACGGCGGCGACGGTGAGCCGGTCGGCGTAGGGGGTGAGGGTTTCGGTGATCTCGTCCTCGGTGGCCTGGACGGCGAGCATCGCGCCGCCGGGTTCGGCCGCCTGCATCAGGCGGCCCCGGGCGGCGACCAGGGTGGCGGCGTCGGCGAGTGAGAACACGCCCGCCACGTGGGCGGCGGCGAGTTCGCCGATGGAGTGTCCGGCGACGGCGTCGGGGGTGAGGCCGTGGGCCCGGAGGGTGTGGTGGAGGGCGACTTCGAGGGCGAACAGGGCGGGCTGGGTGGCGCGGGTCTCGTGCAGGAGCACGGTGGGGGCGCCGCCGTCGGGTGCGACGGTCGGCGGTTCGCCGCCCTGTCCGCCAGGACCCTGGTCGCCGTCCGGGTCCTCGAACATCACCTCGCGCAGGGGGCGGCCGAGGTCGAGGTGCGGGTCGAGGGCGGCGCACACCTCGTCGAGGGCGGCGGCGAACACGGGGTCGGCGGCGTACAGTTCGCGGCCCATGCCGGGGTACTGGGCGCCCTGGCCGGTGAACAGGAACGCGGTGCGGCCCGCGCGGGCGGCGGAGCCGGTGACCACCTGGGGGGTGTCGGTGCCGTGGCGCAGCGCGTCGAGGCCGGCGAGGAGTTCCGCCGCTCCGGTGCCGGTGACGACGGCCCGTTCGGACCAGGTGGCGCGGGTGGTGGCGAGGGAGAACCCGATGTCGGCGATGTCCTCGGCGCTGGGCCGGGGGCCGTTGTCCAGCCGGGTGCGGAGTGCTCCGGCCTGGGCGGCCAGGGCGGCGCGGTCGGGCGCGGACAGGGCCCAGAGGGTGGGGGCGGGGGGCGCGGGGGCGGCCTCCGCGGCAGAGGCGGCCTCCGCAGCGGTGGCGGAGGCGGTGGCGGGGGCGGCCTCCGCGAGGGTGTCGGCTCCGGGTACGGCGGGGGCATCGGAGGGGGCGGGGGCGGCGGGGGCGTGTGTCCCGGCCGGGCCGGTCCCGGGGCGGGGTGCCGGTTCGTCCTCGGCCTGTTCGACGATGACGTGGGCGTTGGTGCCGCTGATGCCGAACGAGGAGACGCCCGCCCTGCGGGCGCGTTCGGTGTCCGGCCAGTCGCGGGCCTCGGTGAGCAGTTCGAGGCCGCCCGACGCCCAGTCGACGTGCGGGGTGGGCTCGGTGACGTGCAGGGTCCTGGGGAGTACGCCGTGGCGGATCGCCTGGACCATCTTGATGACGCCGCCGACTCCGGCGGCGGCCTGGGCGTGCCCGATGTTCGACTTCAGCGAGCCGAGGTAGACCGGGTCGCGGTCGCTCCGGCCGCTGCCGTAGGTGGCGAGGATCGCGGCGGCTTCGATGGGGTCGCCGAGGCGGGTGCCGGTGCCGTGGGCCTCGACGGCGTCGACGTCGGCGGGGGTCAGGCGGGCGTCGGCGAGGGCCTGGCGGATGACGCGTTCCTGGGAGGGGCCGTTGGGTGCGGTCAGGCCGTTGGAGGCGCCGTCCTGGTTGACGGCGGAGCCCCTGATGACGGCGAGGACCTGGTGGCCGTTGCGGCGGGCGTCGGAGAGCTTCTCCACCAGGAGGAGGCCGACGCCTTCGGCCCAGGAGGTGCCGTCGGCGTCGGCGGAGAAGGATTTGCTGCGGCCGTTCGCGGCGAGGCCGCGCTGCCGGGAGAACTCCACGAACATGCCGGGGGCGGACATGATCGTCGCGCCGCCCGCGATGGCGAGGGTCGTCTCTCCCTGGCGCAGCGACCGTACGGCCATGTGGAGGGCGACGAGCGAGGAGGAGCAGGCGGTGTCGACGGTGAGGGCGGGGCCGACGAGTCCGAGCTGGTAGGCGATGCGGCCCGACATGACGCTGCTGGTGGAGCCGGTGAGGAGATGGCCCTCGACGCTCTTGGGGGCCTCGTGCAGGCGGGGGCCGTAGTCGAGTGCGGTGGCGCCGACGAAGACGCCGGTGCGGCTGCCCTTGAGGGTGTCCGGGGCGATGCCCGCGCGTTCGACGACCTCCCAGGCGGTCTCCAGGAGGAGGCGCTGCTGCGGGTCCATGGCGAGGGCTTCGCGGGGCGAGATGCCGAAGAACCCGGCGTCGAAGAGGGCGGCGTCGTGCAGGAACCCGCCCTCGCGCACGGAGCTCTTCCCGGAGCGCTCGGGGTCCTGGTCGTACAGGTCGCCCTCCCAGCCCCGGTCGGCGGGGAAGCCGGAGATGGCGTCGGAGCCTTCGGCGACGAGCCGCCACAGGTCCTCGGGCGAGGAGACGCCGCCGGGGTAGCGGCAGGCCATGGCGACGATGGCGATCGGCTCGTCGTCCTGGAGCGGCGCGGTGGGGTGCTGTTCGCCGGCGGTGGCCGCGCCGGTCAGTTCGGCTTCGAGGTGCGCGGCGAGCGCGGTGGGGGTGGGGTGGTCGAAGAGGAGGCCGCCGGACAGGCGCAGGCCGGTGGCGGTGGCGAGCAGGTCGCGGAGCTCGACGGACATCAGCGAGTCGAAGCCGAGGTCCTTGAAGGACTGCCGGGCGTCCGCGCGGCGGCCCTTGTCGTATCCGAGGACGGCGGCGATGTGGGTGGCCGTCAGGTCGGTGACGGAGCGGGACCGTTCGGCCGGGGACATCGCGGCGAGCCGGTGGCCGAGGGCGCCCAGGGGGGCGGGCGTTCCGGCGGGCGGGTTCGTGGTGAGGGCCGGAAGGGCGGGGGCGGGGGTCCTGTCGGCGGAGCCGGGTTCGAGCCAGTGACGGCGGCGCTGGAAGGCGTAGGTGGGCAGCGGGACCTGGCGGGCGCCGGTCCCGGCGTAGAGGGTGCGCCAGTCGACGGGGACGCCCCGGGTGTAGAGGGTGCCCACCGCTGTGAGCAGCGTCACCGCCTCGTCACGGCCCCGGCGGAGTGCCGGGACGGCGCCCTCGGTCACGGCGGAGAGGGCGCCGTCGGGGCCGACTTCCAGGTACGAGGTCACGCCTTCGGCCTGCATCGACTGCACGGCGTCGGCGAAGCGGACGGTGCCACGGACCTGACCGGCCCAGTAGTCGGCCGTACGGAGGTCGGTGCCGGTGGCGAGCCGGCCGGTCACGGTCGAGACGACGGGAATACGGGGTGCCTCGTAGGTGATGTCCGACGCGGCGGCCTTGAACTCGGCCAGCATCGGATCCATCAGGGGCGAGTGGAAGGCATGACTGACCGTCAGGCGACGGATGCGGCCTCCCGACTCGCTTATCTTGCGGGCCACTTCGAGGGTGGCCGTCTCGTCGCCGGAGATCACGACCGAGCGGGGGCCGTTGACCGCCGCTATCGCGACCTGGTCTTCCAGGAGGGCGGCGACTTCGGCTTCGGTCGCCTCGACCGCGACCATCGCGCCGCCCCGGGGCAGTGCCTGCATCAGACCGGCGCGCGCGACCACCAGACGGACCGCGTCTTCGAGGGAGAACACCCCGGCCACGTGCGCCGCCGCGATCTCGCCGATGGAGTGACCCGCGACGAAGTCGGGGCGCACGCCCCAGGACTCCACCAGGCGGAACAACGCGACCTCGACCGCGAACAGTGCGGGCTGCGTCCAACCCGTCTCGTCCAGGCCCTCGCCCGAGGCGATCACCTCACGTAAAGACCCGCCCAGAGCGGCGTCGAAGAGAGCGGTGATCTCGTCGAAGGCCGAAGCGAACACCGGGAAAGCCGCGTGCAGTTCGCGTGCCATACCGGCCCGCTGCGCGCCCTGGCCCGTGAACAGGAAGCCCGTACGGCCGTCCTGGACGTCTCCGGTCACGACGCCGGTGCCGGGGACGCCCTCGATGAGGGAGTCGAGACCCGCGAGGAACGTTTCCTCACGGTCCGCGAGGACGACCGCGCGGGTGTCGAAGGTGGTGCGGGTGGTCAGCAGGGACCAGCCGAGGTCGGCGGTCCCCGCCTCGCTCGCGGCGGCGAAGGCGCGCAGTTTCTCCGCCTGGGCGCGCAGCGCGTCGGCGTCCCGGCCCGAGAGCACCCAGGGCAGGACGGGCGGGGTGTCCCCACCGGCCGGGGCGCCGACGGCGTCCGGAGCGTCGACGCCGGTGGCCCCCTCGGTGGCCGGGGCCTCGGTGAGGACGACGTGGCAGTTCGTGCCGCCCATGCCGAAGGAGGACACGCCCGCGACCAGGGTGCGGTCGGGGTGCGGCCAGGCGGTGAGGACGCGCGGTACGGACAGGCCGAGGCCGTCGAGGTCGATGGCCGGGTTCGGGGTCTCGAAGTTGAGGCTCGCGGGGATCTCGCGGTGCGTCAGGCTCAGCAGGGCCTTGAGCAGGCCGACCATGCCGGCGGCGCCCTCCAGGTGCCCGACGTTGGTCTTGGCCGAGCCGACGACCAGGGGGTCGCCCGGGGCGCGGTGGGAGCTGAAGACGTCGCCGAGGGCGGCGGCCTCGATGGGGTCGCCGACGGGGGTGCCGGTGCCGTGGAGCTCGACATACTGAACATCGGAGGGACTTATTCCGGCCTTTTCGTAGGCCTCGCGGAGCACTTGGCGCTGTGCGTCGCGGCTGGGCACGGTCAGTCCGGGGGTGGCGCCGTCGTTGTTGACCGCGCTGGCGCGGATGACGCCGTAGATCCGGTCGCCGTCCGCCTGGGCCCGGGCGAGGGGCTTCAGGACGACGGCTCCGCCGCCCTCGCCCCGTACGAAGCCGTTGGCGCGGGCGTCGAAGGTGTAGGCGGTGCCGTCCGGGGACAGGCCGCCGAACCGTTCCTCGGTCACGGCGCTCTCGCCGAGGATGTTCAGGTTGATGCCGGCGGCGATCGCGGTGGCCGACTCCCCCGAGCGCAGCGACTCACAGGCCAGGTGCACGGCGACGAGGGAGGAGGACTGGGCGGCGTCGACGGTGAGGCTCGGCCCGCGCAGACCCAGGTGGTAGGAGACGCGGTTGGCGATGACGCCCCGGTTGAGGCCCGTCATGGAGTGCTGGGTGATGGCCCGTTCGCCGTACTGGTTGGCGAGGCTGGTGTAGTCGTCGCGGAGGGTGCCGACGAAGACGGCGGTACGGGAGCCGCGCAGCCGGGCGGGCAGGGTCCCGGAGTCCTCCAGGGCCTCCCAGGCCAGTTCGAGGACGAGGCGCTGCTGCGGGTCCATGGCGGCGGCCTCGCGGGGCGAGACCGCGAAGAACCCGGCGTCGAAGTCGCCGATGCCGTCGATGAATCCGCCGCGGCGGATCCCCGCCGCGTCCTGTGGCCCGGTGGTGTCCCAGCGTCCGGGTGGCGCGTCGGTGATCGCGTCGGTGCCGTCGCGCAGCATCCGCCAGAAGTCGGCCGGACCGGGCGCCATGGGAAGTCGGCAGGACATGCCGATGACGGCGATGGCCCCCTCGTCGCCTCGCGGCGCACGGCTCTCCACAGAAATGCGATTAGTCGTCATGGCGCTCGACTGCCCTTTCCTGACTGATATCGAAGCGGCCTGAGTATCCCGGATATGGAACCCCGCATTGTCGACCTTAAGATCGGCGGCCCTGTTTTTTCTCAACCTCTGGTCATGCACGGGTAACTGCCGTGTTCGGGCGGGGGGTGGCCGGTCTGTTACTTGTCGGTGGGTGGCCGGTGAGGGCGGCCGGTTAAGTTCTGGACAGATCTGCGTGAAACTCCTCGAATTCCCGGGTGTCATGCCGGAAGAAAGCAGGAACGGTCTCACCATGAGTAATCTGACGAACGACGTCGCTCAGCACACCGCGCTGTACGAGGCGGCCTTCAACGCGGGCGACGCCGATGCCGTGAACGAGATGTACACCGACGAGGCCGTCGCGGTCTGGGAGCCGGGCAAGCCCCTCACGGGCCAGGCCCGCAGGGACGCCGTCAAGGAGTTCCTGGCCCGTTCGCCGAAGATGAGCGCCAAGCCGCGCCAGACGTTCGTGACCGGGGACACCGCGCTCCTGATCGTGGACTGGTCGATCGCCACCGTGGACGACTCGGGCAGCCCGGAGCTGCTGACGGGTGTCGGCGTCGACGTGCTGCGCAAGGGCGTGGACGGCAACTGGCGTTACGCCATCGACGAGCCGTACGGCGAGCAGAAGTAATCCGCGCGCCTCCGTGCCGGGCACGGGGGCACCCCATGACCCAAGAAAGTGGTGTCGCAGACCATGAGCAGCATTCCCGGTATCACGGTCGACTTCGATGTCGACAATCCCGACCTGACGGCGGACGCGGACACTCAGAACGAGATCTTCATCCAGCTGTTCAACTCCGGTGACGGAGCCCTGTTCGACCTCCTCTACCGCGAGGACGCGATATCGAACTTCTCCGGCTCCCCGCTCACCGGGAAGGAGCGTCTGGAGTTCTTCAAGGAGTTCCTCGCGCCGAAGCCGTTCCTCAAGGCGGAGATCACGCACGCGTACGTCGCCGGTGACGTGGCCCTGATCGGCGTGCGGTTCAGCGTCGACAGCACGGGTCCCGACGGCGAGCCGGTCCGCATCGAAGGCAACTGCACCGATGTGCTGCGGCTGGGCGAGGACGGCCGCTGGCTCATGTCCATCGACCGTCCGGTGGCCGGCACCCTGCTCCCGGAGTAGGTTCCCCTCCCGCTCCTGGCCTGCCCGTTCCCTTCCCCCCGCTCGGGCAGGCCAGGCTCCGGATCACGGACCGTCCCCACGACAGTCCTTTCAAGACGACTTCGACCAGGGCCCACAGGAAACCGCCGCTGCGGTTCATTACGCTGGACGTTTTTGAGGGGTCGCCAGCAGCGCCCCCAGGCATCCACGGAGTGCACATGGCAAAACAGGAACGCGCTGTCCGTACGCGAGCGACGGTGCTCCGGTCAGCTGCGGAGATCTTCGACACGGACGGTTTCGTATCGGCCTCCCTCTCCTCCATCTCTCACCGGGCCGGAGTGAGCAGTGGTGCCCTTCACTTCCACTTCGCCAACAAGGGCGCGCTGGCGGAGGCCATCGAGAAGGCCGCCGAGCAGCGGCTGTGGCGGATCACCGGCCCGGCACCGGACGGGTCCGGGGAGCGCGGGGCGGACGGTGAGGTCGACCTGATCCAGAACCTCGTGGAGACCTCCCACCAGCTCTTCGACGGGCTGAACAGCGATGTCATCCTGCGTGCCGGGTTCACCCTCGGCTGCGAGCCGTCCTGGTCGAGCCTGGTCGACCTGCACGGCCAGTGGCGGGACTGGATCGGCGACACCCTGCGGTACGCGGCGAAGACCGGCGCGCTCGCCGCGGGGACCGAGCCGGAGGACGTCGTCACGGTCGTCGCCGCGTCGACGGTCGGCTTCGAGGCCCTGGGCCGCAAGGATCCCACCTGGCTCTCGGAGCAGCGGCTCGCCCAGTTCTGGCAGTTCTTGCTCCCCCGACTGGTGCCACCGGGTACCGGCCCGCAGAAAGGGACGTAGTGGACAGCACGTGGTTCAGACGCTTCGGAGCGCCCCGTGAGGACGCCGTGCGGTTGGTGTGTTTCCCGCACGCGGGGGGCGCGGCCAGCGCGTTCCTGCCCCTGTCGCGGGCGCTCGGCGGGCACCTCGACGTGCTGGCGGTCCAGTATCCGGGCCGTCAGGACCGGCGGCGGGAGGAGCCGTACGGCAGCATCTCCGCGCACGCCGACGCCCTCGCCGAGGCCATGGTCCCGCTGACCGGGGGCACGTACGCCCTGTTCGGGCACAGCATGGGCGCGGTCCTTGCCTACGAGACGGCCCGGCGGCTCGTCGACGCCGGGAGGCCGGGGCCCTGCCGGGTGTTCCTCTCCGGGCGGGGGGCGCCCTCGGCGCTGCCCAGCGTGCACGACCGGCTCGGCGGCGACCGGGAGATCCTCACGGCGGTGCGCGGTCTCGGCGGGACCGGGCACACGGTCCTGGACGATCCCGAGCTGCTCGCGATGGTGATGCCGGCGCTGCGGGCCGACTACGGCGCCCTCGGCGCGTACCACTGGAGCGGCGGTTCGCCGCTGGCCTCCCCCGTCACCGTCCTGATCGGTGACGCGGACCCGGTGGTGGCCGTCGACGAGGCCGCGGCCTGGCACGACCACACGACCGGCGACTTCGACCTGCGGATCCTGCCCGGCGGTCATTTCTATCTGGACGACCGTACCGACGAGGTCCGCGACATCATCACGACGAGCCTGCTCGTCGCGGGCTCCACGGCGTGATCGGGCGTGTCTCCGCCGCCTCCTGACGGCCGGTCTGCCGACGGACACCCTTCTGCCGGGCGCTCCCCCGGCGGCCGTGCTTCTGCGGGGCGTTCTCCCGCCGGGCGCTCCCCCGGCGGCTGTGCTTCCGGGGGCTCCGTTCCCGACGGCCGTGCTTCCGAGAACCGTGCCCCTCACGGCCGTGCTCCTGAGGGCTGGGCTTCCGAGGGCTCCGTTCCTGAGGGGTGGCGGGGTCCCGGCGAGGGCCCTTCCGGTGGCCGTCCCTCCCCCGGGAGTCTGCTGGCCGTCAGCGACCTCCATGTGCGCTACGAGGAGAACCGCGCGGTCGTCGAGGCGCTGCGGCCCTCCTCGGACGAGGACTGGCTGCTCGTCGCGGGGGACGTCGGGGAGTACATGGCCGATGTGGAATGGGCGCTGAGCACCCTCGCCGCCCGGTTCCGCAAGGTCGTGTGGGTCCCGGGCAACCACGAGCTGTGGACCCCTCCGGACGATCCGGTCCAGGCCCGCGGGACCGCCCGCTACGAGGCGCTCGTCCGCCTCTGCCGGAGCCTGGGCGTGACCACCCCCGAGGACCCCTACCCGGTGTGGCACGGCAGGGGCGGTCCCGCGGTGGTCGTGCCGCTCTTCCTGCTGTACGACCACAGCTTCAGGCGCCCCGGGGTCCGTACCGCCCAGGAGGCGCTGCGGCAGGCGGAGGACGCGGGGATCGTCGCGACCGACGAGATCCTGCTGCACCCCGACCCGTACCCCACCGTCGGGGACTGGTGCCGGGCCCGTCTGCGGCGGACCGCCGAGCGCCTGGACGCGCTCCCCGCCGGTCTGCCGACCGTCCTCGTCAGCCACTTCCCGCTGGTGCGCGAGCCCACGGAGGTGCTGCGGTTCCCCGACTTCGCCCTGTGGTGCGGCACCCGGGAGACCGCCGACTGGCCCGTCCGCTACCGGGCCGCGGCCGTCGTCTACGGGCACCTGCACATCCCCCGGCTGATCCGGAGCCAGGGGGTGCCGCACTACGAGGTGTCCCTGGGGTATCCGCGCGAGTGGCGCAGGCGCTCGGACCCCGGCCACGCCCCACGGCCGCTGCCCGGCTTCTCGGCGCCCCCCGGCGGGGGACGGCCGTGATCGCCTCGCTGCTGCCCGCGCCCGCCGTCACCGCCGAACTGTTCCGCGATCCGCCCGGTCCCCACGGCCTGTTCCCCGAGGAGGAAGGCGTGGTGGCGGGGGCGGTCGAGGGGCGCCGCAGGGAGTTCGCCTCGGTCCGGATCTGCGCCCGGCGGGCCCTGGGCGGTCTCGGGCTGGCGCCGGGGCCGCTGCTGCCCGGCGCGGGCGGGGCGCCCCGGTGGCCCAAGGGCGTGGTGGGCAGCATGACGCACTGCCGGGGCTACCGCGCGGCGGCCGTGGCCCTGGACACGGACCTGCTGGCGATCGGCTGCGACGCCGAGCCGAACGCGCCGCTGCCCTCACCGGGGACCCTCGATCTGGTCTCGCTGCCCCAGGAACGGGCCTGGCTGCGCGAGTTCACCGCGCGGCGGCCGGACGTCGCGTGGGACCGGCTGCTGTTCAGTGCCAAGGAGAGCGTCTACAAGACCTGGTTCCCGCTCACCGGGCGGCCTCTCGACTTCGACGAGGCCGTGATCACACCCGATCCGCTGGCGGGCACCTTCCGCGCCGAACTCCTGGTGGACGGACCGGTGGTGGACGGGATACGGATCACCGCCTTCGACGGACGGTGGCGTACCGGGAACGGGCTGGTGGTGACCGCGATAGGCCTGCGTCCCGTACGGCCCGCCCCGGCCGGTCCCGACGCGGTGTCCGTCCGGCCCCTGACGTCCGACCGCCCCCTGACCACGGCGTCCGGCCGGGCCCACCCGGACCGGCCGGTCCGGGCCGGTGGGCGGCGGGGTTGTTCCATTCGACGACCGGAGGACATGATGCGCGACGACCCGTACGACGCCGACCTCGGCCACGCCTTCCCCAAGGGCCTGGCGCACATCCTGCGCTACCCGCCGCTCCAGCTCGCCGGGACGGACGACGAGTCCGGCGAGCCGCACATCGTCCGGGGCATCGACTGACGTGCCGGTCCCCGGCCGGCCGGTACGTGACGTACCGGCCGGCCGGGGACCGTCCCGCGTCAGGCGTCCGTCGCCGTGCCGGTCAGACCGGCCCCGTCGTGGGCGCGCAGGAGCCGGGCGGTGCCCCGCAGGGCCCGCTCCAGCTGGTCGATCTCGGCGTCGGTCAGGTGCAGCGAGGGCTCGAACCGGAGCGTGTTGACGGCGCTGGCGGTCGGGAAGGTACGGATGCGGTGCTCGCGCATCAGGTATCCGGCGACCGTGTAGCCGAGCAGCGGGGCGGCCTCCCGGATGGCCCCGGAGCCCGAGCCGGACTGGTCGTGGAACTCCAGGCCGAGCATCAGGCCCCGTCCCCGTACGTCCTTGACCACGTCGGGGAAGTCGGCGCGCACCGCCTCCAGCATCCCGAGGAGCTTCGCGCCGCGCTCGCGCACCGCCCGGTACGCGGCGCCGTCGTCGGCCTCCAGGATCTCCAGGACCTTCTTCGAGATGAAGCAGGAGAAGGCGTCCTTCGCGAAGGTCGAGCTGTGCACCAGTTCGAACTCGGAGCGGTAGCGGGACTGGCGGGTGAGCATGACGGACGTCTTCGCTATTCCGCCGCCCAGGCTCTTGGCGAGCGCGTAGTAGTCGCCGCGCAGACCGAGCGCCGCGCTGGCCAGGAAGTCACCGCTGCGGCCCATTCCGCTCTGCACCTCGTCCACGATGACGGGGCAGTCGACCTCGGCGCAGGCCCGCTGGATCTCCTGGGCGAATTCCTCGGACAGGACACGGATACCGCCCTCGCCCTGGACGGGCTCCAGGACGAAGGCGCAGAACACCGGGGAGTTCCGCTCGGCGACCGTCACCGTGCCGTCCCGGACGACCAGGTCGAACACGGTCGCCCGCTCGCTCTCCAGGACGGCCTTGAGTGCCTGCGGGCTCTCCGGCGGGATGAACCGGGCGGCCGTCGCCAGTGCGGCGAAGGGGGTCCGGTAGCCCTCGTTGTGGGTGAGCTGGACGCTGCCGACCAGCTTGCCGTGGAACCCGCCTTCCAGGGTCAGGAACACCGGCGGCCGGCCGGTCTGGGCGGCGTTGTGCCGCACGACCGCCGCGGCCAGCACCTCGAACCCGGCCGTCCCGGTCACCCCGGCCGCTCCTGTCCCGCCGGTCTCCCCCGTCTCCGCGGCCGTCCCGGCCGTCCCGGCCTGCGGGTCGACGCCGACGAGGCGGTACGCCTCCGCCGCGACCACGGCTCCGGCGGCCACCGCCGCGCGGGCGGTCGCCAGGTTCTCGTCGAGCAGGGTCCGCAGTGCGGCGAGCCGGAGCCCCCGGTCGAGCTCGGCGTGCTTGACGGCCGCCTCCACCGCCTCCGCGCCGGTGTTGGCGAAGATGGCGGAGTAGTTCTCCTCCGTGCCCAGTTCCCGCTGGAGGATGCGGTTGAGCGCGACGGCGACGTCGTTCGCGTACGGGTGGCGGGAGAACTGCGCGTGCACCGGCGTCTGGGACGCCAGGAGCTGCCGCGCGTACTCCGTGATCTCCGGATGATTGTGCCCGAGGATGAGGGAACCGTACCCGCCCGCGAAATCGGCGACGGGAATCTCCTCGCCGCTCGCGCCGAGGTAGTAGAGCGTATTTCCTTCGGCCCGTACGTAATCGATGTCGAGGCCGAGCGAGGCCAGCCAGCCGAGCAGATACGGTTCAGCGAGCTGCGGGTCAGCAGAGACGGAATTCATGTCACCCCTTATGGACAGTGCCTTGACCGAAACGCCCAGATCCTAGCCACGGAGCACTCATCGCCTCGTGGACGGACGCTCACGGAACGGTCATCGCCCGCTCCCCCGCGCCCGGCTGAGCGGACAGTTACTGAACGGTTCCCGGCCCACGGGATTCCCCTCGTACATTTGTCCCCCATGGATTACATGAAAGGCGCGGCATGAATTCCGTATCCACTGACGTCGCCGTTTCCCGGGGGCCCGCGGCCCGTTCCGCGACCCTGCGCGAGGTCATGTCCCTGTTCGCGACCGGTGTCACCGTGCTGTCCGTCGGCGGTGACGCCATCCACGGCATGACGGCGAACGCCTTCACGTCCGTCTCCCTCGACCCTCCCTCCGTCCTGTGCTGCGTCGCGCACAGCGCGGTCATGTACAAGGCGATCACCTCCGCCGGGCACTTCGGCGTCTCGATCATGGAGGCGGGCCAGGAGGGTCTGGCCCGCTTCTTCGCCGACAAGAAGCGCCCCCTGGGGCCCGACCAGTTCACCGGCGTGGACTGGGCCCCCGGCCCGCGCACGGGCGCACCGCTGCTGAAGGGGGCGCTGGCCTGGCTGGAGTGCGAGCTCTCCGCCGCCCACGACATAGGCGACCACACCGTGTTCATCGGTGACGTGGTCGGCTCCAGCCGTGGCGACGGTGCGGACGGGCTGCTGTTCTTCGGCGGCGCGTTCCATCGCGCGGACGCTCCCGTCCGATGACCGCCCAGGCCGCGGCGGGCGGCTGGGAACCCGTCATCGGCCCCGGTTTCGCCGAGGCCCTCCAGCAGGGGCTCGTCCGGGTGGCGCGGCAGGCGTCCGCCGGTCCGTCCGCGCCCCGGATCGCCCGGCAGTTCGCGCCGCGGAAACCGGCGCGCCCGGCCGGGGGGCCGGGACCCGAGTGCCTGGACGCGGTGCTGCGCCGCTTCGAGTCGGCCCTGCCCGCCACGCTGAACAAGACGGTGCGCTGGGACAGTTCGGTGCGCCAGGCCCTGAACGACCGGGCCCGTGCCGTGCTGTCCGCCGCTTTCGGCACCGAGCCCACCACCGCCGACGAGCCCTCCACCGTCGGCGGACCCGCCGCCGGGGCCGGGGCTGTCGGCGCGGCCGGGGCGCGTCCCGTCCCGCCGGTGAGCCTGGCGCCCCACCACAATGCCGCCGCCGCGGTCCTGCTCATGGAGTGCGCCATGCTGCAGATGATGGAGACGGGCCGTCTCGACGAGGGATCTGTGCGGGTCCTCGGCGAGGCGGCCCGGCGGGCGGGCGAGAGCGGCGGCCCCGCCGAGCAGTCCGAGTGCTGCTGGCAGGAACAGCGCAGGATCTCCCGCGAACTCCACGACGACGTCGCCGACGGCGTCACCGCGGCCCGGGAGGCCCTGGAGGAGTGCGACGGACCGCTCGATCCGGTCACCGCCGACCGGATCGCGGCGGCCAGGGACGCGCTGCGCAGCACCGACACCCGGCTGCGGGACCTGGTCGGCGGGGTACGGGAGCGGTCGGTCGTCCCGCCGCTCGACGTGGCCCTGCGCGAGTTCCTGGCCGGGTCCGCCCCGGACGGCGTCCAGGTCACCGTGAAGGTGACGGGCGACGAGGGCCTGCTCCCCGACGTACGGCGCCGGGACCTGTACCTCACGGTCCGGGAGGCGCTGCGCAACAGCTTCGCGCACTCCGGGGCCCGCCGGGTGAAGGTCTCGGTGCGCTCCACCCGCTGGTGGGCGTACGCGAGCGTCGAGGACGACGGCCGAGGCTTCGACGTCGGCCGGGTCCTGCGGCCGGGCCACCGCCACCAGGGGTTCCGTTCCATGGCGGAGCGGATGGAGGACGCCGGTGGCCGGCTGACCGTCAGCAGTTCCCGGGGGCACGGGACCCAGGTGGAGGCACACCTCCCGCTGCAGTCCCACCGGCACGGGACCCGGACGGGCCCGTCCCTCCTGTGATCCGGGCACTGTGACCCCGGGGCATGTGACCCCGGGGCATGTGATCCGGGGCGCTGCGATCCCGGGGCATGTGATCCCGGGGCGCTGTGATCCGGGGCATGTGATCCGGTGGCTGTGAGCCGGGTACACGTCTCGTTGCACGAGTTCTGTTCGAGTATGTCGTGAGACAGGTATGAGGAGCCGTCGTGCGCAAGGTGCTCATCGCCAACCGTGGCGAAATCGCTGTCCGTGTGGCGCGGGCGTGTCGTGACGCCGGTATCGGCAGCGTGGCCGTGTACGCCGAGCCTGACCGGGACGCCCTGCACGTCCGGGCGGCCGACGAGGCGTTCGCTCTGGGCGGTGACACTCCGGCGAGCAGTTATCTGGACATGGGCAAGGTCCTCCAGGCCGCTGCGGACTCCGGTGCCGACGCGGTGCATCCGGGGTACGGGTTCCTGTCGGAGAACGCGGAGTTCGCGCAGGCCGTCCTGGACGCCGGTCTGACGTGGATCGGTCCGCCGCCGCAGGCCATCCAGGATCTGGGCGACAAGGTCGCCGCCCGGCACATCGCGCAGCGTGCCGGTGCCCCGCTGGTCGCGGGGACCTCCGACCCGGTCTCGGGCGCGGACG
>NZ_JBHYZW010000038.1:0-24681 GCF_042754005.1 Streptomyces sp. NPDC059247
TTGGCCCCCCCCGCGCCGCGCCCGGGGGGGGCGGGGTGTGCCGACCTCGCCCCCCCGCGCCGGGGGGGGCCCGTCCACCCCCCCCCCCCCCCCCCCCCCGGCGGGGGGGGGGGGCGCCCCCCGCGGGGGGTCACCCCTGTGGGTGCGGGGAGCAGGATCACCGCGACCCCCCTCCCGAACTACGCCGGGGTCCATCCCCGCGCGTACGGGGAGCAGCGCCGTCAGGCGGGTTCAGCGAACCCCTAAGGGGGTCCATCCCCGCGCGTACGGGGAGCAGCCTGCGCGGTGGTCTCTGGGCGAGCTGGCGGGGTCCATCCCCGCGCGTACGGGGAGCAGTTCCGTCGCCGCCGCCCCCCTGCCTCCGGGGATGGTCCATCCCCGCGCGTACGGGGAGCAGCCTTGCTGACCTGCAGTTCTACCGCAGGTGCAGCTCGTTCTGAACCACTTTCACCGAAACCGGCAAAGAGCCTAGATCGGCCAAAGCGTCAATCGAGGCAGGTCAGTCGCCCGCGGTCCCCGGCAGTAACAGGGAGCAGAGCTACGTGCTTCGGGAGGTGAGTGCCTCGGGCGGGGTGCGGGCTACACCGTCTGGCGAGGCAATCACTTCGAACCCATCCCCGTGCGCGCAGGGGCAGCCTGGCGGCACGTCAGCGGTATGGCGGGGGAGTCGGCCGACACCTTGCGAGGTCCATCCTCGCGGGCACGGGGAGCAGGCATCGGCGAGCTTCGCCTCCAGATCCTCCAGGGGACGATCCCCGCGCGTGCGGGGAGCAGCTTGCTGACCTGCTGTTCTACCGCAGGTGCAGCTCGTTCTGAACCACTTTCACCGAAACCGGCAAGGCTCCTATAACGGTCAAAGTATCGATCGGGGCAGGCCAGTCGCCTGCCATACAGGATCCGGTCCGCGCCAGCAGGAAGCAAGGAGCAGGGCTCCGGGAGGCCCCTGCGGTCAGGGAGCAAGCGGCGCCGTCCAGTGAGGTGCCGGTCGACGTGGGAGTGATCCCTGAGCGTGCAAGGAGGAGGAGCTCTGGCCGCACCGGCGAACCGGCCCATCCCGCGCGCAGGGGCAACGAGGCCCGCTCTCGCGCTGCGAGGGCGGGCCGTTGCCGCATCCGTGCGCCAACACGGAGATGCGGGATATGACCGGTTCCTGGTGCTGCCAGTAGGTCACAGGAAGGAAACTTCCTCAGCCAGGTTCCCCCCCAGGGGTTACAAGAGACAAGGAGAGAAGGTCACCGGCGATACGAACCCCGTCGCCTGCTAGCAGGGTGATATCTCCCTCTGGAGATCAAACCCAATGGTGAGGCCCCAGCTCATTCATTTCGAATGGTCAGGAGGGGTCTACGGAGAGTGGTGTGACGGACCTGATATCCGCTCAGTCTTTCGGCTTTGATCGTGGACGCCAGTGAACCAATCGACCCCTTGAGACCCTCAAGCGATTGGGCTTCCCCGCCCGCACCTGCAACGATTAGATCGCCCGATCGGCGGAGCGCCAACTCCTCCTTTCGCCATGGGTGTTTGTGCTGCCAGTACGAGAAATCGACGGGGCGGGCGCTGCTGTGCTCGCCCCGCTCACACGAGGAAATGACCATGACCGACAAAGCCAGCGGCTCCACCCTGCCCGCTCCGGTGCAGCGGACAGCCGCTCTGGGCGCCTCCCATGTGGCCGGTGTCCTCGCCTTCCCCGGGCTGGGGACCCTGCTGCTGCTCAACGACGTTCCGCCCGAGCAGATCTACCCGATGCTGGGGATATCCGGCGCGATCGGCGTCGTGGTGGTCCTGGCCGCGAGCGGGGGCCGCCGCGTCCTCACCGCTCTGGCCGTCCTTCTGCGCGCGGGCCAGTGAGGAGGCTGTGGGACGCCCGGAGAACCCGGTGGACTTCTCGATACCGGCCCGGGGGCGGCTCGCCGTTCTCCTCCGCGACGCCCGGTACTCCGCTGGCCTCACCTACGACCAGCTCGCCGAAATGACCGGCCGCTCGCCCGCGACCCTGAAGCGGGCCTCCAGCGGGGCGTCCGTCCCCGAGGAGAAGGTCGTCATCGACATCATCCAGGCATGCTCCAACGGCGAGCGGGTAACCGAGGCGCGCCGGGCCTGGAAACGGGCCCGGATGGCCGACCGCGGCCGGTACGACCGGGACATCGGCCACACCCGGCCCGACCTCAGATGCTCGGACCGCCGGGAGCTGGCCATCGGACTGTCCAACGTGTACGAGTACGCCGGAGCACCGACCCTGGACGCACTGGTCGCTCGCGCGGGCGGGAGCTGGGCTCTGCCGCGCAGCAGCGCGGCGGCCATCATCCGGCGGAAGATGCTGCCCGTCTCGATGAACCAGCTCGTCGCCTACCTCAAAGGGTGTGACGTCCCGGCCCGGGTCCACAGCCAGTGGATCTATGTCTGGCTCCTGCACGGAGGGCGCGGGAACCAGCGGTCGACGAAAGCGGGAAGGCCGTCCGTGACCCAGAATCTGACCGCAGACCTGGCTCACATCATCCAGACCGGAGTGGTGGACTCCGAGCGGATGGACGCGATCTTCCGCAACCTCGTGGCGCTGCTGCCCGAGTCCGGTCTGGTGGTGTCCACCAGCATGACGGGCTACGGCGTCTCGCGTGGGCACCTCCGGAGACTGAGGCGCCAGGATCACCACCCCTGGCTCGGCATGATTGTGGTGGACGAGACCGGGCGGCGCGGCGTGCTGTGCGCCGTCGGGAACGACCCCACAGCCTCTCTCTCCTCCTCCCCCTTGGCCTGGCTCCGGCCAGTCGGCGGAGGCAAGGAGTGGACGACCGACCCCGCCTCCCTGACCCTTCTGCGGGACGTTCCCTGACCTTCACGGTCGCGCCGTCGGTCAGAGAGCGCGGGCCGCTGTGCCCGTTCCGTGCAGGCGGTTGAACGCTTCACCACGCAGGGCCGGAGCCGTGCCAGCAGCTCCGTCCCACGCCCATCCGGCTCCAGGCTGTACGCCCAGGCGCGCGATGCCCTCCATCCCTTCAAGGGCGACGCTCTGCGGGGACGGCTTTCAGGCCACGGGTCGTGAACGGTGGTCGAGCTCTTGCCGGAACCGGGCCCAGCCCATCGGAACCGGGGCGTGGCCCCCGGCGTGGTGCTGCCGGGGGCCACGGTGGGCGGGGGTGGCTTACTTGAAGGTGATGTCCCAGTGGATGCCGCCGCCGCGGGGGATCTCGTAGACGTATTCGGCGGTGATGCCGTTGAGGGTGCCGTGCCAGCGGGCGTCGGTGCCGCGCGGCTTGCCCTTGCGCTGGGTGTTCTTGATCCAGTTGGTGACGCAGCGGCCTTCGTTACGGGTGCGCAGGTCGAGCTTGTAGCCCTTGGCGTGGGAGTAGTTGCCCCTGGTGCTGTGGCCGGACTCGGTGCCGCCGGTGATGGTGATGGTGCAGCCGCTGGCCTTCTTCAGTGCGATGACGCCCTGGATGGTGCGGGCGCGGACGCCGTTGAGGGAGGTGCGGCCGACGGGCGGCTTGATGCTGGCGGCGGCGAGCTGGGCGAGGGCCTGGCGCTGGGTGAGGCGGTTGTTGGCGGACGGGGCCGGGGTGGTGGGGGCCGGGGCGGGAGAGGTGCTGGTGGTGACGAGCCGGTTCCAGGTGTCGGGGCCGACGATGCCGTCGGCGGTGAGCTTGCTGCGGGTCTGGAAGGTCTTGACTGCGGTCGTGGTGGCCGGGCCGAAGGCTCCGTCGGGGTTGACGCCGAGCTGGACCTGGGCGGCCTTGACGGCGGCGCCGCTGGAGCCGGGGCGGACGGTGCGGATCAGCTTGCTCCAGGTTCCCCGGCCGACGATCCCGTCGGCCTCAAGACCGTTGCGGGACTGCAACGCCCTGACCGCGTTCGTGGTGGCCGGGCCGAAGGCGCCATCAGCGTCGATGTTGCGGCCGGAGGCGTTCAGCAGGTGCTGGATGGTGGTGACGTCGGTGCCGCGGGAGCCGGACTTCAGGACGGGCCAGGACCTCGCCGTGCCGGTCGGGGCACTGCCGGGACGCTGGGCGGGCGGGGTGCTGGTGGGGGTGAGGTGGGCGAGGTGGCGGAGCTGGGTCAGGGTGCCCTTGTAGACGTTGCGGTCGACGTGGCCGTTGATGCCGGGGACCGTGCCGCGGTCGGTGTACTGCCAGATCGACCAGGAGCGGCCTCCGATGGAGGCGGGCTCCGTCCGACCGTTGTTGTACCGGGGGATCCACAGGGGGCTGCCGGCCAAGACGGTGGTCTGGCCCTTCAGGCAGGTGCTGGTGAAGTCCTTGGAGGTGTAGACGATCGGGGTGACGCCGAAGGCCTGCTTCACCTTGGTGAGGAACGCGGCAACCTGAGTGCTGTTCACTCCGGCGGGGCAGCGGCCGCGGGTCTTCTCCAGGTCGACCACCGGGGGGAGCTGGCCGGGACGGCGGGCGTTGTATCCGGCGGCCCTCGCGGTGCGGATGAAGTGGGCGGACTGCGCGGTGCCGGTGCCGGCGTCGTAGAAGTGGTAGGGCGCGACCATGAGTCCGGCGCCAAGGGCCCCGGCGAGGTCGGCGGCGAACTTCGGGTCACGGAAGCCGGTTCCCTGGGTCGCCTTGTGGAAGACGAAACTCTCTCCCGACGCCTTCACGGAGGACCAGCGGATCGGGTGGGCGTTGTGGTGGCTGGTGTCGATCCCGCGGACCCCGTAGCTGGTGGGGCTCGCGGCGTTCGCGGTGTCGCCGTTCACGCTCACCACGCTGTAGGCGCCGGCCGCGACCGTGGCGGCCGCGAGGCTCTGCACGAATAGATTCCTGACGTTCTTTCGCATCTTCGTCTCCTTCACGGGCCCTGCCGTTCCCGCTGGCAGGCAGGGCGGGGGCCACTTCCGCCGTCCGGTCCGGGCGGCGCTGACGAGTTGAAGATTCGGGGTACCGCCGTTCCATCGGTAACCTGCGCCTGTACCGCCGCGTCCCACTCGTTCCGCAGTGCTGTGACCTGCGGAAAGGAACAGAGCGGAACAGCCCTTGACCACGTGCAGGAGGGGGATCAGTGCGTTCCGAAGACCACGGCGCCCAGGGGGCCGCCGTTCCATCCGTTCAGATCGAGGCGCTGCGCCGCGAACTCGTACGGGTCAAGGAGGACAAGAAGCTCTCTCTCGATGCGTTCGCGCACGACACCCAGTACTCCCGGTCCTCCTGGAACCGGGTACTGAAGGGCGAGGGCTTCCCGCCGCGCGAGGCGGTCGAGCGGCTGTGCTCCCGCCGTCGGCTCGACTCCGCCCGCCTGCTGAAGCTGTGGGACGAGGCGGACACCGCGCGCCGCACCCCGTCCGGCACCGTTCCTCCTCCGACGGACGAGAGCGGGAGCCCCGAGACCGGCATCGCGGCCCGGGCGGCGGGCGCCGGGGAGGAGCTGGACCCGGGCGTGAACGGCGGCTCGGCTGTGGACTCCCCAGCCCCCGGGACCTCTCCGGGCAGCCCGCCGTCCTCCCTCACCGGTCCACGAGCCCAGCCGAAGCCGGGAGGCCCCGGAAGCACGGCAGAACCCGCATCCGGAACCCTTCGACCGGTCGTTCCGTCCGTTCCAGGCCCGCTGGCTGCGCAAACGCCTGCCTCACTCCTCCCGGGCACCTCGGTGGAACAAGCCGCCGGGCCCGTTCCGCCGACCGTCGGGCCCGTAGGGACGGACTCCCTGATGGGGAAGGTGGCGTCGGGCGGCGAGGACACCACCGTCGTCCAGTCGCTCGCCCCCGCCTCCCGCCCGGCCGGCCGGAACAAGAAGAGGAGGAGGGTGCCGGTCAAGCTCCTAGTCCTCGCCGGGCTGGTGGTGGTCTTGTTCTTCGGCCGCTGGGCCGCCTGGCCCGATCACAAAGAGATCGCCTCTCTGCCCGGCAGCGGCGGCCGTCCCACCGACGCCCAGCCGCCCGCGACGAGCGGCCAGCCCCCCGTGTCCTCCCAGCCGTCCACGGACACCGGCACGGAACAGGCCCCCGCCAACGACGACAAGCCCGACGGCGGCCAGGCCACCACACCGGCCGCCGGCACCACCACGGAACCGGATCGAACCTCCGCACCCCCAGCGCCCGGCACGCCCACCCCTGACGCTCCGGACCGGCCCACCACCGCTCCTTCAGGCAGCCCCGGAACGACCGGCATCCCGAAGCCGCGGCCGACCACGCCACCCTCGACCACAGCGCCCAGCACCGTGCCGCTGGGCGCGGAAGGCCGGACGGGCTGCAACCACAACTCCGACCGGACCCAGACGATGGCCAAGGGCATGGTCGGCTCCAAGGTCCGGCAGCTCCAGTGCTTCCTCGTCCACAACTACGACTACGACGGGCTGAGGATCGATGGAACCTTCGGCCCCGCCACCGAGACCGCCGTCAAAGCCGTCCAGCGCTGCTCCGGCATCGAGGCCGACGGGCAGGTCGGGCCCAAGACGTGGAGATACCTCGAGTACCCCATGAGCGGCTGCGGCCACTGAGAGCTGAAGCGCGTCTTGCCCAGGATCGGGTGGTCGCGCTCCGCCAGGACCATCGTGGCCCGGGTGGTCGGTTCTGCACGAGGATGCAGAGGAGGGTGGCGACCGTGGAGGCGGTGATCATGGCGGCGCCGAGAGCGGGCCTGCGGTAGACCGCGTAGGTGATCGCCCCGCCCGTGAGAACCAGCAGGGCCAGGACGATGACGGTGCTCTGGGACACCTGATCCAGCAGAAGCTGTAATCGGCCCCCTGATCGCCGCCCGGGTACCGCCACGCCCTCGCCTCCCGCCTGCAATCGCACTGCCAGGAGAGACCGGCCCTGGCCGCAACCGCCGTACACCGGGAGCATGTCCGCCGTGTCCCCGCCTCCGCCCCACGCTCCTGGATTGCCCGCCACCCGCATCGTCGTTCTCTCCAACGTCCTACACGGTGCCGCAGACCAGCGGCCCCACCGAGATGTCCCAGGGCATGGGGAGCGCAGCCGCGGCTGGGGCGCCGGGAAGGCTCTGCGGCTGAAGGTGAGCGGGCATCAGAGCCCGTGCCAGGCGGGCAATCTGTTCCGGCGGTAGTGCGGCAGCTCGGCACGCAGTGACCGCTGGACGGCCCAGAACCGGGCCGCTTCCCGCACCGCAAGAGCCCAGTCCTGGGGCAGCCGCGGATCGTGCGCCCGCCGGTCGGCATCGGCGAGCCCTTCGCGGCGGGCGGCATAGCTCGTCTGAGTGGCGTACTCGGCCAGCGGGAGGTTGCTGCGGCCGGGCCGTCTACGATGGGCTGGTGGCAGAGGCCGACTGGTCGTTGGCCCCCTGTCCTTCGTTGTGCCCCGCGCCCTCGGTGCGGGGCACAACATGTTCCCAGGCTGTTCTATGGGGCGGGGGTGTAGCGGACGACGGTCGCCTCGCAGGTCTCGGCGTACACGCCCAGGGCGTCAGCCTCGCCCTGGTCAGTTGTCAGGCCCCAGCGGAGCTTGGTGGAGACCCATTCCCCGATGTACCGGCAGTGCGCCTCCGGCAGCGGCGGCACCCAGGTCGCCGGGTCTTGATCGGCCTTGGACCTGTTCGACCGCGCGGAGACCGCGACCAGTGAGGTCGACGCGCCCTGGTCGTTCGCGTACGCCTCCCGCCGCGCCGCCGTCCACGCCGAGGCCCCGGAGTCCCACGCTTCGGCGAGCGGCACCATGTGGTCGATGTCGAGTTTGCCGGGGTCGGTGATGGTCTGGCCGTCGTAGTAGCTGTTCCACCGGCCCCCGGTCAGTTTGCAGCCCGTCTCCACGGTGGGGGCGTCGAGGGCTTCGTCGAGGAGGACCTCCGCGCGGGTGTTGCAGCCGTCGGTCGCGTTGAGCCCGTTGTTCCAGTGTTTGAACTTGGTCCGCTCGTACCCGGTCCTGACCTCGGCGGCGAGGGGGATTCCCTTGACCGCGTCGGCCAGGAGCAGCACGGCAGCGGCCCCCGGTGCGGGAGGCGCCGCCAGGGGGGTGGAGGCTGTGGCGGGGGCGGCGAGGGCGGGCAGGGTGAGGGCGACGGCGATGAGGCCGCGCGTCAGGTTCTTGATCATGACCGCATGCATAGTGGTCGCTGAGCCTCGCCAGGGTGCGATCCCGCCTGCTCTCAACCGTTCAGGGGGTCATGTTCACCGGAGAAACGATCAGGCTGTGGCTCACACGTGGAGATGACCGGCTGGCAGATGCAGTGCGGATGGGCAGCGCCCTCCCGCAGCGCTCCACCAGACGACTGGCCGCGAACGGGTGACGCACGCCCTCAGGAGACCACTCCCATCTGGCGCGACTCTGTCAGCTGTCTGGACTCAGGGCTGGGTGGCCAGGTCCAGTCGGCGTCCCGCTGTCGCTCGGCGGTGTTAGCCCCAGCCCGAGGCAGCGGGGTCGAACTCCTGGCCGGGCCTGCGGTGCCTGTCGGGCCATCAGGAGCGAATGCTCTCGTGGATGCGAGGGGGTCACTCTGGACGTATTTTCGATTTTGCTTCACTCTTTCGAGCTAAGGGTATGTGGCGGTTCAAGATTTTCCGGTGACAGCGTTATTGATCTTGAATCATGCGCCAGAGAGAGTTAGGGAGGGCGCATGGTGCGCCAGGGTGCCACGCGGGCGCACGCCTCGCGAGGAGAATAGTCCGTGATGCCCTTTCTTCTGATGCCAAATGATCATTCCTGACCGGCATTGAGAAGGAAATCGGCCACGGGGGCGAGAATCTGCCCTAGGCGGCTGTTGCGGGTATGTATACCCACGACACTACTAAGAGACATCGGGCCTGAGCTGTAGGTAGTACTGTCCCACTCCCGGCCACTCGTCGGGACGGCAAAGACCCCGGCGTATCTGGTTGGTCGCCTCATCGCCGGGGTCTTGCTACTTCACGCGCCAGTCCAAACCAGGAGCCAATTCCTCATGATTGGTAACCGACGTCTTGCTCCGCTCCCTGCAATTAAGCGGGAGTTGAGCCGTGAACGTATCATCCCTGCACTAACAGTGGTTCAAACCCTGTATGGGCGTGCCATGGCTGTCACGGCCTCGGAAAAGGCCGCGATCGGGCCGGATTTCCCGCCGCCGCCCGCCTCGTCCTGCCCTTCCCAGCCTCAGGGGCAACAGTTCCTGACGGTACGTCTCACAACCTCTCACGGGTCTGTGCTGGTCACTAGCAGGTTCCACCGCCGCTGACGTAGCGAGCCGGATGGCAGAGGCATATGCACCTCGCAGCCCGGTGGAATCGCGATGCTCCGCCCGTCCACTCGACGGGCGGGCGTAAATACCTGCCCTGACACCCCGAAAGAGGTCACAGATGTCCACCCGTTCCCCTGGCGTTCCTCCGCCCGCCACCGGGCAGGGCGCCCGCTCCACACCGACGGCAGACGCGGCTCGGGCCGCGCGTTGCACCGGGGCCTTCCGTGACATGGCCGAGGACGCCGTCATCGTCGCCGACATGCTCATCGGACGCTCCCACGACGAAGCCATCCTGGACACGGACCTGCTCAATACGGCCATCGCCATGCGCACGCTCAGCGAACAGATGATCGCGGCACTCGTCGTGCACCGCCGGTCCGAGGGCAAACCGCTCGACGACTTCGCCCATGACCTCCATCTGACCGTGGACCGGCTACGCAAGAAGTACCCTCCCGAGAGAACTGAACAGGAACTTGCCGCACGCCGCCGCCCTCAGCGCATCAACCGACGCGGAACGACCGAACCACCGGACACTCGCCTCCGCCTCCGGCACCCCCGCCAGCGCCTCGCATGCGCCATGACCCTGACCTTCCGCGCCAGCGAGGTACGCTCCCAGCGAGAACTCGCCGAGCACATGGGCATCGATGCCTCCTACGTCTCCCGGCTTCTCTCCGGCCACCGCGACGCTTCCTGGCAGCACGTCAAACGCATCTCCGAGGTATGCCAAGGCGACCAGGAACTCTTGCAGTCCCTCTGGGACGCGGCAGCATCCGGTCAACCGCGCATCACCACCAGCCCCTGCCAGGACCTGCGCACCTATCTCAGAGCGCTTCTGTACGCCGCCGGATCACCGGACGAGAAGACCGTTCTGCGGTCCACCCAAGGCACCCTCACCGCAGACGAGCTACGCCAGGCCCTCGAAGGCCCTCGAATCCCCTCCTGGGTCGCGGTCAAGCAACTCACCCTGGCTCTGCAGAGCCTGCCCCAGATCACTCTCCCGATGTGGCGGCGCGCTCAGTCCGATCCCACAGCCTCCGGATACCCCGCCGGATCCTTCGGCTGACTCCAGCCCACTGGGGAAGACGACGATGAAGACAGCACCCTCCCTGCCCCTGCTCACCACGGCCTTCTACGCCTTCTACGACCTGCACCGCCCCGTGTACCACGCCTACGCCGCCGCTCTCCTTACCTCCGAGGAAGCTTCCCTGGCCGTAACCCAGTTGTTCGACCTCGTTGCTGGCAACTGGACCACGGTGATGACAGACCCGTCGCCTTCCGCCTGGGCCTGGAGCCGGCACGTACGTACCGTCACCCGCCGCGCTGGACGTACCACCACACCTGCGGAAGACGCGGCCCTGCTCCACTACGCACTGCACCTGAGTATCGACAAAATCGCCACTGTCACGGGCACAGAGCCAGCATCCGTGACCGCTCTGTTGGGTGTCTGCCGCCGCAACCGCCTCCGAGGTCGGTCCTGACGTCCGAAATGCAGGCGTTGGGGCCGTTCCATCGGTCGCTTGACCCGTAGTCAGCGCCTTCCCCAGCGACCCGGCCGACGTCATGAACAACGGCTCGGCGCCGACGGCCTGCCTGAGGCAAGGTGCTCCGGAAGGCCGAGGTACTCATGATTGCTGGCGGACTCCACTACGCCGACTTCGACTCCCTGCCGGACCACTAGCGCCCCGAAAGAACGGAGCACCCACCATGCGCAGCCGCCGCACTGTCACTGCGGAAAGGACCTCACAGGCCCGCCGCGCCCGACGCTGGATCGTCCGGCGGCGTGCAGCCTTGCTCTCCAGCGCCCTGCGCGGCGCCGCCTACGCCACCGGCGCCGGACTCGTCGGCCTCGGCTTCTACCTGATCCAGCAACAGCTCTGACCCTCCGGCGCCGCCGACTCCTGCGCTGGATCGGCCGTCCGGGTGGTCAGAACTGTTGGCCGCGCGCCGGACGCTGGACCAGGTCCCCGCCGTGGCGCATCAGCTCCAGCTACGGGGCGGGCAAACGCCGAGCGACGTCGGCGGCGAGCTGCCCTGCCGCCTGCCCGCGCCCGTCCGGGTCGAGCTGCTCCAGGACCTGGAGCAGCTCGACCGTTTCGCGGGCCTCGGTGAGGGTGAGCAGCGCGAGGCGGGGCTCGTCGGGGTAGGTGCCGGTCACGAGCTTGGTGTCGTAGTCCACGCCGTTTTCAACGGCGCCCACCTGGGCCAGGGCACGGGCGGGCGCCGCGGCCGTCCCGTACGGAGGTCAGACCGCCGCGGCAGCGGCGGAGGGATCTGGCACGCGGGTGGTGTGGCGCCCCGACATCCGGCGCCGCCGTTCTCGCGAGTCAGCTGGCCGGCCCGCAACGCAAGCTGATGAAGACGCTGGCCGCCGACGACTCCTGCCCTGTCGCGATCGGCACCGACATCATCCCTTCTTCGTACGGCCGGCCTCGATGGATGTTCCGTCGCTCGTGGTCCGGCGGCAGAGCGTTGCCGGACGGGGCGAGCACCGCGCCCACGGGCACCCGGGCCACGCTCCCTGGTCGAACAACAAGGCGCCTTCAGCGCAGGGCGAGTTGGCGTATTTCACCTCATCGTGGCGTGATCTCTCCATTGAGCCACCTTGGTGAAGTGTGACTCCCGTCACCATCACCAAGCTCAATGTCATTACCACGTCACACAGCGTCGCTTAAACATCCTGGTCAGCACGCACATCGCAGCTCCCAATGATCACTCTGGGCGTTCAGTTGAACGCTGTACGTAGAAATCGTGAGGGCGCGCATGCGTGTTTGAGGGGTTCGAACGATTGAGTTGGCCGCGTCGGTTCACCTCTGTGCCGACGTTCACCCTCAACGAAGAGGATTCATGTCCGAAGAAGTCGGCGACGACAGTCACGTTCCGCTGGACGTGGACTGTCTGCCGCTCCCCCTGGAGTTCGAGGCGCTCTACCTGCTCAACCAGGTGGCGTTTCACGACCTGGCCCTGGCGGTCCTGGGGACGAACGACGCGGCTGAACGTGCGGTTCACCGCGGCTTCCTGGAGATCCTGAAGCTCTGGGAGAAGCTGTGCGCCGAGAGCGAGGACCTCCAGCAGGAGGTCTGGGCGATCATGCGGCGCACCGTCATATCCGAGGAGCTGCTCACCCTGCGGCAGCAGATGGCCGATCTCGACAGCGGCAGCGGCCTGTACGAGGCGCTGGGGAACCTTCCGCCGAAGCAGTTCGACGTGATGGTCCTGCGCTACATCGGCGGGCACAGCGCCAAGCGGATCGGCTGGTACATGGGCGTCACGGTCAGCACCGTCGACTACCACTGCCGGCAGGCCCGCAGGCGGCTTGCCCCGAAGTACCACCGGTTCCTGCAGGAGACACAGGAGGGCACAGCGTGAGTACCTGGGAAGAACGTCTGGCCGGAGCCTCGACGTGCGAGCCCCGCCGTTCATTCGACGCCGCCGAGGGGCTGCGTCGCCTGGCCTCGGACGCCGGATACCTCCCGCCCGCGAGGGGTGGGCGGTCCGTACACGGCAGCCAGGCCCGCTGGCGCCTCGAAGCTGTCGCACGGTGGGGTGTCACGCAGTCGGGCGCGGTCGCGCACATGCGAAACCTCGCCGACGTCATGGACTGCCCCGACCCCGCGTTCACCTCCTGGGCCGACGGCGACCTCGACCTCGTCGGCTGGTTCGTCTTCGCCTGCCTGCTCTACCTCGCTGGACACCCCGAGAGCGCGCGCTACTGGTGGCAGGCCGCTGCCGGCGCCGGACACGCGCTGGCCGCCTACTGTCTCCACCTCCAGCACCTCGTCGACGGAGAGCTGGAGCTCGCCGCGCACTGGCGGAAGCAGATCGACGTCATCCTGGCCGACCCGGAACGCTCCGACCTTGACCCCGACCAGCGCTCCGCTCTGATCGGAGCCCTGGACCGGTTCACCCGGTACGCGGTCCGCGCCCACTCCTACCGGCCCTTCCGGTCCGTCGCCGTCGCCGGGCTGCAGAAGGAGTTCGAGCGCCTGGCCCACCTCCACGACGACGGCGGCCTGCTGTGCCGCCCCGACCGGCACCTCGCCAACCGGCTCCGCGAACTCACCAGCATCTGACCCAACAACACTGAAGGGAGCCCGCCCCGGGCCCGCCGCCCGGAGGGCTCCCTTCGCCGTCCCCCGATCCGGAAGGAACCCGCCCCGTGCCCACCCCCGCCCCACCCTCCGACGCGCGCCGCAACCGGCGCCGCCGACGGCGGGACCACACCCCAGTCCGCCACTTCGTCCGGGGCCTGAGCTACGGCACCGGCCTCACCCTCGCAGGCCTCCTCGGCTACTGGGTCCAGCAGATGCTGTGACAGCGGGGCCCGGCCCGGCAAAGCCCGGACCGCCCGGCTCTCGCCGGAACGCGCGAAGGGTCCCGCACCCTGAAGTGCGGAACCCTCAGAAGAGCGGGCAGTGGTCAGCGGCCGGTCACGCCCCACCCGGTGTCGCAGCCGCGCCGCAGGCGCGCCGTGATGCCCCAGCCCGGGTCCGGTACGGCTCCCCAGCCGATGTCCCGGTGACGGACCGTGTCGTGGCTCATCGTTCCTCCCCTGTCGTGCGCGGCGTGCGGTTCCCGCCGGTGAAGGGTGACCGTACGCGCCGCTACCGGGGTGCGCCAGGGGTGTGTCAGGTCGGCAACCCGGGACGGGGCGCGGAGTGCTGGACCCGGCCGGTTTGTGCGTCAGACCGCGATTCCGGCTCGGCGCCACGCATTCAGGATCTCGTCGCGGGCTGCCCGCCTTGTGTTACCGAGGTCTGTGGACAGGGCGATGCAGGTGGCCAGGGTCCGGGCCGCGGGCAGGTCGAGAGCCAGTACCGCCAGGACTCGCTCAAGGGCGTCGATCATGCTGCGCATGTCAGTGTGGTGGAAGTCCCGGAGGTAGTCCGGCAGCAGATCGGCGAGGTGCTCGGCGTCGTCGTCGTGGCCGCAGGCCCGGACGAGTGCCTGGTGGCAGGCCCACACCGCCGTCAGGACGTGCGGGCGCAGGATCATGATCCGCACGTTCTCAGGCCGGTTGTCAGCCGTAGCGCAGTCGCTGATCTCCTCGGCGGCGATCTGCCAGGTCAGGATCGGTTCGATGAAGCGGGTGTCGTCCAGGTGGCGCCCGGCAGCCGCCCCCACGACGCCCAGGATCCTGCCGACCAGCCGGGCATCGGCGCTCCAGCCGTAGCCGGACGGCAGGAAGACGGGACGGTCGCGCTCGGTGCTGTTCATTCCGGGGGTCTGCCCAGCGTCCCAGCCGATGACGCACCGCGCCGCGAGACGGCTTCGGCGACGACCACCTGCACGCTCTGGGGGGCCTCAGGCCCGGACGTCGTGAAGTGCAGCCACGCGCTCAGCGTCGCTTGCAGCTCGACGCCCACACCCCTCCAACGCCGTACGCGATTCGTACGCACTTCGTACGCACAGCGTACGTTTCATGGGGTAGGGTGTTGGTCAGGAGGTAACCCATGTCCGAGTTGTTCGACGCGGTCGATGCCTTGCTCGCGTCCCGCGCCACGCTCCCGCCGCCGACGGAGCGCAAGCGGTTGCGCGCCGCCCACGGTCTGACGATCGACGAGGTGGCCACCACCCTGAAGGTGCGCCGTGCCACGGTCAGCGGGTGGGAGTCCGGCAAGACCGAGCCCCGTCCGCCGGAACGCGACGCCTACGCCCGGCTGCTGGACAAGCTCGCGGAGCTCTACCCCGCACCGGCCGCCGGGACCGTGTCTGTCCCTGACGCTGCGGTGCCGGCCACGTTCACCGCCGTGCCCGCCCCGGCGGAAGCCCGGCCGCTGTCCACGGGTCCGGCGTCCGAGGCTGCGGACATGACTGCAACCGAGAACACCCAGACCAGCTCCACCCCCGCCGCTGCTGTTCCGGAGGCCGCGCCGCGTCCGGCGAGCACCACCAGGCCGACGACGTCCCGCCGCCCCGGTGCGAAGAAGGCGGCCCCGGCCGGAACCCTGACGGGTGAGGTGGACCTGCGGTTCGAGAACGGTCCGCTGGCGGTCGTCGACGTCGAGGACGGGCAGGTGCTGGCGTACTGCGTCGGCGGCCTGGTCCTGGACGTGCCTGCCAAGTCCCTGCCGTCCCTGGTGGACTGGACGCTCAAGGAGGCGAAGCTCGGGCAGCCGAAGCTGTCCGGTCCGGGACGGCCGGCCGACCCGCTGATCGTGCTCACCGAGGCCGCGTGCGAGCGCTACGGCCTCCCGGTGTCCCTCACCGAGGAGGAGCGGCTGGCCGGGCGGATTCCGGAGGGCCACAAGGTCATCAAGCAGCTGACCCGCGCCGACTGGCAGCTCACCAAAAGGGGTTTCGGGCCGTGGGCGCGGATCTACCGCCCCGCGAAGGGCTCGGAGCGCCAGTGCGTGCAGCTGTGCATCCCGTCGTGGAACGCGCTGGACGCCCGGTTCTGGGGCGCCGCCGGGCAGCTGCCGCCGGCGGAACTCGCCCGCGTGCTGGGCGTGTACGCGGCCCGGGTGATGACGCCGCGCGGCTCCACCGCTGTCACCGGCCTGGAGTTGATGACCGCGCTGCACCCGCCGACCTACGCCGTGCGGGATGAGGAGACCGGCGTCCTGCGGCAGGCCGAGAGCAAGACGCCCGGCTCGCTGGGCAAGGACCCGGTGGACTGCGCGCCGTGCGAGGCCCCGGACGGGCACCCGGTGCTCAATGCGATGGAGCTGCCGCGCTTCCACGTGCGCGGCCCGGCGGAGAAGGTCTTCGAGGAGGCGTACGACTGGGCGCGGCCGATGACCGATGACGAGTGCACCCTGCGCTACCTGGTCGGCCTGGACGTGAACATGGCCTTCGCCGCCGGCGCGAACGGATTGACCGTCGGCCTCGGTGAGCCGACGCAGGTCAAGAACCCGGTGTTCGACCCGAAGCTCCCGGGGAGCTGGCTGGTCGACCTCAGCCACGTCGACCTGTCCCGAGTGAAGGTCGGCAAGGAGTGGGCGAAGCTGAACAGCAGCCTGTTGCCCTCCCCGTTCACGCCGAAGGGCGACCGCCCGACGGGCCCGGCCTGGTACGCGACGCCCACCGTCGCCTATGCCCAGGAGCTCGGATACGACGTCACACCGACCGAGGCGTGGGTCCGGTACGACAACGGCCGCTACCTGGACGCCTGGTACACGAGGCTCCGTGACGCCTACCTCGCCACAATGGCCGACCTCGGCGTCGACGCCGACCTCGCCCCCGAGGACTTCCTCGCGGCGATGGACGGCTACAAGGCCCGCGACCCGGAGCTGGCGATCGTCGTCTCGGCGATCAAGGCCACGGTCAAGGGCGGTCTGGGCAAGCTCCGCGAGCGGCCCCGGGGCGAGGGCTGGCGGCCGGGCGAGCCGTGGCGCGCCCTGTCCCGCCCGACGTGGCGGCCGGACATCCGGGCGGCGGTTATCTCCCGCACCCGGACCAACCTCCACAGGAAGATCGTCCGCCACGCGGCGTTCACCGGGCAGTACCCGGTCGCGATCCTGTCGGACTGCGTCGTCTACGCGGCCAACGGACCGAGCCCGCTGGACTTCCTGCCCTACCGGGAGGGCAAGCCGCTGCCCGGAGCGTTCAAGCTCGGCATCAACCCCGGCCTGGTCAAGCACGAGGGCACCCAGGACGTCCTGTGGGGCGAGGAAGTCCGCGAGCGGTTCAACGCACCGGAGCTCAACCTCGCCCGGTACATCAAGGACGGCACTGTCACCGACGCCGACAACGGCGAGTAGGGGAGAGAGCAGGCGATGGCCAAGGAGTTCGGGGACGGCCTGGACAAGGCGGTGCAGAAGGCGTTCACCCGCCCGGCACCCAAGTCCGCGGGCCCGCAGATGCGGTACATGGTCAAGCAGCTCGGCGGCACGAAGGCGGTCGCCGAACTGCTCGGCATGTCCCAGCGGCAGGTGGAGCGGTACGTCGCGGGCAAGGCCAAGAAGCCGCGCGCCGACCTCGCCGCGCGCCTGGAGCGCGAGGTGACCAAGCGGTGGCAGCCCCAGATCCGGGCCAAGGCCCGCGAGAAGGCGGCGACGACCGGCGGCATCGTCATCGACGTCCACGCCCGCATGGGTTACACCGCCCCCATCGGCTCCACCGACCAGGACCGCATCCGCCACCTCACCATCGCCCTCCCGCCCCGGCACGCCGCCCGCATCCTCGACGCCCAGGCCCAGGGCGCCGACGAGGACCGGCTGCGCGAGCTCACCGCCGAGGCCCTCAAGGAGACGTACTTCCAGGACAACGGCAGCCGTGCCGGGTCCCTCGAAGAGGTGCGGATCACCGACGTGGTCCACCTGGACTTCGAGCTGTAGGGGCCACGTTCGATGGCTGAGGGGCGCATCCCCACGGGGATGCGCCCCCTGGGCGCCGCGCTGGAACGCGGTGAGCCCGGTCCCTGTTTCATGGTGCAGCCACGACGCCAGGGGGACCTCGGCAGTGAGTGCCGGAGGCAGCGTTAGAGCGACCATGGCATCCGATGCCCCGCTTCGGCAATGGCACCTGGACGAAAGTGAATGAAAATAGTGGTTTTGTTCCCCTGACCTGCGGTTTTCGGCTGGTCGGGGTTCTAGTCGGCCACCCATTCGCCATCCCCCGGTAGTGAACGCCTGGACGCGCGTGCATCAACGACTCCACCTCGGGGGCCACGCATTGTGATGGTCAGGTCACTGGTGAGAGGATCAGTGCAGTTGGCGGGCAGACCTGGAAGTCGCCGCCGACAGTTCACGGTGCAGCCCATCTCATCGCGCCCTCAAGAGGCGTGACATGACGTCAGGCAGGTATCAGACATGCGTACGACCTCCCCTCCGCCGGCTCACGGCGGCGGCCCTTCGCAGGGAGCTCTGACGACCACGGAACTGATCATCGTGGTCGTGGTCGTCCTGGTGGCAGCGGGCCTTACGGCCTTCGGGATGCCGGTGTTCGGCGCCGTCGAGTTCATCGTCGGCGCTCTCTGCATCGCCTGCCGGTCCGTCAAGGCCATGCGCGCGGCGGAAGCGCCGCCGTCCGAGGCTGTCTGACAGTCCTATGGGACGGCGTGAGAACGCCGTTGCCGCCGGTACCCGGCAGTCCGAAGCGCTCGCGCTGTGGCTACGTGCCCAGCGCGAGCGCCAAGGCGTCACCTACGCGGCAATGGCCAAACTGACTGGACACCAGTTCACCGCGTCAGCGCTGTCGCGCGGCGCCGGCGGCAGAGTCCCGTCCCGCCGCCTGGTCCTGGCATACGCGACCGCATGCGCCGCGGACACCGGGGAAGCGATGCGTTTATGGAAGGCCGCGCGCAGGGCCGAAGAAGAACGCCGACGCCGCGCGGGAGTCTCTCCGGAGTTCCGGGACCTGGCCGTTTCGCTCCGCTCGGTGATGACCCACCCCGACCTCATCGACACCTTCGGCAAGCTGCACGACGTCATGGTGGAAATGCGGGCCAGAGAGGGGCAGCCGTCCCTGAGCACCCTGCAGACGGCGGCGGGGCGGACCTCCGACGGCCAGCGCCACCGGCTGCCCAAGAGCAGTCTCAGCGTCATCCTCAGAGGTGAGGCTGTTCCCTCACGCGCTCACCTCACAGCGTTCATGGAAGCCCTGAACGTCTCCCCGGGCAATGTACGGCGCTGGCAGCAGGTATGGGACCGCCTCACGGAGAGCAGTGCCCGGAGGCAGTCCGTGGCCGTGACAGTCAAAGTGGTGGATGCCCCGCCGGCCGAAGAACCTAACGGGCACCCCATCCCACCCAGCGACGGCACCGCGGATCTCGACCACCTCCGAGGGCAGGTTCTCCTGAAGACCGTACTTCTCGCCGGACCGGGCGTGCTGCAGGGCCCCCGGCTCGCATGCCCCCCGGCCGGCGTCACCCGCTCCGGCCTGCCCATCAGGACACCACGCCGCTACGCCCCCCCGTCCCGGCCCCAAGTGCCGCCCGGCAGCCTCACACTCATCACGCTGCTGCCCCGGGAGACTCCTCCCAGCCACCCCGCGGCCATCAGGAACCCGGCCGTCCCGGAGTGCCATCCGGTGAAGACCACCGTGCCACCGGTTCCCCGTAGACGCAGAGGCCGCACGGACGAGCACTGGCTCCTCAGCAAGCTACGACAGGCACACTCGCGCTGGCCGAACTACTGACGCCCCTCAGCCAGCTCCACCACGTAGCCGTGGTCCCCGGTGCCCTTGCGCAGGATGCGGCACGGAGGCCAGCCTCTGGACACAGGCACCCCGTGGCCTCCTGTCCTCATGCACGATCACGAGCAGCAGCAGCCGGTCCCGGAGCGCGGCAAGATCCTGGACGCCCTCACCCGGGCCGAGCGCGCCACCGTCACCCGGCCCGCGCCGAAATCCGCAAAAGCACAGATGAAATTCCTCCTCACGCGAGCGAAGGGGTCGACCACCGCGCTGGCGGAGCGCCTGGGCGTCTCGCGCCGGACCGTGGAGCGCTACCGGGCCGGAAAGCTGACGACCCCGCAGAAGCGCCTCCAGGACGCCCTGGTGGAAGAGACCGAATCCGAGTGGCAACCGCAGGTCAGAGCACAGGCACGCGCGGCGGCGTCCACGTCCAGGGGGATGATGGTGGAGGCGACGGCGTACTTCGGATTCACCTGCACGGGCAGCTCGGACGACGGCCGCGAGCGCCAGATCACCACGGACATCTCGCCCACCTACGTGAAACAGATCCTGGAGCTCCAGGAGGCCGGTGCGACGGAGGAAGACCTTCACTCCATCATCGCGGAGGCCATCACCCAGTCGTACTTCACGGAATGGGGCACACGCGCCGAGGGCCTGCGAGCGGATTTCACGTCCGTGTCATCAATATCTTTCCGGTTCTGACCCGGCCGAATTCAGGGCCTGCTATAAAACGTATCAGCGGGCCGCCGTACAGCGCTCTGGCGGCGGCCCGCACCGAATCCTCACCACGAATGCGAGGCCGATGATGACCACGCCCTGGCCGCCCCGGACCACCGCCCGCCGCCCGCTCGCCCCGCGCGTCGCCGCGCCCCGTGAGCCGGTCGACCCGGCCCGCATCGGCCGCCGCGTCGTACGGCGCCGGGCGAAGGGCATGGACGCCGACGCCGTCGCGGCGGCCCTCGAGGACGCCCGGTTCGACGCCCGGCAGGCATCCCGGTACGAGGACCTGGCCGACGACCTCCGTGGCCCGGCGGAGCTCGCGGAGTGGGAGCGCATCGCCGTGCTGCTCGCCGCCGCCGGGCCAGGCACCGTCTACGGCCCGGACGTCGACGACGTCGTCCAGGCCGAGTTCGCCGCCGACGCCGCGGCCGCCGCCGCCCAGGAAGCCGAACTGCGCGAAGCCGTCCGGATCGCGGCCCGCGCCAACCACCTCCAGGTGCTGCGCGACCTCGGCACCCTGGACCAGGCCGAGCCGGCCGAAGGCGACGAAGCCGTACGTGACGAGCTCACCCGCCGCGCGGGCGGGTACGCCCAGGACGACGTCGACTCCTGGCTCGCCCACGCCCTGGCCGCGCACCGTGGCCACTACCGCGACCCCGCCACCCGCGAGGAAGCCACCGGCCTCCTGACCCCGCCGGTCCTCGCACACGCCGCGCTGCTCACCGAACTCGTTCGCCTGGTCCCCGACTCCGACATGGAGCAGCTGGCGTTCGCGGCCCGTCTCGCCACCACCGAGCCGGAGGCCACGGGCGCGCTCGCCGCGTTCCTCACCCGCGCCCACCCCGCCCCTGATCACCGCCCCTGATCACCGCCCCTGATCACCGAGCGTGCACATCGAACTGTCACGCCCCGGTGTCACGCCTCCTCGATCCGGCTGTCACGCCGGGTGTCATGCTGCCCATCGGGCCCGCAATCACGGGGCTGACCCCCGGTTTCCGGCTCCCCACCGAACAGCGTGACACCTTCACCAGATACAGATACAGAAAGTAACCGCCACGTTCGATGCACCCTGACCTCCGGACACTGCGCCAGCGGCTCGGGGCGGGCCTGCCCGGAGGCGGTCTTGCACCCCATCAGTAGGTACTACAGGTAGTACCTATGCGCGGGTTGAGTCTCCTTCCCTGTGAGGGCGAAGCTCGCCGCGCGGGCAGCATCACCCGTCCCTCGCCTAACTGGAGGCCGACCCCGCCTCTCTGGCGCACATGATCCTTCCCGGCCCTGCACGGCCGACTACAGCGCCCTGACGCCCTTCGGGCCCCCCTCTGGATGTTCAAGGCCCTGAAAGGCGCCCACAGCGGCGTACAGCCTTTCGGGCGGCGGTAAAACGCCCTGCGCCTCGCTGTCCCGTCTCATCGAAGTTCGACCGCTCTCGCCGCTGGACTCCACATCAGGTGAAACGCACGGTCAGCCTCTCGTCCGGCGCGTTCGGCTCGCCTTCCTCGGCAGCTCGGATCAGGACGGATGCGATCGCCTCAAACGCTTCATCGCCCATCCGGTCACGACTGACTTCTGCGTTCTCCCAGACGATCTTGACCGGGCGCTCGATATCCCTGCTCAGCCGGTCCCACAGGGCGTCCAGGTTGTGCCCGTAGTACGGACCGAAGTCCAGAGGCCCAGCAAGAACCCGGTGCAGGTCCGCCTGGCTTCCGATGAGTGCCCCGTCAATGACGACCCGCACGGTCCTCCACCTCTCCAACCAGCCAAGCGACTCCACGAAGCCCCGCCCCTGCAGGCATCGCGCCCCGAACCCTGACAGTCAAACTTCGCTGAGACAAGCTGCCACCGATCAAACTTCGTTAAGACTCGTCACTCGCCAACGGCCCCACGACGCGCGCCGCGCCCTCCCCTCTCGGTCGCCGCCTCTCGCTGCTCCCGGGCCGAGCTCTGCTTTCAGGGGGAAGGAGACTCAACCCGCACGTAGGTACTACCTGTAGTACCTACTGATGGGGTGCAAGACGCGCTCCGCCTCCGCCGGGCCGCGACCACCTCTGGCTGTCACCGGCTGGGTGCAGCGCCTCGTACTGCTCTTCCGCCGACGTCCTGCTGCTCCTGATGGTGAAAGGGTGCAAGAGGGCCGCTGCGCGTCCGGCGAGGAGTACGGCGCAGCATTCGCACGGTCCAGTCGGCGCACGGATGCTGCACGTGTAGCAAGGCCAGCCTCACCGTGCAGCAGGCGGCCACTGCTTCCGGGACGGCCCCGCAGTCGCGGGCTGCCGCAACCAGCGCGCTCGAGGGCCATCTGCAGCCGACGCAGAGAAGCGGCGCTGCACCGGGGTGCAACGCCGCTTCCAGGGGACAGGGGTCAGGTTCGCCGGCGGGCAGCGAGGTCGATCGGCGGCTCCAGCCGCCTCTGCCGCTCGGCTGCCTTCGCCCGCTTCTCCTCCTCGTACGCCTCGACCTGCTGTTCGTACCGTTCCTGGAAGTCGGGGTGGTCGAAGCGGTCGTCGTCGTCCATCGCGCCGATCGCCTGGAGTTGCTCGGCAGGTGTACGGAACCCGGCGATCAACGGGCTGAGCCGGTAGACGCCGTTGCCTTCCTTCCACACCATCCGTGCGAAGGCGAGGTGCTGGAGGGCGCGGGTGACCTTGGACCTGGTGACACCGATCTCGGTGGCGATGGTGCCGTGGGTGGCCAGGCAGCGCCCGCCCGGCTCCTGGCGGCCCAGGAGGTGGATCAGCACCGGGTAGGAGGCCGGCGGCATACCGCGCGGGGTGAAGACGAGGGCGTTGTTGGCCGTCCAGACGTACTCGGGGGCCGCGTGCTCCATAGCGATCGTCATGACGTCCCATCCTCCTTGGCGCGGGCCTGGGCGCGCGCCTTGTCCTCCCGGAGCGGCTTCTCCGACGGCTTCGGGAGCCGCCGCAGTTCCCTGAACACCTCGGGCAGATCCGGATTGTCCTCGATGGCGTCCAGCAGGGAGAGCTGATCCACCTTCAGTGTCCCTTGCGCCCGCATACCCGGCTTCGGCTCCACGGGCACCCGTCCGCCTCGCAGTGAAAGCCGCGGGTGCAGTTGGTAGAGGCCGGCCTTCACCTTGGCGGTCACCCCGAGGGCCCCTGTGTCCTTGAGCGACCGGGAGATCTGGGACTGCTTGACCTTCAGGAGCTTCGCCAGCGTGCTCTGGGTCGCTTCGACGGTCCCGCCGGGCTTCTGGATCCCCATCATCCGGATGATCAGCCGCAGGGTGACGATGTCGTCGCGGTAGTAGTCGGACAGCCAGCACAGGAACTCCTGGCTGTCCATCACGAAGTCGTCGCCCAGGAAACCGTCGCTGGTGACGGGCGGCTCGACACTGGCCCGGTAGCCGTCCGGCAGGTTGACCACGTTGGTGCGCCGCAGCGCCCCGGGTGCCCGGAACGCGCTGGGTGGCGGAGGCGGCGGAGCTCCGGGCGAGGCCGGCCTCCGGCGCGGCTGCTGCTGGGGCTGTGCAGTCATCGCGGGGTTCCGCTCCTCAAGATCCGTAGGGCCAGGCAACGGCAGCATACTCGATTGTGCCCCTGGTGCACTTTCATGTCCCCCGGATGCACTTTCAGCGTGTCGTTATCACCCGGGGGTGATTTCTCTCCCCCGCCGCCCCGTGAGGGGCCGCGACGACCGCCAGCTCCCAAATGTCCCCCCAGTGCACAATCTGCCAACCGGTACCGTGGCACCCTCCGGGCAGATTGTCCCCCTGGTGCACAAACCGACCTGGTTTTATAACCCCGGGGCGATAACTGGCCTCTCGATTTATCACCCCGGGGTGATACTCCAAGCGGCACCAAAACGCCCTGACCTGGGACGATGCGAAATCTCGTTCCCCTTCTAGAGCGTGTGCGCGCGTGATACCCGAACCTCCGGGCGCGATCAACCACCGACACGCCGCAGTCTGAGGCCGGGTCTCCACCGGCATTCGCTGCCGACTGCGGGCCGGGCACCGGGGTGGCGGGCGAGGCTTCGCGTGCGGGTACGCACTCCCTCTGCGGGCCGTGGACGGCACCAGCGGCTCTGAATCTCGGGTGGTGCCGACCCCGACGGACAAGCCGCAAGTAGCGCGGCTGAGGCTGGTGACCGGTTCCGCCGCACGGCCTGGCGGCCACTCGGCTCACGTACCTCCGCACCACGAATTCAGCCTGTCCCATATCTCAGGTAACGTTCTGTGGCCGGGGTCTCCACCACCGGAATTCAGTAATCTGACGGTCCATGGTGGAAACAAACTATGGGGTTTCTCTACTCGAAAAAGCGCGCCCGGCCGGGTTTGTCTGGGGGCGTCCCGTGTTTCCGCCAACGGTACATGGTGCATCAACCCGATGCACCCGCTACACTAGAACCCGACACGAACGAGCGACCCCCACCCCTCCATAGCCAGCCAGGCCCACGCAGTGGGCCCCAACGGTTCTGGAGGCGCAGCCGGAAGGACCGTCAGGCGGGGGAGCGCAGCGGACCCGTCCCAGGGAGGGCGCAGCCCTCCCCTCCCCCTCCAACTCCTCGACAGGAGGCCCAACCAGCCGCACCGTCAGGACCCGATCGGTCCGGCCGCGCATCGCACGGCCCGCCGGGCGCGCAGCGGCCGGCCCCACTGACTCCCGGAGCGCAGCGCAGGGAGCCGCCCACGCTTCGCGTGGGCGAGGGGAGCGCAGCGACCCGCTCCCCTTGCACATCGCGCAGCGATGTGGTACCCGTCTCTTATACACAAAAGAAGCAGCCCACGATAGGGTGGGTGTATATATCGGTGGTCGCCGGATCAATAAAAAACGGG
>NZ_JBHYZW010000039.1:0-18317 GCF_042754005.1 Streptomyces sp. NPDC059247
AAGATGAAGGCCGAACTGGGGCCGATGGAGGGCGACGGGCCGGGCGACGACAACGCGCGCGTGCTGCGGTACGTCGCCAAACTCACCATCAACCCCGCCATCGCCCATGGACTCGCCCACGAGATCGGCTCCATCGAAGTCGGCAAGATGGCCGACATCGTGCTGTGGAAGCCGCAGTTCTTCGGCGCCAAACCGCAGCTCGTGCTGAAGTCCGGCTTCCCCGCGTTCGGAGTCGTCGGCGACCCCAACGCGGCCACCGACACCTGCGAACCGCTCGTCCTCGGACCGCAGTTCGGCGCCCACGGCGCCACCCCCGCCGACATCTCGGTCGCGTTCGTCGCCCAGGCGGCCGTCGACCTCGGCTCCGACCTGATGCCGACCCGCCGACGCCGTGTCGCCGTGCGCGGCACCCGGGGCATCGGCCCCGCCGACCTGCGGTTCAACTCCCGTGTCGGTGACGTCCAGGTCGACGACCGCACCGGCCTCGTCTCCCTGGACGGCGCCCCGATCCGCTCCGAGGCGGTCGACTCCGTCTCCCTCAACCGGCTCTATTTCCTCTGAGGCCCCGGCTCGCCCGGGGGTCCCAGGGACCCCGGCCCTCTCCCGGGCCCCGGGCCTCACCGACTGCCCACGCCCCCGGGCCTCTCGGCCCCGCCTCCCGCCTTCCCCGAAGGCCCCTTCCGCCGTCCCACCGCCCCCCCCGAGGACCCGCACCATGACCTACCGAATGCCCGCCGAGTGGACGCCGCACGAGCGCACCTGGATGGCCTGGCCCGGCCCCAACCCCACCTTCACCGACGCCGAGGAGCTGGCCGGAGCCCGTACGGCCTGGGCCTCGGTGGCCCGTGCCGTCCGCCGCTTCGAACCGGTCACGATGGTCGTCGCCCCCGGTGACGCCGAGGGCGCCCGTACGCTCCTCGGCCCGGAGATCGACCTGGTCGAGCGGGAACTCGACGACGCCTGGATGCGGGACATCGGCCCGACCTTCGTCACGGACGGCACCGGACTCGCCGCCGTCGACTGGGTGTTCAACGGCTGGGGCGCCCAGGACTGGGCCCGCTGGGAGCACGACGCGAAGATCGGCCGCCAGGTCGCGGACGCGGCGGGCGTCCCCGTCCACAGCAGCCCCCTGGTCAACGAGGGCGGCGCGATCCACGTCGACGGCGAGGGCACCGTCCTGCTGACCGACACCGTCCAGCTGGGCCCCGGCCGCAACCCCGAGTGGACCCGCGCACAGGTCGAGGCGGAGATCCACGCCCGGCTCGGCACCACCGAGGCGATCTGGCTCCCGCACGGCCTCGCCGCCGACTACGGCCTGTACGGCACCCAGGGCCACGTCGACATCGTCGCCGCCTTCGCCCGCCCCGGCACGGTCCTCGTGCACAGCCAGCGGGACCCCGCCCACCCCGACTTCGAGCGCTCCCGCACCTACGTGGAACTGCTGCGCGGCCGGACCGACGCGCGGGGCCGCCCGCTGGAGGTCGTCGAGGTCCCCGCCCCGACCGTCCTCAAGGACGAGGAGGGCGACTGGGTCGACTACTCGTACATCAACCACTACCTGTGCAACGGCGCCGTGATCCTCTGCGCCTTCGACGACCCCCAGGACGAGGTCGCCGCCGGGATCTTCCGGGCGCTCTTCCCCGAACGCGAGATCGTCCTCGTCGACGCCCGTACGATCTTCGCGGCCGGCGGCGGCATCCACTGCATCACCCAGCAGCAGCCGAAGCCGTGACCCCGGCGACGGCGACGGGAGCGCCGCCGGGAGCATCGCCGGGCGCGGGCCGGGCCGCGCCCCGGCCGGGAGAGCGGTCCGGGGCCCCGTCGCCCCCATCCTGTAGAACGTACGAGTGAGTCAGAGCAGCAGCCCTTCCCGCAGGCGCAACCAGGCCGCCCCGCCCCGCGAGGACGTCCTCGCCGCCGCCATGGACACCATCGCGGCGCGCGGGCTCGACGGGCTCACCATGGCCGGGCTCGGGCGGCGGGTCGGGATGAGCAGCGGCCACCTCCTCTACTACTTCCGCACCAAGGACGAACTGCTGCTCCAGACCCTGGAATGGAGCGAGGGGCGGCTCGGGGCCGAGCGCGGCGCCCTGCTGTCCCGGCCGGGAACCGCCCGCGAGCGGCTCGACGGCTATGTCGACGTGTACGTGCCCAAGGGCCCGCGCGACCCGCACTGGACCCTCTGGCTGGAGGTCTGGAACCGCTCGCAGAACGCCGACGCCGACGCCCGCGCGCGCCAGGCGGCCATCGAGGGGGCCTGGCACCGCGACCTCGTCGCGCTCCTCGCCGAAGGGATCTCGCGCGGCGAGTTCCGGCCGGTCGACGCCGACCGCCTCGCCACCCGTACGAGGGCCCTCCTCGACGGCTTCAGCGTCCATGTCGCCGTCGGCCTCCCAGGTACGGGACGAGAGCAAGTCCTCTGCCATGTAAGGGAGTTCATCGAGCAGGAACTGCTCGCGCGACCGCAAGGCACGTAAGTACACAGGATCGTTGCGGACCGCGCCCTTGTTGTCCCCTCACCTCCTCCGGCACGGTTCCTGCCCATGGGACGAGAGCACTGGAAGAAGATCTGGGTCGGTTCCGCGGGCAACATGGTCGAGTGGTTCGACTGGTTCGTCTACGCGAGCTTCGCCACCTACTTCGCGGGAGCGTTCTTCCCCGAGGGCGACGACACCGCCAAACTCATGAACACCGCGGGCATCTTCGCCGTCGGCTTCTTCATGCGGCCCGTCGGCGGCTGGCTCCTCGGCCGGGTCGCCGACCGCAAGGGCCGCAAGACCGCCCTCACCCTCACCGTCACCCTGATGTCGGCCTCCGCGCTCCTCATCGCCGTCGCCCCCACCTACGCCGTCGCCGGATACGGCGGCGCCGCCGTCCTCCTGGTCGCCCGACTCCTCCAGGGACTCTCCGTCGGCGGCGAGTACGCCGCCAGCGCCACCTACCTCACCGAAGCCTCCGCCCCCGGCCACCGGGGCTTCGCCTCCAGCTTCCAGTACGTGTCGATGACCGCGGGACAGATCCTCGGCCTCGGCCTGCTGCTCGTCCTCCAGCACACCCTGAGCGGCGAGGCCCTGCACGACTGGGGCTGGCGCATCCCCTTCGTCATCGGCGCCCTCGGCGCGGCCGTCGTCTTCTACCTGCGGCGCACCATGCTGGAGACCGAGGTGTACGCGGAGACCGCCGACGACGTCGTCGCCGACGACCGCAAGGGCACCCTCACCGCGCTCTGGGCCCACCGGCGCGAGGCCTTCCTCGTCGTCGCCCTCACCATGGGCGGCACGGTGGCCTACTACACGTACACCACCTACCTCACCAAGTACCTCTCCAACTCCGCCGGACTCCCCAAGCAGACCGCCACCCTGGTCTCCCTCTGCGCCCTCACCGTCTTCGCCTGCCTCCAGCCGCTCGCCGGACGGCTCTCCGACCGGATCGGCCGCCGCCCCCTGCTCATCACCTTCGCGGTCGGCTCCACCCTCCTCACCGTCCCGATCATGACCCTCATGAAGCAGGCGGGCTCCTTCTGGCCCGCCCTCGGCCTCTCCCTCCTCGCCCTCGTCGTCGTCACCGGCTACACCTCGATCAACGCCTGCGTGAAGGCCGAACTGTTCCCCACCGGCATCCGCGCCCTCGGCGTCGCCCTGCCGTACGCCGTCGCCAACGCCCTCTTCGGCGGCACCGCCGAGTACGTGGCCCTCTGGTTCAAGGACGCGGGCCTCGAATCGGGCTTCTTCTGGTACGTGGCGGGCTGCGCGGCCGTCTCGCTGATCGTCTACCTCACGATGCGGGAGACCCGGGACATCGACCTGGGGCGGGTCGGGAAGGCCGACGCCGCCGAGCCCGGCCGGAAGCGGGACGAGCTGCCCGTATCGTGAGACCGCCGTCGCCCCCGGGCGCGGGCTGTGTCAGACTTCCGGCGTGCTTGCTACCACGATGATTATCGGCAGCGGCGCGCCGGTCCGCAGTGGCCACTGAACCGCGGCACGACCCCCGCGGCAGTGGACACCGTGCCCCAGACCCGCGCGCAGACCTCTCGCACCCGCGAGGGGTTTTTTCGTTTTCCGGCCCCACCCCCGCCGGAAACGGACGGCGCGTGAGAATGGGGGCAAGTGGATCCAGACCTACCGGAGCCACATCCGACAGGAGCCATCACAGCCATGACCACGGAGAACGCCGGGGAATCGCCCCTCGACGACAGCTTCCACGTCTTCGACACGACGCTGCGCGACGGGGCGCAGCGTGAAGGCATCAACCTCACCGTCGCGGACAAGCTGACCATCGCCCGCCACCTCGACGAGTTCGGCGTCGGCTTCATCGAGGGCGGCTGGCCCGGTGCCAACCCGCGCGACACGGAGTTCTTCGCCCGCGCCCGGCAGGAGATCGCGTTCGAGAACGCGCAGCTCGTCGCCTTCGGAGCCACCCGCAGGGCGGGCGGCAAAGCCGCCGAGGACCCCCAGGTCAAGGCCCTCCTCGACTCCGGCGCCCCGGTCGTCACCCTCGTCGCCAAGTCCCACGACCGGCACGTCGAACTGGCCCTGCGCACCACCCTCGAAGAGAACCTGGAGATGGTCCGCGACACCGTCTCCCACCTGCGCGCCCAGGGCCGCCGCGTCTTCGTCGACTGCGAGCACTTCTTCGACGGCTACAAGGCCAACCCCGACTACGCCAAGGCCGTCGTCCGCGCCGCGCACGAGGCGGGCGCCGACGTCGTCGTCCTCTGCGACACCAACGGCGGGATGCTCCCCGCCCAGATCCAGGCCGTCGTCGCCACCGTCCTCGCCGACACCGGCGCCCGCCTCGGCATCCACGCCCAGGACGACACCGGCTGCGCCGTCGCCAACACCCTGGCCGCCGTCGACGCCGGGGCCACCCACGTCCAGTGCACCGCCAACGGCTACGGCGAACGCGTCGGCAACGCCAACCTGTTCCCCGTCGTCGCCGCCCTCGAACTCAAGTACGGCAAGAAGGTGCTGCCCGACGGCGCCCTCCCCGAGATGACCCGGATCTCGCACGCCATCGCCGAGGTCGTCAACCTCACCCCCTCCACCCACCAGCCGTACGTCGGCGTCTCCGCCTTCGCCCACAAGGCCGGACTCCACGCCTCCGCCATCAAGATCGACCCCGACCTCTACCAGCACATCGACCCCGAGCGGGTCGGCAACACCATGCGGATGCTGGTCTCCGACATGGCGGGCCGCGCCTCCATCGAGCTCAAGGGCAAGGAACTCGGCGTCGACCTCGGCGACGACCGCGAGCTCGTCGGCCGGGTCGTCGCACGGGTCAAGGAACGCGAACTCAAGGGCTACACGTACGAGGCGGCCGACGCCTCCTTCGAGCTGCTCCTGCGCGCGGAGGCCGAGGGCCGCGCCCGCCGCTACTTCCGTACGGAGTCCTGGCGCGCGATCGTCGAGAACCGCCCCGACGGCACCCACGCCAACGAGGCCACCGTGAAGCTCTGGGCCAAGGGCGAGCGGATCGTCGCCACCGCCGAGGGCAACGGCCCGGTCAACGCCCTCGACCGGGCGATGCGGGTCGCCCTGGAGCGGATCTACCCGCAGCTTGCCAAGTTCGAGCTGACCGACTACAAGGTCCGCATCCTGGAGGGCCGCCACGGCACCGAGTCCACCACCCGGGTCCTGGTCACCACCAGCGACGGCAACACCGAGTGGTCCACGGTCGGCGTCGCCGAGAACGTGATCGCCGCCTCCTGGCAGGCCCTGGAGGACGCCTTCACCTACGGGCTGCTCCGGGCGGGGATCGATCCGGCCGAGTAGACGGGTGAGGAACGACGGGGGAGGAGCGACGGCGGAGAGGTGACAGGGGAGAGGTGACGGCGGAGGAGGGCGGGACGTCCGCCATGTCCTGTTCGATGCTGTTCGGGTAGCGTCGAACCATGAGGACCAGGCCGCTCACCGTACCGTCGGCCCTCGCGGGGCTGACCCTGCTGCTGCTCCTGGTCCTGGCTCCCGTCGCGGGGGCCGGGACCACGGGCGTCCCCGACGTGGCCGCCGCGCTGAAGCGGGGCCCGGTGTACGTCGATCCGGGCGCCGCCGGCCAGCTGTCGAAGGCCGACGCCGACGCCCTGGCGAAGAAGATCAAGGACGCGGACAAGCCGCTGTTCGTGGCGGTCCTCCCGGCGGACGCGCGGTTCCCGGCGGACGGCCTCCTCGCGAACCTGCGGACCCGGACCGGGATCACCGGCCTGTACGCCGTCCGTCTCGGCACCGGCTTCGACGCGGGCGCCGACGCCTCCGTCCTCGCCCCGAGGGCGGTACGGAACCTCGTCACCGCCGTGCGCGCCCCCGGCGTCGGCACGGCCGCCGAACTCGACGACTTCGTCACCCAGGCCCTGCCCGCGATGCGCGGCTCGGCCCCCGAGGGCTGGGGCGCCACCGGCTCCGGCGGGGACTCCGGGGCGCCGGTCGCCGGGCTCGCCGTCCTCGGCGGAGCCGTCGTCGCGGGCGGCGCGGGCGCCTACGCGGTCCTCCGCCGCCGACGGCTGCGCGAGGAGGCCGAGCGGCGGGCCGCCCTCGACAAGCTCCGTGTCGTCGTCGACGAGGACATCACCGCCTTCGGCGAGGAACTGGAACGGCTCGACTTCCACCCCGTCGAAGCCGGTGCCGACGACGCCATGCGCGGCGACTACGAACGCGCCCTCGACTCCTACGACCGGGCGAAGTCCCTGATGGCCGCCGCCGCCCGGCCGCACGACGTCCGGGGCGTCACCCAGGCACTGGAGGACGGCCGCTACTCCCTCGCCGTCCTCGCCGCCCGCCGCGAGCACCGGCCGCCGCCCGAGCGCCGCGCCCCCTGCTTCTTCGACCCCCGCCACGGCCCCTCCGTGGCGGACCGGGCCTGGACCCCGTCCGGCGGGGCCGCCCGCGAGGTCCCCGTCTGCGCCGCCGACGCGGCCCGCCTCGACGACGGCCGCGCCCCGCTGGCCCGCGAGGTCGAGACGGACGGCGGCCGTCGCCCCTACTGGGAGGCGGGCCCGGCGTACGGCCCCTGGGCGGGCGGCTACTTCGGCGGCGGTGTCCTCCCCGTCCTCCTGACCGGCACCCTCCTCGGCTCGATGCTCGCCACCCCGGCCTACGCCGCCGAGTACGGCGGCGCGGACTTCCAGGGCGGCGACTTCTCGGGCGGCGACTTCTCCCCGTCCGACTTCGGCGGCGACGACTTCGGCGGGGGCGGCGACGGCTTCGGAGGCGGCGATTTCGGCGGGGGCGGCGGCTTCGACGGCGGGGGCGGGTTCTAGACCGGCCCTCCCGGGCCTTCCCGGTCGGGCCGGTAAGAGACGGCCCAGCGGTTCGGGCGCGGCTAGATCAGCGGTTTCACCGACATCAGGAGGTGGCGGTGGGTGGGGGTCGGGCCGTCGGTGAGGAGGGCCCGCTGGCCGGGGCCCAGGAGGTGGAAGTGGACCTCCTCGGCGTCCAGGGTGGTCAGGGCGTCCAGCAGATAGCCCGGGTTGAAGGCCACCGTCAGGTCGTCGTGGCCGGTGAAGACGGCCGGGAGCCGCTGGGAGGCCACGTCGTCCTCGTAGCCCGCCCGGAGCGCGACCGACGTGGGGGTGAAGGTCAGCTGGACCGGGCTGTCGCCCTCGGCGACGACCGCGACCCTCTTGACCGCCTCGGTGAGCGGGACCCGTCCGGTGGTGGCGAGGGCGGGGCCGTCCAGGGCGAAGAGCTTGTCGTGGCGGGGCAGCCGTCCGTCGAGCAGCCGGGTGGTGGTGCGCAGCCCGGCGCTCTCGAAGCCGATCGAGCCGTCGTCGAGGGCCAGCCTCGCGGGGCCGCCGCCCGCGAGGGAACGGGCGATCTCGGTCAGCCGTCGGGCCGGGACGACCACATCGGTCCCGGCGGCGGGCGCGCCGGGTCCCGGCCGCCACTCCAGGGTGCGGACGGCGTACCGGTAGCGGTCGGTGGCGGCCAGCGTCATGACCGGGCCGTCCAGCGCGAGCCGTATTCCGGTCAGGACCGGCAGCGAGTCGTCCCGGCCCGCCGCCACCGCGACCTGGCCGACAGCGGCGGCGAAGGCGTCGCCGTCGACCGTACCGCGCACCTCGGGCAGCGCGGGCGGGGCGGGATGGTCCTCCAGCGGCAGCAGGGAGAGCCCGAAGCGGGCGTCGCCGGACGTCACGGAGAGCCGCGAGCCCTCCACGGCCAGCTCCGCCCGCCCCCGGGGGAGCACCTTGCAGATGTCGAGCAGCCGCCGCCCGAGGACCAGGGCCCGCCCCTCGACGTCGGTGTCGGCCGCCACCTCGATCCGGGCCGAGGCCTCGTGGTCGAGGCCCGAGACCCGCAGCCGTCCGTCCGCCGCCTCCAGGAGCAGCCCGCCGAGCACGGGCAGGGGAGAACGGGCCGGGAGGACGCGCGCGGCCCAGGCCACGGCGTCGGTCAACACACTGCTGTCGATACGGAATTCCATGTCGCCGACGCTAACCCCCGCCACTGACAACGCCACTGACAACGCCGCTGGTGACGCCACTGACGATACCGCTGGCAACGCCACTGACCTGCGGATACGTCCTCGTCCAGCCCGGGTCGCCCGGTCTGCCGGGCGACCCGGGACGATTCCGGGACGCCGATCCGGGAAGAGGCGACCGCCCTTGATCGTTCCACCCCTCACAGGCGACGCGCAGACGACGACGTACAGGGGAGCAGTGTGATGACCGACGTCCACGGCACGGTCGAGCCCGGATTCGAGTCCGTACGGGAGGAGTTCGCCACGGTCGTGGCGGACGAGGCACGGGACGGCGGCGCCCAGCTCGCCGTCCACCACCGGGGCCGCCTGGTGGTGGACCTCTGGGGCGGGGACGGGGTGGACGGTGACTCGCTCCTCGCGCTCTACTCCTCCTCCAAGGGTGCGATGGCCCTGGTCACCGCGCTCCTCGTCCAGGACGGCACGCTCGAACTCGACCGCGAGGTCGCCTCCTGGTGGCCGGAGTTCGCCGCCGGGGGCAAGGAGGCGCTGACCCTGCGCCAGTTGCTCGCCCACCGGTCCGGCGTGATCGGAGCCGAGGAGGGCCTCACCCTCGGTGAACTGGCCGACGACCGGCTGATCGCCGCGCGCCTCGCCGGCCGACGGCCCGCCTGGGAGCCGGGCACGGGCCACGGCTACCACGCCCTCGTGATCGGCGCCCTCGTCGGCGAGGTGGTCCTGCGGGCCACCGGACGGACCCTGCGGGACCTGTTCGAGGAGCGCGTCCGGGCGCCGTACGCCCTGGACTACTACCTGGGGCTGCCCGAGGCGCTCGAACCCCGCTTCCGTACGGTCCTGCCCGCCCTGCCCACCCCCGTCGAGCAGGCGTTCCTCGCGGAGCACCCGATCGACCCGGACAGCCTGACGGCCCTCGCGTTCAACCTCCGGGCCGATCCGTCGTTCGACATCGTCGCCTACGGGAACTCCCGTAGGGTCCGCGAGCTGGGACCGCTCTCGGGCGGGGGTGTCGGCTCCGCGCGCGGTCTGTCCCGGATGTACGCGGCGGTCGCCGGTGAGCTGGACGGGCGCGGCCCGCTCCTGAAGCCGGACGTCCTGGCCGAGTTCGCCCGGGTCCACTCCTCCGGTACGGATCTGGTGACGGGCAACGACAACGTCTTCGGTCTCGGGTTCGTCCCGCTGGCCTCGCGCTACCCGGAACTGGGCCCCACCGCCGTCGGCCACAGCGGCGCGCCCGGCTCGCAGGCGTTCGCGGACCCGGCGTCCGGTCTCGCGTACAGCTACACCCGGCGCCGCTTCGCCTTCGCCGGGGGGCCCGGCGCCCCCGAGAACACCCGGCTGGTCAGGGCGGTCGCCACGGCGGCGGCCACCCGGGACTGACGGGAGGGGGCCGCCCCGGGGCGAGCCCCGGTGGACGCCTTCCCGGGAGCGCCCCTGGAGGCGGGTCCCCCCCCGGTGGCGTGCCCCCTGGCGGCGCCCCTGGGGGGTGCCCTCCCAGGGGGTGTCTCCCGGAGGCCCCTTCCCGGAGGCGCCCCCCAGAGGTGCCCCGGGAGCGCAACCCCTTGGGGCCAGCCCCGCTCAGAAGCCGCCCTCCCGGACAGCCCAGAGGCTGCCGACCCTGACAACCTCCCACCAGACCAGACCAGACCAGACCAGACCAGACCAGACCAGACCAGACCAGACCAGACCAGACCAGACCAGACCAGACCAGACCAGAGCCCCCGGCCCCAGCCCCAGCCCCCCAGCCTCTCCGGGAAACGCCGAGCGCCCGCCTTCCGCTGCTGCGGAGGGCGGGCGCGCTCGTACGGTGAATCGGCGACGGGTCCCGCCGAGACGGCGGGGGTCGGCCGAGACGACCGGGTCCGACCGGGGCCGGGTGAGACGACCGGGGGCATCGGGGTCATCGGGGGACCGAGGTGCCGGTGTCCGATCGAGACGATCGGGGCCGGTCGGAATCCGACCGGGATCACCAGGACGACCGGTCCGGCCCTGCTGGGACAACGGGACGACCGGGGTCCGGTCAGGCTGGGACCACCAGGACGACCGGGTCCGGTCCGGCTGGGACAACCGGGTCCGGCCGGGATCACCAGGACGGCCAGCGCGACCGGGGACGACCAGATCCGGTCAGGTCAGGTCAGGTCAGGTCAGGTCCGGCCAGGGCAACCGCGTCCGGTCCGGCGCCGAAGCCCCCGCTCAGCCGCCGTTCTTGATCGCGGAGATGTCGAAGTTCAGCTTGACCTTGTCGCTGACCATCACGCCGCCGGTCTCCAGGGCCGCGTTCCACGTCAGGCCCCAGGCGGAGCGCAGGATCTCGGCGGATCCCTCGAAGCCGACGCGCTCGTTGCCGTAGACGTCGGTGGCGGAGCCGTTGAACTCCAGGTCGATGGAGAGCGGCTTGGTGACGTCCTTGATCGTCAGGTCGCCGGTGATCCGGTACTTGTCGCCGCCGAGCTGCTCGGCGGTCGTCGAGCGGAAGGTCATCAGCGGGAACTGCTCGGCGTCGAAGAAGTCGCCGCCGCGCAGGTGGCCGTCGCGGTCTCCGATGCCGGTGTCGACGGAGGCGATCCGCACGTCGATCGAGGCGGTGGAGGCGCCGGGGTCAGAGCCGTCCAGCTTCAGCGAACCCTCGTGCTCGGCGAAGGTGCCGCGGACGTTGGTGACCATCGCGTGCCGGACGGTGAAGCCGATGCTGCTGTGCGCCGGGTCGATCGTGTAGTCGCCGGTCAGGGCGGTGAGCGCCGGGTCCACGGGGAGGATGGCGGTGGCGGTGGACTCGTTGCTCTTGCGGTTGAAGAGACCCATGACTGACTGCTCCTTGATCGGGATTCCGGTGCCGATCGGATCGGCGCTTGTTGAACCTTCAACGAGAATGACTGTAACCCCATCCCGTTCAACTTTCAACATCCCGGGACGCGGTTCACCCGAAAGGGGGTGCCCGGGACCCCTTCCGGACGCGCGTAGAGCTGCGGCACCATCTCCCTGCGGCCCCCGCCCGGCGGGGTCCCCGGCACCACCTGCACCGCCGTCCCCAGCCGTCACGGTCACCAGCAGGAGGCACATCCCGATGAAGCTCCGCTCCGTCCTCACCGCCCTCGGCCTCGTCCTCGGCGCGCTCTTCGCCCCCGGCGTCGGCGTCCTCGCCGCCACGGGCGAGGCCCACGCGGCCGACAAGATCGGTCACGCCACAGCGACCTCGATGTTCAGCTCCTCGGGGATCACCTGGTCCTCGTCGGGCAACTGCTCCAACCGGAACGTCGCCACCTGTACGTCCTTCGACCAGCTCAACCTGGCCACCGCCCAGGGCGCCCAGACCCTCAGGAGCGCCAGCGGCTGCGCCCTCAACATCACCGGCGGCACCGAGACGGGCCACGCCAGCGGCACGTACTCCCACTGGAACGGCTACAAGCTCGACTTCGGCAAGGCCACCTGCGTCACCAACTACGTGAAGAACACCTTCAGCTACATCGGGGTGCGCGCCGACGGAGCCCCGCAGTGGAAGTCCGGCGCGGGCAACGTCTACGCCGACGAGGGCAACCACTGGGACGTGACCTTCTACAACTGCGGCGGCTGCTGACCCGCTCCGCCCCGAGTCGCCTCCTCCGGAAGCCACTTGGACTAACCGACGGGGATGCTTGGACTGGCGGCCCCCGCGCGGCACCATCTCGTTGACGGTGCCGCGCGGGCGGGGCCAACTAGAGCGCATGTCCCTCCCCCACTCGCGAAGAGTCCGTGCGGCCTGTGCGCTCGCCACCGCCTCCTCCGCCGTGTTCGCCCTGGCCGGGCCCGCCCTCGCGGAGGGCCCGGCCAGCCCGGTCCCGGCCGTCGGGGCCGTCACGGCGACCGGCCCCGTCCTCACCTCGTCCCGGCTCTCCGTCGCCGTCGCCGAGGACTTCCCCCGCGTCCTGTCGTACACCGACCGCGCGACCGGCGCCCGGCTCCTCGGCAGTACGGCCCCGGTGACCCGGGTCGTCCTCAACGGCGTCGCCCGCGAGGTCCGGGCCGAGGCCGCCCCCGTCCTGAGGGCCTCCTCCGCCACGTACACCCTGACCTTCCCCGAGCTGCCGGGCGTCGAGATCGACGCGCGCCTGAGCGTCGAGGGGCGGACCACCACCTTCAAGGTCACCGCCGTCCGCGACACCGAGGCCTTCCGGGTCGGCACCCTCGACATACCCGGCCACGACCTGGTCTCCGTGGGCTCCTCGGACGCCGGGGCGGCGACCGCCTTCACCCGGCTCGACCCCGACTCCACCCGTACCGCCGACGTCTTCGCCCAGGTCACCGAGGGGACCGCCGCCGACGCCGCCCCGGTCGGCGCGAGCTACGCGATCGTCAGCACCGGCCGCCTCGCCGCCGCCGTCGAGTCCAACTCCAGCTACGACAAGCCCACCGGGGCCTCCGCCCGCGACGGCGCCCGCTTCTGGCACCAGGCCCGCAAGGCGGGCGCCGAGACCCGCGTCGGCGTCTGGTCCGGCCAGTGGACCTACCGGGGCGAAGGCGCCCCGAAGCCCGCGACCGGCGACGCCCTGCCCTGGGCGAAGGTCGTCGTCACCCCCGACGCCAACGGCGACGGCGCCACCGACTGGCAGGACGGCGCCGTCGCCTTCCGCACCATCGGCACCAAGGCCCCCGGCAGCGACCGGACCCCGGAGCGGGTCGTCGCCCACATCCCGTTCAACTTCGCCTCGCAGGCCACCCACCCCTTCCTGCGCACCCTCGACGACGTCAAGCGGATCTCGCTCGCCACCGACGGCCTCGGCCAGTTCGCCCTGCTCAAGGGGTACGGCTCCGAGGGCCACGACTCCGCCCACCCGGACTACGGCGGCAACTACAACAAGCGCGCCGGTGGCCTGAAGGACCTCAACACCCTCCTCAAGCGGGGCCGCGAGTGGGGCGCGGACTTCGGCGTCCACGTCAACGCCACCGAGTCGTACCCCGAGGCGAAGAACTTCAGCGAGACCCTCGTCGACAAGACCAAACCCGGCTGGAACTGGCTCAACCAGAGCTACTACATCGACCAGCGCCGCGACCTCAACAGCGGCGACCTCGCCCGCCGCTTCCAGCAACTGCGCGACGAGACCGACCGCAACCTCTCCACCCTCTATATAGATGTCTACTACACTCATGGCTGGATCGCGGACGAGACCGCGCGGGCCGTCCAGGCACAGGGCTGGAACATCGCCACCGAGTGGTCCGAGAAGTTCGAACGGGCCTCCCTCTGGTCCCACTGGGCCAACGACCTCGACTACGGCGGCGCCACCAACAAGGGCCTCAACTCGCAGATCGTCCGCTTCATCCGCAACGGCGAGAAGGACGTCTGGAACAACCACCCGGTCCTCGGCCAGACCGCCCTCGTCGACTTCGAGGGCTGGACCGGCGAGACCGACTGGAACGCCTTCACCGCCAACATCTGGCAGCGCAACCTGCCCGCCAAGTACCTCCAGCAGCAGAAGATCACCCGCTGGAACGGCGACGACATCACCTTCACCGGAGGGGTGCGCGGCACCGTCGAGGACGGCCGTCGCACCTTCTACGACCACGGCCGCAAGGTCCTCGACGGCGACGCCTACCTGCTCCCCTGGGACGACGGCGAGAAGTTCTACCACTACAACAAGGCCGGGGGCACGACCAGCTGGTCCGTCCCCGAGGGCCCCCGCTCCTACACGGTCCACAGGCTCACCGACAACGGGCGCGTGAAGACCGGCACCGTCCGGCCCGTCGCCGGGAAGATCACCCTCGACGCCGTCGCCGGACAGCCCTACGTCCTCTACCCGGACCGCGCCCCGGCGCAGCCCGCGCCCCGCTGGGGCCAGGGCACCCCGGTCGAGGACCCCGGCTTCAACGACGCCCGGCTCACCGACTGGACCAGGACCGGCACCGTCACCCGCGACACCGACGCCAAGGGCCGCAACAGCGCGAAGCTCTCCGGCCCCGCCGCCGCGTCCGTCGGCCAGCGGATCACCCGCCTCACCCCCGGCGCCCGCTACACCGCCTCGGCCCTGATCGAGGTCGCCCCCGGCGCCACCCGCCCCACCACGCTCTCCGTCGGCGGTCGCTCCGTCACCGTCGAACGCTCCGCGCTCCAGGACCGGGTCGCCGCCTCCGACTGGAACGGCACCCGCTTCCAGCGCGCCAAGGTCACCTTCACCGCGCCCAGGGGAGGCAGCACCCCGCTGCGGATCGAGGCCGCGGGCGGCAGCGCCGCCACCGTCCGCGTCGACGACGTCCGGATCGTCGCCAACGACCCCGCCACCAAGCCCGGAACCCTCGTGTACGAGGACTTCGAGGCCGTCGACCAGGGCTGGGGCCCCTTCCTCAAGGGCGACTCCGGCGGCACCACCGACCCGCGCACCCACATCGCCCAGCTCAACGCCCCGTACACCCAGGCGGGCTGGAACGGAAAGCCGACCGACGACGTCCTCGGCGGCGCCGAGAGCCTCAAGTCCCACGACGAGAACAGCGGACTCGTCTACCGCACCGCCCCCTGGACCGTGCCCATGAAGGACGGCCACCGGTACCGCGTCGAGTACGCCTACCAGTCCAGCCACGCGGGCGCCTACGAGTGGATCACCGGCTACGACCGCGCCGACGGCACCCCGGTCGAGACCCGCCGCACCCCGCTCGGACAGCAGCGCACCGACGCGCGGTTCTCCGAGACCGTCACCGCGGGCTGCGGCGACACCTGGACCGGTCTGCGCAAGCGGACCGACGCACCCGACGGCGCCGACTTCGTCCTCGACGACTTCACCGTCACCGACCTCGGACCGGCCCCCGAACGCGCCGCCTGCGGCACGCTCACCGTCACCGCGCCCGAGACCCTGGAGCCCGGCCGCCCGAACCGGATCACCGCCACCTTCGGCAACGACGAGACGGGCGCCGTCGCCGACGCCACCGCGACCCTCGCCCTGCCCGCCGGGTGGACCGCCGAACCGGCCGCACCGGTCGCCCTCGGCACCGTCCCGGCCGGCGCGAAGACCACCGCGACCTGGCAGGTGACCCCGCCCGTGGACGCCGCCTACCGGCCCTACCCGCTGACCGTCTCCCTCGCCTACGCCCTCGACGGGGACGGGCGCGCGCTCACCGCCGCCACCACCGTCCGCACCCTGCCCCCGCCGCCCACCACCGACACCTGGGCCAGCGACCACGACTGGACCTCCGCCACCAACGGCTGGGGCCCCGTCGAACGCGACCTCTCCAACGGCGAGACCGGCACCGGCGACGGCTCCCCGCTGCGGATCGGGGGAGTGGCCTACGCCAAGGGCCTGGGCAGCCACGCCCCCGCCACGGTCCGCTACTATCTGGGCGGCCGATGCACCTCCCTCACCGCCGAGGTCGGCGTCGACGACGTCCAGACCAGCCGGGGCAGCGTCCGGTTCACGGTCCTCGCGGACGGTACGCAGAAGGCGAAGTCCCCGGTCCTGCGGGCCACGGACCCGGCCTGGCCCCTCACCGCCGACGTCACCGGAGCCTCCTACGTGGACCTGGTGGTCGACGACGGCGGCGACGGCAACGGAAACGACCACGCGGACTGGGGGAACGCCCGCCTCCACTGCGGCGGCTGACCGGCCCCTGACGGGCCCCCGACCCCGCCCCGCGCACCCCCCGACGGATCACGCCGGGTGCGCGGGGCACCACCCGCAGTCGCACCCCGCTCCACCAGCCGATTATGGGGACCCTACAAAAGCGGGGGGTGCCCGACTGTTGACTCGGACCGGGAACGGGGTAGTTCTGTCCAGCCCCACCAGGATTCGACACGCGAGACTGTACGGACTCGACGGCGGAGATTTCTTGTCCGGCTTCGTAGGGTCGAGACATGACCGTTGTGGACCAGATCCCGAGCGAGCCCGTCGACGCCCGAGGCCGTGTGGCCGAACTGCGTGTCCTGCGCGAGCAGGCACTCGCGGGGCCGAGCGAGCGAGCGACCGAGGCGCAGCACGCGAAGGGCAAGCTGACCGCTCGCGAGCGCATCGAGCTGCTCGTCGACCCGGGTTCCTTCAACGAGGTCGAGCAGCTGCGCAGGCACCGCGCGCAGGGCTTCGGCCTGGAGGCCAGGAAGCCGTACACCGACGGTGTCATCACCGGCTGGGGCACGGTCGAGGGCCGGACCGTCTTCGTCTACGCGCACGACTTCCGCATCTTCGGCGGCGCCCTCGGCGAGGCGCACGCCACGAAGATCCACAAGATCATGGACATGGCCATCGCGGCCGGTGCCCCGCTGGTCTCCCTGAACGACGGCGCGGGCGCCCGCATCCAGGAGGGCGTCTCCGCCCTCGCCGGGTACGGCGGCATCTTCCAGCGCAACACCCGCGCCTCCGGCGTCATCCCCCAGATCTCCGTGATGCTCGGCCCCTGCGCCGGTGGCGCGGCCTACAGCCCGGCGCTCACGGACTTCGTGTTCATGGTCCGCGAGACCTCGCAGATGTTCATCACCGGACCCGACGTCGTCAAGGCGGTCACCGGCGAGGAGATCACCCAGAACGGGCTCGGCGGCGCCGACGTCCACGCGGGCGTCTCCGGCGTCTCCCACTTCGCCTACGACGACGAGGAGACCTGCATCGCGGAGGTCCGCTACCTCCTGTCGATGCTGCCCCAGAACAACCGCGAGAACCCCCCGGCCGTCCCCAGCGAGGACCCGGCCGACCGCCGCTCCGAGGTCCTCCTCGACCTGGTGCCCGCCGACGGCAACCGCCCGTACGACATGCACAAGGTCATCGAGGAGCTCGTCGACGACGGCGACTACCTGGAGATCCACGAGCGCTGGGCCCGCAACATCATCTGCGCCCTCGCCCGCCTCGACGGGCAGGTCGTCGGCATCGTCGCCAACCAGCCGCAGACCCTGGCCGGAGTCCTGGACATCGAGGCCTCCGAGAAGGCGGCCCGCTTCGTACAGATGTGCGATGCGTTCAACATCCCGATCATCACCCTTCTGGACGTACCCGGCTTCCTTCCCGGAGTCGACCAGGAGCACGGTGGAATCATCCGGCACGGCGCGAAACTGCTCTACGCGTACTGCAACGCGACCGTGCCCCGGATCTCGCTGATCCTGCGGAAGGCGTACGGCGGTGCTTACATCGTCATGGACTCCCAGTCCATCGGGGCCGACCTGACGTACGCCTGGCCCACCAACGAAATCGCGGTCATGGGCGCCGAGGGCGCCGCCAACGTGATCTTCCGCAAGCAGATCGCCGAGGCGGAGGACTCCGAGGCCATGCGGATGCGCATGGTCAAGGAGTACAAGGCCGAGCTGATGCACCCGTACTACGCGGCGGAACGCGGCCTCGTCGACGACGTCATCGACCCGGCCGACACCCGCCAGGTGCTCATCAGGTCCCTCTCGATGCTGCGGACCAAGCACGCCGACCTGCCGTCCCGCAAGCACGGCAACCCGCCTCAGTAGGAGGAGTCATCCACGTGAGCACCCCTGCCAACCTTCTCCGTGTCGAGAAGGGCCAAGCCGACCCCGAGGAGCTCGCCGCGATCACCGCGGTGCTGCTCGCCCGCGCCGCCGCCCGCACCGACGAGACCCCCGCCGAGGGCCACCGCGACCGCACCGCGGCCGGCTGGCGCCGTCTGGAGCGCGAGCACGGCTTCCGCGCCCCGCACAGCTGGCGCTGACCCGTACGGACCCGTTCACGGGCCGTACGGACCCCGTACGACGAAGGGCCGGGCCCCGGTGACCACCGGGACCCGGCCCTTTCGCGTGCCGTCCGGCCCGGGAGGCACGCGCCACGCCGAAGGCCGCGTCCCCCGGGCGGGGGAACGCGGCCTTCGGCGCGTCGGGGACGGCGTTACCGCAGTCGTGCCATGAGGGCGTGTTCGACGAGGGTGATGAGGGCGCTCTTGGCGTCGCCGCGGTGGCGGGCGTCGGTGGTGATGATGGGGGTGTCGGG
>NZ_JBHYZW010000040.1:0-16559 GCF_042754005.1 Streptomyces sp. NPDC059247
CGCGGAGCTTGTTCCGTGCCCAGGGCAGGTCGGAGGCGTACGAGCGGTAGCGCCAGACGGCGAGGTCGGTGAGCGTGGCGGGCTCGTGCGGCTGGACGAGATGGAAGACGGCTGCTCCGCAGGCGAAGACATGGAGGACGCACTTCTCCGCTTCGGGGTGATCCACCCGGGCCGAGGAAGAATCCAGCCATCGGCCATCCCCACTCGGTGTCATGTGTGAGCGGAGCAGTCGGGCACGCTCGACGCCGATGAAGAGCGGCAGGAACTTGTGGGAGTCGACTCCGATCCGGCCCAGCACGGGTGGAGCGGCACGGCTCGCCCCCAACGCCACCGCGAACCGCGCCTTCGCGTCGACCGACGCCCGAGCGAGTGCCGTGTCCAGGACGGCCTGGGACTCGGTGCGCGGCTGGTAACTCGGACCTCCGCCTTCCCAGTTCGAAACGGTCCGGTCGCTGACCCCGAGGTAGGCGGCGAAATCCCGCAGGCTCATGCGTAGGGCGTCGCGTAACAGTCGAGCTTCCCGTCCGGACCATCGCTGCACCGTGACCACCTCGTACCTCCTGTCCGTCGTCCGGTGAAACGCCGAAACACCCAGCGTAGACAGACATGTTCAGCAGTGGTGCGGCGTTGCTGCAGCGCTTCTGCCTCACGTTCCCCCACCGGCCTCCGCCATGCTGAATCCCCGGGGCAGGAACTGCCGAGCGCCACACGGCGCCCCTCCGCCCGTTCTCTCCAGTACCCCGTCAGAAGGAGCAAACGACATGCCCGACATCGTCAAGCGCAACGCCCGCGTCATCCTCCTCGACAGCGACGAGCTCGTCCTCATCAAGCGCACCAAGCCGGGCAGGGAGCCGTACTGGGTGTCCGTCGGCGGCGGGGTCGAGGAGGACGACGCGACCATCGAGGCGGCCCTGCACCGAGAGGTGTTCGAGGAGCTGGGCGGCAAGCTGGAGCGCGCCGAGCTCGTCCACCTGATCACCGACGAGCTGGAGGGCGGCATCGGCGTCCAGCACATCTTCGCCGCGCGCCTGGAGTCGATGGACCTGGCCGCGCGTACGGGTACGGAGTTCGCGAAGCCGGAGCGGGGCGGGTACGAGGTGGTCCGGGTGCCGTTCACCGCCGAGGCCGTCCGCGAGCTGAACCTGATGCCGCCGGAGCTCGCCGACTTCATCGCCGCGAACACGGACGCGATCGTCTCCGTCCTCGACACCCCGGTCCGCGAGGCGTGAGCGATGGCGCGGGTCCCGGACTTCGTCAGCCTCAACGGCCCTGACAACGTCGGCAAGACGACCCACCTGGTGCGGCTGGCCGAGCGCTGGGGCGGCTTCCAGCCGCTGGGAGCGGTCCACGAGCACGACCCCGGGCCGTGGGCGCGGGCGGCGGTCGGCGACTACGCCCGGTGGTGGTTCGAGACGTCCACGACCGTCGAGCTGACCGAGATGCTGCTGGCCGGTCACGCCAAGCGGGCCACGGCCCGCGAGGCCGGGCGTACGGGGCTGCTGGACCGGGGCCTGCCCATGCTCCTCGCCGTGGCCACCGCGACCTGCGTGGTCAAGGACGGCCTTACGGTCGGTGAGGCGTTCAGGACCGTGACGGGCATCGCCGGTTCGCGAGCCGCCGCACCGGAGGCCTCGATCCTCCTGCTCCCGTCCCTCGACGCCGGGCGCAGCTACGCCCTCACCAGCGCCCGCGAGGGCCGCCCGTGGACCGGGATCTACCCGGACTACCAGAAGACGCTGCACGCGGTCCTGCTCCACCAGGCCGATCACGGCGCGTACACCGTGGTCGTCGACTGCGAGGACCGCTCCCTGGACGACGTCCACGCCGACGTGATCGCTCACCTCGACCTCAGCCGACTCACCGACGGAAGTCCCCGATGACCCAGAACTCCCCGCCCCTGGTTCTACCGCCCGGCCTGTCCCGCGCCGTCGCCGCGCTTCAGGACAAGGACCGGCACCGCCTGGACGATGCCGTCACCCGACTCCACACCGTCAACGGACGTTTATGGGACACCGAGGACCGGGTGCGCGGCGCCTTGCTCTCCGCTGCCCGGGTCGCCGACTGCAAGCGCGAGATCGACCAGCTCAACGCCGAACGCAACGCGCTCGCCGAGCGGGCCGACGAGGTCCTCGGCGCGCTGGCGGACGCGGGCCGCGCCGACGCGCCGCTGCACACCGAGACGCTCGCCTCCGTCGTCGACCGTCTGTCGGTGCTGACCCTGCGGATCTGGCACAGCGAGCGGGCGGCGGCCCGGGACGAGCTGGCCCGACGGCGCGTCCCCGCCCTCCACGGCCAGCGGGAGGAGCTGTGCGCCGCCTTCGACGCGCTGGTCTCCGACGTCGTCGCCGGTCGCCGACGGCTTCCCGCACCGGCCCGCTTCAAGCTGTACGGCCGGGACGACGCCGCCCCCGCGGAGGTCAAGCCGAGTCGGCACCTGGGCCGCGTCCTCGCCTTCGGTGGGCTGAGCGAGTGCGGCAAGAGCACCAGCGCCGAGTTCGTCCAGCGCACGTGCGGTGCCCAGCGCCTCAAGATCGGCTTCCTGCTGCGGCAGGCGGCGCACCGGGAGGGCCTCGCGGACCCGTACGCGCTGTCGGCCCGTCGGCAGGCCGAGCTGCTGCTCGGCGAGCTGAACCGCTTCGCGGACGCCCACGTCGACGCACGGCTGTTCACCATCGAGTCCGTCCACGACGACGCCTCGATCGCCGAGCTCAAGCAGCTCATGGGCGACACGCTCCAGATCGTCTATCTGGACGCCTCCTTCGCCGTACGCGTCGAGCGATCCGGCACTCCGGCCCAGGCCGTCGCCGCGAAGGACGAGATCAAGATGAGCCGTGGCGCCCACCAGGTCGCCGCGCTCGCCGACCACGTCATCGACAACACCGGCAGCATCGCCGCCCTCCGCGCCCGTCTCCGGCGCATCGCCGCCCCGCCCGCCGCCACGGCGCTGCGCGTGGCCACCCCGTACGGGCTGGGGCTTCCGGCCGCCATCGCCTCGGCGACGGCCGACTTCACGGATTCGGTACGGGCATACGGCCCCGGCGTCCAGCTCATCGCCCTGACCGGCAGCCCCGGCGAAGGTAGCTGGATCGCCGACTGGTCCGACCTGGACCTCCTCGTGATCGCAGAGCATGAGGCCATCGGCCGGGTCCACGAGGCTCTGGAGCAGTACCGGACGGCCCTGAACGGCGCGGCCTCCCTCGGCCCCACCTTCGTCACCCCCGGCGAGCTGACCGCCCGGCGCCTCACCCCGCGCCTGGCGTTCGCCCTCCACCAGCTCCAGCAGGGCAGCCCCGTCCTGCACGCCACACCCGACCTCGGACTGCCGACGATCAGCCGAGACGAGCTCGCGCTCGCCGCCGTCCACGAACTCCCCCAGGTCATCCTGACCATGCGCCGTCTGCGCGCCGACGCGGGACCGGCCACCCTGCGGCAGCTCTACAAGCACCTCGTGCTGGCCTGCCGCCTCCTCCTCCGCGAGCACGACCAGGGGGAGTCCGGACCCGACCGGATCCTCAGCGCGGCCTCCCGCCTGCCGGGCCTGACTGCCCTCTCCGTGCCCTCTCTGACCGAGATCGCCGGCGCCTGGCGCAATGACGGCACCGAGCTCGTGCTCAAGCCCGTCACCACGGCTGTCGACCAGCTCCTCGCCTGGTACGCCGCCCAGCTCGCCGTCTGAACAGCCTCACCTTCCTTCCCTCTTCTCCCTCCGACAGGAGCTCTGCCATGCCCGAAACCATCGCCGTACCGTCCTTCTCCGCCCGGATCGTCGAGCGCCTCAGCGTCGGGGCCACGAGCCGCCGCGAGCGTGTCATCCACTCCCTCGACGGCCTGGAGGACCCGGTCCACCCCGACACCCTCGCCCACACCGGGGCCGACCTGTGGCGTCTGCTCCAGGAGCAGGTGCCGGACGGACTCGGCTCCATGGACTTCCTCCTCGGCCTGGACGCGGGCGGCATCCTGCCGACCGTCTCCCTCGCCGGAGCCGCCCACCTCCCGTACAAGATCGCCTGGAAACTGCACCTCCCCCTCGACGGAGCGGTCCGCTTCAGCGAGCCCCACGCGATGCGCACCGATGTCTTCGCGTACGGCATCGCCCCCGGCCAGCGCATCGTCATCGTGGACGACGAGATCACCACCGGCCGGACCCTGGCCGACCTCACCCGCCGCCTCCGCGAGGCCGGTGCCGTCCCGCTGGCGGCAGCCTGCCTGGTGGAGGACACCGCCCGCGGAGCCCGCGACCTGCTCACCGGCCTCGGTCTGCCCCTGGTCTCGCTCACCACGATCGAGGGCGCGGCGTGACAGCGGTCGCCCCGGCGGGGATCCGGTTCCACCACGGTTCCCTGGCCGTCCCCGCCGGGGCGATCCACACCACCCCGCTCGGGTACGACCGGGACAGCGTTCCCATCGGCGCGCCGCTCCCGCTGGCCCCTTCCGCCGAGCTGGTCCACCGCCTGAGCGGGTGCGGCGAGATCGTGGTGGCCTTCGAGGGGAAGCTCGGCGACACCCTCCTCGCACTCTCGGGGGTCCGCGCGGTCCTCGACCGGCTACGACTCCGGTCGGTTCGCGTGACCGTCCGCGCGGTGGGTCCGTACGAGGCACTGATCGCCCGCACCGGGCTGATCACGCAGCCCCAGGACACCACTCCCAGCGGCCGGCGGGCCGTGATCGGAGACCGCACGGGCATCGAGGCACACGGCTCGGGGGCGGCGGTGAGCCTGGTGCTCGACCCGGCCGCCCCGCCCTGCTGGTCGAGCGACGGCCGCGCCCACCCGGACCTCCTCGCCCGCCACTACCTGGCCCTGGAGCGCCGTCTCGGCATCCGCCTGCCCGGCACGGCCCCCTTCGCTCCCCCCTTCACGACCGGGCCGAACGACCTCGTGGAGGAACTGCGCTCGGCGGGCTGGCTCGGCGGTCTGAGCATCGCCGCCATCACCGCCACCAGTTGGCCGGAGCGCAAGGACTACACCGCCCAGCGCTACATCACCCTGGCCGAGCACATCGCCGAGGCCCACCAGGCCCAGGCCCGGCTGCTGCTCATCGGCGGCAACCCGGGCGACGGCCTGCGCATCACCGCGGAGGCTCCCAGGCGTCATGTGCAGGTGCTCCGCCTCGACGGGATGCCGGCCGACCACCTCGCCGACCTCTTCCCGCACTGCCACCTGGTCGTCGGCAACGACACCGGCCTGACCCACCTCGCCGCGATGGCCCAAGGCCGGGACGGCAGCTCCTCACCCGTCATCGGCTTGTACGCGCGCCACAGCCACAGCAAGTGGCGCACCGGCCTGCCACACCACCACGCCGTCGCCACCGACCTGTCCGACCACATGCACCAGGGAGACCTCTGCCCCGTCCGCGACGCCATCGCCCCGGACACGAACATCCACATGGACGCCTTCCCGTCCACCGCACTGGCCCAGGTCTGCCTCGAACTGCTCAACGGGGTGAGGCCATGACCTTGCAGCCTCTCCTTCGACTGGGTCCGGTACGGCGCTTCACCCGCAACCTGCTCTGCCCCGTCGACCTCCTCGGCCGTCCGCTGCTCCTGAAGTACACCCGCGACCCGGCCGAGGCCCGCGAGGAGATCCGCGGCCACGCCCGCCTGGCCCGGCACTACCGCGTACCTGCCCTCCACGCCCACCTGCGCGTGCCGGGCGGCCACCTCCTCGCGTACGAACGCCTCCCCGGCGGCACCGACCAGGGCCTCCTGCTCGACCTCCTCAACGCGGACGAGTCAAGCGGCGAACTCCACACCTACATGGACCAACTCGTAACCGCGTACCGCAAGGTCATCCTCGCAACGGCATGGCCAGCCGATCCGGCACACGTCGTCCGCAAGCTGTACTGGGACCGCGCGGCACCGGGCGGCCGACTCGACACGTACTACGCCGGAAAGGACTTCCTGGTCGCCGACGGGCTCATCGACGTCCCGGTCTCCCGCCTCGACACGTACACCCTGACCATCAACGGCCGTCGGCACCAACTGGACTGGGCCGCCGTCCTCCGCTGGCTCCGCGCCCACTTCGCCACGGCCGAGCCGGTCTGGGCGGCCCTCACCCAGGGCGACCCCACCGACGTCAACCTCGCCCACCCGCTCGCCTGGTTCGACTACGACACCGCCGGGATGAACAGCATCCCCGGCGAGTTCGCCAACTTCCTCTGGTACGCCTCCGCCCTCGGCGGCTGGCTCGTCCCCACGTACAACCCGACCGCCTTCGCCGACCACCCCGCCACCTTCGCCCACGTCCCGGCCAACACCCCCGAACTCCGGCGAGCGGACGTCGACCACACCACCAGCACCCTCCACATCGACTACGCCCCGCGCCTCTCGGCTCCCCGGCGAACCGCCGTGACCGCGTACTGGAACCAGCTCGTACAGCCGGTCGCCGACCGCCTCTGGCCCGGCGAGGACCTGGCGAACCTGCTCCGCCCGTACCTGGCCATGCGCATCCTCGGCGTCTACGACCTGGCCGACCTGGCCCCCGAGGACCGTCTCGTCCTCCTCGCCCGGCTCGCCGAGGCCATGAGCCCCGACTTCGACCCCACCACCTACTTCTGCCCGCTGGAGTCGCCATGCCCGGCCCCCTGAACGGCCGCACCACCCTGGTCACGGGAGCCACCGGCGGCCTCGGCTCGGCCATCGCCCGCCGCCTCGCCGCCGAAGGCGCCGCCGTCGCCCTCGCCCACCTCGACGACGACCAGGCCGCAGCGGAGCTCACCGCCCGCATCGTCCAGAACGGCGGCACTGCCGTCCCCCTGGCTGCCGACCTCCGCGACGCCGAGGCTCTCCACGATCTCTGCCAGCAGGCCCACGACCGGCTCGGCCCGATCGACATCCTGGTCAGCAACGCGGGTACCTACCCCCGCCGACCGTGGACGGAAACGACGCCGATCCACTGGGGCGACGCGCTGGCCACCAATCTGACCAGCCACTACCTCCTCGCCCATGAGCTGACCCCCGCCATGACGGCCGTCGGCCGGGGCCGGATCATCACCATCGGCTCGGTCCTCGCCACCGCGGGCCGCCACGACCTCGTCGGCTACATCAGCGCCAAGTCCGGCCTCGAAGGGCTCACCCGCGCCCTCGCCCGCGAACTCGGCCCCGCCGGCATCACCGCCAACTGCGTCGCCCCCGGCTCCATCCGCGTCCCCGCCGAGGACGCCGTCGTCGACGACCCGGAGGCCATGAACATCCGCCAGCTCGCCCGCCAGTGCGTCCAGCGCCGGGGCCGCCCGGAGGACGTCGCCGCGACCGTCGCCTTCCTCGCCACCGACGACGCCGACTTCATCACCGGACAGACCCTGCGCGTCGACGGAGGCTGGGTCCTTGGCTGACATCTGGCTCATGCGCCACGGCGCCTACGAGGGCCACCGCCCCGGCCACCACGCCCCGCACGAGGCCGTCCTCACGCAGGAGGGCCGCGACCAGGTACGCCACTCCCTGCCCCTCCCCGAGGGCATCACCGCGATCGTCACCAGCCCGATCCCCCGCGCCCGCCGGACCGCCACCCTCGTCTCCCACCTCACGGGCCTGCCGATCGTCGCGACCTCCGGCCTCCTCGCCGAATGGCGCGCGCCCAGCATCGTCCTCGGCCGCACCGCCGAGACCTACCCACCTGCCTACCGCGCCTGGCGAGCCCGCCGCCTCGCCGACCCCTCCCTACGCTGCGAAGACGGCGAAAGCCTCACCGACCTCCACACCCGCGCCCGCCACTGCGCCGCCTTCCTCCACCACACCGCCGGGCGCCACGGCCCCCTCCTGGCCGTCTCGCACACCCTCCTCCTCGGCGTCCTCACCCATCTCCCAGAAGGCCCCGGCGCCTTCGCCACCGCCGCCAGGAGCCCCTGGCGGTTCGCCGAACGCCGACACTTCAGCGACGCCCTGTCAGCATCACCGCCTCATCGCGGCCCCGTCCGCTGACCCCTTCCACGGCGGACCCACGCCTGTCGCTCGCTCCGCGGCAGAAGTCACACGGCCCCTGCCGGTCACTGCTCAGGCGGCAACTCTCCGGAAGGCGGATCCTGCACCCGCCGCCCGGAGGGCGCTTCCGGCAGTGGCGGTGCCGGTGGGTCCGACTGTGCCGATGGGGACGACGGAGGCACCGCCACCGCCACCGGCACCGCGTCCCTGAAGCGGCGGCGGTCGCGGGTGCCCGGAGGGGCGTCCGCGAGGCGGACCACCGTGCCGTCGCGGCCCGCCACGACCGGTTTCGCCGAGCGGGCCGCCTTCGCCTGGTACTGGGCCGCGTCCGCGAGGCGGAAGAGGCGGCGGGCGGACCTGAGGGGGCCGATGGGGTCGCCGGTGGAGGCGACCCCGCAGGCCACGCCCTCGCCGAGTTCCAGTTCCGCCGCCCGTACGCACAGTTCCTCCGCGACCGCGACGACCTCGTCCGCCGTCGGGCCGACCGTCAGGAGACAGAACTCGTCGCCCCCGAGCCGGGCCGCGAGGGCGCCGGGGAGCATCGCCCCGCAGCGGGAGAGGACCGAGCCGAAGCGTTCCAGGAGCCGGTCGCCGACGGCGTGGCCATGGGTGTCGTTGACCCGCTTCAGACCGTTGAGGTCGCAGACCATCAGGCTGACGACGGAGCCGTCCGCCCGGCAGCGCTCGACGGCCTCGTCGAGGCGGGTGTCGACGGCCCGCCGGTTGGCGAGCCCGGTCAGCGGGTCGGTGAAGGCCAGCTTGCGGACCTCCTCCAGCCGCTCGGCCTGCGAGATCCCGGCGGCGACGACCGCCGCGAGCACGGTGGCGAAATCCGCGTCCGCCCGGGTGAAAGGTTTCTCCTGTGGCGGCCGGGCCACGTACAGCTCGCCCCAGGCACGCCCGTGCAGCACGATCGGGGCGACCACGCAGCAGCCCCGGCCCCGGCGCCGCAGACCGGCCGCCCGGCCCGTCGCCACCGGCCCGTCGGCCGTCTCCACCCAGGCGTCCGGCTCGCCGCCGCCCGCCCACCGCTCGTGCAGGAACTCGGTGATCTCGGGAAACCGGTGCACCGGATACGTCTCCGACTCGGGGAACTCCTCCTCCCCCTCGGCCCGCTCCCCGGCGTTCACCAGGACCCTGAGGCGCCCGTGGTCCCGCTCCCAGACGGACAGGGCGGCGAAGCTGCCGTCGAGTCCCTCGCAGGAGCCGAGCGCCGCCGCCCGCCAGATCTCGCGCGGGGTGCGTGCCGCCGCCATCCCCTGCGCCAGCGCCACCACGGCCCGCAGCCGTCCATCCTCACCCATTCCTCCAGCTTAGGGAGGTTTGATCCGTTTTCCCTACCGAGACGTCACCGTAAGTGATGTTCGATGCGAAATGACACGGACAGTGAGGGTCATGCGCCCGGCCAGTTCGGCTTCCGCTTCTCGTTGAAGGCCGCCACGCCCTCGGCGCGGTCGCCCGAGAAGGCCGTCGCGCGCCAGGCCGCGTCCTCGACCTCGAGCCCCGCCCGCAGGTCCAGGCCCTGCCCGAGCCGCATCGCCTTCTTCGCGTTGCGCAGCCCGACCGGCGAGTTGACCGCGATCCGCCCGGCCAGTTCCAGGGCGCCGGTCCGCGCGTCCCGCGCGAGCAGGTCCACGAGCCCCAGCCCGTGGGCCTCCTCCGCCGCCACCCGGCGGGCCGTGAACACCAGCTCGGCGGCCCGCGCCGCACCCACCCGGCGCGGCAGCAGCTGCGTACCGCCGCCGCCGGGGACGACGCCGACGGAGACCTCGGGGAGGCCGACCACGGCGGTCGCGTCGGCCACGATCACATCGCAGGCGAGCGCCAGCTCGAAGCCGCCGCCGAGGGCGAAGCCGTGCACGGCGGCCACCGTCGGCATGGGCAGCTCCAGGACGCCGGTGTAGGCGGCGCGGGCCGTGGGCCGCTGGCGGACCAGCTCGGCGTCGGTGAGGGAGTTGCGCTCCTTGAGGTCGGCGCCGACACAGAAGGCCCGGTCGTTCGACGAGGTCAGCACGGTGACGCGGACCGAGCCGTCGGCGGCGAGCGCCGCGCAGGCCGCCCCGAGGGAGCGGGCCATCTCGGAGGAGACCGCGTTCATCGCCTTGGGGCGGTCCAGGACCAGTTCGGCGACGTGCCCGTCCCCGTCCTTCCTGACCACCACGAACTCACCGAAGCGCTGCTCGGACATGACCGCACACCCTCCCGACCGGGACCGCCCGTTAACGGCTGTTAACGGGGGTTCGGGAAGATCCTAGGTCGGGCGGCGGGTCAGGAGCCAGGGTTCGACGACCCCGAGGCCGCGCACCGGGCGCTGCCACATCGGCTGGAGCGCGAAGCGGTACGTGGCGGCCCTGCGGCCCTCCTTCCCGGCCCGTACGGCGTCCTCGGCGGCGGCGGTCTCCGAGACGGGCGCCTCCCCGGTCCTGGACAGCTCCTCCGCGAGCGCGCCGTCCACCAGGACGGCGTCCTTGGGCGCTATCGAGGTGAGGCGGCTGGCCAGGTTCACGGTGGTGCCGAAGACGTCGCCCATCCGGGTCGTCACGGTGCCGAAGGCGATGCCGACGCGGAGCGCGGGCATCGTCTCGTCGTGGCCGAGCGTCTCGATCAGCCGCAGCGCGATCTCGGCGGCGGTCCCGGCGTCGTCGGCGCAGAAGAGCACCTCGTCGCCGAGGGTCTTGATGAGCCGTCCGCCGTGCGCGGCGACCAGGTCGGCGCAGGTGGTCTCGAAGGCCTCGACCAGCTCGCCCAGCTCCTCCTCCTCCAGGCGGCGGGTGAGCCGGGTGAAGCCGACGAGGTCCGCGAAGCCGACCGCGAGCCGCCGGTCGACCATCTCCTCGTCGTCGGCGGCCTGTACGACCCGGCCGGTGGCGGCGGCGAGCTGGCGCCGCCAGACGTAGATGAGGAACTCCTCCAGCTCGGGCAGGAGCAGCTCGACCAGCGGATACGTGACCTCGGTGCGGGTCATGCCGGGCTCGGGCGGTTCGGTGAGCCCTTCGAGGAAGGAGTCGATCTGCCACTCGGCGAGCCGGGCGGTGGTCTGCCCGGTGGAGCGGGCGACCTGGACGGCCATCGGCTCACTGAGCAGTCCGGCCTCGACGAGACCGGCGAGCCGCCGCAGGGCGAGGACGTCGGCCTCGGTCAGGGCCTTGGCCTGACCGATGTCGGCGAAGCCCATGGCGCGCCAGAAGCGGGAGGCCAGCTCCATGGAGACACCGGCGGTGCGGGCGGCCTGGAAGGGGGTGTAGCGGCGGTCCGCGCCGAGGATGAGCTGTTCGAGGCGGATGGCGAGGGGGTCGTCGGTCGGTTCGGCCGTGTGGTCGACCTCGTGGTGGGGGGTCGGGTACGTGGGTGGCTGTGCCCCGCCGCCCGCGTTCGCGTCGTCGACGGTCACCGGCCGCCTCCTGCCCGTTCCCTGCCCACTTGTCCTGCCGATCTGTCGCCTGGATCGCGTCCACGATACGACAGGTGTGGAATGGCTCACGCCCGAACGGCGAGCCGTACCGTCCCGCGCCGGGGGTCCGGTCCTTCCGTGGCCCGTGCACGTACCCCCGGCGCCGCCCGGTCGTCCCTCCCGGCATCCCCCCGGTCCGACCGATGGCAGCCTGGAGGGACGGCCTACGCGGGGGTGCGCAGATGGACGATGTCCCCGGCGCCCACGGCCTCGGTGCCGCCGCCCTCGGTGGCCACCACGAGGCGTCCGTCGCCGTCCAGGGCGACGGCCTCGCCCTCCAGGGTCCGCTCGCCGGGCAGCTCGGCCCTGACCCGGCGGCCGAGGGTCGCGCAGCCCGCCGCGTAGGCGGCCTGGAGCCCGGAGGCCCCGGGGTCGCCGTCGGCCCGCTCCCACGTCCCGTACCAGTCGTCGAGGGAGCGCAGGACGGCCCGCAGGAGGGTGTCGCGGTCGGTGGAGACGGCTCCGGCGAGGAGGAGGGAACCGGCCGTGGGGACGGGCAGTTCGTCGGCGCGGAGGGAGACGTTGACGCCGAAGCCGACGACGACGGCGTCGGCGCCCGCGCGTTCGGCGAGGATGCCGCCCGCCTTGCGTTCGGCGCCGTCGACGGAGACCAGCAGGTCGTTGGGCCACTTGAGGGAGGTGTCGAGCCCGGCGGACCGGGCGAGACCGGTGGCGACCGCCACGCCGGTGAGGAGCGGGAGCCAGCCCCAGCGCTCGACGGGGACCCGGGGCCTGAGGAGGACGGAGACGAAGAGCCCGGAGCGGGCGGGGGCGGTCCAGCGCCGGTCGAGGCGTCCGCGCCCGGAGGTCTGCTCCTCGGCGACGAGGACGGCGCCCTCGGGCAGTTCCCCGGCGCGGGCGGCCAGGTCGCTGTTGGTCGACCCGGTGGCGGGGACCACGTCCAGCGAGGTCCACAGTCCGTCGGGCTGGACGAGGGCCCGGCGCAGGGCGGGCGCGTTGAGCGGGGGGCGGTCGAGGTCGGACCAGCGGCCGACGGGGCCTTGGGGGGTCGTCATGCAAGCCAGACTAGGTGTGGGAAAGACCGCAGTGCCGAACGGTATCGCCGTCGCTACGCTACGGCTCAGTAGCTGAGCAGTAGCCCATTCGTAGTCAACGAATCCCCCGTGACCAGGCAGGGAGCCGCATCCCGATGTCCGAGCCGGCAGAGCAGTACGAGATCGACATTCACACGACCGCGGGCAAGATCGCGGATCTGAGGCGCCGCGTCGGCGAGGCCACCCACGCAGGCTCGGAGCGCGCGGTGGAGAAGCAGCACGCGAAGGGCAAGCTGACGGCGCGGGAGCGGATCGCCCTGCTGCTCGACGAGGGTTCGTTCGTGGAGCTGGACGAGCTGGCCCGGCACCGGTCGACCAGCTTCGGCCTGGAGAACAACCGTCCGTACGGCGACGGGGTCGTCACCGGCTACGGCACGGTGGACGGGCGTCCGGTGGCGGTGTTCTCGCAGGACTTCACGGTGTTCGGCGGCGCACTGGGCGAGACGTACGGGCAGAAGATCATCAAGGTGATGGACTTCGCCCTGAAGACGGGCTGCCCGGTGATCGGGATCAACGACTCGGGCGGCGCCCGCATCCAGGAGGGGGTGAGCGCGCTCGGCATGTACGGGGAGATCTTCCGGCGCAACACCCATGCCTCCGGGGTGATCCCGCAGATCTCGCTGGTGGTGGGCCCGTGCGCGGGCGGCGCGGTCTACTCGCCCGCGATCACCGACTTCACGGTGATGGTGGACCGGACCTCGCACATGTTCATCACGGGGCCGGACGTCATCAAGACGGTGACCGGCGAGGACGTCGGCTTCGAGGAGCTGGGCGGCGCGCGGACGCACAACGCGACCTCGGGCGTGGCCCACCACATGGCGGGCGACGAGAAGGACGCGATCGAGTACGTCAAGTCCCTGCTGTCGTACCTGCCGTCGAACAACCTGTCCGAGCCGCCCGCGTTCCCCGAGGTCGCGCCGGACTCGGCGACGGACGAGGACCGCGAGCTGGACACGCTGATCCCGGACTCGGCGAACCAGCCGTACGACATGCACACCGTGATCGAACACGTCCTCGACGACGGCGAGTTCCTGGAGACGCAGGCGCTGTTCGCGCCGAACATCCTGACCGGCTTCGGCCGGGTGGAGGGCTTCCCGGTCGGCGTGGTCGCCAACCAGCCGATGCGGTTCGCGGGCTGTCTGGACATCGACGCGAGTGAGAAGGCGGCGCGGTTCGTGCGGACCTGCGACGCGTTCAACATCCCGGTCCTGACCTTCGTGGACGTGCCGGGCTTCCTGCCGGGCGTGGACCAGGAGTACGGCGGGATCATCCGGCGCGGCGCGAAGCTGATCTACGCGTACGCGGAGGCCACGGTCCCGCTGATCACGGTCATCACCCGGAAGGCGTTCGGCGGCGCGTACGACGTCATGGGCTCCAAGCACCTGGGCGCGGACCTGAACCTGGCGTGGCCGACGGCGCAGATCGCGGTGATGGGCGCGCAGGGCGCGGTGAACATCCTGCACCGCAGGGCGATCGCGGAGGCGGGGGACGCCGAGGAGTCCGAGGCGGTGCGGGCGCGGCTGATCCAGGAGTACGAGGACGCCCTGCTCAACCCGTACACGGCGGCGGAGCGCGGTTACGTCGACGGGGTGATCCTGCCGTCGGACACCCGCCCGCAGATCGTCAAGGGGCTGCGTCAGCTGCGTACGAAGCGGGAGTCCCTGCCCCCGAAGAAGCACGGCAACATCCCGCTGTAGACCGCTTCCGCACCCTCAAGGAGCCGACATGATCAAGGTCGTACGAGGAAACCCGACCCCGGAGGAGCTGGCCGCCGCCCTGGCGGTGGTCCGGGCGCGGGTCGCGGCGGTGGCGGCGGCGTCCGCCCGGAGCGGCGGGCCCGCGGTGCCGGAGGGGTGGTCGGACCCGTCCCGGATCGCCCGGACGGTACGGCAGCGGCCGGGTCCACGGGCCTGGGCACGGTCGTACTGGCCGGTGTGACCGGGCCGGTCCGGACCCGGACGGAGAACCGCACCCGGGGCGCGGAGGCCCGGGTCCGGGGTGCGAGGGGCCCGGGTGCGAGGGGCCGGGGCCTGGGCTGCGGAGGCCCGGACCCCGGGTACCCATGGGCGGCGCGTTCCGCGAATAGTCCTTCCGCACCGGGGCGCCTGAGTATCCGTACTCAGGCGCCCCGGCCGTCCCGCCCGCAGGATCGAAGGCATGTTGTGGTCCGACCCCGAGAACCAGCCGCCGAAGTTCCTGCGGGACATGCAGGCGATGCTCCGCCGCACGGGGGTGCTGCTCGCCCTCGCGATGGTGGTGGGGATGTTCGTGGCCAGCGTGCGCTGAGGAACCGGGCGGGAGCCGGACCGACGGTCCGGCGGCGCCCCGCGCCGGGGCGGCGGGGCGCGCGCGGGAGGCGGTGCGGCGTCGGCGGGCGGCCGTCGGGCCGTACTGACTAGGCTTCCCCCATGACTGCTGATCCGCGCCGTGTCGTGCTCGCCTCCGCCTCCCCCGCCCGGCTCGGGCTGCTCCGGCAGGCCGGTCTCGCCCCCGAGGTCATCGTCAGCGGGGTGGACGAGGACAAGGTGCACGCCCCGACCCCCGCCGAGCTGGCGCTCGTCCTCGCGGAGGCCAAGGCCGCCCGGGTGGCCGCGCGGCCGGAGGCGGCGGGCGCGCTGGTCATCGGCTGCGACTCGGTCCTCGAACTGGACGACCGGGCCCTCGGGAAGCCCGCCGACGCGGAGGAGGCCGTCGCCCGCTGGAAGGCGATGCGCGGGCGCGTCGGCGTCCTGCGGACGGGGCACTGCGTGTGGGACACGGTGACCAAGCGGTACGAGTCGGCGACCGCGTCCACCGTGGTCCGGTTCGGCGAGCCGACGGACGAGGAGATCGCCGCGTACGTGGCGAGCGGCGAACCGCTGCACGTGGCGGGCGCGTTCACCCTGGACGGGCGTTCGGCGCCGTTCATCGACGGCATCGACGGGGACCCGGGCAATGTGATCGGACTGTCGCTGCCGCTGCTGCGCACGCTCCTCGCCAAGCTGGACGTACGGATCACTGACCTCTGGGCCTGACGGACGGCGGTACGGGGCCGAGGACGGGGACGGGGACGGCGGTACGCGTATGGGGACGGGGCCGGGGACACGGGCACAGGCCCGGCTCCGGGCCGGGTGCGACCCGGCCGCCGCGCGGGGCGTCAGGCCGCCGCCGTCGCTCCGTCCCGGACGCCCCCGGGGCCCTCCCGCTCCGGCCGTCGCCCCTTCCCGCGCACCCCGGACTCCTCGCCGTACGCCACCAGGGTGAGGACGATCAGGCCGAGGACGGTCATGAGGACGGCGAACGCGCCCCAGCCGAGCAGTCCGACGGCGACGGCGGCGAGGACGCCGTGCACGAGCGCGCAGCCGATGAGCAGGGCCCGGCCGAGGCGCCCCGGGCGCCGGTCGCGGACCCCGGCGAGGAGCGCGACGAGCGCGCAGAGGACGAGGGCGGCGCCGGAGCCGATGCCGAGCGCCCAGGTGCCGGTGTGCGTCGCCTCGGGGTCCAGCCCGTCGAGGGACATCGACTGGGCCTTCACGAAGCGGGCCATCACGGCGTTGACCGCGACGATGCCGGGCGCTTCGAGGAGCAGCACCAGCGCCGTCACGAGGGCTATCGGTCTGCGGGCCACTTCGGCCACCCCCTGCGTTCACTTGTTACCGAGAGTACGTTCGACAGCGCGCAGGCTACTGGCCGGTAAACCCCTGGACAAGTGTCCGCACCCGGCGGGCGGCGGCGGTCCGTTCCGCAAAGAATCATCAAGCCATTCGTAGAGACCCGACAAAGAAACCCGAACGGCCACTGGCCCCGCGAACAGAGACCTGCGCCACACCTCGGGGCTACTGTGCCGTAAAGGAACCCTGCGTACCGTGGTGCGACAAGGGAATTCACGACCCGAGCAGGCCCGGTGTCACGCTGCGTGTGGGCAAGCTCACCACTGGGGACGGGTCGAAGGGCCGTGTCGGCAGTCCCTAAACTCAGCTTGTTTCAAGGAGGGAGCCATCGTGCGCAAGGTGCTCATCGCCAACCGTGGCGAAATCGCTGTCCGTGTGGCGCGGGCGTGCCGTGACGCCGGTATCGGCAGCGTGGCCGTGTACGCCGAGCCTGACCGGGACGCCCTGCACGTCCGGGCGGCCGACGAGGCGTTCGCTCTGGGCGG
>NZ_JBHYZW010000041.1:0-16148 GCF_042754005.1 Streptomyces sp. NPDC059247
AGCCGAGCGGCCCGGCGTACACCAGGGCACAGGAAATCCTCGACACCCTGCTGACCGGCTTCCAGGGCGTCCCCGAGTAGGCGCGGGCCCCGACCGGGGCGGACCACGACCCCGCAGCCGTCCCAGGGGTGCTCGGCAACCCGCTACCCCTCCGGCCGCCCGTTCTCCGGAAGGTCGCCCGGGCGGGCCGAGGTGTACCCCGGCGGCTTCGACCGGCTCTGGCCAGACGCGGCTCGGCACGAACGTGGTGATCCGGTGACTGTGGGGGAGGCCGTGATGCAGGCGTGGGGCTGACTGTGGGGCGACGTTGCATCGAACATGCGGCCGCGGGCGACGGAGACCCTGCACTTCTCCACTACCGCCGCCCGGGACGATCTCGTCGCGGTAATCCGCGCCGAGGTAGACGATCCCGGTGTCAGAAGGGTCGCCGCTGTCGCCTCCGCAGGCGGAAACCCCGGTGCCCTTGCCGTAGGTGCAGACGTGGTTGGCGTTGATGTTCTGGCCGTACCAGCGCACCTGGCATTCGGCGACGGTCAGGAGGGTGACGGTGGCCTGCTGGAGGGTGTTCGACGCTTCGCCGTTGCCGCTGGTCTTTCCCCAGCCGGTCACCGTCGCGGTGCCGCTGGGGTATGCGGGCGGGTCCGGGAGCGCGATCGGCTGCACCAGGGGTGTGTAGGCGATCGGGGTGGTCAGCTTCAGCACGCCGATGTCGTTCGGATCGCCGGCGGCGTTGCCGTTGTAGTTCTCGTGCCGGACCGCCTCCTGGACCCGGTGGACGGTCCCTCCGGAGTCGAGAGTGTTCGAGCCGACGCCCACGACGATCCGGTCGGTGGCCGTCGCGTCGACGCAGTGGGCCACCGTCAGTATCCACCGGTCGCCGATGATCGATCCGCAGCAGAAGGGGTGCCAGCTGCCGGTGGAGGTTCGCTTGAACAACTCCACCTGGTACGATTACGCGCCCGCGGGGGCGTCCGTGCCGCCCACCACCGCAGCCGCCGTTCCCGTCCCGCCGACCGTCATTCCGGCTGCCGCCAGCACTGTTCCCGATACCGAGGTCAGTAGCGGCTTGAGCTGGCCCCGCCTGCGCATCATGGTCCCGCCCCTTTTCTCGAACTTCACTTGTGGATACGGGTGCGACCGCCTCGCGGCTTCGCCGCCGCATGGAGGGCCGCCCCCCGCCGGCCTGGCCGGTTCACCGAGGCGATCGCCGGGACCTCGAATCCGCCCCCGGGACTCGGGTACGGCGTCCTTGCCGTCAGCGCCGTCTTTCAGTCGCTGGCCTTGGGCCTGCTCTGGAAGGTCGCGCGGAGCGCGCATACGCATACGCGATCACGCCCTCACCGGCGACCACGTACGAGTCCACTGCCTCAGCCCCGGCGCACCCACCCTGGAGGGCGCCGACCGCCGCCGGTCCGAGTGCCTGGCCGCCGGCGCGCTCCTCGGAGTCGCGGAGTACACCTTCTCCACAGTCCCCGACAACGAGTTCTCAGAACGGCGCGTCGAGATCAACCGGGAGCTCTTCCGCGTCATCGGGGAACGACGCCCCGGCATCGTTTACACCCACTTTCCCGACGATCAGCACCTCGACCACCGCATCACCGCCGACGAAGTGACCACTGTGGCACTGCGCGAAGCCGACAACCTGTCCTACTTCCGCTCCCCCTACAGCCGCTCCTTCGAACCCACCGAGATCTTCGTCGGGACACCGGCGCTCATGGAGGCCAAGACCGAGGCCCTTGGGTGCTTCGCCTCGCAGCAGCAGCTCGACATGGACATCTTCATGACGCTGGCCGCTGTCACACACCGCCAGCACGTCCACCACCGCGTGGTCGAACGCTTTCCCCCGGGGCATACCAGTGCGGAGCTGTTCCGTACGGCGCGGACGATCCGGTTCGCGGGGCACACCGACCACCAGAACGTGATCTCGTGAGCGTCCTCCGAGTCCCCGTGCCGCGACGTCCCTCAGCTCCGCCCCATCCTTCCGGGCCTGCGAACTCGCGCCTGCATAAACGCTTCCGGCGCTGGGCTGCACGGACTGCGGCCTTGTCTGCGAGTACCAACAGGAGACCCGAGAAGGCGGCCTTCGACTATGGGGTCGTGAGGTTTTGCGGCCTGCCGCTCGCCACGGTAGACGCCAGTTGGGAACGTCTTGATGAGCACGTGTCCACGGAGCGACGGACCGTCAGCGTTTCGGCCAACCCGACCTTGACCGGTGCCCCTGCACAGCACGGGTCGGTGCACTGCACACCTTCGGATATCCGCTGAATCACGAGGCTCACAAAACGTCCGAAAGGAACAGGTGCTCGATACCGCGCGGCGTCGTTGAACTCACCGACTCCACCCTCACATCCACGAGAGGAAACGCATTGACGCGAATCAAACAGGGACGCGATGAGATCGTGAACGGGCCGAAGACCGGAGCCACGGACAGCATCACGAACGCGGAGCAGGAGCTGTACGGCGGCCGCCTCCGCTACGACCAGTCCTACGTCCGGCACGAAGGCCCTCTGACCCGGCTGAAGTTCGGGCGGATGGCGGCCGCGCTACCGCGCATGGTGGGCACGGTGCTGCGCACTGGCTGGAGGGCAGACCGTCGCGCGCTGATGGGGGTTGTTGCGGCCGAGCTCGGTCAGGGTGTGACGGCCGGGTGGGGGCTAGGCAGTGTCTTCAAATGATCATCGTTGGTGGATCATGGTGTGGTGATTCGTCGTCATGAGATGTCCGATGCTGAGTGGGATTTCGTCCGGCCGCTGTTGCCTGTGTCGTTGCGGGGGCGGAAGCGGCTGGACGACCGCAGGGTGCTGAACGGGATCGTGTGGAAGTTCCGGACCGGGACGGCCTGGCGGGATGTGCCGGACCGTTACGGGCCGTGGGCCACGCTGCATACGCGTTTTCGCAGGTGGGCGGTGGACGGGACGTTCGACCGGATGCTGCGGGCCGCGCAGGCGAAGGCGGACGCGGCGGGGGACGTCGAGTGGCTGGTGTCGGTCGACTCCACGATCGTCCGGGCCCACCAGCACGCGGCCGGAGCCCGAGAAGGGGGCTCCACGACCCGGCCCTCGGCCGGTCCCGAGGGGGCCTGACCAGCAAGATCCACCTGGCCTGCGACGGGCGAGGCCGTCCGCTCGCGTTCATCGTGACCGGCGGCGACACCAACGACTGCACCCGGTTCACGGCCGTGCTGGAGGCGATCCGGGTGCCCCGGACCGGACAGGGGCGGCCCCGCACCCGGCCCGACCACGTGCTGGGCGACAAGGGCTACAGCTCAAGAGCGATCCGTATCTGGCTCCGCCGCCGCGGCATCCCGCACACCAATCCCGAGCGGGCCGACCAGATCGTCGACCGGGCCCGACGAGGCAGCCGGGGCGGCCGCCCGCCAGCCTTCGACCGCGAGGCGTACAAACACCGAAACAACGTGGAACGGTGCTTCAACCACCTCAAACAGTGGCGCGGCATCGCCACCCGCTACGACAAGACCGCCCAGTCCTACAAGGCAGCCGTCACCCTCGCCTCACTCCTGATGCGGGCGTGACATTTGACGACAGAACCTAGAACGTGCAGTGCATGGAACGCGGAACGGCGCCGCGGTTCCTGGTGACGTACCGGGAGGAGGAGCTTCCCGAGGGCGACCCGCGCCGCTCCGTCATGGCGTCGCTGCTGCGCCAGCGTCTCGCCATGCGCGAGGAGTTGGGGCGGCTCGACAAGAAGGCGTGCCTGGCGGTGGTACGTGACGCGTCCGACGGCGCGCCACGGGACGACCGGGCCCACCGGGTGTGGGAACTCTCCCTCGGTAACCCGCTGTTCGCCCTGGAACTCGCCCGCGGTCTGACGGACGGCGACGGCTCCGACGACGTCACCCCCGAGGGGGTACGGGAGTTGGTGGCCGACCGGCTCCTGCGGATCGACGGCGACGCCCGCCGCGTCGTCGAGGCGCTCTCCGTGGCCGGCGGAGACTCCGCGCTCACCGAACTGCTCGACGTGGCCGAGCAGGGGCTGCACCCGCCGGTGTCCGGCGCCGCCGCCGACGACGCCCTGGAGCGGGCCATCGCCGCCTAGCTCGTCGAGGAACGGCAGGTGGTGGTGACCGGACGGCCCGAGGCGGGGCTGGCCTTCCGGTATCCGCTGGTTCGCCTCACCTGCTACGAGCAGCTGTCCTCGGTCCGCCGCCGTCGCGCAGGCGGTCCTGCGCCGTCGACCGGACGCCGTCGACTCCCTCGCCTCGCACTTCGCACGGGCGGACGACCCGCGCGCGGCCGCGTATCTGCGCCGCGCCACGGAACGTGCCGCCGCTCCGTACGCCAACGACACCGCCGACCGCTACTACCGCGATCTCGTCGACCAGCCCGATGTGGACACGGCCCGCGCCCGGCTCGCGCACAGCCACGTCCTGCGCAGGATGGGCCGCTTCGAGGAGGCCGCCGGGGCGCTCCGGCTCGCGCTGGCCGGGTTCGAGCGGCGCGGCGACCACGACGACGCGGTCCTCGCGGCGGCGCTGCTCGCCGAGGCCCTCGCCAAGACACGCGCGCCCGGAGCCAGCCGCCGGACCCTGTCCGAGCACCCGGTGACCCCGGACACCGCGCCGGAGCCAGCCGCGGGGCGCTTCCTCGCCCTGGCCGTCGTCCGGTGCACCGAGGGACGGTACGCGGCCGGGGCGGAGGCCGCCCGGCACGCCCTGGCGGCGGCGCGGAAGGTGCCGGGAACGCGGGGACAGGGGCTGACGGCCCGCGCTTTCGCCCTGGAGGCCGCGAGTCTCGGACTCTCCGGGCGCCTCGACCAGGCGCGCGAGGCGGGCGACCAAGCGCTGGCACCGGCCGAGGCCTACGGTGATCCGACCCTGCTCGGCTCGGTGCTGTCGACGCCGCGCGAGAACACGCGGCGGACCAACCGCCCGCGCGAGGCCGTCAGGATCGGGACCCGGGCTCTCGCCCTGGCCGAGCAGTCGGGCGACCCGATCGCCGCCGCCTTCGAGCGGGCGAACCTCGCCGAACTCCGTCTCCTGCTCGAAGAACCGGAACCCGCCCGCGCCCTGGCCGAACAAGCCGTGGCGGGCGCGGAGGCGTACGACGCCTGGTGCCTTCCCCACGCACTCGCGACCATGGCACGCGTACGGGTGTTCCTGGGCGAGACCGCGAAGGCCACGGCCACCGTGGACCGGGCCGACATGGTCGCCACCTCACTGGGGGCCGCCGCCGGGCGGAGCACGAGGTCCGCACCGCGCGGGCCGAACTGGCCCCGCACGCGCACCGTCCGGACGATGCGCACCCTGGACGGGCATACCGACGACGCGCCGGTCCTCGCGGTCTGGGCGGAACTCCTCTCGGGGCGGGCCGAGTCCGCGATGCGGCTCGCACGGACCGAGGTGGTGCGGGCCGAGCGCACCGGAGAGCGGCTCGCCGAGGTCGAGGCGCGGATCGCTCTCGGCACGTCCTTGTCCCGGCTCGCCCGGACAGCGGAGGGCGCGCGGGAGCTGACCCGGACCGAGACGTCGGCCGAAACCTTGCCGTATCCGGCCGGGGCGCGCCGGGCGGAGTGGGCCAGGGGCCTGCTGGGCGAGGCCTGGCGGCACTGACCGCCCCGGACCGCCCCGGACCGCGACTACGGATCCACCGCCATCGACTCCCCCATGAGGCGGTGGGAGTGTTCCCGCCGGTAGTCCAGGAGCGTGGCGCAGTACTGGAACAGGACCTGGATGCTCCGGACGGCCCGGCGGGCGCGTTCGGCCGGGCCCCCGCCGGAGCGCGGCGGAACGAGATCGCGGCGAGGAGCGCAGGGCCTCTTGGGCGAGCGGTGACGACTGCTCATGGCCTGCGAGGGTCTTCGTACGAGCTCGCGCCCGGGTGGCGCATGGGCAGCCGTCTCGGAGCAGTCGCCCGCCGCGTCGCGGAAGAGGCTGCCGTCGGGCGCCGCGCCGAAACGGTCGACGTGACCCCTCGGCGTGCTCACGAACGGCGGCGGTCTCGGCACAGGGCGCGCAGCCCTGAGTCGGGGGAGGTGGGTCACGTCGCCGCGACCCGGCTGCCCAGCTCCCCGACTCCCCGCCTCAGGGGAGGTGGGGGTGGGAGGACGGTCCAGGGGCGCTGATGAGGAGGAGCACGGAGGCCCGGGGGCCCGGGGAGAGGGTGCGCACCTTGTGTGGCGTCGTCGCGTCGAAGTAGACGGAGTCGCCCGGCTCCAGCTCCACCGCACCGGACGGGAAGAGGAGTGCGGCCCGGCCGGTGTGCACGAAGAGGAACTCCTCGCCGGGGTGGTCGCGGAACGGGCTGCGGTCCGGCTCGTGCGCGGGATGCAACATGAACGGCGTCATCTGCTTGCCTGCCGCCTCCAGCGCGATGCCCTCGTATCGGCTGCCCGCCTCGTCCGCGGGGGTGAGGGCGCGTCGCTCGGCGGCGCGGGTCACGGTGACGCCGGTCCCCAGGCCGTCGGCGTCCACGAAGACGGTGTCGAGGGGGACGCCCAGGGCTCGGGCGATCGCGGCGGTGACCGCGATCGAGGGAGTGCTCTGCCCGCGTTCCACCTTGGAGAGGTAGCTCTTGGTGACGCCGGTGCGCTCGGCGAGCACATCCAGGCTCATCAGTCGCTCCTTGCGCAACTGCCGTACCCGGTTGATCACCGGTTCCCCTCCTGTCCCCGCGTTGGTTCGGCTCGCGGGGGGCCGTTTCGTCGGGTCGGCAACCAGGGTAGCCCTCGTCGTGCACCTCCGCCGACCTGTGGTTTCCCGGGGACTCGAAGGCGGATCACCCCCCTTCCCGCATGACACAAGGTGTCCTATAGTGAATCTAGTGTCCTATCCATGGGGTGCGACACCATCGCGATCCCGGCCGCGCCCTGCGGCATCACCGCAGCTGCCGTGGGTCCCTCCCGACCCGGGGAGCGGGCCGAGACCGGGGAACTCCCCCGAACCCTCCGACACCGAGGAGGTGCGTCCACGTGGCCACCACGCTGAACGACACCAAGGACGTCCTGATCGACCGGGCCCGCCGCCGTATGGCCGACGAGTTCACCGCGTCGGACCTGACCGTCCGCCAGAAAGCCGCCCTGACCTGCCGGATCCTCTCCGACGCGGGTCATGACTCGGGGCTCGCCGGCCAGATCACCGCCCGTGGCGAGAAGCCCGGCACCTACTGGACCCAGCGCCTGGGCCTGGGCTTCGACGAGATCACCGAGGACAACCTGCTTCTCGTCGACGAGGACCTGAACGTCCTCAGCGGCACCGGGATGCCCAACCCGGCCAACCGCTTCCACTCCTGGATCTACCGGGCCCGCCCGGACGTCAACTGCATCGTGCACACCCACCCGCTGCACGTGGCGGCCCTCTCCATGCTGGAAGTCCCGCTCCAGATCAGCCAGATGGACCTGACCCCGCTCTACGACGACTGCGCCTTCCTCGCCGAGTGGCCGGGCGTTCCCGTCGGCAACGAAGAGGGGGAGATCATCTCCGCCGCCCTCGGCGACAAGCGGGCGATCCTCCTCGCCCACCACGGCCAGCTCGTCGCGGGCGCCTCCGTCGAGGAAGCGTGCCATATCGCCGTCCTCATCGAGCGGGCCGCCCGACTCCAGCTCCTCGCCATGTCCGCCGGCACCATCAAGCCGCTGCCGCCGGGGCTCGCCGCCGAGGCGCACGACTGGACCTCGTCCGAGTCCCGCAACCGCGCCAACTTCGCGTACCACGCCCGCCGCGCCCTGCTCAGGCACCCCGACTGCCTGACCGTGGACCCGGCATCGGACTCCGCGTCCCGGGCCACGAGCCCCACCGCCACGACCACCGTCGGCGACTTCGCCGCCATCGCCCCGCAGGGAGCCTGACCCATGATCGGTACCCCACTGCACGGAGTCATCGCCTACCCCGTCACCCCCTTCCACGACCCCGCGGCCCCCCTGGCCGGGGCCCCCGACCTGCCGACCCTGCGACGCCTCATCGATGACCTCGTCGACTCCGGCGCCCAGGCCGTCGCCCCCCTCGGCAGCACCGGCGAGGCCGCCTACCTCACCGACGCCGAATGGGACTCCGTCTGCGAGACCGCACTCGACGCGGTGGGCGGCCGGGTTCCCACCCTCGTCGGCGTGGGTCACGTCAGCACCTCCGAGACCGCCCGCCGCGCCCGTGTCGCCGCCCGCCACGGCGCCACCACCGTCATGGTGCTACCGGCCGCCTACTGGAGGCTCACCCGGCAGGAGACCGAACGCCACTTCGCGAGCGTCGCCGACGCCGCCGGGGTACCCGTCATGCTCTACAACAACCCGGCGACCTCCGGCACCGACCTCACGCCCGCCGAGATCGTCTCGCTCGGCGCCCGCATCGAGAACCTGACCATGGTCAAGGAGAGCTCCGGCCACGTCGAACGGTTCCGCGAGATCCTCGACCGCTCCGACGGCACCCTCACCGTCTACAACGGCAGCAACCCGATCGCCCTCGAAGCCCTTCGCGCCGGAGCCGCCGGCTGGTGCACCGCCGCCCCCGGGCTCGTCCCCGGCGGACCCCGCACCCTGTACGAGGCCCACACCGCGGGCGACATCGGACGGGCCGACGCCGTCCTCGCCGAACTCCTGCCCCTGCTCCGGTTCATCGTCGACCGGGGCCTGCCCCGCGCGGTCAAGAACGGCCTGGAACTGCTCGGACGGCCTGCGGGCGCGCCCAGGCCGCCCCTGGCCCCGCTGACGGGGGACGACACCGAACTGCTCGCGAGCCTCCTGAAGGACCTGGCCCCTTACACCTGAGCGGCCCCTCCAGAAGACGGCCGGCCGTAGCCATCCCGGCCACGAACACGCCTTTCCCTCCCTGCGCGGATGTCGCCCTCTCCCCCACTACTGGCCATGCTCCGCAGGAGGTGGAGGATGCAAGGGGCATCGGCCATGTGCGGGCATCAGCGGCTCGCCGCCCGGACACCGGACACCGGGCGACGAGCCGCATCGCCCCCCACTCGACGAGGGCGGATGACAGCAGTCGTCGCACCACGTCGAGGTCGCGACGGCTTCAGGACGGCGAGTGGTCTCCCGTACCAGACGACCGGGAGACCACTCGCCGTCCTGGAGCCGTCGCGGAACGCGCGGTCCTCCGGTGGCCCCGTCGCCCGACCGGCACCGTGCGGGATGCCGACGACCTCGCCCAGGAAACGTTCCGCCATGGGCGGCGGCCGGACCATCGGCAGGTGACCGACGGGATTCCGCACGGGGTACGGCCCCGAGGGCTCAGCCACCGGGGCGGCGTTCCGCGACAGCGCGAAGCCCGCTCGCGGCACTTGCCCCGAAGCGGGCCGACGCGGCGGAGCGGTCGGCTCCCGGCAAGGAGTCCGACGGATCGGTCACGGTCCTCGAACTCGACGACGCCGAGGTCGCCGAGCAGTTCGGGCTCGTCGCCGACGACCGCTTCGACCTGCTCAGCGACACGGATCTGAGCACCGTGGCCAAGGGGCTTCCGCAGAACTCGTCAGCGGTCGTCGTCTGGGAGAACACCTGGGCCGCACGCCTCGCCGAAGCCGTCAGCGACTCGAACGGGCGCCTGGTCATGCTTGAGCGCATCCCCAGGGACACGGTCGAGCAGGCCGTCTCCGCGCTCCAGGACAGCTGACGCGGAACCCCGAAGGGCCAGGAAGAGGAGAAACGATGCTCCCCCGACGTGCAGGACGCCCCGGACTGCTGGGCACCATGGCCCGTACGGCAGTGATCACCGGTACCGCGACCGCGGTGTCCGGCCGGATGCAGCGCCGTGGCGCCGAACGCGACTACCAGCAGCAACTGGCCGACCAGGCCCGGCAGCAGGAACTCGTCGACCAGGCCGCGGCCCGAGCGGCCACCCCGGTTCCACCCGCGCCCGCGCCCTCCACGGCCCCGCCGCCCGCCGACCGCGTCTCCCAGCTCACCGCCCTCGCCGAACTCAAGGCACAGGGGCTCCTGACGGACGAGGAGTTCGCCACGGAGAAGGCGCGAGTCCTCAAGTCCTGACGCACACCCCCTACCGAGGGGCGGACACCCACCTGACAGGTGCGGACGCGGCACACCGGTCGGTCGGCGGCGGAATCATCGAACGGGACCGGCGCCGTCGCGGTCGACCGGGCTCCGGACGCTCCACCCACCCGCCATGCTCGGTCCGTTCGTCGCGCGCGCAGGCGAGGCACCCCGCACACACACTCACACGGCACGCCCTGACCGAAGCACCTTGTCTCGGTCCCGGACTCCCGTGGGCCTCCCGGGACCCGAACGCACCTCCGGCCCACACCCCCAGCCGAGGAATGCGGGCCGAGGCGCGTCCATCGCGTCCGCTACCAAGAGGACTTGGTGACTCCGGGCAGATATCCGGCATGCGCCTGCTCCCGTGTCCGGACGCGCGAGAGCCCGAACTTCCGCAGGTGCCCACGGGGTCTGCCGTCGACGCCGTCCCGGTTGCACACCCGGGTGGCACTGGCATCCCGGGGCTGCCCGCGCAGCTCCGCCAGGGCCTCGGCGCGCCGCCCCTCCGCCGAGGACGGCCTGCGGATGATCTCCTTCAGTTCGGCACGCCGGGCCGCGTACCGCGCGACGACCGCCGCGCGCTTCTCGTTCCGCGCGATCTTGCTCTTCTTCGCCATCAGACCTTCACCCCCCGGGCGCGGATCCGGGCCACCGCGGCCTCGACGCCGATCGCGTCGACGGTCCTGACCGCTCTCGCGCTGAGGGTCAACCGGACATGGCAGCCCTCGCCGGGCAGCCAGTAGCGCTTGCGCTGGATGTTGGGATCGAAGCGGCGGGAGGTCCGCCGGTGCGAGTGGGAGACGGCGTTGCCGAAACCCGGCTCAGCGCCGGTCAGCTGACAGTGACGGGACAAGGCGCTACCTGCTCTCCATACGGAAACTGTTATTGGAAATGATTTCCATTCCCGTATACTACCGGCATGGCACGCAACGAAGTACGCCCGATCGTCAAGCTCCGCTCCACCTCCGGCAGCGGCTTCACCTACGTCACCCGCAAGAACCGGAGGAACGACCCGGACCGCATGGTGCTGCGCAAGTACGACCCCGTGGCCCGGAAGCACATCGATTTCCGCGAAGAGCGCTGACCCGCAACCCCTCCCACCCGAAGGGCACCGCCATGAAACCCGGCATCCACCCCGCCTACGGTCCCGTCGTCTTCCGCGACAAGGCCGCCGGTCACGCCTTCCTCACCCGCTCCACCATGACCAGCGACAGGACCGTCGACTGGGAGGACGGCAACACCTACCCGGTGGTCGACGTCGAGATCTCGAACGTCAGCCACCCCTTCTACACGGGTACCGCCCGTGTGCTGGACACCGCCGGCCGCGTCGAGCGCTTCGAGCGCCGCTACGGGGGCCGCAAGTGACCCTGCCCGTCGTCATCGTCGGCGGGCTCCACTCCGAGGCCCGCCGCGAGGTCGTGGACCGGCTGCTCCACGCCGTGCCCGGCAGCGTCGCCCTCCACCACGACCTGTCCACGGCCCCGCGGGGCACCGTTCGGCGCGTCGTACGCGACGCCACCGGCGAGCTGTCACGCGGCGAGACGCCCCTGGTCGACGACTGCGCCTGCTGCGCGCTGCGCGAGGACCTGGTTCCCGAGCTGGAACGGCTGGCCGACGGAGGCCTGACCCGGCTGGCCGTCGTCGAGCTGTGGGACTCCGTCGAGCCCAAGGCACCGGCCGAGGTCGTCGCCCAGCACGGAACCGGCACGCTCGACCTCACCGGCGTGATCACCGCGGTGGATCCGGCGCTCGTCCTGCCCTACCTCGCCAACGGCGACGACCTGGCGGAAGCCGGCCTCGCCACCGCCGCAACCGATCAGCGCACGGTCGGCGACACCTGGGCACGCCAGCTGGAGTACGCACCCGTACTCGCCCTCGTCGACAACCGAGAAGCCGACGACGAGGACCGCGCGCTGCTCACCCAGCTCCACCCGACCGCCCGCCGGGTGGACGCCCGGTCCGGCGAACTCGCCGCGCTCGCCTTCGCCGGATTCGACGTGGAGTCCGCGGCCTCCGCCCAGCATCCGGCCTGCGCCCGGCTACCCCAGGAAGCGGACGAAGCCGGGGTCACGACCTTCGTCTGGCACCGACACCGCCCCTTCCACCCCGAGCGCCTGTACGAGGCGCTGGAAGACCTGTGCCGCGCGGCCGCTCGCAGCCGGGGACGGTTCTGGCTGGCCGACCGCCCCGACACCCTGCTCGCCTGGGACGCCGCGGGCGGCGCCCTGTCCGTGGAGAACACCGGCCCCTGGCTGGCCTCCCTGCCCGACACCGCCTGGGAGACGGTCCCACCGACGCGCAGGGCCGCGGCCGCGCTCGACTGGCACCCGGAGCACGGCGACCGCTGCCAGCACCTCGTCTTCACCTCCCCCGGCCTCGACCGCCACGGCCTGGAACGGCTCCTGGAGTCCTGTCTGCTCACCGACGCCGAGTACGCGGCAGGCCCCGAAGCCTGGAGATCCCTCCCCGCCGCTTTCGGCTCCCTCCTCGGCACCGCCTCCTGACCGACCGACGACACCGAGGACACCGGCACATGGGACACCCGCAGAACCCCCGCAAGCCGCTGAGGTCCCGCCCCGACCCGCTGGACGCGGCGGGGGTCACCTCCATCGACTACAAGGACACCGACCTGCTGAGGAAGTTCGTCTCCGACCGCGGAAAGATCCGCAGCCGCCGCGTCACCCGGGTCACCGCCCAGCAGCAGCGCCGACTCGCCACCGCCGTCAAGAACGCCCGCGAGATGGCCCTCCTCCCCTACGGCAACACCCGGTAGGACGTCACGCGCCGGGTGCCCGCCGCCCGGCGGCGCCATGCGATGCCGGTCCGGTCATCGACGGACTCGTGAACGGTCCCAGCCCCGGCACCGCCGTACGATCGGCGCCGCGCCGCGGGGCTCACTCGCCGACCGGCTGATCACCACCGCGACCCGCTCCCGCCGGTCGCGCACCCCAGCAGGGTCACCCATGTCCGGGCCCATCCCCGATGCCACAGCGGTGGCATCGGGGATGCCCTGCCGGAGAAGGCCCACCGGGCCGCCCGGACGCGTACGGACAGCACACCCCTCGACACCTCCAGGAGTTCCCATGGCCGTCCCCAAGCGGAAGATGTCCCGCAGCAACACCCGTCACCGCCGCGCCCAGTGGAAGGCGACCACCCCGCAGCTGGTTCCCGTCACCGTCGGCGGCTCCGTGTACCAGGTGCCCCGACGGCTGGTGAAGGCGTACGAGCGCGGCCTGCTCAGCCCCGAAGGCTGACGGACCGCACCCACGGCCCACGACGTGTGCGACCCGCGCGGGCGCGCGAACACGGGGCCACATGAGACTCCGGGCCGGGTGATGGCCGCAGCCACGGCATCACCCGGCCCGGCTCTTCCTGAAGCACGACAGCGTGGTGAAGTACGACAGCGATGTGGCCACCGACCGGGTCGGTGGCCACATCGCTGTCGTCAGCGGGGATGGGACGTCGAGCCGCGAGCCGTCGCGCCCTGCCCTGGGTCGAGGCGCGTCGCCCGCACGGCGGCGGTTCCCGTGGCGGTCGCGAGGCAGGTGATGCGGAGGGTCTCCGTGGCGGGTTCACGGTCGACGAGCACCTCGACACCGTGGACGGACCTGATCAGCTCCGGGGTCGGCACACGGTCGATCACCTCCGGGGTCAGCACACGGTCCGGGACTCCGGCCACGACCACCTGTCCGTTCCGAAGGAGGACCAGATGGCCGCAGTACCGCGCGGCGAGGTTCAGATCGTGCAGGGCGACAACGCAGGTGACATCGAGCGAGGTCAGCAGGTCGAGGAGTTCGAGCAGGTGACGGATGTCGCCTCTGCCCGCCACAGCCCTTGACGGGGCCGTAACCGGGTCAGCGCGCGACGATGCCGGAGCTGTTCGCCGCCTCCCACCATGGCGCGCTGTCCCTGTCCCGGCACCAGACGGTCCGGCGGCCGGACTCCTCCACCGTCATGCCGAAGTCGTACTGGTCCGGCTGGTCGGCGGCGTTCCCCGGCGGCGGCTTGCCCTGGCTCAGATCCGGCTCGGGTTTCCTGTGTTCTCCCACGGCACCTTCTCCTTCGTGCAGGCTGCTGCGGGGGGGCCATGCTCCCGCACCGGCCCGGGACAGGGCGCCGACCAGCCATCCCGGGCCGCGGCGCCCCGCGCTGCCCGGCTCTCCCCGTGCCCCGCCCCGGCGGCGGGACTCGGCCATGCCGGGGCCTACGGCACCACGACGACGTCCGAGGTGCACTTCGGGTCGGAGCGGGGCGGGTTCTGGCGCGCGATGGCGTCCTTCCAGCGTGCCCGGACCGTGTCGAGTGCCGCGCCGTCGGCGGCGGTGGAGCGCCATACGTCCGGTGTTCCGGTGTAGCCCCGGTAGATGGCGATGGCGTAGCGGTGTCCCGGCTGCAGCGCGGCCTTGTAGTCGGCGACCGTCACGAGGCTGCCGTCGGGGGCGACGTCGACGGTCTCGGTGACGTCCAGGGACGGCGGGAGGCTGCCTTTCAGGTTCTCGTCGACCCGGATGCGGGACAGAGCCTCGTGGTAGTCGGAGTACGCGGTGACCTTGATGGTCTTCTCCACGGTGACGACGGCGATGTTGTCCGACAGGCCGGCGTAATCGCGGTCGTTCTCCATGACCGGTACGCACACGGAGGAGACGGTGACCTGGTCGTCGGCGAAGACGCCGTACGCGGCGGCGGCTGAGCCCGAGAGCACGACCGCGACGACGAAGGACAGCAGGAGGGTGCGGTTCATCATCCCCACAGTTTCTTGAGGTTGGCCTTGTCGACGGCGGTGGGCAGGTGCGTGATACTGATCTTCACGCGCATGACGGTGTCGACGGAGCGGGGCTTGTGGCACAGGCCGAGGGCGTGCCCTCCGCCGCTCCCGGCTACGGCGCGGAGGTGGTGTCCGCGCACGGCGGTTCGACGAAGTGCTTCCCGATCTCCGTCTTCCAGTGCTCGGCGACGGAAGCGGCGGTCGTGGCCGCCGGGACCGCCCGGGTGAAGCGGGCGAGCCAGGTGCCGCCGTCCGGTCCGAGGACGGACACCTCGTAGCGACCGCCGGGCTTGACCTTGGTCTCGGCGTCCTTGGGCAGGCCGATCTCCGCCTCGGCGGGAAGGGCCCCCTTGTAGACGGCGAGGGTGCGGACCTTGAACGTCTGCACCCCGGCCTCGGCATCGGTTCCCTTGGAGACGAACCGGCCGCGCTCGACGACGTCGACCAAAGCGAGGGTCTGGGCTCGGGCGGCCTCGGCCGCGTCCGAGTCGGTCTGTGCGCACAGCGACTCGACGTGCGTCTCGGCGTCCTGCTGGGTGCAGCCGACGGCGCCGATACCCACCGAGGCCACCGCCGCGAGGGCGGTGGCGCCGAGTACGAACCTGTTCATGGTCATCATCCCCACAACTTGCGGTAGTTGGACTTGTCCACGTCGGGGATCCAGGTGATCTCGTAGCCCGCCGACGGCGCGGACTTCCACATCAGGGAGACGATGCTGTCGCTCTTGTGGCACAGGCCGAGAGCGTGCCCCAGTTCATGCAGCGCGACGTAGCGGAGCCGGTTCTTCGAGGAGTCTCGGAGCTTCTGCTTGTTGAAGGTGACGTGGTCGGTGGCCCCGATGCCGCTGTTGCGCTCGTACTGGGCGAGGGGGTCAGCGGCGCGGGTGCCCAGGTTGCGGTCCCGGAACTCCAGGTCGTTCGAGGTGATCGCGGAGTCCCCCACGATCTTGATCTTCGAGCCGGAGTACTGCCACGTCGAGAGAGCGAATTTCCGCGCGTCGTCGTAGGCGGTCTCGTCGGTCCAGCGGATCTCTCCGTCGTCGACGGCCGACTGCCCTCTGGACTCGGTCCTGCCGTCGAGGCAGGGAGCGGGCTGCACCGCCGCGTAGGCAGGCACGGGGGGCCCGGCAAGAAGTAGGCAGGCTGTCGTGGAGAGCAGCAGACGTAAGCGGGGCATTCTCACGGCGCGACGATAGCGGCGGCCCTGCCGCCCGCACGCCCTGCGGATCGCGGCGTCACCCGTACGGGAACGGAGACGCCCCGGGGCCGCGAGACAGATCGTCTTCCGCCGGGGCGCCGTCCGTCAGCCGGTCTGTGCCCAGTACGCCGCCCAGGACCGGGCGGCGGCGACGGTCTTCTCCAGCCCGGTCGTCCCGTACTCCTGCCAGGCTTCCCAGGAGCGGGCTTCGGCCTCGGTGAGGACCGCCACGGCTTCGCGG
>NZ_JBHYZW010000042.1:0-15560 GCF_042754005.1 Streptomyces sp. NPDC059247
AGCGTTAGGGAAACGCCCGGTTACATTCCGAACCCGGAAGCTAAGCCTTTCAGCGCCGATGGTACTGCAGGGGGGACCCTGTGGGAGAGTAGGACGCCGCCGAACAATTCTTCAGGGCCCCTGGTCCCAGCGTTCACGCTGGGACCAGGGGTCCTTTTGTTTTTTGCTTGACTTTTCCGATGCGCGGCCGAGTGCCAGCTGCGCGAGAATGACTGCAGTACCCGAAGACAGGAGTCACACCGATGTCCACCAACTCTCCCGACGACCGTCCGGAGCGCGAGCCGCGTCGCACGGACGGTGCCGGTGGCGACCGGGGCGGCTTCCGAGGTCCGCGACGTGACGACAACCGTGGCGGTGGCGGCGGGTTCCGTCGTGACGACCGTGGTGGCGACCGTCCGTCGTCCTTCCGCCGTGACGACAACCGGGGCGGTGACAACCGTGGCGGCGGTGGCGGTTTCCGTCGTGACGACAACCGCGGTGGAGACAACCGTGGCGGTGACAGCCGTGGTGGTGGGTTCCGTCGTGACGACAACCGCGGTGGTGACCGTCCGTCGTTCCGGCGCGACGACAACCGCGGCGGCGACCGTCCCTCGTACGGGCAGCGTGACGATCGCGGTGGCGACAACCGTGGCGGTGGCGGCGGCTTCCGTCGTGACGACAACCGTGGTGGCGACCGTCCCTCCTCCTTCCGACGTGACGACAACCGGGGCGGTGACAACCGTGGTGGCGGTGGCGGTTTCCGTCGTGACGACAACCGCGGTGGCGACAGCCGTGGTGGTGGGTTCCGTCGTGACGACAGTCGTGGTGGTGACCGTCCGTCGTTCCGGCGCGACGACAACCGCGGCGGCGACCGTCCCTCGTACGGGCAGCGTGACGATCGCGGTGGCGACAACCGTGGCGGTGGCGGCGGCTTCCGTCGTGACGACAACCGTGGTGGCGACCGTCCCTCCTCCTTCCGTCGCGATGACAATCGCGGTGGTGACAACCGTGGTGGCGGTTTCCGTCGCGATGAGCGTCCTTCGTACGGGCAGCGTGACGACCGTGGCGGCGACAACCGTGGCGGCGGCTTCCGCCGTGACGACAATCGTGGTGGCGACCGTCCCTCCTCCTTCCGTCGTGACGACAATCGCGGTGGTGGGTTCCGCCGTGACGACCGTGGTGGCGACCGTCCCTCGTACGGGCAGCGTGACGATCGCGGTGGCGACAACCGTGGCGGTGGCGGCGGCTTCCGTCGTGACGACAGCCGGGGTGGCGACCGTCCTTCGTCGTTCCGGCGTGACGACAACCGCGGTGGCGACCGGCCTTCGTTCCGGCGCGATGACCGTCCTTCGTACGGGCAGCGTGACGACCGTGGCGGCGACAACCGTGGCGGTGGCGGCTTCCGGCGTGACGACAGCCGGGGTGGCGACCGTCCTTCGTCGTTCCGGCGTGACGACAACCGTGGTGGCGAGCGTCCCTCCTCCTTCCGCCGTGACGACAATCGCGGTGGCGACCGTCCGTCGTTCCGGCGTGACGAGCGTCCCTCGTACGGGCAGCGTGACGACCGTGGGGGCGGTTTCCGGCGGGACGACCGGGGTGGGGACAGCCGGGGTGGATACCGGGGGCGCGACGACCGTGGCGACCGCGGTGGGTACCAGGGCCGTGACGACCGGGAGCGGAGCGACCGCGCGCCCATCAAGCGTCTGCCGATCCCCCCGGAGGTCACCGGTGAGGAGATCGACCCGGACGTGCGCCAGGAGCTGATGAGCCTGCCCAAGGGGCTGGCCGAGGAAGTCTCCCGCAACCTCGTCATGGTCGCCCAGCTGATCGACGAGGACCCGGAGAAGGCGTACGGCTACTCCAGGGTCGCGCTGCGGCTCGCTTCCCGTGTCGCCGCCGTGCGCGAGGCCGCCGGCTTCGCCGCGTACGCCACGCAGAAGTACTCCGAGGCACTGGCCGAGTTCCGTGCCGCCCGCCGGATGAGCGGTGGTGTCGAGCTGTGGCCCGTCATGGCCGACTGCGAGCGCGGTCTCGGCCGCCCCGAGCGCGCGCTGGCCATGGCCGGCGAGTCCGAGGTGCAGAAGCTCGACAAGGCCGGGCAGGTCGAGATGCGGCTGGTGGCCGCCGGTGCCCGCCGTGACCTCGGGCAGCTCGACGCGGCGATCGTGACGCTGCAGAGCCCCGAGCTGGCGTCCAGCGCCAACCACCCGTGGACCGCGCGTCTGCGGTACGCCTACGCCGACGCGCTGCTCGCCGCCGGGCGTGAGACCGAGGCGCGGGAGTGGTTCGCCAAGGCGCTGGAGGCCGACAAGGACGGCGTCACGGACGCCTCGGACCGGCTCGCCGAGCTGGACGGCGTCGAGTTCGTCGACGCGTTCGACGACTCCGAGGAGGACGTCGAAGAGGACGCGCCGACGGCCGGGGACGACATCGACCTCGACGAGGACGACGAGGACAGGGACGGCGACGACAAGGTCGGCGACAAGAGCTGACGCGGTTCTCACACGAACTGAGGGGCGGTACCCATCCGGGTGCCGCCCCTTCGTCGTCTCCGGGACGCTCAGTCGAGCGCCAGACTCCTGAGGACCAGGCCCGTCGCGGGCTTCGGGCCGAACGAGGTCGACTTGCGGGGCATCGTGACGCCCTGGCGGGCCAGGTCCCGTACGACGTCCTCGCACACCGGGTGCATGAGGACCGCCGTACCGCCACGGCGTTCCGCCTGGTCGACCGCGGCAGCCGCGTCGTGGATGTAGGAGATGTCCTCGGGGGCGTCGGGGACGGCCCAGACGTGTTCGAGGAGCGTGGAGTGCAGGACCGTCGCGTCCAGGGTCCGCCAGGCCTCCGGGCGGTCCGCGCGGACCGTGCGGTCGAGGAGCGCGGGATCGGGGCGGTCCACCAGATGGAAGGTGCCGTCGCCCGCGAGGAGGAAGGCGTTCCCCCCGGCCGCCGCCGCTGCCAGGGCCTCCAGGGCGGCCGGCAGCGGCCGGTCGACGCGCTGGACCCGGAAGGAACCGTCCAGGGCGGCGAGGGCCTCCGCGACCGGCAGGCGGTTGAGGAGCCGGTGGATGGCGCGGACCCGCAGCGGGTAGCGGGCGGTGTCCACGAGCAGGACCAGACCGTAGTTCCACGGGCCCGGCGACACGTGCTCCCCGCGAAGGCGGAGGTAGGTCGCCCAGCGGTGGTGGCCGTCGGCGATGAGGGCCTGGTGGTGGCCGAGCTCGGCGGCCACCGTGGCCTGCTCGGCCGGGTCGGTCACCGCCCACAGACGGTGGTGGAACCCGTCCTCCGTCGTGGTGGCGAGGAGCGGCTCGCGGCGGACCGTGCGCTCGACGACCGCGTCCACGCCGTCGTCCTCCCCGACGTACGTCAGGAGCAGCGGCTCCAGGTTCGCGGCGGTGGTGCGCATCAGGGCGGCGCGGTCCTCGACGACGTGCGGCATGACGTCCTCGTGGGGGAGGACGACCCCCTCGGCGGGGGCGGAGAGCTCCAGGGCCCCGATGACACCTCGCTGGAGGACGCCGTCGCCCCGCTGCTCGTACACGTAGAGCGCGGGTTCGGGGTCCGGGGCGAGGACACCGTCCGCGAGCCAGCGGTCGAGGGTGACGGCGGCCTTGCGGTGACGGGTGCCCGCGCTGATCGCCTGCGGGAGGATCAGCCGCACGATGTTGTACGGATCGGCGGATTCCAGTTCCAGCAGTCCGTCAGGTCGTACGACGACGTCATAGGGAGGAGACGTCACCGCGGCGAGGCTGCCGACGCGCTCGGGGACGTACCGCAGTCCGCGGAACGGGGCGAGGCGCAGCCCTCCGGTGTCGTCGCGGACGGCGTCGGCCGCGTGACCTGAGGTGTTCATCTCGTCATTCTATGTGGCGGGTGGTCATGAGCGATGATCGGGGGAGCGGGGGCATCCACACCCCGGTGAGACGAGGAGCGTGCGGTGACGGTGCGGAACGGCCAGGGACGGCGGAACGACGGCGGAGCGCTGCCGGGGAGCAGTGCGCTGCCGCTGAGCGAGGCGTACGACACGGCACTGCTCGACCTGGACGGGGTGGTGTACGCGGGCGGTGAGGCCGTTCCGTACGCCGTCGGGGCGCTGGGTACGGCACGGGCGGGCGGGATGCGGCTCGCGTACGTCACCAACAACGCGCTGCGGACGCCGGACGCGGTCGCCGCGCACCTCACCGAGCTGGGGGTGCCCGCCGAGCCCGGTGACGTGATCACCTCCGCGCAGGCGGTCGCCCGGCTGATCGCCGACGACGTGCCCCCCGGCTCCCGGGTCCTGGTCGTCGGCGGCGAGGGGCTGCGGGTCGCGCTGCGCGAGCGGGGACTCGTACCGGTGGACTCGGCGGACGACCGGCCGGTGGCGGTCGTGCAGGGGTTCGGCGGGCCGGAGACGCCCTGGAGCCGCTTCGCGGAGGCGGGTTACGCGGTGGCGCGGGGGCTGCCCTGGTACGCCTCCAACACGGACCTCACGATCCCAGGGGCGCGGGGCATCGGGCCGGGCAACGGGGCGGCGGTGGAAGTCGTGCGGATCGCCACCGGCGGCCGGTTCGAGCCGAAGGTGGCGGGCAAGCCGCTGCCGCCGATGCACCGGGAGACGGTGCTGCGGACCGGGGCGCTCCGGCCGCTGGTCGTCGGGGACCGGCTGGACACGGACATCGAGGGGGCGTTCAACGGCGGGGTCGACTCGCTGCTGGTGCTCACCGGGGTGACGGACGTTCCGCAGCTGCTGGGGGCGGTGCCCGCGCACCGGCCGACGTACGTCGCCGCCGATCTGCGGGGGCTGCTCGTCCCGCAGCCGGAGGTCGTCGCGGACGGGGACGGCGGCTTCGCGTGCGGGCAGTGGCGGGCCTCGGTGCGCGGGGGCGAGCTGGTTCTCGACGGGCCGGACGGCGGTGCGGCGGACGTGATGGACGCGGTGCGGGCGCTCTGCGGAGCCGCTTGGGCGGCGGCTGACGCGGGTGGTTCCGGGGATGCCTCCGGGGGCGGCACGGGTGCCTCCGGAGGGCGCTCCTCGGGCGGATCGAAGGGTGTTCCGGACGCGGGCAAGGCCCTGGCGCGGCTGGGGCTGTAGGGGGCGGGGGCGGGTGCGGGCTGGAGGCCCTGACGAGGGGGCGGGCCGGGACCTCCGGCCGGTCGGGGGCGGGCCTTGTCGGTCGGGGTCAGCCTTGTCGGTCAGGGGCGTGCGGTCGGATGGCGCCGGGTCGGATGGTGCCGGGGCGGGTGTCCGGTCCGGGCGTGTGGACCGGGCGTGTGGACCGGAACGGGTCGGGCCGGGGCCCGGGCCCCGGGTCGTTGGAGCACGGGCCTCGGGGCGGGGCGGGGCACCGGCCTGGGTTGTCAGGTCATCGGATCGTCGGCCGTCCGGGTCCCCTGAGCGGTCGGGTCCGCAGTCGCCCGGACGGAAGGCCGGGACGCCCGGGACGGCACCCGGCCCCGCCGCCCCCGGACGGTCGGGGGTGAGCCCGCGCGTCCCGGCCGTCGCGTCGGCCCTGGCGCACCCCGGCGCATAAATTGGGTAGGCTAACCTAACTTTGTTGGGGCGAGGGTATGCGGGAGCACGGGCATGGACGGTCGGCAGCAGCGACTGAGCGCGGAATCGGTCACTCTGGCGTACGAGCAGCGGGTCATCGCCCGTGAGCTGTCCGTCGAGATCCCCGACCACTCCTTCACCGTCATCGTCGGCCCCAACGCCTGCGGCAAGTCCACCCTGCTGCGCGCCCTCTCCCGGATGCTGAAGCCCAGCGAGGGCCGCGTCCTGCTCGACGGGCGGTCGATCCACTCGCTGCCCGCCAAGAAGGTCGCCAAGACCCTCGGCCTGCTGCCGCAGACCTCCGTGGCCCCCGACGGCATCACCGTCGCCGACCTCGTCGCCCGTGGCCGCTACCCCCACCAGGGGCTGCTGCGCCAGTGGTCCCCCGAGGACGAGCGGATCACCCAGGAGTCCATGGAGGCGACCGGTGTCGCCGAACTGGCCGGGCGGTACGTGGACGAGCTCTCCGGCGGCCAGCGCCAGCGCGTCTGGATCGCCATGGCGCTCGCCCAGCAGACCCCGCTGCTCCTGCTGGACGAGCCGACGACGTACCTCGACATCCAGCACCAGATCGACGTGCTCGACCTCTGCGCCGAGCTGCACGAGACCCAGGGCCGTACGCTCGTCGCCGTCCTGCACGACCTGAACCACGCGGCCCGGTACGCGACCCACCTCATCGCCGTCCGCGACGGTCAGGTCGTCGCCGAGGGCCCGCCGGACGAGGTCGTGACCGCCGCGCTCGTCGAGCGGGTCTTCGGGCTGCGCTGCCAGGTCATCGAGGACCCGGAGACGGGCACGCCGCTGGTCGTCCCCGCCGGACGCCGGGGCCGCGCGCCCCGGCAGGACCGGACCGCGTCCGAGGCGGCTCCGGCCGGTTCCCCGGTGGAGTCCGGGGCCTCCCAGGAGCCCGCGCTGCGGAAGTGAGCGGGTCCCGGCGGCGCCCGGGGCCCCGGGCCTACAGCAGCGCGCGGAGCTTGAGCAGGTCGCGGAAGCCCGCCTCCAGCCTGACCCGGCCCGACGCCCACGCCTTCGCGAAGTTCAGCTCGCCGTCCACCATCGCCAGCAGGTCGTCCCCGGTCATCGCGAGGCGGATCTGGGCCTTCGACGGCGGCGGTCCCGCCACCGCCGACCCGACCACGATCCGGCCCCCGGTCAGACGGCCCGTGAACGTGGTGTCCAGGTCCGTGACGTGGCAGCTCAGCGTGCGGTCGAGCGCGGCGGCCCCGCGCACCTCGCCGTCGGCCCGCGCGAGGCCGTCCGAGAGTCTGTCCAGTGCGCCGCGGCACTCAGTGATCGTCGCCATCGGGACGACCGTACCCCAGACGTTCGCGGTAGCGTCGGGGCCATGAACGACGCGACGCCCGCACCGGAGCCCCTGGACGAGACGGGCCCGCCGGACGCCCCCGAACCCGCCGGAGCGGCCCCGCTCGGCGTCGCACGGCGGCCCACCGGGCACCCCGGCGTCGACGCGCACCTGGCGCGCCTCGCCGAGGTGGACGACCTCCCGGCGGACGGACACCCGCGGGTGTACGAGGATGTACACCGAGGACTGCGCGCCGAGCTGACCTCGCTCGACGCGCTTCCCGACCCCCGTCCGCACGACAACAGGAGCTGAACCCACCGTGGCAGGAGTGGCACGCCGCCGACTCGACGCCGAGCTGGTCCGGCGCAAGCTGGCGCGCTCGCGCGAACACGCCAGCCAGCTGATCGCCGCGGGCCGGGTGACCGTCGGCAAGACCGTCGCCACCAAGCCCGCCACCCAGGTCGAGACCGCCGCGGCCATCGTCGTGGTGCAGGACGGCTCCGACCCCGACTACGTGTCGCGCGGCGGCCACAAGCTCGCCGGGGCCCTCGCCGCCTTCGTCCCCCTCGGGCTGACGGTCGAGGGGCGGCGCGCCCTGGACGCCGGGGCGTCCACCGGCGGCTTCACCGACGTCCTGCTGCGGGCCGGTGCCGCCCATGTCGTCGCCGTCGACGTCGGCTACGGACAGCTCGCCTGGTCGCTCCAGAGCGACGAGCGGGTCACCGTGAAGGACCGTACGAACGTACGCGAGTTGACGCTCGACGCGATCGACGGCGTCCCCGTCGACCTGGTCGTCGGCGACCTGTCCTTCATCCCGCTCGGCCTGGTCCTGCCCGCCCTCGCCGCCTGCACGGCGCCCGGCGCCGACCTCGTCCTCATGGTGAAGCCGCAGTTCGAGGTGGGCAAGGAACGGCTCGGCAGCGGTGGAGTCGTCCGCAGCGCCGAACTCCGCGCGGACACCGTGAAGAACGTGGCCCGGCGGGCGGCGGAGCTCGGGCTCGGTGTCCTGGGCGTCACCGCCAGCCCGCTGCCCGGCCCCTCCGGCAACGTCGAGTACTTTCTGTGGCTGCGGGCGGGCGCGCCCGCGCTGGATCCGGCGGATGTCGACCGCGCCGTGGCGGAAGGACCTCGTTGAGCTCAAGGGCAACAGCACCAGAGACCACACCAGAGACCGCACCACGTACCGTCTTCCTGCTCGCGCACACCGGCCGCCCGGCCGCCGTGCGCAGCGCCGAGCTGGTGGTCCTCGGACTGCTGCGCTGCGGCATCGTCGTCCGCGTCCTGGAGGCGGAGGCCGAGGACCTGCCGCTGCCGCCGTCCGTCGAGAAGGTGCCCGAAGCCTGCTCGGACGCGCTCGACGGCTGTGAACTCCTCGTCGTCCTCGGCGGCGACGGCACCCTGCTGCGCGGCGCCGAGTTCTCCCGCGCCTCCGGCGTCCCGATGCTCGGCGTCAACCTCGGCCGGGTCGGCTTCCTCGCGGAGGCGGAGCGCGACGACCTCGACAAGGTCGTCGACCGGGTCGTGACGAGGGCGTACGAGGTCGAGGAGCGGATGACCCTCGACGTCGTCGTGTACGAGAACGGTGACGTCCTGCACCGCGACTGGGCGCTCAACGAGGCGGCCGTGCAGAAGGTGTCCCCGGAACGGATGCTGGAGGTCGTCCTCGCGATCGACGGACGCCCGGTGACCGGCTTCGGCTGCGACGGGGTGATCTGCGCGACACCCACCGGGTCCACGGCCTACGCCTTCTCGGCGGGCGGCCCGGTCATCTGGCCGGAGGTCGAGGCGCTGCTCATGGTGCCGATCGGCGCCCACGCCCTCTTCGCCAAGCCGCTGGTCACCACCCCCGAGTCCGTCCTCGCCGTCGAGATCGAGCCGCACACCCCGCACGGGGTGCTGTGGTGCGACGGGCGGCGCACGGTGGAGCTTCCGGCGGGCGCGCGGGTCGAGGTGCGGCGGGGCGCCGTGCCCGTGCGACTCGCCCGGCTGCACCACGCCTCCTTCACCGACCGGCTCGTCGCCAAGTTCGCCCTGCCCGTGTCGGGATGGCGGGGCGCACCTCGCTGACACGGCTCCGGCGGGTCGAACGATCGGCGCGCCGGAGGGTTACGCCCGGGGCCCGTGTCGCATCGCGGCGGGGAAACCTCGTATGGTCTGGGGCGTGCTGGAGGAGATGCGGATACGGTCGCTCGGGGTCATCGACGACGCGGTGGTCGAGCTGTCGCCCGGCTTCACCGCGGTGACCGGTGAGACCGGTGCCGGAAAGACCATGGTGGTGACCAGCCTCGGGCTGCTGCTCGGCGGTCGCGCCGACCCGGCCCTGGTGCGGATCGGCGCGGCGTCGGCCGTCGTCGAGGGGCGGATCAGCGTGCCCGCGGGCACGCCCGCCGCCGTGCGCGCCGAGGAGGCGGGCGCGGAGCTCGACGAGGGCGTGCTGCTCGTCAGCCGCACCGTCTCGGCGGAGGGGCGCTCACGGGCCCACCTCGGCGGGCGCTCGGTGCCCGTCGGGCTGCTCGCCGAACTCGCCGACGAACTCGTCGCCGTCCACGGCCAGACCGACCAGCAGGGGCTGCTCAAGCCCGCCCGGCAGCGCGGCGCGCTCGACCGGTACGCGGGCGGGGCGGTCTCCGGGCCGCTCGCCGCCTACGGGGAGGCCTACCGGCGGCTGCGGGCCGTCGCGACGGAACTCGACGAGATCACCACCCGGGCCCGGGAGCGGGCCCAGGAGGCGGATCTGCTGCGGTTCGGGCTGACGGAGATCGAGGCCGTCGCCCCGCGCGCCGGGGAGGACGCCGAACTGGCCGCGGAGGCGGAGCGGCTCGGTCACGCCGAGGCCCTGGCGTCCGCCGCCGCGCTCGCGCACGCCGCGCTCGCGGGCGTCCCGGAGGACCCGGAGTCCGTCGACGCGACCACGCTCGTCGCCGGTGCGGGCCGCGCCCTGGAGGCCGTACGGTCGCACGATCCGGTGCTGGCCGCGCTCGCCGACCGGACCGGTGAGATCTCCATCCTGCTCGGGGACGTGGCCACCGAGCTGGCCGGGTACGCCGACGCGCTGGACGCCGATCCGCGGCGGCTCGCCGCCGTGGAGGAGCGCCGGGCGGCGCTCACCCAGCTCACCCGGAAGTACGGCGAGGACGTCGCCGCCGTCCTGGCGTGGGCGGAGGAGAGCGCGGGACGGCTCGGCGAGCTGGACGGCGACGACGAGCGCGTCGGGGAACTCACCGCCGAGCGGGACCGGCTCCGCGACGAGCTGTCGGAGCTGGCCCAGGGCCTGACCGACGCCCGTACGGAGACGGCGGACCGGTTCGCCGCCGCCGTCACCGCCGAACTGGCCTCGCTCGCCATGCCCCACGCGCGCGTGTCCTTCGACATCCGGCAGACCGCCGACCCCGAGGGCGTCGAGGTCGGCGGGCGGCGGGTCGCGTACGGCCCGTCCGGCGCCGACGAGGTCGAACTGCTGCTGGCCCCGCATCCGGGCGCCCCGCCGAGGCCCATCGCCAAGGGCGCGTCCGGCGGTGAGCTGTCCCGGGTGATGCTCGCGGTGGAGGTCGTCTTCGCGGGGACCGACCCGGTGCCGACGTACCTCTTCGACGAGGTCGACGCGGGCGTCGGCGGCAAGGCGGCGGTCGAGATCGGCCGCAGGCTCGCCAAGCTCGCGAAGACCGCGCAGGTCGTCGTCGTCACCCACCTCCCGCAGGTCGCCGCCTTCGCCGACCGGCAGCTGCTCGTCGAGAAGACCAGCGACGGTTCCGTGACCCGCTCCGGCGTCACCGTCCTGGAGGGCGAGGACCGCGTCCGGGAACTCTCCCGGATGCTCGCCGGCCAGGAGGACTCCGAGACGGCCAGGGCCCACGCGGAGGAACTCCTCGCGGCGGCGCGGGCCGACGGATGACCCGCCGCGCCCGGGGGACCTGCGGGCGCCTCGGCGCCTTCGTCCTGGCCGCCGGGGCGAGCCGGGCCGGATACGCCGGGCTGCGGGCGCGCGGCGGTGAGCGGTGGCTCCGGCCGAACCACGCCGGGCGGGACGTCGGCCTGTGGGCCGGGCCCGCCGTGACCCTCGGCGCCGCCGTCGGCGCCGGGCGCGGGCCCGCCGCGTTCGCCGTCCTGGCCGCCGGGGTCTGCGGGGCGTACGACGACGTGCGGGGCGACCACCGGCGCGGGTTCCGGGCGCACCTCGCGGCGCTCCGCGACGGCGAGGTGACCAGCGGCACCGTCAAGCTCCTGGGGATCGGGGCCGCCTCGCTGGTGGCCGGGGCGCTCCTCAAGGAGCGGCCCGTGGACAAGGTCCTCGCCGCCGTCGTCGTCGCGGGGACCGCGCACCTGGTGAACCTCGTGGACGTACGGCCGGGGCGGGCGGGCCTCACGGTGCTCGCGCTCGGCGCCCCCGGACTGCTGCGCGGGAGCCTCGCGGCGGCCCCCATGGGGGCCGCCGTGGCCGTCCTCGGGGACGATCTCGGGGAGCGCACCATGCTCGGTGACACCGGCGCGTACGCCCTCGGGGCCGCCGTCGGCAGTGCGATCGCCGAGGGCAACGGGCGGCTCGGACTCGCCGCCCACGCGGCCGGTCTCGTCGCCGCCGCCTGCTGGGCAGAGCGCGCGAACCCGCCGTACGCTCACCCGGGTGGGTGAACCCCGGGAGGGTCGGTCCGGGCGCCGGGGACCGCCCGTACGGGGCAACGGCGGTGCGAACCACGTCACTTCGGTGGCGGAACGTGCGTACGGACGGCGGCGCGGACTGGCATCCTTGGGCGCGTGACACAGCTCCGTACGGTCCAAGTGCTGGGCGGCCGCAGCGCGGGCAGCAGCGCGCACGTGCGCTCACTCGCCTCGGGGCTGGTGGCGAGGGGCGTGCGGGTGACCGTGTGCGCCCCCGCCGAGCTCGACCGCGTCTACGACTACCTCGGCGCGGGCGCGCGCTTCGTGCCGCTGCCGCGCCTCGGCGACCCCTCGACGGTCGCCCTGCTCCGCAACACCTGCGTCGGCGCGGACGTGGTCCACGCGCACGGCTTCCAGGCCTCGGTGCGGGCCGCGCTGGCACTGGCGGGCGGCGGGACCGGGCGGGTGCCGCTGGTGACGACCTGGGACAGCCGTGTCGACACCGCCGGGGCGCGCGGCGGGGTGCTGCGCCTCCTGGAACGGAGGGCCGCGCGGGCCGCGACCGTCGTCCTCGGCACCTCCTCCGAACTCGTCGACCGGGCGCGTCTGCGCGGCGCGCGGGACGCCCGGCTGGCCCCCGTCACCGTGCCGCCCGCGCGCGGCCCGGTCTGCCTCCACGACGGCAAGGCCCGCGCCGAGCTGGGCGCCGTGGCGCGCCCGCTCCTGATGGCGGTCGGGGCGCTCGAACCGGGGCGGGGCTACGGGACGCTGCTCGACGCGGCGCGGGTGTGGCGGGACCTCGACCCGCAGCCCCTCCTGGTGATCGCGGGGGAGGGCCCCGAGCGGGCCCGTCTCCGGCGGCGGATCGTCGACGAGGACCTGCCGGTGCGGCTGATCGGGCGGCGCGAGGACGTCGCCGAACTGCTGGCCGCGGCGGACGTGGCGGTGCTCCCGTCCCGGTGGGAGGCCCGGTCCCTGCTGGCCCAGGAGGCGCTGAGGCTCGGCGTCCCGCTGGTCGCCACGGCGGTCGGCGGTGTGCCCGAACTCGTCGGGGACGCGGCGGAACTCGTGCCGTACGGGGACGCGGAGGCCCTGGCCGGGGCGGTGCGCGGGCTGCTGGACGACGTGGACCGCCGGATGGACCTGGCGGCGGCGGGCCGGGTGCAGGCGCGGACCTGGCCCACCGAGGACGAGACGGTGGCGCACGTCCTGAGCGTGTACGACGAGCTGGCGGGGCGGTAGCCGCCCCGCCGTCCTCCGCTGGAGGGGGCCCGGTGCGAGGGGGCCCGGTGCGCCCCGCTAGGGGGTGTGCCGTCGGGCCCTGAGCGCGAGGGAGAGGGCCAGGACCGTCTGCGGGTCGTCCAGGTCGGTGCCCAGGAGTTCGGAGATCCGGGCCAGCCGGTTGTAGAGGGTCTGGCGGTTGAGGTGCAGTTCCCGGGCGGTCTCCGCCTTGCGGCCCGCGTGCGCCAGATACGTCTCCAGGGTCGGCAGGAGCGGTGGCCGGGAGGTGCGGTCGTGCTCGCGCAGCGGCCCGATCGCCCGGTCCACGAACGCCGCGAGGACCGTGTCGCCGTGGAAGTGCAGCCGCCACAGCAGCAGGTCGATGTCGAGCCGCCGGGCGTCGTACCAGGGGCGGTCCGAGAGGCCCTGCGCGGCCGTCGCGGTCTCCGCCGCGTGCCGCAGGCCCGCCGAGGCGGCGGCCCAGCCGCCCGCGACGCCCACGACGACCACCGGCGGGTGCGTCCCGGCGCGTTCGAGACCGGCCCGCTCCACGCCCGCGCGGAGCGCCGCCGCGACCCGGTCGGCGACCGCCGTGCGCTCGGACTCCGAACGCAGTCCGAGCAGCAGCGGCACCCGGCCCTCGACCGGGCGGACCCCCAGCAGGACCGGGACGCCGACGGACGCCAGCTCCTCCAGGACGGCGCGGGCCAGCAGCGCCCAGTTCCCCGAAGGGGATTCCGCCGCCAGCCGCATCACCACCGGCAGGAGCGGCCCCTCGCCCGGCTTGAAGCCGAGCACCCGGGCCTGGGCGGGGGCGTCCTCGGCCGTGATCCGGCCCTCCGCGAGGTCCGTGAGGAAGTCGCCCCGGCCCCGCGCGGCCAGCTCCTCCTCCTGCCGGGCCTGCATGAGGACGACCGCGAGGAGCCCGGCCGCCCGCTCGGCCGCCATCCGGTGGACGGGGGAGAGGGCGCCGGAGACCGAGAGCAGGACGAGCCGGGCCCGTACGGACGAGGTGCCGGGGCCGCCGCCGGGGACGTCGACCAGGACCGTGCCGGTCGGCGGGCCCGACTCGCGGGCCGCCCGCGTGCCGCGCAGCCCGTCCCAGACCTGGAGCGGGTCGGCGGGTGCCGACTCGGTGCCCGCCGCGTAGAGCAGCTGCCCGTCGGGCGTCTCCAGGAAGACGGGGTTCGCGGCGAAGTCGGAGAGGATGCGCAGCACCTGCGGGATGCCGCCGCCGCCGAGCAGCGCCTCGGTGCACTGCCGGTGGACCTCCTCGGCCTGCCGCTGGAGGGCGTAGTGGCCGTTGACGATCTCGGTGTGGATCTCTTCGGTGACGGCCACGAAGGCGACTTCGCGGTGCAGCTGCACCAGCGGAAGACCGGTGGTCCGCGCGGTCTCCACTATCGTCGCGGGCAGCCGGGCGAAGCGCGGTCCCAGCTCGACGACGAGGGCGGCGATGCCCCGGTCGGCGAGCCGCCGGACGAAGGCCCGCTGCTCGGCGGGCCTGGTGCCGAGGCCGAGTCCGGTGGTCAGCAGCAGTTCGCCGCCCTTGAGCAGCGACGCGATGTTCGGCACCTCACCGGCGTGCACCCAGCGCACCGTGCGGTGCAGCCGGTCCGCCCCGGCCATCACCTCCGGGAGTCCGCCGCGCAGGCCCGGGAGTTCGAGCGCCCGCTGCACGGTGATCCCGCCCTGATTGTCCATGGGGCCGGACGCTACCCGCGTCCCTGTTCCGGCGACATCACCCCACGGTCACGGGTCCGGACCCTTCGTACACGGGGGTGACAACTCGTCCAGCCGGGAGGGGAATTGCTCGACCTTCTGTCGAGTGTGTCCTGCGTCACTTCCGGGGCGGTGTCGCTGCCCGGCCCGCTCCCGACCGCCCCCGGCGGCGGCCCCGGGGGTGGTCACGGGGGTGGTCACGGCCGGGTCAGCCCGGCTTGACCGCCAGCGTCGCGAAATAGTTCGACATGTACTGGGCGGACGCGTTGGACTCGTGCGGCGCTTCGGTGAAGCCGGTGAGGAGGAACCCCGCGGCGAGTTGCCCGCCGATCTGGTCGGTGAGGGTGTGGCTGTACTCAAGGGCGGCGTCGGCGCCGAACTTCGCGGCGCGCTCCTCGGCGGAGTAGTGCGTGACGTCGCTGTAGGGCAGCTTGTGCGTGACGATCAGCTCGCCGCGCTCGTCGAGCGCCTCGTGGTCGAACAGGTACGCGTCGGGGTTGAGGAAGCCCACGAGCAGGGTTCCGCCCGGTCGCAGGACGCGGAAGCACTCGCGCCACACCGGTGCCAGGTCCGGCACGAACAGGTTGGAGACCGGATGGAACACGATGTCGAACGTCGCGTCGCCGAAGGCGCCGAGGTCGCGCATGTCGCCCAGGGCGGTGCGCAGATCGAGCCCGTCGCGCGCCGCCACCGTCCGGTCCTGGCCGAGCTGGCCGGGCGAGTTGTCGAACACGGTGACCCTCGCCCCCGCGGCGGCGAGGATCGGACCCTGCTGGCCACCGCCGGAGGCCAGGCACAGCACGTCCTTGCCGGTCAGGTCCTTCGGCAGCCAGGAGGGGTCGACCGGCTCATGCCCGATGAGGACGATCGACCAGTCGCCCGCGCGGGCGCGCTCGACCTCCTCGGCGCTCACCGGCCTCGTCCACTGGTCACCCTCCTGGACGTACTTGTCCCAGGCCGCCCGATTGTGGGCGACGGGGTCGACATCAATGTCCCGCACGTCTAACTCCCTGCTGCGGTCAGGCGGACACCTGCGGTACGGACGGTTCGGCGCCGCCAGCTAACACGACCGCAGGGTGCGGGCTCAACGGAATTAGCGGGCATCGAGGTTTCCGGCGCGGCGAACGCGATCCCCCCGGGGTCAGCCGCCGTACGCGCCGCTCGCCGTGAGCCGCAGGGCCGTGTCGATCAGCGGCACATGGCTGA
>NZ_JBHYZW010000043.1:0-15125 GCF_042754005.1 Streptomyces sp. NPDC059247
CACCGCACCGCACCGCACCGCACCGCACCGCACCGCACCGCACCGCACCGCACCGCACCGCACCGCACCGCACCGCACCGCACCGCACCGCACCGGGGCCATGATGCGCACCACCGTGCACCGCACCAAGTGCGCTTCCGTGTTGGCGGGTGGAGAACCCGGTCAAGGGGTGGAGCCGAACCTGGTCAAGGGGGTGGCTGGGCGAGGGTGCGGATGGTGCGCACCGCGGTGGACTCCACCATGTGCTCCACCGCATGGATGGAGTCCACCCGGTGTCTTCAGGGTGGTCCACTCGGTGGACGGTGCTCAGCCTCGTCATCACAGCCAGGCGTTCGAGTGCCGCATCCGGGACAGGGCGCGGGCGTCGCGGCGGGCGGCGGCGCTGCCGATGCGGTTCTGCCGGGGCCGTGGCCGGCGCGCCTGGGCACCGTAGAACCGGCGGACTCCCGCCGCCTTGAGCCGCTTGCGCTGCTTGGCCAACTGCTCCTTCTTCGCCTTGATGGTCTTCGGCTTCCGGGGACGTTTCCAGATCGGCTGCCAGTCCGCCGGCGGCGTGTACGCCTCGGCGCGCTTCTGGGCGGCCTCCTTCAGCCGGGTAGCGACGGCTTCGATCCTCGGGTCCGCGGGCGGCGTGGTGGTCATGCGATTCCTCCGGTGGGTGGTGTCCGGCCCGGCGCGGGCTGGACAGGCTGCTGGGCGCTCGGCGGCGGAGCCGCCGCGGACTTGGAAGAGGGGCGAGGGGCGGCGGCTCGTTCCCGGACACCGGCCTGGAGCCGGGCGGCCATCTCGGCGGCTGCGGCCTCCAGCGTCCGACGGGTCAGCTCCACAGCGGCGACGACGTCTGTCGTCGGCTCCAGGTCCCGGCCGGCCCTCCGCCCGGGGCGGGGGCTCAGGGTGGCCGGCACCGTGACGGTGTGCGGCCGGGGCCGGGAGTTCAGGCGGTCCGCGCGGCGTGCGGCGTGGACCCGGGCGGTCAGCGCGTCTGCGGCGAGACGGGCCCGCTGGTACGGGGTGGCGGACCGGTTGCGGGTCAGCGCGCGGAGCACGGCCTGGTCTTCGGTGTCGCGGGGGTAGAGGGCGCGGAGGTCTGCGGTCATCATCAGGCCCCGGCCGACCGGGCGGGTGTAGACGTCGATGGCCGTCTGGACGATCTGTTCGTCCAGGCCTCGCTGGTGGGGTCTGCCGCGCAGGGCGTAGGAGAGGTGGCGGCGGGCTTCGGCGAGGAGGTGGCGGTGCGCGAACGCGCCGCGTATCACGTACACCACAGCGATGGTCTCGGCGGCGGCCAGGGCGACGTCGACGACCGGGCGCACCCGCGCCGATATCACCGTGGCCGCTGCTCGGGCGCGCTCCGCGAGCTGTGCGACGACGTCGGCTCCGTAGGCTCGGGCCGCCGATTCCCGCCAGGCGGCGCGGAGCTCGGACAGCGACCGCAGTTGGGTGCGCTTCGGTGAGCGGGTCTGGTCGGCGGCCTGGCAGGCGAGCGCGTAGGCGGCCCGCTCCCCCGGCGGGTGGCCTTGCCGCTCCTCGTACTTGGCCGTGAGGAGGGGGAGGGCGTCGGCCGCGACGATGTGCTTCATCAGGGCATCGGCGGTCTGGTTGCCCCACGTCCCGTCCGGCCGTCGGGCGCGGATCGACACCACGGCGTGGTCGTGGAGCAGGGGGCGTGCGGTCACAGCCCCGCGCGAGCGGACCGTGCGAACGAGAGGGTCCTCGGGCCGCTGGACGCGGTGTGGAACCGCATGGGCGAGGTCATGATGGACTACCCGGGTTACGCCGTGATCAACACGATCATGGGGGTCGCCGCCATCGAACGTGAGAATGCGGCCTGAACCAGGCATTCCAACCTTCTCCGGCGACTGTCAAGGGGCCAGCTGCCGCCGGGACTTCAGAACATCCCGAACGCCCTCATCCCAGTGGCTGCGAGGAAGACGACACCGAGTACCCCAAAGATGCCTCGCATGATGTCGGGCGAGAGCCTTGGATCAACCCCGTCACCAGGTGCCCTCTGGGCTATCAGGTCATACACGTGCAGCCCAACGTTCCGATAGTCGAGCGCGACAACCATCGCGCCAGCACCTACGACGCCTCCCCAGACCAAGCTCAGCCAGCCACCCACAGATCGCTCCTCCCTCCCAGCGGACTGCCCCAGACGGAGCATCTCAGCTGGCAGCGGCCACCGCACAGGACCAAATGACCTACTGCGGGTTTCTCGCCGAGCTGCTGGTGCCGGAATGCGACGACCAGGCCCGGCTCCGCTCCGAGCGGCGCATCAATTGGACAGTGCAGTCGTGTCGGGCTCTGCCTCAGTCAGTGCAGGGATCAGTTGGTGCAGTCGTGCCTGGGTTTCGGGGTCAGTGGAGTACAGGAGGGTTCCGGACATGCCGCGAGTGAGGAGGACTTTGTAGGTGTTGCGGACCAGGCGGAGGAAGGTGACGGGGTCGGTGTTGTGGAGCGCGGGGTCCCTGCTGGCCTGAGGGTTGGGGATCCAGCGGTCGTGACGCCAGAGGAGGTCGTCTCCGATGATGACGCCGTTCCAGTCGTACTCGAAGCCCTGTGCGGTGTAGATACAGCCGACCTGGCCGAAGCCGTCGGGGTCGGTGGCCCACAGCCAGGACGGGGGGACGCCGTCGAGGCGGGACTCACCGCGCAGGTTCCACGGCTTGCGCCAGGATCCAATCGTGATGTCGTCGACCAGACGACCACGGCGTGGGTCGCTCCATCGCCAGCAGAAGCCGGCCGTGATGCGGGCGGTGAGGTGTTGCGCCTCCTTGGCCTGCAGGATGTCTTCCATCTCCTGAGGAGAGTCGACCACCCGGACGTGGAAGGTCCGCTCGTCGGCCCACTCGGTGGCGGGCTCATCGGTGAGCTGAAGCAGGCGCAGGACCCACTGTTCGTAGGCACGGCTGCCGCCGTTGCGGAACTGACCGTTGAGGTCGATGTGACGTGGGCGCAGCCCTCGGTCGGCGGCGGCCTGGTCGATCGCTTCGCGGCTGCCCATCTCGCCGGGACGTACGACTTGGTGGTCGTCGAGGAGGAAGACAGGGACGCGGGCGGCGTCGAGGAGCTCGTCAATCTGGCGTACTCCGCGGTGGCGGACGGAGTGGGCGCGAATGCGGTGGGCTTCGTCGCAGATGAGGGCGTCCAGTCCGTTCTTGGGGGCGTCGGCGAAGTTCATGAAGTAGTTGAAGAGCTCGCGGGCGCGGGAGGTGCCGCTGCCGACGGCGTGTTGGAGGGTGCGGGTGAAGGACCTGGATCCGGTGGCGTGGACCACGGTGTGGCGGTCGTGGGCAAGGTGGCGCATCAGGTGGAGGGCGATGACGCTTTTTCCGGAGCCGGGGCCGCCGGTGACGATGAGGACTTCCTTGCTGTCCGCTTCACGTGCCTTCTTCACGGCGCGGCGGACCAGGGAGACAGCGATCTGCTGTTGGTCGAGCAGGACGAATCGGTCTGCGTGCAGGATCTCTTCCGCGGTCGCGCGCAGCAGAGAACGGCTGGGGGCCAGGGGGCTGTCGAGGAGTTCGTCGGCGGCTGCGGTGCCGTGAGCGGGTGAGAGGCGCGACTGCAGGTAGGTGATCAGCTGATCGCGGGTGCTGTGCGTGAACAGGTGTCCGTGGTGGTCGGGTTCAAGGGCGAGCAGGTCGGCCACGCCAGTGGCCTCGGCGTTGTGAAGGTAGGCCACGCCGGCCACCGCGTCGGGTTCCGCGTCCAGCACGGTGGTGAAGTCCTGCAGATACTGGCAGTAGCGCCGTACCTGGGCGACCGGGTGCAAGAAGGCACGGTTGTTGTTGCCGACCCCTGGCAGGCAGAGGTCGTCGGTGTCGGGCAGGGACCGAGCGTGGGTCCACTGCTTGAGCTCGACGATGACGTAGGACGGCTGGGACGTGTGGGGGTGCCAGCCGGCCAGCACCACGTCGGCCCGCAGACTGGACAGGGCCAGCTGGTACTCGATCAGTACCTCGACCTGCTGCAGTCCGGCTTCGTCCAGCACACGGGCCAGGGCGGGCAGGCTGTTGCGCCAGGACCTTATCTCCCCGTCTTCCAGCCGGCCCAGCCGCGCCTGCTGGTGGCGCTCGGCCAGGGCATCGGCCACCGTGTCTTGTCGACAGCGCTGGACGAACTCGTGCACTGGCATGCGCAGCAACGGCATCGGCGTCTCCTCGGTCGGGTGCGTTTCCTGGGGCAGCGCGGGTGGGGCAGCGTGGAGTGTGCGGCCCGGTGGCGGTCGGACAGTGTCGCCTCGGCATGCGGACCCGGCCCGTTTGGGGGGGGCCTGCCCCGCCTGGCAGTCGTGCGACCGCGTCCTCGGGTGCAGGGGCCAGATCGGGCGGGACAGGCTGCGGTCAGGGCTGGTCGGCGACGGTGGGCTGGGGAACGAGATACTGGTAGCGGGTGGGGCGCAGGTCTTCTTCGGCCGGCTGCCAGTCCTTGAGCAGCAGGACATCACCGCCGCTGCAGTGATACGCGCCGTCCGTCTTGGTGACCTTGATGTCACTGACGATGAACAGGTCGACGGTGTGGCGGGTATCACGGGCGTGGAAGACCTCGTTCACGGTCAGCTCAACGCTGGTGGGGGCGCCGGTGGTGCCCTTGACCTCTACCCGCCGCTCCATACCTTCCCGCTCCAGGCGCAGGTCGTAGGGCTTGCCGACCTTGTGCGCTGTCCAGCCCCGCTCGGGATCCTGGTAGTGGGTGACGGCCTTCTCCTCGGCGTACAACTCGACCGCCTTGCGTTTCTCCGGGTCCATCTGCCGGCCCGCGCCCCGCCGACCGCGCCGGGGGCTGTTAGGGCCCTCCAACTGCTCAAGCGTGACCCCCGGCGTCGCGGCGAGCGCGACGTCGTGGTCCGCGGCCCAGTCGGCCTCGATACCGGCCGCGTCGAACAACGACTGCGGATCCATCTCCACCAGATAGCCCACCCCCTGCTGGGTTCCCGACCGGCGCGCCGCCTGCGACGCTTCCGTGCTGAGCGGACCGTCGGGGCCCAGCGGCACATCGTCGAGCACGGCCAGCGGCTCCAGCCCCAGCCGGTAGGGGTAGATGACCCGTTCCTCGGCGATCTCGTCCGGCCAGTGTGGCGCGGCGCCCTCGTACAGACCGACCTGCACCTTGCACAGCACCATCCGCACGGAGTTCGTTTCCCACTCCTCCGGCTGCACCCGCGGCGCGGCCCCGGTCACCAGCACCGCGAAGTCGGGCTCCCGCCGTCCGTACCAGTCCGGTTTCCTCGGGAAGCCCCAGGAGCGCGTCGCCATCCCATGCTCCAGGTTCCGCTGATGCCCGACTTTCTGCCCCACGTGAATCATCACGAACAACGCCCCAGAATCCATGAGGCCACCGTAAGGACTTCACTAACGACAGGTCAACAAGATTGTTCCAAATCGCCTCTTGGCTCGGCACAGCACTCGCCGCCCCTCGACCACAACTGGTCCAGCATCCCGGGGCTCGCGCCGTCACAGAACCGCGCGAGCGTTCCGCGCCCCGGTCGTGCGGCACGGTGCAGGCCGGCGTGGCCCTCGCGGGGTCCGGGTCGTTGAGTCCGGCATGAGGATCTTCCCTCGCCGTGCCTTCGCCGGCGCCACCGCTGTCCTCGCCTCCGCCGGAGCGGCCACGGCCGACAGCGTCGGCAACAACCTTCCCGGACTCCGGCTCCTGTCCAAGAGCTTCGGCAACGGCGAACAGCCCGACGAGGCCACCGGCACCCTGCCCACCCACAACGCCCTCAACAACATCACCCTCCCCTGACGAAGACCGCTCCCCGGCACCGCGTCCCAGACGCACAGGTGGCGGGGTGGCGGAGCACCTCCCGGAACAGAGCGACGGCGAGATCTCGCTGCCTGGGAGCGGCCGCATGCCGTACTCCCTCATCACAGGAGCCCCACCTGTCACAGATTTGTCCATCATCGTCACCCCGTGCCATGCCTGCGAGCCGTGCGGACGAGTGACGCTACCGCCGCCCGATCGTGCACAGGCCGCGATACCCCCCTCGCTCCGCACCCTTCAGTACGAACAACCCACGCCCCCTGGCCGACTGCGGCCAGGGGCTTCGTGCTTCCCGGAGGAGAGCCCTGCCCACGTACGAGGCCCTGCCCCGCTTCACCACCGACCTCCGCCGCCTCTCCCCCGCCCAGCGCCGACGCTTCCGCCACGCCGTCGGCTCCCTTGTCGACGACCTGCGCACCGGCCGTCCGATACGCCCCGGCCTGCGCGTCAAGCGCGTCCAACGCTCGACCGGCGTCTACGAACTCACCTGGGCCAACGGCCGCGGCCCCGCCGGACGCGCCACCTGGCACTACGGACCCGAACGTCGGCCCGGCACTCCTCATGTGGTCTGGCGGCGCATCGGAGACCACGACATCCTCACCAACCCCTGAACCGACCCCCAGGACGTCCGCAGCGATCATGACGGGCCGACCGTCGCTTGATCAGACGGTGATGGCGGATGAGGACTGCCGACGGCGTTCGAGTGGACGTGGCCGGCAGGGCGACCCGACCCGTGCTGGGCGGCTTCGGCACCGGGGCACGGCGCGGCAGCACGATGCACGCCCCCGGGCGGAGCCGCACGGTTCAGTTCCGCCTACGTGGGTCGACGACCGCGGCGGTGCGGGTGGTCACGCAGGGCACTCGCCGGTACAGGCTGGGCCGGGTGGGCGGGCTTCGGCTGCCCATGGCGAACCGGGCCGTGACCGTACCAGGGAGTGCGGTGTGCGGGTCAGGAGGCGGCGATGAACTTCCAGCCGGTCTCGAAGTCCTGCCACCGCTCGGTGGAGGACAGGTAGGTGCCGGAGGTCTCGGGGGCGGCGACGGCCACCACACCGCCGGACTTGTAGCTTCCCTTGAAGCGCACGCGGACGCCGTCGGAACCGGTCGGGTGGGGCTGGGCGGGCCTGGCGGGGTCATAGCTCGAACCGGCGAAGCCTGGATAGCCCATGGCCCAGACCTGCCCCCAGCCCTCGTCGGAGAGGGGCTGGCCGGCGGGCTGCTGGACGAAGGCGTTGCCGTCCGCCTGGTGTACCAGCGCCATGCCGCTGTGGACGTTGGTGATGCGGAACCAGGTGTAGGGGCTGTCCTTCTCGTCGTGGAAGATGGTCACCCGCCACCGCTGGTTGGCGCCGCCATGGCGCGGCCAGAGCAGCACCTTCCCGCCTGCCAGCTGGGAGGCTCCGGCCATGTCCCACACCAGGTCGGGGCGCCCGGCCAGGTGGATGAACACATCGCCGTCCGGTACGGCAGCCCCGACGGCCTGGGTCGGGGTACTGGGGGCGTGTGAATCAGGCCCACCGTAGGGAGTACGCCGCCGCGGTGTACAGGACGCCGAACCAGCCACACCATCAGGCCAGAGAGCTACAGCGACGCCCAGCGTTCGCGAGGACATCCGTGGCCACGGCATCCTCACCAACCCCTGAACCCGGGCCCCGGGACGCCAGCAGCGATCATGACGTGCCGGGCATCCCCCGACCCGGCCCGACTCGTTGGGCAGAACATGAACCCCTCCACCAGCCGCCTGGACCCGCTCGCAGAGAGCGCGGTCCTCGCAGTGTGCGCGCTCGCCGACGCCGCCACCCCCGACGGATGGAGCGGCGGTGCGGTCGAAGACGCCGCGACCGCCCTGGAGGTTCTCGCCGGGGCGCTGTCCGGGCTTGGCCCTGAGGCCGCGGAGATCCTGGAGGTGATTCCGGCAGCCGTGGCCGCGCTGCGCGAGCACGTCGAGCAGACACCCGCCGCCGCCGGGGCGCCGGGGCGGACCGGGCGGGCGGTGGACCCGGTAGTGGTGAGCACCCGGCTGCGGCGGGCGCTCGCTGCGCACGGGCTGACCGGGGGCCGGGTCCATCAGCTCGGGCCCGCGCTGCTGACCGTCACCCTGGACGCGGCCTACGCCCAGGTCCTCGCCGTACTCCTCACCGCCCACCGCGGACTCCCCCAGCAGACACCGCCCGTCGAGGACGACGTCCGGTGGGGTGCGGGGCCGGCGGAGACGGCTGCCGCTCAGCTCGCGGCGGCCCTGGCTGCGTACGAGCCGGGAACGTACGCGAGGGTCCTGGCCTCCGGGCAGGTGACCACCGGCCTCACCCCGGCGGCCGCCCGGCAGGTGACCGACGCGCTCAGCACCCGCGCCGTCCCCTCCCCCACCGTGGCATCCACACAGGCCCGGCGCCGCGGCCTCGGGCACGGCTGGAAGGGCATCGACGCCGATGCGGCCCATTGAACGTCAGGACGCTTCAGTTGTCCGGTGCCAGTTTCCGGTTGGTACCGGACCGGCCGATGTCCAAGTCCAGGAGCGTGGACAAGACCGTGCCGCTGTTCCAGAATCCGAGCAGATCAACGTCGACGAGCACCAGGTCGTGGCGGGCCGCGAAGGCCCGGGCCAGCTTGGTGAACTTGCACGAGGCACCGAAGAGCGGGACATCTGCTCCGTGTTCACTGCGGGCGGTGCCGTTGAACTTCTGGAGGTCCGGGCTACCGACGATGCGGCGCTTCGCGTAGCGCTTGCACTGCACAACGAGCTTCCGGCCGTCCGGCAACCGGCCCACCACGTCGGCACCCAGGTCGTTCGCAGCACCCACGCTGCGCACCTCGGTACAGTCATCCCGTCGGCAGAGTTCGACGATGCACTCCACGAAGTCCTCAGGGCTCATCCCCAAAGGGCTTCCAGCATTCTCTGGGCCCGCACTCGTGCCTGCTCCTTGAGCCAGCCCCTCTCCGCCCCGGCCTCCCTGCGTCCGGCGCGCGCCAGAACCCAGACCACGGCACTCAGGCCCAAGACGGCTAACCACCAGTACCACCGTGCCTGTTTCCAAGTTGCCCCTCCCGTGAGTCAGCTGTTCGCCAGCGGTACAGCTCCCCACCGGGAGCACCTTCTATCCCGTGTGCACCAGCACGTGGTTGGTAACTCGGCTGGTGCACCACGCCGGACTCAGGCTTCGCTGACCTGGCTCTTCAGGCTGGGTACAGCAGGAAGGGCATCAGGGTGAGGTGTTGTGCCCTGGACAGCGCCCACAGCAGTGGTGGCGGATTCGACGGCTTCCTGATCAGCTTCCACGATCACCACCGCTCCCCCGGAGCGGTTTTGGGGCGGGCGCAACGCTGAGCGGCTAGGTCCGGCAAGTCGCCCACCGGTCTCCTCTGTTGGGTGGGCTCGCCCAACCATCACCGTTGTGTCTGTTGAATGGGCCGCCCGCCCCAGATGCCGACTTACTAGCTTCCCTGGCCGAGCCGATCGGCAACGCTGCGCAGAATCTCGGCGAGTCCATTTCGTGCATCGGCCGGCAGGCCGCGGCCCAGATCCTCGGCGACTTCTTCCACGCCACTGGTGATTCTGAAGTACCGCTGGAGGAAGCCACTGAACTCTGCAGCGTTGAGGCTGGAGCGTGCCGTGTCCATCAGCATGAGGTGGTCGCTCGCGCGGAGCTGTACGGCTGTCTGGCCTTCGCCCGCCTTGCCGGAAGGTTCCCCAGATGCCGCAGCACCAGCAACCTGGGTGGACGGGCTGGCGGCAGCCCTTGAGTCGTCCTCTGCCGAGGCGGTGGGCACCGGATCCACGGTGCGGGGTTCGGGTACCGAGTGCCCGGTGTCCATTACCGGGTAATGAGGGGTCTCAGGGTCAGCTTGCGCTCCGGAGGCATCAGCCTTCTGCGCCCGCAGGGCTTCGCGTGCCTGCTTCTCGGCCTTCTTTTGGGTTGCTTCCTTCTCCTTGAGCGCAGCCAGGGCGGCTTCTTGCTCCGCTGGCTTCTTGTTGCCGACTGCTCGTAGGTGCTTCGCTTGCTCCTCGCCGGACTGAAGTCGCTCCTTCAGTTCAGGGGTCAGCTTCAGCAGTGCGAGACGCTGGGACACCCAGCCCTGTGACTTGTTGAGGCGCTTGGCAAGGTTCTCCTGTGAACCGTGGATCTTCAGCAGTTCAGCCAGGACCTTCGCCTCGTCGAGCGGGTCGAGGTCCTTTCGATGGACGTTCGCGACGAGCGCTGACTCGAGCAGGCTTGCGGGGTCGGCGCCGAGGCCATCGTCGACCATGACCTTGAGGGTCTTAAGTCCAACCTCGCGGGCCGCTGCTAGGCGGGAGTTTCCGTCGATGGCCACATAAGAGGTACCAGCTTCGAGGTCTGCTTCACGACCGGGATTGGCTTCGAGGTAGGCGAAGCGGGTCACGAGGCTGATCGCGGTCTTCTGACCGTGGTCGCGCAGGCTGCCGGCGAGCTCGCTGAGGTCACCGAGTTCACTGCGGGGGTTGTCCGGGTTCAGGCTGATGGCCCGGGGCGGCAGTTTAGTGGGGGCGGCGACGCCTTCGGTCGGAGCGCTGGTTGCTTCGTTGATCGCGGCGCGGCGGGCACTGACGGGGCGTGCCCGCTCGAACGAACTGCTGGCGCGGAGGGTGTCGGTCTTGCTCATGAGATTTCCTTGGCGAGTGCGCGCATGCCGACGGCCTGGTCACAGCGCGGTGCGTAGGCGAGGAGGGGGCGCTTCATACGTACGGCCTCCTTCTGCTCCTTGAGGTCGCCGATGACGCCAACGACGCGGGGATCCTTTATGTCGATCCAGCCCTGGAGCGAGGAGGTGGCGATGAAGCCCCGGCGGGCGTCGTACTGGTTGACGACGATGCCCAGGTAGTCGAGGTCGAGGTCCATGTCGGAGCGGAGGTCCTCGAGCTGGGAGGTGAGAAGGTCGTAGGCGTCGGCGGAGCTGTCCTCCGCCTGGACGACGACGAGGATTCCGGAGTTGCCGGGTTCTTCTCCGTCACGGCGGCGGCCGTAGTGAGCGGCGGCGTCCATCGTGAGGCCGAGGCTTGGCGGGCAGTCGACCACGACGACGTCGTACTCGCCCTCGACGAGGCCGAGGGCTCTTTCCAGGGCAGCCTCGCGGGCGCGGACACTGGAGAGTTTCACGTCGAGGAGGAAGGCGTCGGTGCAGGCCGGGAGCAGGTGGAGCCGGTTACCGAAGCGCTCGTCTTCGACCTTGACGATGAGGTCTTGGAGTTGGCCCTTGGCTTCGCCGGACATGTGCTTGGTGAGGCTGTCGCCGTCGATGGGCAGGGATTTGTGGCCAAGCTGGCTGGTGAGGTGTCCCTGAGGGTCGAAGTCGACGAGGAGGACGCGGAGCCCCAGGCCCGGAAGTTCTTCGTAGTCAAGCTCGTTGAAGGGTTCCTCGATCATCGCAGCCAGGTACTTGGAGATGCGTACACGGTGCAGTTGGTCGGAGTCCTCGGCCATGGCCTGGCCAAGACCGGCGGTGATGGCTGTCTTGCCGACGCCGCCCTTCTGGTTGCAGCAAATGATGCGTCGGACGAACCGCGGCCGGACCACGGCAGGGGCCGGGTTCTTCTCCAGCCAGAGGGCAACCGACTGAGAGAGGCCCTGGACGATGGATACGCCGCGTGCGCCGCAGTCGACGCGGAAGCTGTCCCACTGTCCTTCAGGGAGGAAGGTGGAGAAGGACTTGGCGCCGGCGGTGTCGATGGGGGAGAGGTTCGAGCCCAGCCCCCGCCAAGAGTTGATGCCGGCTTCGACGGCGTGCTGAATGTCGAGGCCGTGCTGTGCACTCCGGATCTTCAGTGCGCGCTGCAGCTCGGCCGGGAGTTTGGAGACGACCTTCTCGCGGTCGCCGGATGAGGGCTGAGTCATAGGCGATACCTTACTAACGCCAAAGATCAACTCCAGCATCGACACGATAGCAATCACAAAATGATGTGCACCGGAGGAGCCAGACAAGGACCCGATCATTACCGGGTAATGGCCTCCGACCCGCCGCGAGCAAGGGACGCTGCCTGGGGCCTCCGCTCCGCCATTACCCGGTAATACTCGGATGGGTCAGTCCGACGCCAGTGAAGGCAGGCGCCGCTTCTGCCAACCCAGCCGCACCACACGCCCAGTGCGTCGAGTCGGCTGTGTCCAGCACGGTGGCTGCGACTCGGAGCACTGCCAGCCAGGCCGCGACGCTCCCAGGACCCGTAGCCCGAGATACGAACGACGTCGGCCTCGCTGGCCTGGACCTGCTCATGAGACGTATCTCCGAGGCGTCCGCCCACTTGGATCCGGAAGCCGTGATCGTCAGATTCAGCATCCATCCAGAACCGAACGTCGCCCTGATCACTCAGGCTCTCGCCGATGGCCACCACGAAGGCCGCTCGAATCGGGCCGGGCAGCACATCAGCGATGTCAGCGGTCTACCGCCCGTGAACAGCGAAGGCCGGCTCGTCGTACACCGCCGGGTCGCACTCAAGGCCCCAGCCACTCCCCTTCGATGTGATGCCACATACCCAACGAGATCCCAGACTCGACAGCACGGAGTGAACTTCAGGGGAGTACGACGACTGGGGGTTGCATTGAGACGAGACAGCGCCCGAGCATCCCAGAGCTCCGGATCTGTCCGCTCCTTCAGATCATTACCCGGTAATGAGACCTGACGTGGCGACGTCTCTTGGCCACTCCAGCAACGCCGGGCGTCGGTGCGACCACGGAGAGCTCTCCGCACAGTCACGACTGGTCGGGGAGTGCAGGTCGCGGTGGTGGACGGTGACCTGGTGACCGCGGCGGCACAGGCGCCGGGCGAGAAAGAGGGCTGCGCCCCGGCCCTTTCCCGAACTAAGGACCGATGCAGGGCCGGCACGCAGCGGCCCCACTAGGTTGAGCGCATGACAAGCCTCGATCACCCCCAGCTGTCCGGGCTGGGGCGGAATCCAACAGCCCCTCAGGACGTCCTGATACGCCTGGCCACACACAAGGCCGGCCGACACGGGATATCGCTGCGTCGCGGGCGGCTGGAGGACGCTGTTGTCGAGGCTCTGCTGACGCACGGCGACGACAACGCCGCAGTGCGCCTTCACGGAGACCGCATCTCCCCGGCGATGCGCCGCAGGATCGCCGAGCATCCCGATCCGGCGATCCGTGACGCGTACACACATTTTGTCCGCGACGCGGTCGACCGCAAGCTGCAGATCGGCATCAAAGCCCTGGAGGAAGCCTACGGCCAGCCTCGGGCGGCACTCCTCAGCGCGACGAGTCCGAGCCTGCGCGCCGCAGTCGCGCGAGCCTGGCACGACCGGCCTCTCGCCGTGCAAGTGGAACTACTCGCCGACCCGGATCCGCAGGTCCGTGCAGCCGCCACCGAGCACAGGCAACCAGGTGTCCCGCCTGAGTGGAGGGAGCGTTGCCTTGCCGACCCTGCCATGCGCGTCAACGCGGCACGCTACGTCCCGCTCACGCCGGAGCAGTTTGCGCAGCTCATGCGGAGCGAGGAAGAGCAGGTCCATCAGGCTGTCGCCGGGAACCCTCATCTATCGGCAGAGATGGTTGCCCGGCTACTGGACATCGACGACCCGATCGTGCGGATCGTGACTGCGCAGAGTCGCCATGTGGACGCCGAAACCCGGGACCGGCTGTATGCGCTCGTAGAAGCCGAACGCGCGGACGGAAGCATCCAGGCCGACGTGGCTCTGAATTGGAACTTCGCCGAACCGGACTGGCTGCGCGAAGCGCCTCTCAACGAGCGGATGACCTACGTGGACTGCCGGCACACAACATTCCGGCGCGTACTGGCCTCCTGTCACGACCTCCCCGAAAAGGCATGGCGTCGGCTGGACAACGACCCGGAACCCGTGGTCCGTCGTGCTGCCGCCCGTCGGCCAGACACACCACCGGAGGTCCTGGAAGCGCTGGTACGCGCACACGGCGACGTATTCCACATCCGACCGCTACTCGTCGACCACCCCAACTTCCCCCGTCACAAGCTGCGCACGTTCGTTGACGAACCAAGCCCGAACGTGCGCTACCTCGCCCTGCAAGACCCAGAACTACCAGTGCCAGACCTTCAGCAACTCGCCGCCGCTGCCGATTCCTTCCTGCGCCGCGGGGTCGCCCGTCACCCCAACACCACGGACGCGTTGCTGGAGCATCTGCTCTCCGATCCAGACCCCCAGGTAGCCGACGATGCCGCCGCCAACTCCGCGCTGCGGCCGAGCCAGATGTATCGAATCCTCACCGCTGCCGGCTTGTGACTCCACGAGAGCCTCAGGCCCGGACCCCGTGTTCTCCCGGCTCTCGCGGACACGGCGGTGCGGGGGCCGGTCTTCACAGCGCGCAGGTCCTGCTCGGCCTTCTCCAGTTCGGCCTTCGCCTTGGCGACGCGATCGCGGACTTCTTCGACCAGGTCGATGAAGTCGTTCGGGGTGGTGCCGCGCGACGGTTCGGCGCCGATGAGGGCGGCGAGGTCGGTGGCGAAGCAGTCGCGGAGCGCGGCGAAGGTGTCGGCCTTGGTCTGGACGGCCACGGGGGTCTCCTTGTCAGTGGTCGAGCCGGATGGTGATGGGATGCCGGGAATCCCCGGCGTCGGTGGGATGGTGCGTCGGTGGGCGGCGGCAACCTGGTGCCGTCCAGCTCAGCGTCCGGGTCCTGCCGTGGCGAGCTCGGAGGCCAGGTGGACGGTGCCGAAGCCTTCGGCGAGCAGCTGCTCACGGGTGGGCGTCAGGTCATGGAGTTCACGTACGACGTGCAGAGGGACCACCCGGTCGCGGGAGGCGTTCTGTACCTCCACCGTGGCGAGTGGGACGTCGAACAGGACCGCGATGGTGGGGCGCTGCCAGTGGCGGGCGCGGGCCAGCAGTCCGGCCCTGACGTGTCCGAGCACGTTGGTAGCGTTCCCTGTCAAGTTGCTGTGTGCAGGGATGCACGGGAAATTCCGTTGGCTGTCGGTGTTCCCTGCTGGAACGATCCTGGAATGACCGACCACCGTGACGCCGTCCTCCGCCTGTGGGGTCGCCAACTCTACGAGCGTCAGGGCGAGCCACTCGCCTGGGCGGAGTCGGTCCTGGAGGCCACCGGCCGCGCGCCGACCGCCGTCACCGCGGCAATGTCCGGCCGACTCGACGCCCTCGCTGATTCCCCATCGGGCCCGGCATGGCTCCTGTTCCGTACGGTCGCCAAGCTGGCCGCGAACCTGCGGGGCGACGGCCTCTACGACGCGGATGTTGGTACCCGAATCGGCCCACTGGCCCTGCGGTTGGGCGAGCTGGAACCACCGCTTGCCAGCCCGCTCGGGGAGGCACTAGGGCCTGTGTGATGTCGTGATCAGTTGTTGAGTTCTGCCCTCTTCGCGGGGTGGAACCCGGTAGGACATTGGTCGTGACGCTCAGGCAACTC
>NZ_JBHYZW010000044.1:0-14703 GCF_042754005.1 Streptomyces sp. NPDC059247
CAGTTCGGCGCCGCCCTCGGCCTGTCCGGCGTCGCCGCCGTCAACATCGCCGCCACCGACGACACCACCCCCGCCGCCCTCCTCGACGGCTACCAGGCCGCCCTCATCGTCCCCCTCGCAGCCGCCCTCATCGCCGCCCTCATCAGCGCCTTCGGCCTCCGCAACAAAACCGGAACCACCACCCACACCCCTGCCCCGACAACAGACACCCCCAACACCACCACCAGCGGTACCACCGGTAGTACCGAACGAATCGAAGCCACCAGATAAACCCCCAGCACCCACACACGAACAGCGTTGCCCTGACCTCCCGCACCCCGGCAGGCCAGGGCAACGCCCTTTCCCAGCCCATGCGGGAAGCCTGACCCGCGTGGGAAACCTGGGTGGTGCGGGAAACCCGGGTGGTGCGGGAAATCCGGCCCGTGCAGAATCCCGGCCTGTGTGGGAAACCCTCCCTGTGCGGGAACACGGCCCGTGCAGAAACCCTGCCCGTGCAGGAACGCGGGCGGTGCAGGAAACCCAGCCTGTGTGGGCGGTGCGGGGAACCCTGCCCGTGCAGAACACGGCCCGTTCGGGAACACGGCCCGTGCAGGAAACGTGGGCAGGAAAACCGGGTGGTGCGGGGAACCCGACCTGTGGACCGGTTCTGTGCGGGGAGTCCGGCTGGTGTCGTTTCTCGGTGTCTGTCCGTTCGAAGGGCTTTCCGGGAGCTGCTGGATTGTCTGAGGGTGCCGGATTTTCTGGGGGTGGCTGGGATTCCGGGAGCGGGTGGCCGGTTGCTGGTTGTTTCTCGGTGACCGGCTCTCCGGATGGTTTTCCGTGAGTTCAAGATTGCCGGAGTGCTGGAGTTCCGTGCTGCCGGAGCGCCGGAGCGCCGGAGCGCCGGAGCGCCGGAGTACCGGGTTGTCGGGTTGCCGGAGTGCCGGAGTGCCGGAGTGCTGGGGTACCGGAGTGCCGGAGTGCTGGAGTACCGGAGTGCCGGAGTTCAGGTTTTCCGGGTTGCTGGAGTATCGGAGCACCGGGTTATCGGAGTACCGGAGTGCTGGAGTTCAGGGTTGCTGGAGTGTCGGGTTGTTGTTTTGTGGGGGTTGTCTGGGGGTGGGTGTGTTTCCGGGAGTGCCGGGTTACCTGTGGGTGACCGTGCTTCCGTGAGAATGGGAATGCCCGTCGGCGTAGAGAGAGTGCGCCGTAAAGCTGCTGTGGCAGATTTTCTGAGGAGACAGGATGACCACGACCGACAGTGCCGTCGCCACGGTGCTGGACGAGGTGACAGCCGTCGTCGAGACGCTCCGCAAGAGCGGTCCCGAGGCCGAGGACCGCCGCTGGATCCCGGACGAGAACATCGAGTTGCTCGACAAGGCGGGTGTGTACCGGCTGTCGGTCCCGCGCCGGTTCGGTGGTCTCGAGGCCCCGATCGCCGATCAGGTCAGGATCCTGGGCGAGATAGCCCGTGCGGACACCGCCACCGGCTGGGTCTCGATGATCTGGGTGTCCAGTGCCTGGGTACCCAGTCTGTTCCCGGACAAGGCACAGGAAGAGGTGTACGCGGGCGGCGCGGTCCGTGTCTCCACCGGTTTCACCCCGTCCGGGACGCTGACGCCGAACGACGACGGCTCCTACTCCCTGAGTGGTTCCTGGAAGTGGCTGTCCGGCGCGCGCGGCGCGAACTGGGCCCTGCTGTCCGCTCTGGTCACCGGCCCGGACGGGACACCGGCTCCCTTCGCCGCTCTCGTCCCGTTCGGCGAGCTGGACATCGCCGACGACTGGCACGCCGCGTACGGGGCGGGCACGGGCAGTTCCACGGCCACCGCCGGGAACGTGAGGGTCCCCGCCCACCGCGTGGTCAGCCTCATCGAGGTCCTCGGCGGGACCACCGGCAACCGCTCCAACACCGGTGCCACCGGCCGTAACTACGCCTTCGTCCCCTTCTTCATGGCCCAGGGCGCCTCCGCGTACATCGGGATCGCCAAGGGCGCCTACGAGCTGTTCCTCGACCGGCTGCCGGGGCGTGGCATCACCTACACGTCCTGGACCGATCAGAGCCAGTCCCCGGTCACCCAGATCCAGGTCGCCGTCGCCGCCAACAAGATCGCGGCGGCCGAGGCCCTCCAGGAGAACTGGCTGCGCCGTCTCCAGGAGCACGCCGACGCCGGGACGAGCCAGTCGGTGCAGGAGCGGGCCACGGCCCGTGGTACCGCCGCCTTCGCCATCCAGCTCGCGAAGGAGGCCGTCGACGGGCTGTTCGAGGCCGCGGGCGCTTCGGTGATCATGCGTGACGTGCCGTTCCAGCGTTTCCACCGGGACATCCGGGGCCTGGCGCTGCACGCACTGTTCGCCTTCAACACCAACCAGGAAGTCCACGGCCGGGCCATCCTCGGACTCGCCCCCGACACCCCGTTCCTGTGATCCGCCGTCCCGGCTGACCGGAACACCCACCCCCCACCGGGAACACCCACTCCGCCGGGACACCCACCCCGGACCGGGACGGCTCCCTCCGCCGGGACACTCGCTCCGGACCGGGATATCCGCCCCGGACCGGGACATCCCCTCGGTCGGGACACCCACCCCCGCCGGGACATCCACCCCGGACCGGGACGGCTCCCTCCGCCGGGACATCCCTCCCCATGGGGTATGTCCCCACCGGGACACGTTCCTTCACCGGGATACGTCCCCCACCGGGACACGTCTCTTGCCGGGATACGTCCCCCGGCCGGGACATGCACTCTCCACCGGGACACCCACCCCCCACTGGGACACGTCCCCTTTCACCGGGATGCGTCTCCCCGCCGGGACGGGCCCCCTCCACCGGGGCACGTCGATCCCGCCGGGACACGCACCCTCCTCCACCGGGCCGCCCGCATCCCGCGGGCGGCCCGGACCCGTACCTCCCCTTCCCGCCCCACCTCTTTCCCGCCCACCTCTTTCTCGCCCCTTTTCCCTCCTCGCCTCACCCCTCGCCCCAACCTCTTCGTCTTCTCTCCCCCTCTTTTCAGGAAGGCTCATCGCCATGACCGACACCACCGTCCTCGTCCTCGGCGGTACGGGAAAGACCGGCCGCCGCGTCGTGAACCGGCTGAAGGAGCGCGGGGCCACCGTCCGCGCGGCCAGCCGTTCCGGGGACGTCCGTTTCGACTGGGACGACAAGAACACCTGGGAGCCCGCGCTCGCCGGTGCGGACGTCGCCTACTTCGTGGACGCGCAGGACAAGCCCGGCGCCTGGGACGCGGAGGCCGCGCTGCGTGAACTGTCCGGCCTCGCGGTCACGGCCGGAGTACGCCGCCTGGTACTGCTCCAGGCGAGGGTGACCGATCTGGTCGGCGGCAAGTCGCTGATAGCCGGCGAGCGCGCCGTCCAGGAGTCCGGCGCCGAGTGGACCGTGCTGCGGCCCAACTGGTTCTTCCAGAACTTCGACGAGGGCGTCCTGCTCGACAGTGTCGTCGCCGGTGAGGTGGCCCTGCCCGCCGGATCGGGCCGCGAGCCGTTCGTCGACACCGAGGACGTCGCCGCCGTCGCGGTCGAGGCGCTCCTGGAGGACGGCCACGCCGGGCAGACCTACGAACTGAGCGGGGCCCGCGCCCTCACCCTGGACGAGGCCGTCAGGGAGATCGCCCAGGCCACCGGCCGGGACATCCGCTACGTCCCCGTCGACCACCAGGCCTACGTCGACGAGCTGGTCGGCTACGACGTGCCCGCCGACTACGCGCTCTTCGTCGCCGATCTGGTCGCCCAGATCCGCGACAACAAGAACTCCACCCCCACCGACACCGTCCGGCGCGTGCTGGGCCGTGAACCCCGGGACTTCTCCGACTTCGTCAAGGACGCCGCCGCGCGCGGAGTCTGGAACGTCTGAACCCCCGGTACCGGACCTCTGAACTCCCAGTACTGGATGTCTGAGTCCCCGGTACCGGACCTCTGAGTCCCCGGTACTGGATGCCGTGGTGCCGGACGTCCGGGTTCGCAGTAACCGGGCGTCCGGGCTCGCGGTACTGGGCCTCTGAGTCCGTAGTACCGGACGTCCGGGTCTTCGGTACCTAGCCTCTGAGTCCCCGGTACTGGATGCCGTGGTGCCGGACGTCCGGGTTCGCGGTAACCGGGCGTCCGGGCTTGCGGTAACCGGGCCTTTGAGCCCGTAGTACCGGACGTCCGGGTTTTCCGGTGTCGAACCTCTGGGTTCCGGTACGAAGGGACAGGGCCCCGCCGGGATCGCACCGGCGGGGCCCTGTCCCTTCGTACCGCGATCCGTCGTCCGCGCCAGCACCGCGATCCGCCGTCCGCGGTCAGCCAGTACCGCGATCTGCCGTCTGCCGTCCGCTCACACCGCCGTCGGCCGTCCGCCGTCGGCCGTCGGCAGTCCACTGGCACCGCGGCCTGCGGCCCGCGGCCCGCGGCCCGCGATCCGCGATCCGCCGTCCGCCGTCCACTGGCACCGCGCCCGCCATCCGCGGTCTGTGGCCCGCGATCCGCCATCCGCCATCCGCCGTTCGCCATCCGCGTCCGCCGTCCGCCGTCCGTTCACACCGCGATCCGTCGTCCGTGTGGCAGTGGCAGTGGCTGCGGGTGGGCCGTGGGTACGGTCGCGGGGCGGGTGGTCCGTGGTGGCAGCAGGGTCAGGGTCGAGGCCCGGTGTTTCCCGCCGCCCCAGCCGGGGCGCCGTCCCAGGAGTTCGGGGCGGGCCGTGGCGACGGTGAGGAGCGGGGCCGTACCGGCGCCGTCGGACAGGGACTCCAGCCGGTCCAGCACGGCGTCCGCCGCCTCGTGGGCGTCGTCGACGACGACCACGACCGGTTCGAGTTCCGCCGCCGCCGTCAGCAGTTCCCCCCACACCCGCAGCACCTCCTCCCCGTCGCCGGGATCCACGAGGGAGCCGCCCGGGGGCAGCAGCGGCAGCAGGCTCCGGTACATCCGGGCACGGTGGGCCTTGGCCATCGGCAGCCGCCAGACGGCGGCGGCGAGTTTGGCACGGGCGACCTCGGCCGCGTCCTGCGGCACGACACCGCAGTAACGGGCCAGGATCACCCCGGCCACCGCCAGCGGCGCCTCGTCCCCGCCACCCGCCCGCGCGGTCAGGACCCGTACCGGAGCGGGGGACTGGACGGCGATACTGCGTTCGAACTCCGCCAGCAGATGGGACTTGCCCACCCCGGGCGCTCCCAGGACGGTCACCAGATGGGGGACCGAGCTGTGCCGGGCCCAGTCCAGCAGCCCGTTGAGGACTCCCAGTTCGTGTTCGCGGTCGGTACGGAACGCGGCCTCGTCGCCGAGCAGCCCGAGGACCTGCCACGCGTCGGAGCTGTCGTCGGCGGACTTCGCCGCGACGCTCGACGCGGTCGCCAGCCGTGCCGCGCCGCTCATCCACACCTCGCCGTCCGGGACCCGTCCCAGCATCGCCCGGCCGTCGTCCAGCAGGGTTCCCACGGCCGAGGGGCGGCCCGCGTCGGCGCCGGGACTCAGCCGCACCAGGGCCCGGCCGGTGGTCACCGCCGCCCTGAGGGCCGTCTGCATGTCGACGGAGAACCTCTCGCGCAGCGCCAGCGCCGCCCGCACGGCCCGCTCGGGATCGTCCTCGCCGGGCCGGTCGGTGCCGAACAGGGCCAGCGTGAGCGACCCGATCGCGGCGACGACGGTCCCGCCGAACCGGGTGATGACGTCCTCGACGGTGTACAGGGCCGTCTCTATCTCGCCCGGGGACACCTCGTCGAGAGGGCCCAGACGCAGGCCGACGAGGAGCGCGCTCACCGGTATCCGCTCGCCCGTGCCGCCCTGGCGGGGGAGCACGAGCGGGGAGAGCACCGGCGCGGAGAGCACCGGCGAGGAGGGCACCGGCGAGGAGGGCACGGGCGGGGAGGATACCGGCGGGGAGGGTACGGGCTGCGGGCCGGGTCCGGGTGCCGGCCGGGGGCCGAGCGGGGCGGCGCTCGCCCGCGGGGCCGTGGCCCGGTCCGCGGACAGGGCGGGATCGTGGGTCAGTATGGCGTGCTGGAGCGTCCGCAGGCCGTGACCGGGTTCCAGCCCGAGGTTCTCCACCAGGGAGGAACGCACCCGCTCGTAGACGTTGAGGGCGTCCGCCTGCCGCCCGCAGCGGTAGAGCGCGAGCATGAGCTGCCCCCGGGCCCGTTCCCGCCAGGGCTCCGCCTCGGCCATCATCGTCAGCTCACCGAGGATGGAATGGTGGTGGCCGCACTCCAGTTCGGCTTCGAAGAGGTCCTCCAGGACATCGAGCCGGTCCCGGCGGGCCGCGTCGAGTTCCGGCCAGGCGATGCCCGACTCCGCCAGATCGGCCAGGAGCGGCCCTCCCCACAGGTCCAGGCCCTCCCGCAGCCACCGGGACGCCTCCTGCGCCGCGCCCGCCGCCAGTTCGGCCCTGCCCGCCGTCACCCACCGGCGGAAGACCAGCAGGTCCACATGGTCGGGGTCGACACGCAGCATGTAGCCGGGGGCCTTGGTCACCAGTTCCGGCGCACCGGGCGATCCGGGACCCGCGTTCTCGGACAGGATCGTCCGCAGTCCCCATATCGCGTTGTGCAGGATCTTCCGGGCCGTGGCGGGGACGTCCTCCGATTCCCACAGCGCCTCCACCAGCTCACTCGTGGCCACCACACGGTTGGCATTCAGCAGGAGATACCCGAGTGTCGCCCGCTGTTTCGTCCCGCCCAGGGCGACGGGCCCGTCCGCCGATATCGCTTCCAACGGCCCCAGCAATCTGAACCTCATTGCCCCCCGCTCCAAGGTCTGACGTGCATCCGGAAATACCCGCGGGCCGGATCGGGTTGGCAGTCCTCGACACGCCGGAAAGCCTGAGCCGCACTTACCGCAGATTTTCCGCCACTCTCCCACCAGCCCCTTGAAAGAGTCTTGAGCAGCACGTGACGGGAATATTTTTCCCGAAGGGGCAACAGGCCACAAAAAAGAAGAAGGTGAAACTCATGGTCGACAACCGGGCCGGAGCCGCCCGCATCACCGAAGCGGACGTGGCAATTCTGGGCCTCGGTCTGATGGGACGGTCGATCGCCGCCGCCCACCTGCGGGCCGGCCGCTCCCTGACCGTATGGAACAGGACACCCGGACGGGCCGGGGACCTCATCACCCAGGGGGCCCGGGTCGCGCCCTCCGCCGCCGCGGCCGTGACCGCGAGCCAGGGCCCGGTGATCGTGTGCCTCACCGACCACGAGGCGGTCCGCTCCGTACTCGGCCCCCTGGGCAGGACCCTGGCCGGACGCACCGTCGTCAACCTGACCTCCAGCACCTCCGGCCAGGCCCGCGAACTCGCCGCCTGGACCGCCGGCCACGGCGCCGCCTACCTGGACGGCGCCGTCATCGCCGTCCCCCGGTCCATGGGAGGACCCGACGCGGTCCTCCTGCACAGCGGCGACGAGAAGGCCTTCCAGCAGCACCTGCCGGTCCTGCGCGACCTGGGCACCTGCGTGCACATCGGCTCCGACCCCGGCCTGGCCGCCCTCCACGACGCCGCCCTGCTCACCCTCATGTGGGGCGTCCTGAACAGCTTCCTGCACGGAGCCGCCCTGGTGGGAACCGCACAGGTACCCGCCGCCGACTTCGCGGTCCTCGCCAACCGGTGGATCTCCTCCCTCACCGAGTTCGTCACCGCGTACGCCGAACAGATCGACACCCGGGCACCCGTCGCCAAGGACGCCAGCCTCGACACCCACGCCGCCGCCATGGACCACCTCCTCCAGGAGAGCGAGACGGCCGGCGTCGACGTCTCACTGCCCCGGCTGTTCCGGACCACGCTCGACCAGGCACTCGCGGACGGCCGCGGCGGCGACAGCTACGCCGCCCTCATCGACCAGTTCCGGCCCCGCCCCCGACGGTAACCGCGAAGGAAGCAGGTGACTTCAAAGTGCCTTCTTCCCCGACCGGCCGCCGTACCGCATTCTTGAGGCAGAAGGGCTTTCCCAAGACCTCACCGAAAACAAACAGGACGCCGAGAGGAACCGATATGGCTACCACCGTGGAATCCTTCTCGGAAATCGAAGACAAATTCAACTCCTACATCCAGGACATCGTCTACTGCACGATGATCACCGTGGACAAGAAATCCCGCCCCCGGGCCCGCGTACTGCTCCCCGTCTGGGAAGTCGTCGACGGAAAGCCGGTCGGCTGGCTCGCCGCCTACAAGACACCCGTCAAGGTGGCCCACCTGGCGAACAACCCGCACACCACCTACTCGTACTGGAACCCCCGGCAGAACGCGGTGTTCATCGACAGCGTCTCCACCTGGGCGGAGGACCGGGAGACCCGGCAGTACGCCTGGGACCTCTACCGCAAGGGAAGCCCGGCGGGCGTCGGATACAACCCGCTCAACTTCTGGCGCGGCGGCCCCGACGACCCCAAATACCACGTCCTGCGCATCGACCCCTGGAGAGTGCAGGTGCTCCGGGGCTCGGACCTCAGCAGCCGCATCTGGACCGACGAGAGCCGCCGCTGACCCCGGGCAGCCGGCACGAGGCCGACGCAAGACCAGCACGGGACCGGCGTGGGGGCCGGTACGGAGTCCGGCACGGTGCTGGTGTGGGCCCCGGCGCAGGAACGGTACGGGGCCGGTACGGAGTTCGGTACGAGACCGGTGTGGGGCTGGTGCGGGGTTCGGTACGGGACCGGTGTGGGGCCGGTGCCGGGCGGGACCCCCGGGGTGGAACTCCCGGCGCGGGCAGGGCCTTCCGGTCCCTGCCCGCGCCGGGCCGTCCGGTCTCCGGCCGCGCCGGGCCCGTGCTCCCGCCCGCGGCCCGGCACCACCCCCGGCCGGGAAAAGCTTCAAGATTTTCAGATATCGGTAACCGAACGCTCATCAATTCACAGTCCCGGCAATGACCGAGGTGTGAGCGAATTCCGGAAACGGTTGAATGAACCGGCAGTACAGTCGGCGGAACCTGATGAATTCGCGGCAGAGGAGGCAGGATGGCCACGGTCGACATCGACGCCGGTACCGTACTGAAAGCGGTGCGGGAGAGCGTGCGGACCCTGCGGGACAACGGACGCGCGACCGAGGAACGCGGCTGGCTCGCACAGGAGAACATCGATCTGCTGGACCAGGCAGGAGTCTTCCGGTCCGCGGTGCCGCAGCGGTTCGGCGGGCTGGACCTGCCGCTCGCCGACCAGTTCGCGGTCGTCGCCGAGATCGCCCAGGGCTGCGGATCGACCGGCTGGGTGGCCAACGCCTGGATCTCCAGCGCCTGGATCATCTCGCAGTACCCCGACCGGGCCCAGGAAGAGATCTACGCGACCGGCGGAGGGTCGCTGAAGGTCTCCGGCGGGTTCACCCCGACCGGCCGGGCCACCCGTACCGAGGACGGCTTCGTCCTCAACGGGAGCTGGCGCTTCAACACCGGTATCCGCGGCGCCGACTGGAACATCCTCGCCGCCCTCGTCGAGCGCACGGACGACGTCCACGAGGAGGTCTACGCGGTGGTCCGGGCGTCCGACATGGTCCTCACGGACGACTGGGACGTCTCCTCGGCCGCCGGTACCGGCAGCTGCACCTCGTCCGTGAAGGACCTGTTCGTCCCGGCGTACCGGGTCGTGGACGGCTTCGAGGTGCTGGAGGGCGAGGTCGCAGGCCGGGCGCACGCCGAGGGCAGCGGCCGGGAGTACGGCCTCACCGCCTACGTGATGGCACTGTCCGCCGCTGCCTACCTCGGCATGGCACGGGCCGGCCTCGAACTGTTCCTCGGCCGGCTCCCGGGCAAGGGCATCGCCTACACCCACTGGGAGGAACAGCGCGCGCACCCGTACATCCAGTTCCAGGTGGCGGCGGCGGCGAACAGGATCTCGGCCGCCAAGGCGCTGGCCGACTCCTGGACCCTGCGGATGCAGACCGCCGCCGACGCCGGTGAGCGGATGTCCATGGAGGAACGGGTCGAGATCCGCAGCCAGATCACCTACGCGGTCCTGCTGTCGAAAGAAGCCGTCGACATCCTCCACTCGGTGAGCGGCGCCTCGGTCATCCAGCGCTCGCAGCCCTTCCAGCGGGTGCACCGGGACATCCAGGGACTCGCCCTGCACGGACTCATGGCCCCCCTCGGCGGCTTCGAGGCCCACGGCAGGGTCCTGGTGGGACTGGACCCGGACACCGAGTTCTTCTAGAGACCCCGAGAACCCCCGGCCGGAACACCCCCCTTGAGGGGCCGACACAGAACCCCGGCGCCGCCGGGCAGCACCACGAGGGCCGTGAACGGCGCACCCCGCCGGACACGGCCCTCACCCGTACCCGGAACAGGGACCGGACCCGGGACAACCGCTGAAGCAGCGGCAACAGCAACACCGGCCGGGACCAAGGACATTGAAGGAACAGCGACCGCAGAGCCCTCAGCCGTCCTCAGCCGTTGTCAGCCGTGGTGGAGGAAGACCGGGCCGGAGGGCGGGATAACCCGCAGGACAGTGACCGGAGCGACTCAGAGCCTGAACATTGCTCCGGGCCGGTCGGAGCAGCCCGAGCGGGGGAATCCCATGGGCCCCCGTGCGGGCAGCGGTCGCAAGGTGCCGGGCGAAACCGGTGGGGGGAAGACCGGGTTCGCCCGGCAGCCTCGGCGGTCCCGACACTCTCCGGCGGGCGTTCCGCACGAACGGCGGCCGTGGGTCAGGACGTCAGTGGGGCCCGAGGGCGGCGGAGCGGGCGTCAGCGGTCAGGGGGCCGTGGCCCTTCCCGACCGTGCCGATGGCGCGGCCTGCGCCGACCGTGCCGCCTGTATCGGCGGTGCGGCCTGCGCCGACCGTGCCGATGGCGCGGCCCGTACGAGGGGTGCCGCCTGTGCCAGCGGTGCGAGGTCGGGGCGTTTGGGGCTCATGCCGTCCCCGGCCGACTGGCCGCGCAGACGACGCGCCACCCACGGAAGGAGATGAGCGCGGAACCAGCGCAGGTCCTGAAGCTGTCCGGCCGCCCACGGGCGGAACTCCGGCGCCCAGACCACGGCGGGCTCCGGCTGCAGAGGAAGACCCAGGACGTCGGCCGCCCGCCGGGCGACCTGCTCATGCCCCTCGGACGACAGGTGCAGCCGGTCCTCGCTCCAGGCCCGCGGATGCTGGATGACCCGCAGCGACCACAGGTCGACCACCACGCAGCCGTGCCGGTCGGCGATGGCACGCACATGCGCCGTGTAGACCGCGATCTTCCCGCGCAGCCTGCGCAGCACCGGCGTGTCACGGGGATCGAAACCCGTGAAGACCAGGACCGTGCCCGCCGCGCCCGCCAGCTCGGCGACCGCCGCCTCCAGCCGGACGGCGATGTCGTCGGGACAACTGCCGGGATGCAGGATGTCGTTGCCGCCCGCGCACAGGCTCACCAGGTCCGGCGCGAACTCCCGCACCCTGGGCACCTGTTCCTCGACTATCGCGTCGAGCATCTTCCCCCGCACGGCGAGGTTGGCGTACCGGAACTCCGGCCCCGGGCAGTGCCGGGCCAGCCGGTCGGCGAGCCGGTCGGCCCAGCCGACCACGTCCCCGCCGGGGGTCTCGTCCCCGACGCCCTCGGTGAAGCTGTCACCCAGCGCGGCGTACGAGCTGATGCCGGGCTCCGGGCGCCGGACGGAGCCGGGCGCGGGGTGAGAGCCGGTACGCGGCGCCGTGTGCGGGCCGGTGGCGAGGGCCGGACGCGGGCCCGTGGCGGGTGCCTCGGACAGGCCGGGCGCCTCGGACAGGCCGGGGGCGGACCGGGCGGTCGACGGACGGGTCGCTTCCCTCATCTTCTGGCCTCCCGTCTTTCGGTTCCGGCCGGTGCCTCGAAGGCACCGGAGCAGTCACGATGAGGCGGCACGGGCAGGGCTGTCAGGGCATGAGGCACCTGCTCCCGCGCCGTCTCGTGGCCCCAGCTTCGGACGGGGCGGCCCACCGGGCCAACGCAGCGGCGAAGAGAGTGTCAGTTTTCCGCACGCACGGTCTGTTTCTCAGAGGCGGGCGGGCGAAACGGGACAGGCGGACCAGGACCGGGAGGGCGGACCGGGGCGGGGCGGGCGAGCCAAGGACCAGGGCGGGAGGCCGGTCCGGTCTGGTCCGGTCCGGACCGGTCGTGTTCCCGCGGTCAGGGACGCAGGACGACCTTGCCCGTCGTCCGCCGCCCCAGGAGGTCGGTGTGGGCCGTACGGGCCTCGGCGAGCGGGTACTCGACACCCGTCACCGGACGCAGCCGCCCCCCGAGCGTCAGCGCGATCAGCTCCTCCAAAGGCTCACGCAGGCCCCCCGGCCGGGCCAGGGCGGGCCGCAGCCAGAAACCGACGACGGCGGCGTTCAGCCTGCTGAGCCTCGCCGGGTCCAGCGGGGCGAACACGCCACGGGACGCGTTCCCGTACGTCACGAGCCGCCCGTAGTCGGCCAGCGAACCCAGCGCCCGGTCGAACAGCTCCCCGCCCGCCGCGTCCAGGATCACATCCGCCCGGGGGTCCAGCGGATACCGGGCGACCCCGTCGGCGCCCAGCTCCAGGGCCAGCCGCTCCTTCTCGGGCGTGGACGCCTCTGCCAGCACCCTGCCCGCACCGAACTCCCGGGCCAGCTGCACCGCGAGGCTGCCCACCCCGCCCGCCGCCGAGTGCACCACGACGCTCTCGCCGGGCCGCAGCCGGGCCGCCGACCGCAGCAGGTGCCAGGCGGTGAGCCCCTGGGTCAGCAGGGCCAGGGCCCGGCCCGCGTCCAGCTCCTCGGGAATCACCACGAGAGCGGACTCCCGGGCGACCACCCGCTCCGCGTACCCGCGCGTGACCTTGGCCAGGACCCGGCGGCCGTCCCCGGTCCTGCCCACGACCTCACCGCCGGGGACATGGGGCAGCAGACCGGGGGAGAGGTAGGACCCGTCCACCTGCAACGTGTCGGCGAAGTTGACACCGGCCGCCTCCACGGTGACCAGGGTCTCCCCGGGCCCGGGGACCGGCACGGGCACATCGACGGGAGTCAGGACCTCAGGACCGCCGAAACGGTCGAACTGTATCGCCAGCATGATCAGGCACCGTACCGGCCGCCCCGCGTCCCCGGGGCACCGATCCACCAGGTCCGCCGTCCCGGACACCCGCTCACGCGGGATTCAAGAACGACTCGTCACTCTGGAGCCCGACAGGCCGAGGAACGAGGGGCGGAGATGACACAGCGGCTCACCGAGGAACGCACCGCACCGGACGGCACCGGGCAAGAACACCGCGACCCCGTCCCCGCCTGGTTCGTGGACACCGTCTTCGCCAGCCTGCCGCGCTCCGACCAGCGCCGCTGCGCCACCGCCTACCTGCGGGCACTGCTCACCTCGCCCGGCCGCAAGACGGTCCGCGCGATGACGAACTGCGCCGCGGACCTCCAGGCCTTCCAGCAGTTCGTCAACCACAGCCCCTGGCACTGGCAGCCGTCCCGCCGGGCCCTGGGCCGCCTCGCGGCCCAGCGGATGAACCTGCGGGCCACCGTCCTCGAACTCGCCCTCGTCCCCAAGTACGGCGAACAGATCGTAGGCGTCCACCGGCGGCCCACCCCCACCGGCGGCTCCGTCAACTGCCAGGTCTCGCTCGGCCTGTTCCTCACCGAACGGGGCCGGAGCCTGCCCGTCGACTGGCGGCTCTACCTCAACCGGGCCTGGGGCGAGGACGCGGAACACCGGCGACGCGGCCGGGTCCCCGACGAGGTCCGCCGCCACCCCGTGGAAGAGCTCGCCTTCCAGCTCCTCGACGAGGCCCCGCAGACACCGCGCGGCGGGACACGGCCCGTGATCCTCGACCTGCGCGGCGCCGGGGACACCTGCCGGACCGCCGCCGGACTCCTGGACCGGGGCGCGGACTTCCTGCTGTCGCTGGGAGAGACCGAGCGGCTGCGGGCCCACGTCCTCAAGCCGCCCGTACGCGCACCCCTGGTGACGCTCGCCTCCCCCGCCCGCCTCGACCTGCGGGGCTACGGCACGGGCCGCTTCCGGCTGCTCGCCGAATGGTCCCCGGCACGCGACCGGCCCCGCCGGGTGTGGCTGACGAACATGCTGGACGGCGCGTCGAGCGACTTCCTCGCGCTGCTGCGGCTCAGGGCCACCACGGCCGAGGCGCTGACGGCGGTCACCGACGACTACGGGATGGCGGACTTCACGGGCCGCTCGTTCCCCGGCTGGAACCACCACATGACGCTGGTGTCGGCGGCGTACGCGGTGGACACCCTGGAACTCGGCGAGGACGAACTGCCGTGAACCGTACGCCGCCGGGTCCCCACCCCGGCGACGTACAGCCCTGCCCCGCCCCGCCCCGTCCCGTGTCGTGTCGTGGAATGCCCGACCCCGCTGGAGACCCGCGTGGAGCGGACACGCCCGGACCGGGCGGGACGGCGTGTGGGCCGGGCCCGCCGGGGCGGACTCCTCCAGCCCGGAACACAAGCCCCCGCTCCGGCCCGGTCATGACGGTCCGTTCGAGCGCCCCTGCGGACGGCATCGGCGTGAGTCCGGACGAGCCGTCCCGGTTCTCCGCCGTCACCAGCACCACACACACCACACACACCACGCGCACCACGTGCGCCACGCGTGCTACGGGCGTCCCGGAGCGCGGGACGCCCGGCTCGGTCTCCCGGCGGGTGACGGCAGTCCCCGCAGACGGGGCACGGGGAGGCGGGGTGTGCGTGGTCGGGCAGCCGGGCAGCGGGGGAGCGGGCCGTTGGGGGGGGGGGCGGGCCGGAACGGGGCGACGCCCAGCCCCGCCCCGGGGCCGAGGGAGCCGACGGCGGCGGGGAGGCGGCGGTACACGGGGC
>NZ_JBHYZW010000045.1:0-12601 GCF_042754005.1 Streptomyces sp. NPDC059247
GACCCCTGTACGGGACGGACCCCTGTACGGGACGGACCCCTGTACGGGACGGACCCCTGTACGGGACGGACCCCTGTACGGGACGGACCCCTGTACGGGACCGGACCCGCGTACGGGTGACTCAGTGGCCGGACGGCGCGTTGGTCTCGCCCGACGGCGTACCGCCGTGCTCGCCGCCCGTGGCGGTGGCGGAGGCGGTCGGCGTGGCGGCCGGGGGAGCCGGGACGATGGACGGGCCGAAGTCCTTGAAGTAGCTGTCGGCGGGGACGACGAAGGCCTCCAGGCCGACGTCACCGGTCCGGCTGAGCTTGAAGACGACCTGCTGGGCGTCGCCGACCCGGGCCGCCTCGGTGCCGTTCTCGATCACGGCGGAGGCGTTGCCCGCGCCGCCGATGACGACGGAGCCGTTGGCCGGGACGGTGATCGGGCCGGCGCCCTTGGCGGACTTCAGCGTCACGGTGGCGCTGCTGCCGGGCAGGCTGATCGACTCCAGCACCTGCGGAGCCCGCCCGTTGTTGAAGAGGGTCGCCGAGATGGCGGCCGGTCCCTTCACACCGCGCTCGGGCTGGGTGATCACCAGCGCGTTCTGGATCTTGAGGTCGTCCACGGTGACGGCGGCGTGGTCCGGCCGGACGCCGAGCGTCTGCGCGTTGTTGCCCGCTCCACAGGCGGACAGCGCGGCGATGGAGAACACGATGGCGGTGGCGGCGAGGGCGCCGCGTCGAAGGTTGCGGCTCACGGCGGCGGCATCTCCTTGGACGTACGGACGGTCGGGGGACTAAAGGCCAACTAAAGGTCTGTCAGCGCGCTCAGGTTACCGAGCCGCACTCTTCGTCCCGCACCCGACCCGCCCCTAACCGGTCACGGGCGTCGCGGGGCCGCTCGGCGGCCACCGGGGGAGCGTCCCCGGGCGGACCTCGGGACGCCCCCGGGACCAGTGCGGCGGACCTCCTCGCGAGGCCCCCGCGAGGACCCCCGCGACGGCTCTCCGGGGGCCTTCGTACGGGCCCTCGACCCTGGCCGACCGGCCATCGGTGTGGCTGGATCTCGACGCATTGACCTGTTGTTCACATAACCGCCTTGATCAATTCGAGGAGTGCCGCGCATTCGCCGGAGCCGCGCCTCCGGAAAATCCCGGACCCGCTCGCGCTGATCAATTGCGGAATCACCCCGCGGTACCTCCGTACGGGTGGACGATCCTCGAACGGAGTACGTGAAGAAGGCCACTCCGAAACCGACAAAACGGGGCATCGCTCCACCTTGAAGGCCCTCCGGGCGGGTGTGACGTGCGCGTTTCTCTCCGTCCGCACAGCTGCTCCGACCTGCGAATACCGCCTTCCGGAAGCCCCGCGCAGCACGTCCGTGATGCTGTTGTCAAGCCCCGAGATATGCCCTGACCTGCGAAAACGCCATTCAGAAGAAGCTGTATCCGTGTTACCCTGGATAGCCACGGAAGGGGTACCTGTCACATGACGTTCAAGGTTGGCGACACCGTGGTCTATCCCCATCACGGGGCCGCGCTGATCGAGGCCATCGAAACTCGCCAGATCAAAGGCGTGGACAAGACCTACTTGGTGCTCAAGGTCGCGCAGGGCGACCTGACCGTCCGCGTGCCTGCGGACAACGCGGAGTTCGTAGGCGTCCGCGACGTTGTCGGTCAGGACGGGCTGGACCGGGTCTTCGAGGTACTGCGCGCGCCGTACGCCGAAGAGCCGACGAACTGGTCCCGTCGCTACAAGGCGAACCTCGAGAAGCTCGCCTCCGGCGATGTCATCAAGGTCGCCGAAGTAGTCCGCGACCTGTGGAGGCGCGAGCGCGAGCGCGGTCTCTCCGCCGGTGAGAAGCGGATGCTCGCCAAGGCCCGGCAGATCCTGGTCAGCGAGCTGGCCCTCGCGGAGAACACGAACGAGGACAAGGCCGAGGCTCTCCTCGACGAGGTCCTCGCGTCCTGAGCGTGCTCTGAATCCTCCGAGCGCGCTACCAAGTGAAGCGATGCCGTGGTGCCCGTTGGCGTGCTGTGATCCACACAGTGCTGCCGTCGGGCGCTGCGGCATGTCCGCGTATGCCTGCGGGGCGTACGCGGGTCCCTGGGCACACCTGATGAATGCGTGTGCGCACCACTGAGAAAGTCCCCGCACCCCCGTTACGTCCGAGCCCCTGTGCACGGGCGACAACGCCTCGACCTTCGTCACGGAAAGGGCCCGGTCAAGGCGGAGCGTCCGGCACGGTGAGGCCATACCCATGTCGGCCGCGGAAACAAACCTGCCGGAGTGCAACCGATGTCAGACGATGCGCGTCCTTCTCGTACCGCCGTGGTGATCCCGGCGGCCGGACGGGGCGTACGCCTCGGTCCGGGCGCCCCCAAAGCGCTTCGCGCGCTGAGCGGCACCCCCATGCTCATCCACGCCGTCCGAGCGATGGCCGCCTCCCGCGCGGTCTCGCTCGTCGTCGTGGTCGCACCCCCCGAAGGCGCCGCCGAGGTCAAGAACCTCCTCGACGCCCACGCCCTCCCCGAGCGGACCGACTACCTCGTCGTCCCCGGCGGCGACACCCGCCAGGAGTCCGTCCGGCTCGGGCTCGAAGCGCTCCCCGAGGGCATCACCACCGTCCTCGTCCACGACGCCGCCCGCCCGCTCGTCCCCGTGGACACCGTCGACGCCGTCATCGAGGCCGTCCGGAACGGGGCCGTCGCCGTCGTCCCCGCGATGCCCGTCACGGACACCGTCAAGGAGGTCGAACCGGCCGGAAGGCCGGGTGACCCCGAACAGGTCGTCGCCACCCCCGTACGGGCCCGGCTCCGCGCCGTCCAGACCCCGCAGGGCTTCGACCACGACACCCTCGTCGACGCCCACGCCACCGTCGCCCTCGCCGGTGAGGGCGCCACCGACGACGCGGGCATGGTCGAACGGCTCGGCGCGCCCGTCGTCGTCGTGCCCGGCCACGAAGAGGCCTTCAAGGTGACCCGCCCCCTCGACCTCGTCCTCGCCGAGGCCGTACTCGCCCGCAGGAGGGCCAACGATGGCTTCTGAGCCGACCCCTACCCCGTCCGCCCCCGCCCCGTCCGTCCCCCCGGCGTCCGCCGACGCCCCGGCGGCCCCCCGCCCGGTGATCCCGCTCGTCGGCATCGGCACCGACGTCCACGCCTTCGAGCGGGGCCGTGAACTCTGGTGCGCGGGCCTCCTCTGGGAGGACTCCGAGGGGTACGGCCTCGCCGGGCACTCCGACGGCGACGTCGCCGCCCACGCCGCCTGCGACGCGCTGTTCTCCGCCGCCGGGATCGGGGACCTCGGCGCCCACTTCGGCACCTCGCGGCCCGAGTGGTCCGGCGCCTCCGGCGTCACCCTGCTCGCCGAGGCGGCCCGGATCGTCCGCGCCGAGGGGTACGAGATCGGCAACATCGCCGTCCAGGTCGTCGGCGTCCGCCCGAAGGTCGGCAAGCGGCGCGCCGAGGCGCAGAAGGTGCTCAGCGAGGCAGCCGGAGCACCGGTCTCCGTCTCCGGCACGACGACGGACGGCCTCGGTCTGACCGGCCGCGCGGAGGGTCTCGCGGCCCTGGCCACAGCCCTCGTCCACCGGGTCGCCCCGGCCTGACGCCCCGCCGGAACGGGCCCGGCGGCGGAGCGCACCGGGCCCGGTGCCGACGTACGCACCGGGGTGCCGGACCGCGCCGGGCGCGCGCGGCGGCGCCGGACCGGCGCCGGAGGCCACCGGTGCCGGTGAAAAACGTCATCCGGGACCGCGATCGGGTATCGGGGCACTACCACATGCCCACTACCCTGGAGTGGTGACTATTCGCCTGTACGACACCAGCGCCCGGCAGATCCGTGACTTCACCCCGCTCACGCCGGGCTGCGTCTCGATCTACCTCTGTGGCGCCACCGTCCAGGCGGCCCCGCACATCGGGCACATCCGGTCGGGGCTGAACTTCGACATCATGCGCCGCTGGTTCGCGTACCGGGGCTACGACGTCACGTTCGTCCGCAACGTCACCGACATCGACGACAAGATCATCGCCAAGGGCGCGGACCAGGGCCGCCCCTGGTGGTCCATCGGCTACGAGAACGAGCGCGCGTTCAACTCGGGCTACGAGGCGCTGGGTTGCCTCCCGCCCAGCTACGAGCCGCGCGCCACCGGGCACGTCCCCGAGATGATCGAGATGATGCGCGGCCTGATCGAGCGCGGCCACGCCTACGAGGCGGACGGCAGCGTCTACTTCGACGTGCGCTCCTTCCCGGGGTATCTGGAGCTGTCCAACCAGGACATCGACGACCTGCGGCAGCCCGCCGAGGACGGCATCACCGGCAAGCGCGACCCGCGCGACTTCGCGATGTGGAAGGCGACCAAGCCGGGCGAGCCCGACTGGGAGACCCCGTGGGGCCGTGGCCGTCCCGGCTGGCACCTGGAGTGCTCGGCCATGGCCCACAAGTACCTGGGTCCCGCCTTCGACATCCACGGCGGCGGCCTCGACCTGATCTTCCCGCACCACGAGAACGAGATCGCCCAGGCCAAGGCCTTCGGCGACTCCTTCGCGCAGTACTGGGTGCACAACGCCTGGGTCACCATGAGCGGCGAGAAGATGTCGAAGTCGCTCGGCAACAGCGTGCTGGTGTCCGAGATGGTGAAGAACTGGCGCCCGATCGTCCTGCGCTACTACCTGGGCACCCCGCACTACCGCTCGATGATCGAGTACAGCGAGGAGTCCCTGCGCGAGGCCGAGGCGGCGTTCGCCCGTATCGAGGGCTTCGTCCAGCGCGCCACCGAGAAGGCCGGGGCGCCCGTCGCGCCCGCCGCCGAGGTGCCGCCCGCCTTCGCCGAGGCGATGGACGACGACCTGGGCGTCCCGCACGCGCTGGCGATCATCCACACGACCGTCCGGCAGGGCAACAGCGCCCTCGCGGCGGACGACAAGGACGAGGCCATCGCCCGTCTGGCCGAGGTCCGTGCGATGCTCGGCGTGCTCGGTCTCGACCCGCTCGACCCGCACTGGGCCGAGGAGGCCGGGGGCGGCGAGGAGCTCCACGGAGTGGTCGACACCCTCGTACGGCTCGTGCTCCAGCAGCGCGAATCGGCCCGCGAGCGGAAGGACTGGGCGACCGCGGACGCGATCCGCGACCAGCTCAACCAGTCCGGGCTGGCCATCGAGGACGGGCCCGACGGCCCCCGGTGGACCCTGGGCAGCCGTTAGAAGACGTGCCGCCCGGGGCTCCGGGCGGCACACTTCACCTACAGACCTATGCACGCAACACCGAGGATGAGAGTAGTCATGGCCGGGAACAGCCAGCGCAGGAACCGTCGCACGTCCAACAAGAAGGGTGCGACGATCGGCAGCGGTGGCCAGCGGCGCAAGGGCCTGGAGGGCAAGGGCCCGACCCCGCCCGCCGCCGCCCGCAAGGGACACAAGAAGAACCGTGTCGCCAACGCCCAGGCCAGGCAGGTCCAGCGCCGCCCCGTCGTCCGGCGCGGCGGCAAGGGCCAGTCGGAGATGGTCGTCGGCCGCAACCCGGTCTTCGAGGCCCTGCGCGACGGGGTGCCCGCCACGACCCTGTACGTGCAGCAGTTCATCGACAACGACGAGCGCGTGCGCGAGGCCCTGAACCTCGCCACCGGCCGCGGCAACATCCACATCATGGAGGCGCCGCGCCCCGAGCTGGACCGCATGACGAACGGCCTGAACCACCAGGGTCTCGTCCTCCAGGTCCCGCCGTACGAGTACGCGTTCCCCGAGGACCTCGCCACGGCCGCCTACGACAACCACGACGAGCCGCTGATCGTCGCCCTCGACGGGATCACCGACCCCCGCAACCTCGGTGCCGTCGTCCGTTCCGTCTCCGCCTTCGGCGGGCACGGCGTCGTCGTGCCCGAGCGGCGCGCGGCGGGCATGACGGCCGGTGCGTGGAAGACCTCGGCGGGCACCGCGGCCCGTACCCCGGTCGCCCGCGCCACCAATCTGACGCGCTGCCTGGAGGCGTACCAGAAGGCCGGTCTCACGGTCGTCGGCCTCGCCGCCGACGGTGACCACGAGGTGCACGAGCTGGAGGAGCTGGGCGGTCCGGTCGTCATCGTCGTCGGCTCCGAGGGCAAGGGCCTGTCCCGTCTCGTCGGCGAGACCTGCGACTTCCTCGTGCGCATCCCGATGCCGGGCGGCGCCGAGTCGCTGAACGCCGGTGTCGCCGCGGGTGTCGTGCTCTACGAGGCCGCTCGCCGCCGTATGGGCTGACTCCAGCCACTCCCGCACCATCGGTCCCGGCCGTGGCGTGATCTTGACGGGTCTCGGACATTTGCGAGCCGTCAAGGCAGTGTCCTAAACCCAGATCACTCGGTTAGATGAGTGTGGACACCAGAACGCCCCGGCCGGGGTTCGACGATCAGCCCGCGTTGAGCATGGTCAAGGTGGATTCCGATCCCGCACAGGTGATCGTGAACCACGCCAGCTTCCGCGTGCGGCTCGCTCCGGCCCCGCAGCCGAGATTCGGCGCCCGCGCCGCCGCCCTCTCGGGGGCCGCGGCCGGAGCGGGCGGCCCGCGCCGCCGCCCCGTCGTGTGGAGCGGGAAGTCGGCGCCGGGCGCCACCGGTCTCCTCCAGGCCGTGCGCGAGTCCTCCGTCTCCACCCTCGACCCGGTCCTCGGGCGCGGGGGGCTCGACGCGGGCTCCACCCAGGCCATCCCGCGCGTCGACGACACCATGCCCACCCCCGTGGTGCCCGGCGGGCCCCTGCTGCCCCCGATGCGCCGCGCCGAGGGGGCGTACGACGACCTGTACGAGCTGCGGCCCGAGACGGGACCCGAGGCGTACGAGGACGATCCGGACGGCCGGAGCCCCCAGCGCCACGGCCAGGACAGCGTCCGGCACGCCTACTACCCGGGCCGCCGGATGAACCTCGGCGTCGTCCTCCTCCCGCTCCGCGTCTTCCTCGGCCTCATCTCCGTCTACGCGGGCATGGGCAAGCTCTGCGACCCCGTCTACTTCGACGGCGGCGAGCGCGGCTCCATGGTGAAGTGGCTCAACTCCCTCCACCCGTGGGCCCTCGCCGAGCCCCTCCGCGACTTCGCCCTCCAGCACCCCGTCGGCGCCGGACTGACCGTCGCGTTCCTCCAGGTCGTCGTCGGTGTCCTCACCGTCCTCGGCCTCTGGCAGCGCGCCGCCGCCGTCGTCGGCGCCCTGCTCTCCGCCGCGCTGATCCTCACCGTCAGCTGGAAGACCGTCCCGGTCTACGACGCGCCCGACATCATCTTCCTGGCCGCCTGGTCGCCGCTGATCATCGCCGGTGCCCCGGTCTACTCCGTCGATGGGCGCCTCGCCGGGGAAGCCTGGCGCAAGCTCGGCCCGCGCGCCGAACTCTGGGAGCTGCGCCGCCGGGTGATGCGCCGCAGCACCCTCGTCGCCTCCGTCGTCGTCGGTCTGACCCTGCTCATCGGCTCCGTCCTCGGCGGCGCCGTCCGCTCCACCGAGATGGTCACCGTGCCGGGTCCGAACGACGACCCGATCAACCACCTCCCCGGCCGTCCGCTGCCCACCGAGCCGGTCCGCCGCGCGCCCTCCCCGCCCGCGTCCACCGCTCCGAGGCCCGCCGCGACCACCGAGGCGCCGAAGAAGCGCGAGGAGGCCCCGAAGACCGAGCGGCCGACCGAGCCGAGCCGCGAGTCCACCCGGACCCAGGAGCGGCGTCCGACGTCCACGGAGGGCGCGGGCACCGGCGGCGGCAGCCGTACGCCGACCCAGTCCAGGCCCGCGCCCCCGCCGTCCACGAGCGACGCGCCGAGCGGCTCCGGCGGCTCCTCGGGCGGCTCCGGCGGCTCGACCGGCGGCGCCTCGGAGACCCCGTCGGAGAGCGGTTCGACGTCGGGCGGGGCGAAGAACCCGATCGGCGGACTGCTGGGCTGACGGCCGGCCCGCCAGGGATACTGGGGGCCGCCCCGGGGATACGGACGACCGGCCCGGGGGCAACGAGAGGGCGGTACCGCCGACCGGCGGTACCGCCCTCTTCGTACCCGCTCACGGGTCGGTGGCCGTCAGCCCCGCTGCACGGCGAGTTCCCGGGCGGCCTCGGTGAGGTCCTTGGCGGTGTCGATGGCCCGCCAGTACGCCCCCTGGGGCAGCGGGAAGCCCGCCAGGCGCCGCTCGCGGGCGAGGCGGGGGAAGGTGGTGCGCTCGTGGTCGCCCAGATCGGGCAGGAGCGCGGTGAACTCGGCGGAGAAGACGTACACGCCCGCGTTGATGAGGAACGGCGACGGCGGCGCTTCGACGAAGTCGGTGATGTGCCCGAAGGTGTCGGTCTCGACGGCGCCCCAGGGGATGCGGGGGCGGGCCAGGGCGAGGGTCGCCAGCGCGTCGCGCTCGTCGTGGAAGGCGGCCATCTCGCGGAGCGAGAAGCGGGTCCAGATGTCGCCGTTGGTGGCGTACCAGGGCCGGTCCGGCGCGGGCAGGTGCGCGGCGGCGTACTTGAGGCCGCCGCCCCGGCCCAGCGGTTCGGTCTCGACGACCGTGGTCACCTTCAGTGGGAGCTCGGCGTCCGCGAGCCACTCCTGGAGCACCTCGGCGAGGTGGCCGCAGGACACGACGGCGTCGGTCACGCCCTCGGCGGCCAGCCAGGAAAGCTGATGGCCGATGATCGGGGTCCCGGTGCCCGGGATCTCGACCATCGGCTTGGGGCGGTCGTCGGTGTACGGGCGGAGCCGTGAGCCCTGGCCGCCCGCCAGGACCACGGCCTGCGTCGGAGAGGTGTGCATACGGGGAACGATAGGCGTCGCCCCGTACGCCCGGCGGCCGGACGCGCGTCGGCGCTCAGCCGGCGCGCATCACGCCGGTCGCGTACGAGGTGTCGCAGACCGGGCGCGAGAAGGACTGGGCGCGGGTGGGGCCGTACTGGTCGACGGCGGCGCGGCCGAGGGAGCGGGCGAGGGACATGCAGTGCTTGGCGAGCGACGGCCGCTTCTCCACTTCGCGCTGGAGGCGGGTGAGGGCCGCGCCGGGGTCCTTCTCCTGGAGCTCGGCGAGGAGCTGGTCGCGCAGCACGTCCTGCGGGGCGCGGGGCTTGGCGCGGACGGAGACGTCGGAGGAGGACGCGGTGAGCTGGGTGGTGGCGTCCTGGCCGGCCCACGGAACCGCGGACACCGCGAGCGTTCCCGAGAGCACCAGGACGACGGGCAGGACGAGGGCGAGGGAGCGGCCGATTCGGCGGGCAGTGTGGGTCACGCAGGCGAGCGTAGCGGTCGGTAGTTATTTGGCGACATTTAGTCACTCTCACGAGTGATGGTTCTTGGTGTCTTTTTGCATCGCATGTTGACGCGGGGGGTGGGTACGGGCCCGGAATGCCGGGGTTTCCGGGGCTAAACCACCTACTGAGACGAACGGCCCCGCGTCCGGAGGGACGCGGGGCCGTTCGGCCAGGCTCGGCGGCGGATCTCCGCCGTCCGGGGTCAGTCGCTGAGGCGGGCGCCCGTCGAGGTGGAGAAGACGTGCAGCTCGTCGGCGCGCGGCACGACGTGCAGCGTGGTGCCCTTGGCGGGGACGTCACGGCCGCCGACGCGGACGACCAGGTCCTTGTCCTCGCCGCCGACGCGGGTGGAGCCGTAGACGAAGCCGTCGGAGCCGAGCTCCTCGACCACGTTGACGGTGACGGCCAGGCCGTCCTTGCCGGTCGGGCCCTGCACGTCGAAGTGCTCGGGGCGGACGCCGACGGTGACGGTGGTGTCGCCGTTGGCGGACGCGGCGGCGATGGCGTCACGGGAGACCGGGACGACGCTATTACCGAACTTCACGCCGCCGTCGGTGATCGGGACCTCGACCAGGTTCATGGCCGGGGAGCCGATGAAACCGGCGACGAAGAGGTTGGCGGGCTTGTCGTACATCTTGCGCGGGGAGTCGACCTGCTGGAGCAGACCGTCCTTGAGGACCGCGACCCGGTCGCCCATGGTGAGGGCCTCGGTCTGGTCGTGGGTGACGTAGACCGTGGTGATGCCCAGACGGCGCTGGAGACCGGCGATCTGCGTACGGGTCGAGACGCGGAGCTTGGCGTCGAGGTTCGACAGCGGCTCGTCCATGAGGAAGACCTGCGGCTCGCGGACGATGGCGCGGCCCATGGCGACGCGCTGGCGCTGACCGCCGGAGAGCGCCTTCGGCTTGCGGTCCAGGTACTCGGTGAGGTCCAGGATCTTCGCGGCCTCTTCGACCTTGGCGCGGATCTCGGCCTTGTTGACCCCGGCGATCTTCAGGGCGAAGCCCATGTTGTCGGCGACGGACATGTGCGGGTACAGCGCGTAGTTCTGGAACACCATCGCGATGTCCCGGTCCTTGGGCGGCAGGTGCGTGACGTCGCGGTCGCCGATGCGGATGGAACCGGCGTTGACGTCCTCAAGGCCCGCGAGCATACGCAGGGAGGTCGACTTGCCGCAGCCGGAGGGACCGACGAGGACGAGGAACTCGCCGTCGGCGATCTCGATGTCGAGCTGGTCGACGGAGGGCTTGGTGGCGCCGGGGTAGACCCGGGTGGCCTTGTCGAACGTTACGGAAGCCATGGTGATGAGCCCCTTCACCGGCAGGAACGTGCCGGACGATCCGAGTAAAGGAAGGATGTGCGGTCTAGTCCACCTGGGTGAACCGCAAGTGACGCTACCCGCCGATGCCCGATCTGTCAGCACTCGGACCCCGGTGAGATTTCCGACCGCCGCCGGGTCGTCGTTGGATACACTGCACTGGCTGCCTCCTTAGCTCAGCTGGCCAGAGCACCGCTCTTGTAAAGCGGGGGTCGTCGGTTCGAACCCGACAGGGGGCTCAAGACGAAGGGCCAGCGAAGGGGCATGATTCCCCGGCGCTGGCCCTTTCGCATGATCACGGCCGTGCCACCTACATGCCAGAAGGCCCATCCTTACGGGTTTGGCGGATCATCTCCCCGAGCTTCACCGCGATGTGCTGATCACGGTCGCTCGTCATGTGCTGGTAGATCAGCGCGGCCCGGGTCGTGCTGTGCCCCATCCGCGTCATGAGCTCCCGGGTGCTGGCGCCGGCGCTGGAGGCGAGGGTGTTCCCCGTGTGGCGAAGATCGTGGAAGTGCACGGTGCGGTCGACGCCGGCCTTGTCCCGGGCCGCGATCCAGTCGTCCCGGAAGTTGCCCCGCCGCAGCAGGCCGCCCCGGGGGCCTTGGAACAGGTGGCCGTCCCGCCCGGAGCCCGCGAAGTGCTCCAGGTGGTGCGTCACCTCGGGAAGGAGTTCGGCGGGGAAGGCGACGGAGCGGACACCGGCTGCGGACTTCGGTGCCTTGTCGGCGAGGGTGCCGTCCTGGAGCTCGGACTGGGAGCGGCGGACGAGGACGACGCAGCGATCCAGGTCCAGATCCCGGCGCCGGAGCGAGGCCAGCTCACCGAACCGGAGCGTGGTGAACGCGGCGAGGAGGACGAGCAGCCGGAAGTGCGGCTGGATGGCCCCGGCCACCGCGTACACCTCGGGCATGGTCAGGACGGGGCGCTCGGGTACGTCGTAGCTGTCGGCACCCTTGATGCGGCAGGGGTTGCGCCGGATCAGCTCGTCGTCCACGGCGGTGTTCAGGATCGCCCGCAGGAGTTGGTACGCCTTGACCACGGTCGGCTCGCCCACGCCCGCTTTCAGGAGGCCGGTCCGCCATGTCCGTACGCGGGTGGTGGTGATCGCGGCGACGGACCCGGTGCCGAAGGTCGGCTTGATGTGCAGCCGGATCACGCCCTCGCTCCGTTCACGGGTGCGGTCTTTCAACTTGCGATCCTTCAGCCAGTCGTCTGCGTACGACCCGAAGGCCACTTTGCCGGCGTCCGGTGCCTGGTAAGCGCCCCGGAGGATCTCCGCCTCGATCGTGGTCAGCCAGACTTCGGCGTCCGTCTTGGTGGCTAAGGTGTGCGGCGCCGACTTCATCTCGCCCGAGAGCGGGTCCCGGTAGCGGGCCTGCCAGCGGCCGGACGAGAGCTGCCGCACACTGCCGAACCGGCGACGCCTGCCCTTGCGGTTCGTCATCAGGCCACCGCCCCGTAGCGGCGTGTGATGGGCTGGACGGTGTTGCTCTCGATGTACGCCGCGATGGCGGGCTCAGGGATACGGACGTGACGGCCGACCTTGACGAACATGATGCGTCGTTCCTCGATGAGGCGCCGGGGGAACCGGACGTTGGTGCCGAGGAGTTCGGCGACCTGGCCGACGGTGAGCAGGCGGGCGGCCACGGTCACCACTTCCCTTCGACGGTCGTGTCGGACTTGCCGCGCAGGGCTTCGCGGGCGGTTTCGCGGTTCAGCTGGATGTCCCGGGCGATGGACGCGGCCAAGGCGGCTTCACCGGGGCTGTGGCCTTGGCCGACGTACGTCCAGGCGGTGAGGACGAGGACGGTGTCCGGCGCGATGTCGTCCAGGCCGCGGGCGGTGCGTTCCTGGGTGGCGCGGTAGTCGGCGCGGGTCTGACGGAGTTCGGTCAGGGTGGTGGAGTACTGGCGTGACTTGGTGGAGAAGTGGCCACGGAAGCCGAGCATGTGGGCCCAGGCCGTCAGTCGCCGGTCGGGGTAGAGCGGATCGAGGTCGAAGCAGGCTTCGACGAGGCGCCGGGTGTGGTCGGGGATGCCGAGGAGGAGCAGGGCCTCACGGTTGCC
>NZ_JBHYZW010000046.1:0-11969 GCF_042754005.1 Streptomyces sp. NPDC059247
AGCCGAGCGGCCCGGCGTACACCAGGGCACAGGAAATCCTCGACACCCTGCTGACCGGCTTCCAGGGCGTCCCCGAGTAGGCGCGGGCCCCGACCACGTCCAGGAGCAGTCGGCGCATCTCCGTGCCACCCGTCTCCTCGATGACCGCGCAGGCGGTGTCGATGTCGTCGGCCTGCAGCGCCCGGATGTAGGAGAAGGCGTCGGCGACGTCCTGCGGATCCATCGGAGCGAGCGGGGTGGTGACGGTGTTCTCGGGCATGACAGCTCCTCACGTACGGGCCTCCGCGTGGATCGCGACGGCCTGGTTCCGAGCCTCGGGGAGCCGCCCTGTGGACAGAGTCCGCGCACCGACGGTGACCACCCACCCCCTTGTCCAGGTTCGGACGGCAGCGCGTTTCCCCTTGACAGGGTTCGCCAGGTGCGACAAACCGCCTGTCCCGGGAGGGGAGAAGTCTCCGTCCCGGCACCCTGGGCGACGGCCGGGGAAAAGCCGCTGCCGGACCCGGTACGCCGCTGGGAGACTCCGGGGATGACCACGCAGCGCCTCCCGTTCCCCGTGCCCGATGAACGCGCCCACTACTTCGTCGGCCAGTACGCCGACATGCACGACCTCGTGGAGGACCTGGTCGTGCCCGACGGCGTACCCGAGGCCGCAGCGACCGTCCTGCGCACGTCCCGGGAGCTGCTGCGCCAGTCCTACTACTGCTACGAGTTCTCCACCGTCGCGGTCATGCACTCCCTGATCGCGGTGGAGATCGTGTTGCGCGACCGCATCCCGGCCGCGGGCAACAAGACCCTGCAGAAGCTCATCAAGCAGGGCGCCGATACCGGGGTCCTGACCGCCCGGCAGGCGGAGTACCTCGACTACGGGCGGAAGATCCGCAACGGCATGGCGCACGGCAAGACCACGCACGCGGCGATGCCGCCGGCCATGGCGGTGCCGATGGTGACGACCTCGTTCACGATCGTCTCCGAGCTCTGCGCCGCACCCGCCAAATGATCACGGCTCGATAACGGGCGTCACACCATCGGCTTCGGCGCCACCTGTAACAGGTGAATGCGGGGTTCTGCCCGGAGTCCCGCGCCACTCGCGTGAGGAGCCTGAACGATGACGTACGCCAGCAGCGCCCGGCAGCCCGAGCCGGAGCCGGAGTCGGGCTCGACCTGGTCAAGGGGTGCTGAGAGCCCCCCAGACGGCCCGGAAGCCAGTGCCGCGTCCAGTGCCGTGAACGATTCCGACGTCGTGCCCATCACCGCAGCTCACACCGCCCGTCAGGGGGCTGCTCGGCACGCTGACACCTCTCTCCTTAACCCTGAGACAGCAGCGAAGGGGAAGAAGTCCACTACCACGGCCGGGAAGGTACGGGCCGATGCGCTGAGGATGCTGGGGTGTGTACGGATAGCCACGGTTCGGCAGATGGCTCAGGTGATCGCGGCGGAGGAGTCGGACGGCCGGTCGTACGTGCGCAGGGCGATGGTGGAACTGGAGAAGCTCGGGCTGGCGGAGACGAACGGCAAGGACGGCAAGCACAAGATCTGGAACCTCACCCCGGCAGGGCAGAAGGCTCTCGCCGACGGCAGCGAACTACCGGCACGACCGAAGGCCGGCACCGGAGCGAAGGCCGTCCGAGCCGGGTTCGGCCCGCACGGTCTCGCGGTGACCGACACGATCCTCGCCTACACCGACACGGTCCTGCGCGGTCGCGGGGAGTACCTGACCGACTGGCAGGTGGAGGTCAACCACGCCATCAAGCAGACCGGCCTGTCCTTCAACACCGACGCCGTCCTCGCCGTGCCGACCAAGACCAGCGAGGTCCGCCTCTTCGAACTCGACAACGGCACCATGTCCCAGGCCCGCCTCGCCAAGGAGGTCTGGGACTACGAACGCTATGCCGGGCACCGTGTCTGGGAGGGAGCCCGCGGCACCATCGGCGGGACGCACCCGTTCTGGCAGCGCCACCGCTACACCCGCTCCACCACCTTCCCGCGGCTGCACGTCGTCCTGGCGGGCAAGCCGGAACACCTCCTCGACAACCGCCTCCAGGCGCTCGCTACCGATGTAAAGGGCATCGCCATTGCGGTGTGGGCGAACACCCTGCCCCGGCTCCAGCGCGGCGAGCCCTGGTACGAGATCGGCGTCGACGACCCGCACCAGCGCCGCGCCCGCTACCCCGAAGCGGTCGGCCGCTGACCGACGCTGGGCAAGCCCGAGGGGAGCCTGGGCAAGCCACCCGCGAGGGCGGCTTGCCCACCCCGGCCGGTGGCACTGCGGGCAGGCGGCATCAGTCACGACCCCCAGGTCTACGCGGCGAGAGGCTGGCTGACCGATGACCGGTCACCGTCCTGGCTGGGAGTTGCATGGACCGGTCACGGTGCTGACGTGCTGGTTGACCGATCGCGGGAGGCGGATCGGTCACAGCCGGCCTGCCGATCGGTCACGGCCTCTGCTGGGCAAGCCCTCGGCTCGGGGGGCTTGCCCAGCGTCCGGATCACGTGGCGGGACGGCTCCCGAGGTCGTGGCGTCACCGTCTGGGACGCGGAGGCCCGGAGCCGGCTGACGCCTCCTCGCCGGTCGTACACCGAAGCCATGAGACGAAACAAGCAAGAGAGCCCGGCCGGGCTCGGGCAGAGAGATGCGGGCGACATGTGGCTGGCCTTGGCACGCCTTCACGCCGCCCACCGCGACCCGGTCGGCCGCCTCGTGCCGTTCGAGCGACCGGAGGCGCTGCTGGCCCTCACCGAGCCGGACGAGGTCCTGTTCACCGCGCGGGTGGAGCTGTCCGGGATGGAGACGATGTGCCACCTCCACGACCTCATCCGCACCGTCACCGCGGAACTGTGCTACGCCGGGCCCGGGGTCGCGCTGGAGGTCATGGTGGGCAAGCGCCACGAACTCGCCCTGCACCCGGCCCACGTCGACGGCCTCACCCGGCTCCTGCGCCAGGCCGTCGACACCATCGGGGGCCGCAGCACGCCCGGGGGCGGCCGGTGCTTCCACTGCGACGGCACCGGCCGTGCCCACCCGCTGTGGGAGCCGGCGGCTGGGCAAGCCTGAGGGGAGCCTGGGCAAGCCCTCCGCACCGGTGGGCTTGCCCAGGAACCGACGGCTTGGTCAGCGGTCTGTTTCCGAGTCGGGCGCTTCGTCCGGCCCGGTCTCCGGATCGGGGCCGTCGTCGACATCGGAGCCCGCGGCGTCATCGTCATCGGCAGGGGTCTGGGTTCCCCCTGCCAACGCAGCGGCGGCGATCTGGTTGATGGTCGTCTGCGGGAGGAGGTGGCTGTAGTCGATCTTCGGTACGAGGTGGCTGAAGTCCAGCTGAGGAAGCAGCCCGCTGAGGTCGGGCTTCGGTAGCCCGGCGATGAGGCGATCAGCGGCCGCCTGGTTCAGTGTGGTGGCGATGTCGAGCGTGGGCATCGAAGCTCTGATCTGCTCAATGACGCCCTGCCCGAGAAGGTCTGCGACGGTCAGCTTGGGGAACAGGTCGGAGACGCTGCGCGCCATGACACCAGCGACGTCGAGCGTGGGCATGGCCCCGGCGATGTTCTCGGCGATCAGGCGTTCGCCGGGGGAGTGGGCGAGCTGGTTCCTCAGGACCCGCTGCGCGTGTGACGCCCTGGCCTTCAGCCTCTTGATGATCTCCATGCACCGCGCATCGTCTGTGTCCGGGAGTACGGGCTCGCCGGGGGTCAGCAGGGTTGGCGCTTCGTCCCCGCCGTTCGCGGAGAAGAGGACCTTTATCTCCCAGACGCACGACACGTACCGCACGTCTTCGTCGTCGCTGTTGGTGGCGACCCCGTGCAGCAGCCAGCGGGTGTTGGCGGTGTACCAGACGCTGCCCTCGATCTCATGACCGAGGACGTCGGCGATGCTGAGCAGTTCGGCTTCGGGAGAGGCGAGCCACTGGCGCCACTGAACGGACGCCTTGGCGGTGTCCAGACCGACGAACCCGACCGGTGAGCTGAGCATCTCGACTGCGGTTCGCGACACTCGGTTGCGAACGGACAGCGACCTCAGCAGCTCCTCGGCGGCTGCTTCGGTGTCCCGCCCGGACACCTCCTTGGTGAACTTCGAGACGACCGTGTCGAAATCGGTGAGCCGGGTGAGCCGGCCTTCCAGGCCGCGCACGTCCTCGTTCATCGGATAGGGATACGTGGCCCCGTCGCCGAAGTCCTTGGTGTTGTTCGTGACGAAGCAGACTTCCTCGTCCGGGTTCTCCTTCAGGTACTCAAGGATGGAGAACCAGACTGCCGCGTCGCGGCCGCCCTCGGACCGTTCCTTGGTCGCCTTCGCCGGCGGAAGGGCCATGGCCTCACGAGCCAGCGCCTTGCGTGCGGCGTCCCCGCTGGTGTCTATGACCTCGAAGATCTCCTCGTACGCGCTGCGCCAGTGGGCAACGAGGCGGTTCAGGTCGAGCGGCTCCAGGGAGCTCTTCAACTCCCACGGCAGTGCCTCACGCAGCTTCGCCAGGGTGTTCATGACGGCCCGGTACTTGTCGGGGTAGTGCTTCGTCTGGTGGGCGACCAGCTCCTCCATGACCATCCACGGCACGGCCACCTTGTGGTGGCCGGACTGCCGCAACTTGCGGATGATGTCGGCCCGAAGACCGGACGGCGGGAGAAGGTTCACCGCATTCGTATCAAAGATGATCAACTGTGCCTCCGTAGCATTCACCGGGCATCATCTCGTGCGGCTCCGCACCGGCTGCAGGCCGCACCTGGCTCAGGAAGGGGTTGCACCGGAAGGGGGCTGGAGAGGTGTCTGCAGGGGTGCACTGGGCGGGGGACCGCAGGTGTGACCGGAGGTGGGACCCCCCGAAACCAGTGATCTTCCGTTTCCCCAGGTCAGTGTCCGTGGGCAAGCCCCTTTCGCAAAACGACACCTCTTTCCCGAGCGATAGCCGAGGGGAAGAGGTGCCGTTCGTCAGAGCCGGGGCCGGGCGCGCTCAGGCCAGCTGCGCCTGGAGTCCGGCGAGGGGAGAACGCCGACCCTTGCCGACCGTGCGCAGCTGCTCCCAGTCGACCTCGGGGTGTGCCCCGGGCAGATCGTCGACGTGCCCGGCGGCGAAGCGCGGGACGTCGGCGGCACCGGCCTTGCTTGCGCCGAACTGGACGCGGCCCCAGGAGACCGGAGCGATCCAGCCCAGGCGGCGCATCCACTCGAAATCGACCCGACGGACGCCGAGCCTGGCGGCGGCCTGCTCCGGCCCGAGCGGCGCCTCACGGGCCAGCAGCCCCGCCAGGCCCTCCCGGGCAGCGACCTGGTCGACCTGGTCGGGGTTGAGGGCGCTGTACCGGCGGTGCCCGCTGAGGTCGAGCAGGAGGCCGAGCGCGATCAGGCGCTCCACCGCGTAGGAGGAAACCGCCGGCGGCTCGCCGGGCTCGTTCGGCGTGCCCAGCGCTGCCGCGATCCGGTTCGCCGCCTCGTACGGCGAGATCGCCTCGCGTGGCATCGCAGCCCGCACGGCGGCCGCGTCCATCGCCTCCACCGCCGCCCTCGACCACGCGAAGCCGCTCACGTCCGGATCCGGGACCACGCCCACGTGCCGCGCCCAGCGCAGCACCACGACCGTCGTGTGCAGCCGCTTCGCGGCCTGGGCCTCGTCGTACTCGGTTTGCCGAGCCATGGGATTCCTCGCTCTCATTCGTTCGCCTTGCACCTTGGCGATAGAACATGACAGATCACATGAAAACGTGTCAATAGCCCCTGAAATCAGGCGAGTTGGACCGGCACGACCAGGACCGCGCCCACGTACGCGAGGGCAGATTCACTCTTTCGGCGGCTGGATGCTGTCCTCCACCGGCCGAGGCCCAGCAAGACTCTGGCGACCGATGCCACGGCCTTTCAGAAATGCGTGGTGATGAACGGGTGCGTCCGTTTAGCGTGATCTGACCGGCGCACGCCGGTCATGCACCTGGTGAACTGGAGAACCGATGGCTCTGCCCGCACGGCTCACCGCCGCCCTGGGACGGCACCCCGACGACCTCACCGAGGACGACCTGCAGCGCGCGGTCGACAACCAGATACCCGAAGGCGTCGACCTCGACTGGAAGAAGGACTTCTACCAGGGCACCGATGCGGGCAAGAAGGAACTCGCCAAGGACGTGGCGGCCATGGCAAACACCGTTGGTGGGCTGCTCGTCGTCGGCGTCGATGACGGCAAGAAGGACCACGCCCACGCTCTGGCGCCCTTCGAGCCGGCCCCGGGCCGGGGCGAGGAGTGGATCCGCTCGGTCCTTGCGAACTGGATCCAGCCCGTCATCCCCAACGTGGGTGTGCGCTCCCTGCAGTCCGCCGAGGAGGGCAAGATCTATTGGCTGCTCACGGTGCCGTCCAGCACACAGGCTCCGCACGCGGTCGCTGCCCCGGGCAACGACTACAACTTCCGGGTGCACGTCCGGCACGGCACCACCACCCGTACGCTCGCCGAATCCGAGATCGCCCAGCGCTACCGCGACCGCTTCCACGCCGCGGCCATGGATGTCGACCGGGTGCAGGACGTGTCCTCTGCAGGGCTCGACTACCTGACCCGGTACGTGATGACGGAGGTACCTGTCGGCGGCAAACGTGCCGCCTGGGACCCGATCTGGGTCAGCGTCACCGCAGTCCCCGCCGTCCGAGGCGACTACCCCCTCACCACTCAGGAGGAGCGCAACGCGGCTCTCGACCGCTGCGCCAAGCTTGCCTACCAGGCGGTGACCAGCAATATGAAGCCGAATCACCCGGCGCTGGTCGGCCGCCGCCAGGTCCGTTTCGAGGGAACGCCCACCGGCCAGCTCCACCAGGACGGTTCCAGCTACGGCGCGCTGCCGCTCAACATCAAGGCGGACCCGATCGACAATGGCGCCCCCCTCCGGCTCTACCAGCATGGACTCGAGCTGGAGCTCGTGGCCCAGGTCCAGGTGGCGGCGGCCTGGGCGGCCGAGACGGGCGCGGCAGGCGACCTCATGCTCTCCGCGGCACTCCACCGCGTCGACGGCGACCTCGCCCCCGTACGCGTGGTCGTGTCAGAGAGCGCCTTCCAGCACGGCCCCGCCATACCGATCACCAAAACACCCGCGCAGACCACCGCGAACCTGACGGCACTCGTTGCGGACAAGCATGAGGCCGTCAGCACGGCCTACGCCCTCGTCGCCGACCTCCTGGCCGACATGGGAACCCACCAGCCCCACGTACTGACACCCGACGGGAACATTCGGCTGGACCGGCTCGACGGTTCCTACCGCCAGGCGCTCACAGGCTGGGACCCCCAGCGAACGTAACAGCCAGCCCGACAAGCGTGAGGGCCCCGAGACCAACTCGGGGCCCTCACGCTCTTCGCTGACCTCCCCGCTCAACGACGAGCCGGGCAACCTGTCACGCCCACCTTCGTGCTGCCTTCTGTCAGGGGTCGTCTCTACCCTGGCGTCATGACACGGTCTAAGTTCAAGTTCGCCTACCTGCAGCCGCTGTTCGCGGACGTGGAGCAACTGCGTGGAGAGGGCGCCTACCGGCAGCTGCCGGCACCGCAGCCGTCGAGCAGCCTCGCGACGGACGATGCACCGCTGGGCATGTACTCCGCGTCCACGCTCATCCGGAACTCCTACAGCGCGGGGGTCGCCCACGCCGACGCGCTTCGCAGGCTCGTGCACGCGGGAGAGGTAGACCCGCAGAGCCCGTGGACCTTGATGCGGGGGGCTCTGGAGAACTTCGCCACGGCCGTCTGGATCCTGGGCGGCAACGACCGCACCGAGCGCCGCCGACGCACCCTGGCCCTGTGGCGCGAGGACATGCGCAACCGGGCCCAGCACGAGGAGGACACGGACCACCAGCCAGGCCCCGGTGGCAAGACCGGTCGCGAGCGCCGCCAGGACATAGCCGACCTCGCCCTGTCCCTCGGCATTCCCACCGCCTCCCTCAGCAAGCCAGAGGCGGGGAAGGTCATCGGGGAAGCTGCCGAGGATGCTGGCCTGAAAGCCCGAGAGGTCTCCGCAGCCTGGCGCGCGGCGTCAGGGTTCGCCCATGGCCGGTACTGGCCCAACCTCCGGGCATCCATGCCCATCGACGCCGTGCGCAGCGGCCCCGACCACTACCTGATGGCCTTGGTCATCGACGAGGGCCAGCACCGCCCGCTGACACGGCATACCAGGACGCTGCTCCACCGACTTCACGACAGGTACCAGGCCAGGGCCACAGCCCACTGACCACTGACCACGCAGCGACGCCCATCAGGCGCCGATGACTCGAGGCGCCTTCACGCACGGTGCTTGGTCAGGCCCAGTCGACGCCGAGTTTCGAGAGGGCGGCGAGCTGGTCAGCGGTGAGCTTGTCCCGCCGGCTCTTGGTGTTGGAGACCCACACACCCAGCTTCACCACGACCGGCTCCGCCTCACCGTCGACCGCGATCTCCTCCCCGTGTGCCCTCGGGACCGGCCGGTGGGCGCCTTCCCGCTCCACCCACTGCGTGAGGGCCTCCAGGCCCCGCTGGAACGCCTGCTGCGCCTTGCTCGGCCCCTTCGCCGCACGGCTGGCCTCCGGGACCGGAGGCGGCGCCTGGGCGGGTTCCACGCCCAGCGTGGTCAGCCGTGCCTGCTGCTCGGGCAGCAGTCGCACCCAGGTAGCCGGCTGCTTCTGCTGCTGGAGCCACCGCCCGATGTCGTCGCCGTCCAGGAGCACGCCGGGGGCGATGTCGGGCAGCTGGCCGTCGGCGTCGACCAGGTCGGCGAGCACGCGGTAATGCCGCTGCCAGTCCAGGGGCCAGGGGCAGTTCCAGTCCTTGTCGATCGTGGCGAGCTGTGCGGCCCGGGTCGTGGCGGTGTCATCGTCCTTCCCCAGCCCGTTCTTCGCTCCCTTCCGGCGGAGGTTGGCCATGTGCTGGCCGATGGGCACCATCGCGTCGTCCTCGCCCCAGATGGCGTCCTGGCGGGGTGCGAGGTGTCCGGTGGCCCGCCGGTAAGAGCGGAGTGCGGCGAGCTTGGCCTCCCAGGCTTCCTCTCCCGGTTCCCAGAGCATTCCGGCCTCCGGTGCGTCCAGCAGGGTCTTGCGCCGCTCCTCCAGTTCCCCGGCCCGCAGCGCCTTCCGCTGCTGGTGCACCCACCGCCCCAGCGGGAAGTCCTTCGTGACGCCGACCTCGACCTCCACGTCGTACGGGACGGCGTAGACGCCGGTGATGCCGTTCTCGGCCCGCCATCGCAGCAGGGCCTGGTAGCCCTCCAGCCACACCAGGGACTCCGGCCGGTAGACCCGGGTGCGCAGGAACGCGGCGATTGTCGCGGCGTCGCGCGGGCTGGAGAAGTGCAGCAGCGCGGACTCGGCAGCGGCGTCGGTGTCGGTGTCGTCCTGCTCTTGGTCCTCGCCGTCGCCCCCGACGCCGCCCCCGACGATCCGCCCGTTCTCGTCACGGTGGACGTGGATCTTGCGCTTGCCGCTCGTGAGCGCGCGGGAGGCCAGCTGCTCGACCAGACGGTCATCATGCGAGCGCAGGCCCTGGAGGACCGCTACAAGAGGGCGGAACGAGGCACTGGCGACCATGTCGGTGGGGTCCTCGTTCGGCTCCAGGAAGACCGGCACGATGATGCGGGCGATCTTCGTGCTGCCGTCCTTGTTGAGGCGGAGCGCGCGGCCGATGTTCTGGACGATCTCGACCTGGGAGCCGCGGGTGTCGGCGAAGCAGACGGCTTCCACTCCGCGCTCGCCGGTGATGTCGACGCCTTCGCCGAGGACGCGCACGGAGGCGAGGAACGCCCGGTGCACGCGCCGGTTGTCGACGTCGATGCCGTTGGCGAACTGCCGCAGGACCTCGCGCCGCTCGGTGACGAGGTGGTCGCCGCACAGCCATGCCGACCAGACCCGGTCCGGCGGGACGTGGCGGCCGGCCTCCAGCTCGTAGAACTCCGCGTCGATCGACGACTTCGGCAGCTTGTCGGCGGCGGCCAGATCGGCGTCGGACGCGTCGGTGACGTACAGCTCGGCAGCGGTCTCCGGGAGCTTGTCCGCGAACGCCTGTGCCTCCTCCACCTTCTGGTGGAACGTCATGACCGTACGCAGGTTGTACGCCGCCGCGTGTTCCAGCAGGGCGGTCTGCAACAGGGCTAGGCGCCGGCCCCGCAGCGGCTCCTCCGACAGCCCGAGGATCGGTGAGGGGTCGCGGATCTCCAGGACGTCGATCTCGAACCCGGCGAGGATCTCCCGCTCGATCGCCTCGGAGAGTCCGAGCTCGGCGAGCCAGGCGCCGTACGTGCCCTCCGGGTCGTCGGCCATGGTCGCGATCTCCACCTCCTGGCCGTCCGAGCCCTTCTGCGGGCGGGCCGCGGCGAGGATGCGCGGGGTCGCGGTCAGGTAGAGCCGGAAGTCCGCCGGGATGCGGGCGTTGTCGTGGATCGCCGCCCACGGCCGTCCGAGATCACCAGCGGTTCCGTGCGCCTCATCCACGATCGCGAGGTGGAAGCCGTCCATGCGCTGCCCGTAGAGCCGCTCCCCGCCCGCCAGAGCGGCCTCCAGCGGCCCGCGAACGCGCCCCTGCTTAGGTGCGTCGATGTCCTCGCGGTCCACCAGGGAGGCGTACGTGGCGAGCACGACCACGGGCCCGTGTCCGGCCCACAGGGAGAGCTGGATCGGGTTCGTGGTGGTCCGTACCCCCAGCGAGTTGAGGACCGCGTCGTTCTCCAGCGAGCACACCGCGACCATCGGCGCCCGGTGGCCCACCGCCCGCCACGCCTGGGCGGTCTGCGCGAGCAGGTCCAGGGTCGGGACCGTTACGAGGATCCGGCCGTCCGCGAACGACTCCAGCGCGCACGCGGCGGCCATGATGGTCTTGCCCGAGCCGGTCGCTGACACGATCGTGCCCCGGGCACCCTGCGGAGGTACAGATGACCTTGTAGGGAATCCCACCCACCTACGAAATGCCGAGCGCTGATCTGCTTGGTGCTCTTTGAGCTGAATCACAGACATTCTCTCGCTCCTCCGAATGACTAATTCCGGCACAGTTTCAGACGATCGTGCGGATCACCTGGACGGCGAGAACGGCGGTACGGATACCGTGCCGTCCTCGCCGACCACGACCCGCTCGGCGAGCTGCGCCAAAACCTCGGCGGGCGAAAGACCGGCCCGATCGGCTGCCGCCCGGATCAGTCGGCCGGACCCTGCGGACAGCCACAGCTCCGTCCGCAGCTCGTCCCGCTCCTCCTGTCGACGCGCCAGCTGCGCGGCATGCGCGGACAGGACGCCCTGCCGCCGTTCATCACGCTCCCGCCCCCACTCGGAGCCTTGGATGTCCTGCTCCGGCTCGTACGCGTCCCACCCGGAGGTGTCCATCAGGAGGCTGACGCGTCGCAACTCGCGGTGCTTCGCCGCCCAGACCGCGGCCAGCCGGTCCGGCTCCGACACGTACTCGGAGAACGCCCCGCTGAGCAGGGCCCGTTCCGTCTCCCGCTCCCTGACCGCCGCCTCTGAGATCCGCTCCACAACCACAGTCCCGGTCAGGCCGTCTCCCTGGCGCCGAACCCAATCCCGCGCCACATCGTCAGCACTCCACATGCCCACCCGTTCCTTTCCAGAGAAAAACACAGCTTGCTGTAGATACGGTCTACGGGTGTCCTGTGTTTCTGCCAACGGTACATGCTGTATCAATCCGATGCACGCGGTACACTAGAACCCACACGAACGAGCGACCCCCACCCCTCATAGCCAGCCCGGCCCGCGCCAGCGGGCCCCAAGGTTCTGGAGGCGCAGCCGGAAGGACCGTCAGGCGGGGAGCGCAGCGGACCCGCCCAGGAGTGCGAAGCACTCCCCAACTCCCTCACTGGAGACCCCGCTAGCCGCACTCGACACCCCATCAGCCACGGCCGCGCGATGCGCGGCCAGCCGGGCGCGCAGCGGCCGGCCCCACCGGCCCCAGGAGCGCAGCGGAGGGGGCCGCCCGTGCTCCGCACGGGCCAGCGGGAGCGCAGCGACCGCCCCCCTTGCACATCGCGCAGCGATGTGGTACCCGCTC
>NZ_JBHYZW010000047.1:0-11862 GCF_042754005.1 Streptomyces sp. NPDC059247
TCGACGGTCACGGGCAAGGTCGCCACCGGCACCGATCTGCGGACGGCCGACTACTGGGCCGGTCAGGTCCGTGGCACCGTCCGCTTCGCCGACGCGGTGGAGTCGATGGTGGCCCAGGGCGTCACCGCCACCCTGGAACTCGGCCCCGACGCGACCCTCTCCGCCCTCGCGGCCGAGCTGGTCCCCACCACCGCAGCCCTCGCCCGCCGCGACCGCCCCGAGGTCCGCACGGCCGTCACCGCGCTCGGCCGTCTCCACCAGCACGGCGTCCCCGTCGACTGGAACGGCTTCTTCTCCGGCACCGGCGCCCGCCAGGTCCCGCTGCCCACCTACGCCTTCCAGCACCAGCGCTACTGGGTCGAGTCGGCGGCCACCGCCCCCGACGCCGCCGGGCTCGGTATGCGGGCGACCGGCCACCCCCTGCTCGGCGCCGCCGTCGCCCTCGCGGGCGCCGACCGGACCGTGTTCACCAGCACCTTCTCCCCCCGCACCCAGCCGTGGCTCGCGGACCACACCGTCGCCGGCACCGTGGTGCTGCCGCCCGCCGCACTCGTGGAACTCGTCGTCAGAGCCGGGGACGAGTCGGGGACGACCACCCTCGACGAACTCGTCCTGGACGCCCCCTTCGTCCTCACCGAGGGCGGCGGCCACCAGCTCCAGGTCGCCGTGGGCGCCGCCGACACCACCGGCCGCCGCCCGGTCACCGTGCACGGCCGCCCCGACGACCCCGACGCACCATGGACCGCGCACGCCCACGGCACACTGAGCACCACCGCCGAGGGCCCCGCGTCCACCCCGGCCGAGTGGCCGCCCGCCGACGCCGAGGAGATCGCCCTCGAAGAGCTGTACGCAGCCCTCGCCGCCGAGGGCCTCGTCTACGGGCCCGCCTACCAGGTCCTCACCGCCGCCTGGCGCCGAGGCGACGAACTCCTCGCCGAGGCCGCCCTGCCCGACCCGGCGACCGCCACCGAAGGCTTCACCCTCCACCCCACCCTCCTCGACGCGGCGCTACGGCCCCTCCTGCCCGCCGTACGGGACGGGGCGCCGCTCGCCGGACACTGGCGCGGCGTACGGCTCCACGCGACCGGCGCCACCTCGCTCCGGGTGCGCATCACCCCCCGGGGTGACGGCTCCGCGCGCGTCGAGCTCGCCGACCCGGCGGGGCGGCCCGTCGCCCTCGTCACCGAGGCGGCGGTCCGTGCCGTCGACGACGGCACGTTCGCGACGGCCGCCGCCCGGTACGACGACGCGCTGTTCCACCTGGGCTGGACACCGCTGAGCGTGGCGGCGGCGGGGGAGACCCGCCCGGCCACGCTCGGCGACGGCGGCGACTTCACGAGCCCCGCCGAGGCCGCCGAGGCCGTCGCCGCGGGCCGGACGGTTCCCCTGGTCGTCCTGCGCACCCGGCCGGAACCGGCGGGCTCGCTGCCCGGCTCGGTCCACGCCACCACGGAGAAGACCCTCACCCTGGTGGGGGAGTGGCTGGCCGACGAGCGCCTCGAAGGGACCCGGCTCGCCGTGGTCACCTCGGGCGCGGTCGCCACCCGGCAGGACGAGGACGTCACCGACCTGGCGGGCGCCGCCGTCTGGGGCCTGCTCCGCTCGGCCCAGTCCGAGCACGCCGGCCGGATCGTCCTCGTCGACACCGACCCCGGCGCACCCTCCGGTGACGGTGACGGGCCCGTCGTGGCCCTCGCCGTCTCCGGCGAACCCCAGGCCGCCGTCCGCGCCGGACAGGCGTACGTCCCCCGGCTCGCCCACGCCACCGCCCCCACCCACGCCACCGCCCCCGCCTGGAACCCCGACGGCACCGTCCTGATCACCGGCGGCACCGGCAGCCTCGGCGCCCTCTTCGCCCGCCACCTGGTGACCGAGCACGGGGTGCGCCACCTCCTGCTCACCAGCCGCAGCGGCCCCGCCGCCGCCGGAGCCGAGGAGCTGACGGCCGAACTGACCGCCCTGGGCGCCCGGGTCACGCTCGCCGCCTGCGACACGGCCGACCACACCGCCCTCGCCCGGCTCCTCGCCACGGTCCCCGCCGACCTGCCGCTGACCGGCGTCGTGCACGCGGCGGGCGTCCTGGACGACGGCCTGCTCACCACCCTCACCCCCGAGCGGCTCCACGCGGTGCTCCGGCCCAAGGTCGACGCCGCCTGGAACCTGCACCGCCTCACCCGGGACGCCCCGGTCACCGCCTTCGTCCTCTTCTCGTCCGTCGCGGCCGTCGTCGGCGGCCCCGGCCAGTCCAACTACGCCGCCGCCAACCAGTTCCTGGACGCCCTCGCCCAGCACCGCCGCGCCCACGGCCTGCCCGCCACCTCGGTCGCCTGGGGCCTGTGGGAGCAGTCCGGCGGCATGAGCGGCCACCTCGGCGAGACCGACCTCGGACGCATCGCCCGCAGCGGTTTCAGGCCCGTGCCCCAGCACCGGGGGCCCGCGCTGCTCGACCGGGCGATGGCCCTGGGGATCGCGGCCGTCGTCGCGACGCCCCTGGACATCGCCGTCCTGCGCGAACAGCCCGGCCGCATCCCGGCGGTCCTCACCGCTCTCGCACCGCTCCCCGCCCGCCCGCCCGCCGCCGGGGAGGGCACGGCCGCGACCGGCTCGCTGGCCGACCTGGTCGCCGGACTCGAAGGGCCCGCCCGCGAACAGGCCGTCCTGGACGCGGTGCTCGCCCTCACCGCGGCCGTCCTCGGCCACCCCGACACCTCCGCCGTCCAGGCCGGACAGCCGCTGACCAAACTGGGCTTCGACTCGCTGACCTCCGTCGAACTCCGCAACCGGCTCGGCGCCCTGGCCGGCTCCAAGCTGCCCGCGACGCTGGTCTTCGACCACCCCACCCCGGCCGCCCTCGCCGCCTTCGTCACCGGACACCTGGCGGGCGGCACCGGCACCGGCACCGCCGCCGCGCCGCCCGCCGTGGACTTCGCCGTGGAAGTGAGCCTCGCCGCCGACATCCGCCCGGCCGCCGAGGCCGTCAGCCCGGTACGGGACCCGGAGGCGGTCCTGCTGACCGGCGCCACCGGCTTCCTCGGCGCGTTCCTGCTGCGCGACCTGATGCGGACGACGAAGGCGACGATCCACTGCCTGGTCCGCGGCGCCGACCAGGAGGAGGCGAAGAAGCGGCTGCGGACCAACATGGAGTGGTACCGGCTGTGGGACGAGGTCGACGAGGACCGCCTCTCCCTCGTCCTGGGCGACCTGGCCGAGGAACGGCTCGGCCTGACCGAGGAACGCTTCGACGACCTGGCACGGACGGTGGACGCCGTCTACCACAACGGCGCCCGGGTCCACTGGCTGCACCCCTACACGGCACTGCGCGACGCCAACGTCCGCGGCACGGAGGAGGTGCTGCGCCTGGCGGCCCGGCACCGCACCGCCCCCGTCCACTACGTCTCCACCGTCGGCGTCTTCGACGGGGTGCGGGAGGAAGGCGTCCCGCTCCGGGTGACCGACCCGACCGGCCCCGCCGAGGCCCTGCCCAGCGGCTACCTCCAGAGCAAGTGGGTCGCCGAGCAGCTCATCGCCACCGCCCGCGACCGGGGCCTGCCCGTCTCGGTCTACCGGGTGGACGTGATCTCCGGCGACACCCGCAACGGCGCCTGCCAGACCCGTGACTTCGTCTGGCTCAGCCTCAAGGGCATCCTCCAGTCCGCGTCGGTTCCCGTCGGCACGGACGGCCGGTTCCATCTGCTGCCGGTCGACTACGTCAGCGCCGCCATCACCACCCTCGCCCGGCAGGGGGACACGGCGGGCCGGACGTTCCACCTGTTCAACCAGAGCTCCCTCAGCCTCACCGAGTGCGTGGAGCACCTGCGGGCGCACGGGTACGCGCTGGAGGAGCAGGACTGGCCGACCTGGAACGAGAAGGTCGGCGCGAGCAGCGACAACGCCCTGAGGCCACTGCTGCACGCCTTCGAGATGATGACCTCCGACACCGACGGCTTCTATCCGCCGATCGACACCTCCGAGACCCTCGCGTGCCTCGCGGGCACCGGAGTCGACTGCCCGCCCCTGACGGCCGAACTCTTCGCCCGGTACATCGAGTTCTTCGTCGAGGTCGGCCACTTCCCGCCCGCGCCGGGCCGCGTCACGGCGGGCGTCTGAGGGGAGGTCCGGTCCGGGGCCCGACGGCGCGCCCCGGACCGGACCTCGTCTTTCCGCCCGCCCGGACACCCTCCTTCCGTTTGACGGGTTCATGACCTGACATACCTTCCCTTGACCTGACAGGAAGCGGACCGGTCGCCGGGTGCCCGGTGGCAGCATCGGCGCCATGAGCGATACGAGTGGGTTACTGAAGGACAAGGTCATCCTTGTCACCGGGGCGAGCAGCGGAATCGGCGCGGCGGCGGCGTACCTCTTCGCCCGCGAAGGGGCGTCGGTGGTCCTCGCCGCGCGCCGGGGGGAGAGACTCACCGCCCTCGTGGCGGAACTGACCGGCAAGGGCTTCGAGGCGTCCGCGGTGGTGTGCGACGTGACGCGCGCCGAGGACGCGCGGCGCGCGGTCGCGCACGCGACGGAACGTCACGGCCGGCTCGACGGCGCCTTCAACAACGCGGGCGTCGGCGGGGACCGGTCCCCCCTCCACGAGATGGAGGACGGGGTGTACGACACCATCGTCGACACCAACGTACGGGGGCTGTGGAACTGTCTGCGCGCCGAGATCGGGGCGATGCTCGCGACCGGCGACGGCGGCGCCATCGTCAACAACAGCAGCGTGGGCGGCCTGGTGGCGATCCCCACCGCGGCCCCCTACGTGGCGTCCAAGCACGCGGTGGTGGGCTTCACCCGCGCCGCCGCCGACGAGTACGCCCGCCAGGGCGTCCGGGTGAACGCGCTCGCGCCCGGTTCGACGCGCAGCGAGATCACGGCGGACTGGTACGCGCGCAATCCCGGCCTTGAGGAGGCGGTGCATGCGGTCACCCCGCAGGGCCGGACCGCCGCGCCGCAGGAGGTGGCCGAGGCCGCGGCCTGGCTGCTCAGCGACCGGTCCTCGTACGTCACCGGCACCGTGATGCCGGTCGACGGAGGCTACGTCAACCGCTGAGGCGAGGGGAAGGACGAGGGGGCGGTGCCGGTGACGTACCGGCCGGCACCGCCCCCGCGTCATGGCCGGAGGTTATTTCGGGCAGTCCATGGTGACGGAGAAGGTCCGCTCGCCGTTCTGCGTGCCGGTGACCTCCAGACGGGCGGTGCCCTCCTCCTTCGGCGGCAGGACCACCGCCTCCATCAGGCAGGGCGCGTCGAACTCGACGTAGGAGTCGAAGGTGCTCATGACCCGGACGGGGCCGTGCCCGGGTCCGGTGACCGCGTGGGCGGCCTGGTAGGCCGCCTCGATCAGGACCAGGCCGGGGACGTGGTCGACCCGGTGGTCGTACAGCGCGGGGTTGGACACGTCCATGCGCAGTTCCCAGCGGCCGGGGGCCTGGGCGGGGGCGAGCAGGACCTCGTGGGCGTGGGAGCGGCCCACGGTGTGCGCGGGGACGGGGGAGGGCACGGGGGCCTCTCCCCACGGGACCTCGGCGTGCGTCCCGCGCAGTCTGCGGTAGGCGCCGGGGGCGATCCAGCTGAAGTCGAGGAGCGACTCCGCGACCAGCCGTCCCTCCGACAGGATCGACAGCTCGACCCGTAAGGACCTGGGGTTGTTCGGCCTGAACGTCAAGAGAACGAACAGGTTGTCCGGTTTATTTTTCGGATCGTAAAAATCGCTGGCCACACTGAAGTCCATCCACTCCATCAGGGTCTGGTGGGACAGCGGAACCGAGAGTTCGGCGTGCCCGATGAGCAGGCAGCTCTGCCGGATCGTCTGGGCGAGCAGCAACTGCACCGAGTCGCCGAAGAACCCGCCCCGGGGCCAGCGCGCGCTCACCGCGTAGCGCCCGGAGCCGAGGATGGACCAGTTCGTGAGGAGGACGGCTTCCGTCCTGTGCAGATGCACGAACTCCTTCGGAAGACACTGCACGGGCCCCGCGATGCGGCGGACGACGTGGCTGTGCCGCTGACGATCCGATAGCAAAGTTTTAGGCATGATCCCCCCCTGGGTCAGGCCGAGATGAGGTGCCGGGTTCCGGCGCGAGATAATATACCGCGCAAGCGGTCCTTTTTTCGATAGTAAGAACACAAGTACTAGGGGTGACTGTGGCGCAGCAGGAGCGAGCGATCCGAACCCGAAAGGCCATCCTCGAAGCCGCCGCCGAGATCTTCGACGAACACGGCTACGAGTCCACAACCATCGCCGAGGTCCTGGAACGGGCCGACGTCACCAAAGGAGCCCTCTACTTCCACTTCCGCTCCAAAGGAGACCTCGCACGCGGAGTCCTGGCCGCCGCCGTGACCACCGACGGCGTACGCCCCCAAACCCTCAAACTCCAAGAACTCATCGACATCGTCCTCCTGCTGGCCTACCGACTACCACGCGAACCCATGCTCAGCGCAGCCCTGCGCATGGCCATCGACCTCCAGTCCCGCCGCCAGTTCGGCACCCGCTGGCCCGACTGGACCGAACTCCTCACCGGATTCCTCAAAGAAGCCAAAGACCGCGGAGAGACCCGCCCGGACCTCGACGAACCACAGACCGCCCGGATGCTCGTCTCCTGCTGGACCGGCGTCCGAGTCGTCACCGAAGGCCTCCCCGGCGACTACGACCTCCCCAACGAGATCACCTCACTCTTCCAACTCATCCTGCCCGCCATCGCCCAGCCCGACGTCCTCCCCCGCCTCGAAATCTCAGCCGAACGCGCCGCCCTCCTCCACGACGACATGCCCGCCTGGCGCGCCGAGACAAGGGAAGCCGAGACCGTCGGCCTCGCCCCCTGACCCCACCCGGGTGCTCACCCCGACCCGACCGACTCCCACAACGGCACCACGACGCCACCGCCACGCGAGGCCACGGGCGCCACAGGCGCAACAGGAGCCACGGAGACCCGGACCGGGCTGAGCACCCGCTCATGCAACCACTGGATGTCCGGCGACGGCTCGAGCCCCAACTCCTCCCGCAGGATGCGCCGCACCTTCTGATAGGCATCCAACGCCTCCGCACGCCGCCCCGCCTGGTGCAACGCGGCGATGAGCTGGCCATGGAACCACTCATTGAGCGGATAATCATGAACCAGCGTCCGCAACTCGGGAACCAGCTCACGCAGCCGCCCCAACAACCGCATCGCCTCGATCCGCAGTTCCAGCGCCCTGATCCGTAACTCCTCCAGATGAACGATCCGCCCCGCCAGAACATCACCCGTCGGCACATTGGACAACGCGGGACCACGCCACAACTCCAGCGCCGCACCGAGAGCATCGGCCGCCGCCTCGTACCGGCCCGCCCGCAACTCCCCCTTGCCCCGGACCACCAGCCCCTCGAAGACCTTGATGTCGATCGCCGAATCATCGACGTGCATCGTGTACCCGCCGAACCGCGTGGTCAGCAACGAATGCTCGGTACCCGGACGAACATCATCCATGAGCAGCCTGCGCGCATGATGCACATACGTCTGCACCGTATTGAGCGCCGACCGCGGCGGACTGTGCTGCCACAACTCCTGGATGAAAGTGTCCGGCGTCACCAGATCATTGGAATGCGTGAGCAGCACCGCCAGGATCTGGGAGACCTTCGGAGTGCCCACCGGCAGCACCGCACCGTCGCACGCGACGATCTGGAACGGCCCGATGAGGTTGAATCGCATGACGCACTCTCCTACACGAGGGAAAACGGATCAGCCGGCCCCGAGCAGCAGCGGCGCCAGAACCGTCCGGCGCGCCCCCACCGTCCCGAGAGCCGCCCGTACATGGGCGAGATGAGCCACCGAGGCCAACGTGATGTGCCGGTGCCAACCCTGGAACGACCGCCCCGTGAAGTCCCGCAACCCCACCTGAGCGGCCACCACACGATCGTCGCGGTCCACGACCTCGACCAACCGGGCGAGCCCCAGCACATCGGCCGGACGCATCCGGACGTCCGCCAGCCACAACCGCGCCGCCGACAGATCCGACGCGGGCCACTGAGCCACCAAGAGCCGCCTCCCACCCGCCCCAACGGCACCCGGCAGCATGACCGGCACCGCCATCGACAGACTCCGGGCACCACAGGCGAGCGGAGCCCGAGGCCGCCACAACCACCGCAGCGCCCCCACGAGCCGCCCCGCCGTGAGCGGCAGCTCACCATGACCCGGCAACGCCAGCGGGTCCACCCGCAGCCGGAGACACCGCTCGACCCGCTGGACCAGCGGCACACCGGCCGACCCCAAACGCCGCCCCAGCGACAGCGGATCGAGCCCCGGCGCGTCGAGCACCACCGGAAGGACCCGGGTGAGCGCCCGCGCGGCCCGCAGAGCCACGTCACCGGCGTTCTCCTCCGGACTCAGCGCCCGGCTGCTCTCCGGGATGTGGGCCCGCTGCCGCCGGGAGAGGTCCTCGACCCAGTCGGCGGACAGGACGAGCTGCCAGTTGACCGGCACGGCCGCGGCGGGCGCGGCCAGCCAGGCACCGAAGGACTGCTGCCCGGTGACGGTCCGACCGAGCTGCGGCACGAAGTACTCCGCCACCCCGACCGAGTACCCGCCCGCCTTGGGCACCACGGTGGGACGCACCACCAGGGCCCGGGACCCCAGCAGCTCGTCCGCCCGCAGGGCGAGCGCACGCCGCACCGGCTCCCACTCCCACGAGGAATCACTGATGAAGTGATGGACGCTCTGCTTGCGCGCCCCCTGCCCGCCCAGCTGCTCGGCCACGTTGCGCAGCGTCTTGCGCCCCCGGGCCGCCAGCAGCCCGGCCACGTACTCCCCGGCCTTCGACCGCTGGTCGTTCCTCGGTAAGGAGTCGAACAGGCCGAGAGGTATCCCGGCGACCGTCCGCTGGAGCGAGGGCGAGTACATGTCCATAACTCCCTGCGAATCCCTGAAGTCCTGTGTCCGGCCATGGCACGCCGAAGAAGAGCCACACCGAGCGAAGTTCCGCGGGGCGAGCCACCCCTAAATGAAACCACACGGCCGGTTTGTTGTGTGAGCCCTACGGCACACTTCCCCTCACGCGATCTGAGAGAACGTCAAGAAGCCCCGACAGGAACGCCGATGACGCGAATGCCGACATGGATGCCGGCCGACCCGTGCACGACGAGGAGCCCCCGACCACGAACCACGACCTCCAGCAAACACACCACGGCATACGACGACACCGCCGACACCAAGATCCCGCCCGACCCGACCGGCACGGCGCGGGGCGACCACGCACACGAGAACGGGTCCAGACCCTCCCGCTCCCCGCCATGCACCCGTACGAGGCGTCCACCGGTCCCGGTCCCGGCCTCCGCGATCGAGCTGCGCCCCGCTTCCCGGGAACGGCTTCGTCCACCAGCCCCCGGACGCCACGCAAGGCGCCCGACCGCTCGCCCGAATCCAGACGCTTCCCCCGCGGGGCGGGTCTTCCGTTCTACTCCACCGGCTCGCGCCAGGCGGCGACGAGATCATGGAAACGCGAGAAACGGACGCCCGGAACAGTCTCGCCACTGACCGTCTCGCCGTTGAGCCAGCAGATGTCGAAGACGTCGGTCTCGGTATCGAGCAGGCAGCACACACCACCGGCGGTGGCGGTGAGATCGGTGAACACCTTCCTGACGCTCGCAGACTCCACGAACATCCGGCTCATGTCCGAGGTCGCCGCAGTGAACTGCAGCGACGCGAAGTTCGGGTGCCATACGGGCGAGAACCTGACAGTCAGGTAGATGTACCCGACCGGCACTCGTCCCCGCTCGTCGACCCTGTCGGGATCGCGGAGGAGGAACTCGCGCATCGCGTCGTCGACACCAATCGCGATCGAGGTGTCCAGTTCGAGCGAGCCGCCTGCCGAACAGTCGACCGGTTCGCTCTTGAAATTCGAGGTGAACGGCACGATCAACTGTTCTCCGCCCGGCAGGGTCACCGGAAGCGCCGGCCGGTCACAGTCTCGGGGGGCGATCTCGGCCAGCCGGGTCAGCGCCCTCACAACGTTCCGAGGGGGCATGAAGATCTCGTAGCTGTAGTCCAGCCCCATACCGCCCCACCACCCCTGTCCTGAGCTGGCATCCTTCCACGGTACGAACCGGCCGCCCACCTGATTTCGGACCCGGCAGCGGATGGAGACACCGACCGTGCTCGCCCCGGCCTCCCGGTGTCGAGACGTTCCGGGGCCCTGGTACGCGGGTGACGGCCAGGCAGGCTAGTTTGCCTGGATGAGCCTTCTCGATGATGTGGCAGAGCGCGACGGCTGGCGCTGCTGGGTATGTGACGAACCGGTCGACCCCGACGAGTCGGTGAACGACCCACGGGGCCCCAGCGTCGACAGCCGGACCGCCGACCGGAAGGCCAAGGTCGCCGAGCGGCTCGCGCACCGCGGGTGCAACACCCGCAAGGGCGCGGTCAAAGTGGTCATCGCCTGGCCGGAGAACCTGTACGTGGTCGAACCCGCGCCGCTGATCGCCGTTGCCGACAGACTGGAGCGCAAAGGAGGCCGCGAGATCGTGGGCCGCTGCCCGACCAGGAAGGACGCCCAAGAGGCGGCGGACTGGCTGATCGACCGATTCTCCCGACTGGTACCAGAGCTGCCGGTGACCACCGGCATCGAGGCAGGCGGCGGCCAGTTCCTCGTCATCCTGGCCACCGGCCGCCGCTGACCCGGACCACCCGCGCACCACCCGGCCTGGGCTCTGCCCCACAGGAGCTGAACCGCACGCTCCCCGCATCAAGATCACACACCGGGCCGCGCCCGGAAAACGAAGCCGTACGGCCTTGCCCACTACCACCAACCCACCGATGACGACCGCGCCTTGCCCGTCGACCTGCCCGCGCGGGTGCGGTTCTTCCGCCCCGGCATCGGGACCGAGTCGATGGGAGGGACGCGGTGACGGTGGCTGAGGTGACAGGGCAGCTAGGTGAATCCATCGGCCGGTGTGCAGCTCGCCCGGCGGCTGAACTCTGGCCGATTTTGCACATTCGTTCAGGGCACTCCAATTCACCTTGATGGAAGGTGAATTGGAGACCTACTCAGAGTTGTTTTCCCCTGGCTTCTGGTATTCTGGTTGTACTAGGCCGCACTGAATCTGTAGAGGGGGTACGGGAATGCCGGAGAGGAATTCTGATTTCGGTAAGTTCGGTGCCCGTGGAATCAAGGGGCATGAATTGGTTGCCCGTCAGCTCGATGAGCTGGCCGGGTTCGTGACCACTCCTGTGGAGCAGCGTCGCGGCCTCATGGCACGGCTGAACTACCTCACCCGCAGCACGCACGCCCGCCAGGCCGCGCGCGACGCCGGCCTGACCGTCACCGACCGGACCATCAAGGCGTGGAAGGACGGCAAGCGTACCCCCTCACGTCGCAATCTGGAGCGCGTAGAAGCCGCCTACAAGGCCGTACGTCGCCAGAACGTCGCCCGCTACCTCCTCGCCCGCCTCAACAGGTCCGGGCGCGGCACACGCGTCGAGTTCCACCCCCTCAGTCAGTCTCAGGTTCCCCGCCCACTCCAACGCGCCGTGGAATATCGGCACCTGAACGTCCGTAAGTGGGACCGGATTATCGGAGCCTGGGCTGCCGGTGACCACGAGGCCCTGGACGACGTATGGGTCGACGAAGTCGTCCAGGACCTAGGGTCCCAGTGGGGTCAATACGAGTATGTCTCAAACATCGGCTTTTCAGCCTGAACCAAAAACGACCCGCACCAGAATTCCAGGCCGCTCCCACCCCCTAGCCAGCCGCTTTTCCGGACATTCGCGGAGCGAATTCCGGAGGGTTTAATCGCGGAGCGATTAAACCCGGAATCGCGGAGCGATTCCCTAATTCCCGCGCGTAGCGTGGGAATTGACGCCGCGTAGCGGCGTCGCGTCGCGTCTGCGGAGCAGACCG
>NZ_JBHYZW010000048.1:0-11502 GCF_042754005.1 Streptomyces sp. NPDC059247
GCCGTCAATCGAGAGGGGGCGCGCCGGGGAGCGGTGTGCGTTCCCAGTAGGTAGCGTCGGCAAATCCGGCCCGTCCCCACGGGCGCGGGGAGCAGCTTCGGGCGAAGTTGGCCGAGGAGGTCGGGGAGGGTCCATCCCCGCGCGTGCGGGGAGCAGAGCAGAACGATTGGTTATCCACAGCCTCTCGCGGGTCCATCCCCGCGCGTGCGGGGAGCAGCTGTCGGGCGGCGCCGGACCGTGCCCGGCGCAGGGTCCATCCCCGCGCGTGCGGGGAGCAGCACGTCTCGCAGCCGCCCATCCGCCTGATGTCGGGTCCATCCCCGCGCGTGCGGGGAGCAGACCACTGACAGCCCGAGGACACCGGGGACGGGGGGTCCATCCCCGCGCGTGCGGGGAGCAGCTCGATGTAGCGGGCGGCGCTGGTGCGGCCCCAGGTCCATCCCCGCGCGTGCGGGGAGCAGCGCCTGGATCTGCTCGCGCGGGACCGTCCGAAGGGTCCATCCCCGCGCGTGCGGGGAGCAGGACGTCCTGTGCCGCTCGGTCCTGCGCGGCGCGGGTCCATCCCCGCGCGTGCGGGGAGCAGTCTTGCTGACCTGCAGTTCTATCGCAGGCGCTGCTGGTTCTGAACCACTTTCACTGAAACCGGCAAAGAGCCCAGAGCAGGCAAAGTGTCGATCGGGGGAGGTCGGTCGCCCATTATCCAGGGTCCGGTCTGTACAACGTGAACAGGGCTTCGGGAGGGGAGGTAGGCCCGTTGGGCGGTGTGTAACCAGTTCACGGTACGTGGTTGGTGGTTGTGGTGTGTCTGTATTTGGGAAACCCAGGGGTGTTGTCCGTCAAGTTTTCGGGAGGGTGCTCCTTCGCTCTGTGTGACGGTGTACTTCTACTTCATGGCAAGTGAGGGGGAGGGCCGTTCGGGTCTCCGTAGCAGGCTGGGCGGGCCGGTGCTCGCGTTGTGGGCGAAGCATGACAGGGGCTCGGACGGGTGGCTGCCGTTGTGGCAGCACTTGGAGGACAGTGCTGCTGTCGCTGGAATGCTGTGGGATCACTGGCTGCCGGTGGGTGTGCGCCGTCTGATCGGGGAGGCGTTGCCGGGGGGTGAGGCTGATGGGCGGCGGCTCGCGGTGTGGCTGGCCGGGGTGCATGACATCGGGAAGGCGACGCCGGCGTTCGCCTGTCAGGTGGAGTCCTTGGCGGACGTGATGCGTGGTGTGGGTCTGGGGATGCGTTCGCAGGGGGCTATGGGTCCTGAGCGGAGGATGGCGCCGCACGGGCTGGCCGGGCAGGTTCTGCTGGGGGAGTGGCTGGAGGAGGAGTTCGGCTGGGAGCCGGAGGCGTGCTGGCAGTTCACCGTGGTGGTGGGCGGGCATCACGGGGTGCCTCCGGAGGATGCTCAGATCGGTGCGCTGGAGAACCGGGGGCATCTGCTGTGGTCGTCGGGGAAGTCTCGTGCGGTGTGGCGTCGTGTGCAGCGGGAGCTGCTGGAGGCGTGTGCCGCGGAGTTCGGTGTGTGTGAGCGGTTTGGGCTGTGGCGTTCGGTGAGGCTTCCGCAGCCGGTGCAGGTGTTGTTGACGGCTGTGGTGATTGTGTCGGACTGGATCGCGAGCAATCCGGATCTTTTCCCGTATTACCCGCTTGATGTGCCGATGAGTGGGGCTGAGCGGGTGGCTGCGGCGTGGGAGGGACTGGATCTGCCGGGCCCGTGGCGGCCTGTGGATCCGGTGGGTTGTGTGGAGGAGTTGTTCGCGTCGAGGTTCGCGCTGCCGGAGGGTGCGAGGGTGCGTCCGGTGCAGGTGGCGGCGGTTGAGCTGGCGCGGTCGCTGGAGGCGCCGGGGCTGATGGTGATCGAGGCGCCGATGGGTGAGGGGAAGACGGAGGCGGCGCTGGCTGTGGCGGAGGTGTTCGCTGCCCGGTCGGGTGCGGGCGGTGTGTTTTTCGCTCTGCCGACGATGGCGACGGGGAACGCGATGTTTCCCCGGCTGCTGCGGTGGCTGGAGCGGCTGCCTTCCCTGGAGGGCCGGTCTCATTCGGTTCTGCTGGCGCATTCGAAGGCTGCGTTGAACGAGGACTTCTCCGAGCTGATGCGTGGTGGCCGTCGTGTCGAGGCGGTGGAGGTGGACGCCGACCGCAGGCATTCGGGGTCGGGGTCGTGTCGTGAGGCTGAGGCGGGGCTTGTGGCCCATACGTGGCTGCGGGGCCGGAAGAAGGCGATGCTCTCGTCGTTCGTGGCGGGGACTGTGGACCAGCTGCTGTTCACGGGTCTGAAGAGCAAGCACCTGGCGCTGCGGCACCTGGCGGTGGCGGGGAAGGTCGTCGTCATCGACGAGGCCCACGCGTACGACGCGTATATGAGTGTGTATCTCGACCGTGTGCTGTCGTGGCTGGGTGCCTACAGGGTGCCGGTGGTTGTTCTGTCGGCCACGTTGCCGGCAGGGCGTCGGCGTGAGCTGGTGGGGGCGTACGCCGGGGCCGGTACTGGTGCGGCTGGTGCTGTGGATGGTGCGTTCTCGACGGTGTCGGAAGCGGTGGAGTACCCGCTGCTGACGGCTGTGGCCGCGGGCGGCGTCCCGGTGGTGCGGCGTCCGCCCGCGTCCGGCCGGAGTGTGCCGGTGCGGCTGGAGTGTCTGGATGACGGCCTGGACCTGCTGGCGGACCGCTTGGGCGAGGAGCTCGCGGACGGCGGGTGTGCGCTGGTGGTGCGCAACACGGTGAAGCGGGTGATGGAGACGGCGCGGGTTCTGCGGGAGCGGTTCGGTGATGATGCCGTGACGGTCGCGCATGCCCGTTTTCTCGATCTGGACCGTGCGGCGATCGACAAGGACCTTCTGCGCCGGTTCGGTCCCCCTGGTGCGGGAGTGGAACGGCCGCGGGGGCGGCATGTCGTGGTGGCCAGTCAGGTCGCGGAGCAGTCTCTCGATGTGGATTTCGACGTGCTGGTCACCGATCTGTGCCCGGTGGATCTTCTGCTGCAGCGGATGGGCCGGCTGCACCGTCATCAGCGCGGCATGGGCCAGGGGGAGCGGCCGGGGAGGCTGCGGGAGCCGCGGTGTGTGGTGACGGGGGCGGACTGGGCGGGGCGGATTCCGGTGCCGGTGCGGGGGTCGGTCGCTGTGTATGGGCTGTATCCACTGCTGAGGGCGGCGGCGGTTCTGGGGCCGCATCTGGGCGGCGGGGGCGGCAGGCCGGTGCGGCTTCCGGAGGACATCAGTGTGCTGGTGCACGGCGCGTACGCGGAGGCGGCAGAGGTGCCCGACGGGTGGGAGCAGGCTCTGGCTTCGGCGGGGGTCTTGCAGGAGAGGCAGCGTGCCGCGCAGAGGGAGAAGGCTGCGGTGTTCCGGCTCGGTGTCGTCCGTGATCCGGGTGAGCCGCTTATCGGGTGGGTGGCCGCGGGGGCGGGGGACGCGGATGACACGCGGGCGGGGCGGGCCCAGGTCCGTGACAGCCGGGAGAGCCTTGAGGTCATCGTGGTCCAGAGGCAGAGCGACGGGCGGCTGCGTACGGTTCCGTGGCTTGGTGAGGACCGCAAGGGCCGGGAGACGGGTGGTCTGGAGCTGCCGCAGGATCAGGTTCCTGCTCCTCGGGCGGCTCGTGTGGCTGCGGCCTGCGGGCTGCGTCTTCCCTACGAGTTCTCGGGAGAGGTGATGGACCGGGCCATCGCCGAGCTGGAGGGTCTGGTCGTCGACGCGTGGCAGTCGAAGGAGAGCGCATGGCTCGCGGGCGAGCTGATTCTGCAGCTGGACGAGCGTTGTCAGACCCGTCTGGCAGGCTTCTCGCTTCGGTACTCCAACATCGAGGGACTCGAGGTGACCCGTGACGCAGGCGCGTGACGCGGAAATGCGGGAGCTGTCGTTCGACCTGACGGTTCAGCCGTGGATCACCGTGGAGATAGACGGCACGGAGCGGGAGCTGTCTCTGCGTGAGGTGTTCACGCGGGCCGGAGAGGTGCGCCGGATCACGGGTGATCTGCCGACGCAGGAGTTCGCTCTGCTGCGGCTGCTGCTCGCGATCGCCCACGACGCCGTCGACGGCCCGAAGGACATCGACCACTGGGTCGGGCTGCGCGACGACCCCCGGTGTTTCGATGTGGTGTCCGAATACCTTGAAGCCCACCGCGGAAGGTTCGACCTGCTGGACGCTCAGGCGCCGTTCTTCCAGACGGCGGGGCTGCGGACCGCGAAGGACGAGGTGTCCTCGCTCAACAGGATCGTGGCCGATGTCCCCAACGGCGAGCCGTTCCTCTCCGCACGGTTACCCGCTGTCGACCGGCTCAGCTTCGCGGAAGCCGCGCGGTGGGTGGTCCACACACACGCCTTTGACACCTCCGGCATCAAGAGCGGCATGGTGGGCGACGCCCGCGCCAAGGGCGGGAAGGTCTACCCCCTGGGTGTCGGATGGGCCGGGTGCCTCGGCGGGGTCTTCGTCGAAGGACGCGACCTGCGCGAGACGCTGCTGCTCAACCTCGTGGCAGCGGATACCAGCAGCATTCCTGACGGCGGGGGCCAGGACCTGCCGGTGTGGAGGCGTGAACCGGACGGACCCCAGGGACGGGAGCGCACCCCTGCCGGGCTGCGGGACCTGTACACGTGGCAGAGTCGGCGACTGCGCCTGCACGCCGACGCCGACGGAGTGCACGGAGTCGTCCTCGGCTACGGCGATCCGCTGGCCGCCCGGAACATGCACACCCGTGAGCCGATGACCGCCTGGCGCAGGAGCCAGGCACAGGAGAAGAAGCACGGCGAGCCGCTCGTGTACATGCCGCGCGAGCACGATCCGGCACGGTCCGCGTGGCGTGGCCTCGGATCGATGATCGCCGACCGGGTCCAGAACCAGCCGGACGCCAGTGGAGTGTCCCCCTACCTGCGGCCCGGGATCCTGGACTGGGTGGCCCGTCTGGTGACACGCAGGAAGCTCAGCAAGGGGTTCCTCGTCCGGGCGCGGATCGTCGGCACCGTCTACGGAACGCAGCAGTCCGTCATCGAGGAGGCCGTCGACGACCACCTGACCATGGACGTGATCCTGCTGCACGAGCAGGACCGCGAGGCCGCGCAGCAGGCGATCGACGCGGTCGGGGACGCCGAGAGAGCGGTCAACACCCTCGGCGATCTCGCCACCGATCTCACGCGCGCGGCCGGATCGGAGAACACCTCCTCCCGCCAGGTGGCACGCGACCGTGGGTTCGGGGAACTGGAAGGCCCCTACCGTGCCTGGCTCGCTGCCCTGGGTGAGGCCGACGATCCCCTCGACGCACGCGCCGAGTGGCAGGCCCAGGCCCACACGATCATCTCCCGTCTCGGCAGGGAGATGATCACCGGCGCGGGAGACGCGGCATGGCAGGGACGCACGGTCACGTCCAAGCAGGGTGACGTGTGGCTCAACTCCGGCCTGGCCGAACGATGGTTCCAGGCCCGCCTGCGCTCATGCCTGGGCCAGACCTTTCCACCTGACCTCCCGTCCGACACGAACGGGACGGCGGAACCCTCCTTGAAGGTGCACGCATGACCACTGCCAGCAAGGGCCTGAACCCGGTCGGCGAGCTGGTCGCCCAGCTCTCCCATCAGCTCATCAGCAGATGGCAGCACGGATACCTCAACGACGAGGCCAAAGCGGTAGCTGCCCTCGCCCGGCTGCGGCGTGGAGCGGGCAAGCCCGCCGGACAGACACCGGACCTGTGGGATCTCGTCGACACCCAGCTTCTCCACGGCGTGCGCCGCGACGGCGCTCCGCTGAGCGAGACGGAACTGGCACGGGCCGAGGACGCCCTGCACGTCAGCCTCACCCTGTGGGCCTTCCACCAGCAGTCCCGCAGCCGTGGCATGCACGAGCTCCACAAGCGGGAACGCCCGAGAGGCCTGGGGGCCGCGGTCCACCGTCTGATGCCGGCCAACGACATCGACGACGGTCTGCGCAAGCGCTTCGTCCGTGCCGGCAACGCACCCGACCTGGCCGCCCTCACCCGACACCTCCGGGAGATCGTCACCCTTCTGCGCCGTGACGAGGTCAGCCTCGACTACGGCCTCCTCGCCGGACAGCTCTACCAGTGGCAGTGGCCCGGCGGAGCGGAACGGGTCCGTCTGGCGTGGGGCCGTTCTTTCCACGCCTGGAAGGACCACGACCGTGTACCCAGCCAGGCCACTGCCCCCGAAGAGGTGGCTCCTGGCAGCCCTGACCTCGTATCCAGCTCCCTCGCCTTCCCTGACAAGGACGCTTCGTGAACCGCTTCTACCTTGACGTGCACGCGCTGCAGACCGTCCCGCCGAGCAATCTCAACCGCGACGACACCGGAGCCCCCAAAGGTGCGGTCTACGGCGGGGTGCCTCGTGCACGTGTCTCCAGCCAGGCATGGAAGCGTGCCACCCGCGCCTACTTCGGAGACGCCCAGCTCCTCGAGCCGCATGAGCTGGGCGTCCGCACGAAGAAGATCGTCGAGGTGATCGCCGACCGCATCGCCGCCGCCGACGCCTCCCTCACCGGAAGTCCGGCGCAGCAGCTGGCCGCCGAGGCCGTCCAGGCCGCCGGCCTGAAGGTCGAGGTCCCCCGGCGCAAGGCCGACGCCGCGGCGAAGAACGACGGACCCGAGCCGCTGCCGGAAGCCAAGTACCTGGTCTTCCTCAGCTCCCGGCAGCTCGACGGCCTGGCCGGCCTCGCTCTCGAAGGCGCGGCCGACGGCAAGGCGTTCTTCAAGGAGAAGAAGAACAAGGACCGGGCCAAAGCCCTCGCCGACACCCGTCACTCCGTCGACGTCGCCCTGTTCGGCCGCATGGTCGCCGACGTCACCGACATCAACGTCGACGCCGCCGTACAGGTCGCGCACGCCATCAGCGTCCACCGCGTCGACAACGAGTCGGACTACTTCACCGCGGTCGACGACGAGAACAAGGACGACGAGCCCGGCGCCGGGATGATCGGCACCGTCGACTTCAACTCCGCCACCCTCTACCGGTACGCGGCCCTCGGGGTGCACCAGCTCGCGGCCACCCTCGGGCAGGGGCTGCGCGAGGACGAGCCGCCAGTCACCCCGGTCCGCCGGGCCGTCGAGGCGTTCCTCCGCAGCTTCGTCGAATCCCTCCCCAAGGGAAAGATCAACACCTTCGGCAACCACACGCTCCCCGAGGCTGTGATCGTCAAGCTCCGCACCACCCGCCCCATCAGCTTCGTCTCCGCCTTCGAAGAAGCCGTACGGGGCGACCAGGTCGGACACGTCCGCGAAGCCTCCGAGCGCCTCGCCGAATACATCCCCGACATCGAAGCCAAGTACGGCGACGACGCCTCCACCCTCACCTGGATCCTGCGCATCGGCCCGAACACCCAGAAGCTCAGCGGGCTCGGCACCGAAGCCGACAGCCTCCGCGACCTCACCACCGCCGTCGGACAGGCCGTCGCCCAGCGCCTGGACGCCCCCGCATGAGCGTCCTGACCCTCCAGCTCGCCGGCCCCCTGCAGTCCTGGGGGGCCACCGCCAGGTTCACCCGCCGCACCACCGAATCCGCCCCGACCAAGAGCGGCGTCATCGGTCTCCTCGCCGCGGCAACCGGCATCCAGCGCGGAGACGACGAACAGCTCAAACCCCTCGCCGCACTCCGCTTCGGCGTACGGACCGACCAGCCGGGCACCCGGCTACGGGACTTCCAGACCGCCATCAACTGGGACACCGGCAAGTCCATGCCGCTCTCCGAGCGCTTCTACCTCGCCGACGCCGTCTTCGTCGCCGCCCTCGAAGGACATCTCGACCTCCTCACCGAACTTCACACCGCGCTCCGTGCCCCGGTCTACCCACCGTTCCTCGGCCGCCGCTCCTGCCCCCCGGCACAACCAGTCGAACTCGGTCTCCACCCCGGCCTGGACCTTCTTCAGGCTCTCAGGCAGGAACCCTGGCAGGCATCCGAGTGGCACAAGAAACGCCACACCGGCCAAACCACCGTGACCCTACCCATCCTCTACGAATCACACCAGACCACCGGTGCCACGGATACCCTGCGTGACCAGCCCCTCAGCTTCGCCTCCGAGCACCTGCGCCACACCCTGCGCCCCGTCACCCGCACCGAAGTCCAGGTCCCGGTCCAGGGCGCCCCCGCGCCTCAGCACGACCCGTTCGACGCGCTCCTCCAGGAGAGCCCCTGATGTATCTGACCCGTTTCCGGGTGAACACCGCCCGCACCGGCGCCCGACGCCTGCTCTCCTCCCACCAGGTCCTGCACGCCGCCGTCATGTCATCGTTCCCCTCCCTGCTGCCCACCAGCCAGCCCGCCACCGACGCCCCCCGCGTCCTGTGGCGCCTTGACCACAACGCCCCTGGAGAAGTACTCCTCTACCTCGTCAGCCCCGACACCCCCGACCTCACCCACCTGGTGGAACAGGCAGGATGGCCGACAACCCTGGCCGACGGGACCGGCTGGCAGACCCACCCCTACACCCCGCTCCTCGAACGCCTGGCAAAAGGCGACCGATGGGGCTTCCGGCTGACCGCCAACCCCGTGCACCACATCCGCCGCACCGACGACGAGCCCCGCAAACGCACCGCCCACCTGACACCACACCACCAGATGAGCTGGCTCCTGGACGCCGACCGGCAGGACCGCAGCGGATTCCGCGTACTCGAAAAACCAGAACACAACCGGCTCCTGCCCGAAGGAACCACTCACCAGGGCCGTCCACACCACGGCGACCGGTACGAACTGACAGTCCGCGACCCACGCACCATCAACTTCGACAAATCCCGCACCACCAGCGCGAGACGCGGCCACCCCGTCACACTCGTCACCGCCACGTACGACGGCCGCCTCGAAGTCACCAACCCGGACCTCATGCGCCGCACCCTCACCCAAGGCCTCGGGAAAGCCAAGGCATACGGCTGCGGCCTCATGACACTCGCACCCCTCCCGACCGAGGCCGCCCGTTGACCTCCATCTCCCGGCGCGGCGCGCTCACCCCACGTGAGCTGACACGCGCGAGTGAACGCCTCTCCTTCGTCTACCTGGAGCGCTGCACGGTCCACCGGGACGCGAACGCCATCACCGCTTCTGACGCCGACGGCACCACCCATATCCCCGCCGCGACCATCGGTACCCTGCTCCTCGGCCCAGGCACCCGAATCACCCACCAGGCGATGAGCGTCCTTGGAGAAACTGGCGCAGCGGTCGCCTGGGTAGGGGAGCGCAGCGGGAGCGCAGCGTGCGCTACTACGCCAGCGGCCGAGCCCTGACCAGGTCCTCAGCACTCGCCGAGGCCCAAGCCCTCCAGTGGGCCAACAACCGTTCACGCCTCAGCGTCGCCCGCGCCATGTACCAGCTCAGATTCCCCGAGGAGGACCCGAGCGGACTGACCCGCCGCGAACTCCTCGGCTACGAGGGCGACCGCGTCAAGAAGTGCTACCACGCCCAGGCCGCGCGCACCGGAGTTCCCTGGCGCGGTCGCAGATACGTACCCGGCGACTTCGCCGCCGGCGACGCGGTCAATCAAGCGATCACCGCAGCAGCCCAGTGCATGTACGGCATCGCCCACGCCGTCGTCACATCACTGGGGTGCAGCCCGGCCCTCGGGTTCGTCCACTCGGGACACGAACTCTCCTTCGTCCTGGACATCGCCGACCTCTACAAGACAGAAATCGGCATCCCTCTGGCCTTCGACATCGCGGCCCAAGGCGAGGAGGACATCGCTCCCCGAACGCGCAGGGCCCTGCGCGACCGCATTCACGAGACGGCACTGCTCGAACGCTGCGTCGACGACATCAAACGGATCCTTCTTGGCAGCAACGAAACCACCCTGACAGATCCGTCAGCCACTTGGGACGTCGTCAATCTTCAGAGCGACAAGAACGAACAGGTGCCATCTGGCGTGAACTACGGTGGCAGCGCAGAAAGCCCCTACGAGGAATTGGCTCTGACCTGGTGACAGTCATCGTTCTGACCAACTGCCCAGCTGCACTCCGAGGATTCCTCACCCGATGGCTTCTTGAGATCTCAGCCGGCGTCTTCATCGGAAACCCCTCGGCGCGGATCCGGGACATCCTCTGGAGCGAGATCCAACAGTACGCCGACCAGGGGAGAGCCCTGCTAGCCCATACGACAAACAATGAACAGGGATACACCTTCCAGACCTTCGACCACGCCTGGCGCCCTATCGACCACGACGGCCTGACCCTTATTCACCGCCCCGTACACAAGGCGAACTCAGCGGCAGAGGCCCCAGCAAGTAAGCCCGGATGGAGTAAGGCATCGAAAAGACGCCGCTTCGCACGCTAGAGCGACGATCTGGGGAATCCCTCGCGAATCACGGCACCGGCCTCACCCTTGCAGGTCTCCTCGGCTACTGCGTCCAGCAGATGCTGTGACCACCCGGAACCCGGCCTCGCGGCAGAGTTCCGGACCAGCCCGGAACTCTGCCGGAAAGACCGCGTCGGCCGACGCGTTGCGCGGGGTTCCTCGACGTCCCCGCAGTGCTTGCGACCATGCGCGAGGGTGTGTGTCCATGGCAGACACCGCTGACACTCCGGACACCCCCGTGTCGGACCCTTCCGAACTGGTCACCCTTCTCGGCCTCCGGCCACACGTCGAGGGCGGCTGGTTCCGCGAGACCTGGAAGACCTTGGGAGGGACGGTCCCCGAGGGATACGGCGGACCGCGGGCCTTCGCGACCGGGATCTACTTCCTGCTCCATCCCGGCGAGGTCTCCCGCTGGCACCGCGTCCGTTCGGACGAACTCTGGCTCTGGCACCGGGGTGGCCCGCTGCGGTTGCGGCTGGGCGGGCACGGTGGCGCCCCGGACGAAGCCGGAGCGGCCGAGGTGATGGTGGGGAACGGGATCGAGCACGGGGAGCAGCCGCAGTTCCTCGTCCCGGGCGGCGCCTGGCAGAGCGCCGGACCTGCGGGTGACGAGCCGGTCCTGGTGACATGCGTCGTCGCCCCGGGCTTCGACCTCCAGGACTTCGAGATGCCGTAGCACCTCAGGAGCAGCCCCGCCCCGCGCTCGCCGCCCGCACATTCCCCGAGCTGAGCACGACCAGGCAGGGGCCGACGCCCCTCGACAGCGTCCGTGCCGCTGTGATCCGCCGGGCCGGTGCCGCTCCCCGATCAAGTCCTAGGTGCGGGCAGCGGAAGCCGAAGCGGCGGACCACCACCGTCGTGCGCGACGGCCGCGCACCGCTCGCGTTCGGCGCGGCGATCGGGATGCGTCGGCGGGGAGAGAGACGGGGAGTCCTAGGACTTGTCTGATAATTGATCTTGTGGTGGGTCGTGGTGAGCTGACGGATGTGGCGTGGGAGCGGATAGCGCCTCTGTTGCCTGGTGTTGATGGCCGTGGGCGGCCGTGGCGGGATCACCGGCAGGTGATCAACGGGGTGTTGTGGCGGTTGCGGACCGGTGCGCCGTGGCGTGACCTGCCGGAGCGCTACGGGCCGTGGCAGACGGTCTATGAGCGGTTCGCCCGCTGGGAGGCGGACGGCACCTGGGCTCGTCTGCTCGAGCAGGTCCAGGTCCGGGACGACTCCGTCGGAGCCGTGGAGTGGAC
>NZ_JBHYZW010000049.1:0-10143 GCF_042754005.1 Streptomyces sp. NPDC059247
GCCGTCAATCGAGAGGGGGCGCGCCGGGGAGCGGTGTGCGTTCCCAGTAGGTAGCGTCGGCAAATCCGGCCCGTCCCCACGGGCGCGGGGAGCAGTCGTTTCTGCTGGTCAGTGGCTTGGTGGGGGTGGTTCCATCCCCGCAGGCGCGGGGAGCAGGAGACGGCTCACCAACACGCCCTGGAGGACGTGGGTCCATCCCCGCAGGCGCGGGGAGCAGCCGCGGCGACTCCAGCCAGCGGGCGATGCTGGGGTCCATCCCCGCGTGTACGGGGAGCAGCTTCCTGACCTGCAGTTCTACTGCAGGATCAGTTGGTTCTGAACCACTTTCACCGAAACGCACAAAGGCCGCAGAACGTGCAGGTGGTCGATCAGGGCAGGCCAGCCGCCCGCTCCCCAGGGCGCGGTGTGTGTCAGCAGGACCAAGGAGCAGGGTTCCGAGCTCCGGGGAGTGATCCCTCGCGGGCGGGGGCAGGCGGCGCCGTCCTGCGAGGTACTGGTCGACGGGACCGCGCGGGCAGCAGTCCGAGACCCCACCCGGCGAGGCAACCGGCGCGGATCCATCCCCACACGCGCGGGGAGCAGGAGCAGATCACCCGGAACGGCTGAGACGGAGCGGGTCCATCCCCGCGGGCGCGGGGAGCAGACTTCCTGACCTGCAGTTCTATCTCAGGAACAGCTTGTTCTGAGCTACTTTCACTGAAACCAGCAAAGCGACCAGAACGGTCAAAGCATTGATTGGGGCAGGCCAGCCACCCGCGCCCAGGGCCAAGGAGTAGGGCTCTTGGGAATGATCCCTCCCCGCAGGCGGGGAGCGGGCGGCTCTGCCGGTGGGGGACTGGTCGACGGGCGCGGGAAGCGGTCTCAGGCCCAGCTCGGCGAGTCGACCGCCGCGGATCCGCCCCGTGTGTGCAGGGAGCAGGCGGAGGTTTTCCCCGGCTTCGTCGACCGCTGGGTCCATCCCTGCGGGCGCGGGGAGCAGGCGGGGAGTGGGGTGACTGGATGCATGGGGCTCGGCTGGGGTGGGATTGGGTATCGCGCCGGATTTCTGGGAAGGGCAGGGTTTTCGGTGGCGGGTGCCCGTACGGTGGGGAGTGATTACGGCCCCATCGCCTGGAGACCGCCATGAGTTCACCTGCTTCGCACGCCGGCCGTCGCGAGTTGCGCGTCACTGTGACCGACGAGGTCTACGAGCAGCTCCAGGCGCTCGCCGCCGGCAGTCACGTCGCGGCTGAGGAGTACGCGGCGCGGATGCTCACCGACGATGTGGCCCGTGCGCGGTTCCTGGCCGGGGCCGAGGAGTTCGTCGCCGAGCATGCGTTTGGCTTCGCTGAGTACTTCGGTCCCCACCCGGCTGCCGGGGATCGGGCCGCGTGAACCTGACCGTCGACCTGATCTGGCTTCTGCAGGTCGCCCAGGAGAAGCTTCCGGGCGATCCTGACGTGGTCGATTTCGGGGCTTTGGAGGCCGCCAGGGCCCGCCACTGCGCGGTCGTCATGGGCACCACGGTGTACCCCGAGCCGCACCACCGCGCTGGCGCCCTTCTGCAGTCCCTGGTCCGGCTGCCCGCACTGGAACACTCCAACGAGCTCTACGCAGCCACCGTCGCCGCGGCCTTCCTGACCGCCAGCGGCCGACCTGTGAAGGTGAGCACGGAGCAGGCCGTCGACTTGGTCAGGCAGACCGCGAACGGCCTGGGCGTCCGCGACATCGCCGCCGCCCTCACCATCTGGACCCCCTGAAGCAGCGTCCCGGAGACACAGGCCGCGTCCCCGGCTCGGCACCGGTCATCCGTCCGAGGCCACCGTCGGGCACCGTCCCGGCCGATTCGCATCCGCTGCCGTCGACTCCAGGACTTCGGCACCTGCCCCGTGCCAGCCCTGGCCGAACGCCTCACTGTTGCCCGCCACCACGGCCGAGCCGCCGGTCGTCGTACTCTCGGAGCCCGGTACGGCCGCTCGGATGGCGTCCGGCCTGCGATGGCTGGCCTAGCCCGGAGGGCTCACGCCTGCCCGCCGGCGGTGTCGTGACGAGGAAGAGAAGGGGTACCAGCATGGATTCCGAGATCCCGCCGCCTCCTGGCCCGGACGAGGAGTCCGCTTGCCGGGTTTGCGGGCATGACGACGGCAACCTGTTCTGGGAGGGCGGCTGGCCGACCGCACACATCTGCCCCCTGCCACGGAAACGAATCGGATATATCTGACATAAGCGTGATGGAGGTCTGGACTGTTCGCGGCTACTGGGCTGGCAAGGGGGCCACCTGGTGGCGTCCGAAGGCCAGGCCGAAGGACTAAGACATCTTTCAGCAGCTGTGACAGATCCCCATGGAGTGGCGCTAGCCAATCCCACCCTGCGGTTGCCGAACCGTGCCCCAGGTGGCCCACCATTTGGCCGGGACCCCACCGTCGACACACGGGAAAGCGCTGACGCACATCAGTTGCGGCGGGGCCCATCCCCGCGCATGCGGGGAGCAGCAGCCATCCGGCGGAAAGCACGTGACGCCCACGGGTCCATCCCTGCGCGTACGGGGAGCAGAGGCCCTGCGCGTCCTCAAGGAGGAACGCCTGGGGTCCATCCCCGCGCGTACGGGGAGCAGGTCGGCCCGGAGAACAGCCTCGCGGTGCCCACGGGTCCATCCCCGCGCGTACGGGGAGCAGCTTCCTGACCTGCAGTTCTACCGCAGACGCAGCTCGTTCTGAACCACTTTCACCGAAACCGACAAAAACCCCAGAACGGTCAAAGTGTCGATCGGGGCAGGCCAGCCGCCTGCCATCCAGGATCCGGTCCGCGCCAGCGGGAACAAGGAACAGGGCTCGCGGCTCCGGAAGGCCCCTGCGGTCGGCCGGAGGAACGGGCGGCACCGTCCATCGAGCCACCCGTCGACGGCGAAGACCATACCGGAGCAGTCCGATGCCACGCTCGATAAAGCGACCACCACGAACCCATCCCCACGTGTGCGGGGGCAGCCTCCCTGACCTGCTGTTCTGTCGATGCAGGTGAGTAGAGGCTCGGCCACTCCCGCGCCATCATCAGGACCGGAGGCACCGTGCCTGCGGGGCGTAGCAGTTGAGGCCCATTGACGAAGCCACCCCGGCCGCGTAGGCGGATGCCTCCTGCGCTATGCTCCAGCGCATCGGGAAGTAGATCAGGGGGCCGCTCGCCTCGCCGATAAGCGGACCGGGCGACCACGGCGAGATGCCGTCCTCATCTTCGGTGAGATCGGGCCATTGTTCCAGGAGCTCAGCGACATAGGCCGCGATCTGCTTGGTCGGATCAACGTCGGGCCCGTCCGTGTCGATGTACTTGCCGTACAGATCGGTGAAGCACTGGCCCGCAGCAGCGTCGTCTGCAGGCCGCTCGCCTTCCCAGACAGCAAGGTCATAACTCATCGGCGAAGCCTGCCATCCAGCACTGACAGAGGGACCGCCGGACCAGATCACCTGAGACGCCGAGCAAATCGGACCAGATCGCTCGAGACCGGGACCAGATCCGCTGAGACGGGACACGGGGTCCATCCCCGCGCGCGCGGGAAGCAGCTGACTCGTCTCAACGAGGCTTGGCGAGTGTCATCGAAGTTTGACCGTCAGGTTCAGTGCTGGACGATGTGTCGGACCTTGAGGTGTTGGCAGCCGTCCTGGAGGATGTTCACGGTCTGGACGGCGATCGTTGCGGCACAATCCCAGGATGATCGGCAATCGGATCACTTATCGCACAGCGGACGGCGTCCGTATACCCGGTACCTGGCGGCATGCCTTCATCTGTAACGGCGGCCACTACTTCCTCACCGACCTCTTCATCTACGCGGACGGGCTCATCGACTGCTGGGGCCTGGTCACCGTCGAAGAGTTCGAGGAGAAGCTGCGCACCGGCTGGGTGGCCACCAGCTTTCCGGAGGGCAGCGAGGCATCGTCCCACGAGCTGGCGGACTGGAGGTTCAGTGAGCCGGAGAGCCGGCTCACGCCCGAGTTGCTGGTCGCCGAAGTCCGCGACACCATCGACCGGCTGAACGGGCGGCCCGACTCGACCGGCCGCTGTCTGGCTGCCGTCGACATCTTCCTCGCCGACCGGACCGAGGAGAACCGGGCCGCGGCCCGTGCCGCGTTCCTGGCCGTCCCGGAGTCGGAGCGCCGCTTCGCGCTGGGCGACATGGACAGCAAGGACTGGGCGCTGCGCGTGCTGGTGGCAGGGCCGGGTGGGCGGACCTACCTCTCGTTCGACGGAACGGTCACACAGGAGACCTACGACAGCGCCCTCGTGTACTTCGAGGAGCGGGCCCGCTGGAGGGCTGAGAGGGCCGCCCGCGTCCCCACGGACGGACCGACGTCATCGCACGCACCGGCCGTCAATCTGTCCCACTCGTATCCGAGCAAGCCGGTGGCCGATCCCGGAAAGCTCGGCCTGCGCCACGACTACCCCGCCCCGATCAAGGTCGCGGACACCGACTACCCTTCCGTCGCCCATGCCTACTGGGCCCTGTCGGTTGCCGAGCCCGAGGTACGGCCTTCGATCGCGATGGCGGAGACCGCCTCCGCAGCGCGGACGCTCGCGGCCGGGGTAGCCCGCCGCGAGGGCTGGGAGCACGTCCGGACCGCCGTCATGACCCGTCTGCTGCGCGCCAAGTACGACCAGCACCCCGAGCTGGCCGAGGTCCTGCTGGCGACGGACGACGCCACTGTGATCTACGACGACATGGACTCGCCCTTCTGGGGCGACAATGCCGGCCAGGGCCGCAACTGGTCGGGGCGCCTTCTCGAACTCGTGCGCTCCGAAATACAGATGCGGCGAGCAGGGATTTTCAGGGTGTGAGCGAGCCGGACACATGACCACACCAAGCAGGTCAAAAACTTCGCCGAGAAGGGTCAGCAGCGACCTCCGACAGGCAGGCGCCAGCATAGGTGACGTCCATCCCCGCAGGCACGCGGGGAGCAGCATCCCTGGTCGCCCCGCCTTATTTTGTTGTGGGGCCCATCCCCGCGCATACGGGGAGCAGAGGCCGTTGCGGCGGCCGGTGCGCAGCGGCTCGGGTCCATCCCTGCGGGCGCGGGGAGCAGCAGGAGCCCTCCGCCTGGTTGCAGTCGGCGTCGGGTCCATCCCCGCGGGCGCGGGGAGCAGTGTGCCGGGCGCCCCCCTTTCGTCTCAGGGGCGGGTCCATCCCCGCGTGTACGGGGAGCAGGACGAGGGCATCGGTACCGCGACCGGCGCACGGGGTCCATCCCCGCGTGTACGGGGAGCAGCTCGGGCCCATGTCCGGCTGGGAGCTGGCCGAGGGTCCATCCCCGCGTGTACGGGGAGCAGCCTTGCTGACCTGCAGTTCTACCGCAGGTGCAGCTGGTTCTGAACCACTTTCACCGAAACCGGCAAAGACGCTAGAACGGGCAAATGGTCGATCAGGGCAGGCCAGCCGCCCCTGGTCCCGGTCGCGCCAGCAGCGCCAAGGAGCAGAGCTCCGGGAGGGAGGGGAGGTTAGCCCTCGGGCGGGCCCAGTGGGTGGTGCCGTCCGGCGAGATACCAGTCGACAGGGGGCGCTCCCCGCGCCCAGGAAGCAGAGCGCGCCTCCGGTCGGCCGCGTCGGCGAACCGACCCATCCCCGCGCGTGTGGGGAGCAGGGTGTGCAGTAGCCCTGCTACAGGTGGGACAGCTGCTCACGTACGGGTCTGGCGAGCTCGGCGTAGAAGTCAGCGCGGTCCTGAGCTTGGAGGATCTGGGCGGCCACGGCCAGCAGTCCGGTGCGTGCCTCTGGCCGGTCCAGGACGGGGGCGAGCTCGGTGCGGATGCGGGCGGCCGTTGCAGGGGCCAGCAGTGCGTACAGGTACAGGGTGGCCGCGTCGTAGCCGTACGGGGCCCGGCCCCAGCCTTCCCAGTCCAGGATGTGCGGGCCGCGGGTGACGTTGCCGTAGTGGAGGTCGCCGTGGGCCGTGGTCCAGGTGATGGCGGCGTCGGCTTCGTGGCCGGTGAACTGGGGGATGACGCGGCGCAGGTACTCCTCGCGTACGGCCTCGCGGTCCGTCGGCGGTGGCACGTCGGCGAGGGCATCCAGGGCAGTGGCCATCTCCTTCCACCACGTCTCAGGCAGGCCCGGGTCCTCGTCGAGGACGGGGCGCGGGGAAACCATCGGGTCGGGGGAGAGGGCGTACAGCTCGGCCCGGTAGGCGTAGCCGTCGGTGGTCCAGTCCCGGATGCGGAACAGGTCGGGGCGCGGCACCGACACGGGCAGGGCGCGGGAGCTAGACGGGCCGTTCCACAGCGTGCCGCCCTCGGTGCCGGCCTCGGCGCAGACCACACGCAGCCAGTGCGGGCCCGCTGCGCTGGAGAGGGTCCGGCCCCGGTACCCCCACACCCGGTGGCCGGTGGCACGCAGGCCGAACTGGTCGGCGGCGTGCTGCTGGGCGGCCAGCATCCGGTCGACGGTGGCGGGGGCGGGGGTCTCGAACATGGCGGGGGTCCTACCTCGGCTGGGAGACGGCTGCCGCGTCCTTGGATACCAGCTCGGTGGCGAGCGCCGCGACCTGTTCCACGGTGAGACCGGAGCGCTCGGCCAGTTCCCCGAAGGGCAGGCGAGCGCCGGAGACCAGGGCCTCCAACGCGGGGCGGACGGAGGTGTGGAGCTCCCATTCGTGTCCGGCGGCGCGCAGTACGACGGCCTCGTCAGTTCCCTCCAGCGCGGCCCGGGCGGTGGTGAGGGCCAGGACCAGGCTGTGGTCGGCGGGGACGTCGCCGATGTACGGGAGGGAGGGGGCCGGGCGGCCGGGGTCGCGGGCGTCGAGGGAGGCGGCGAGCTCCGAGACGACGTGCGGGTGGAGCGCCTCGGAGACCTCCTTGCGCAGCTGCTCTGCGTAGGCGGTGCGCTCGGCGGGGCCGACCACGGTGGGCACGTTGGCGCGCAGGGTGGGGGAGTGGAGGAGCTGGCCGGCGAGCCACACCAGGAGGTGGTGTCCGGTCGCCGGGGTCAGGCCGCATGTCAGGTGCAGGGAGCGGCCCTCGGTGGCGGCCACCTTGTGCCACCAGCCCCTCGGCACGTACAGCATGTCCCCGGCCTGCAGGACCACTACGGCCAGCGGCGGCCCCTCGGGCTTCTCGGGCGCCTCCACGTCCAGGCGGAGCGGGTCCGTGCGGGTGGCCCCGTAGAGGTTCCACCGTTTCGCGCCTTCGAGCTGGAAGATCACCGTGTCGTGGTCGTCCCAGTGGGTGCCGAAGGCTTCGGTGGGGTGCCAGGAGGCGTACAGGTTGGCCTGGACGTCGGTGCGGAAGTGCCTCTCCAGCGCCTCGGCGAGTTCCTGGACGCCGGGGTGCAGCTTGTCGACCGCGTCGAGCACGAGGGAGGCACCGGCGCTGATCTGCCGGTGGAGGCCGGAGGGTTCGATCCTCTGGCGGATCTCGGTCCGCTTGGTGACCGAGGTGTGCAGGTACTCGTACGGCGGGACCTGCTCCCCGTCGTTGAAGAGCCTCAGCCGCGGAGCGTCGAGCCGGTGGCGGGCGACCAGGTCGTTGAGGTCGTCCCACGTGAACAGGCCGCGCAGCCCTGCGGCGGCCTGTGACCAGTGCTGGAAGGAGCGGCCGAAAGCCCCGGCGAGGAAGTCCCCGCCGAGGCTCCGGACCGCCGCGTTGATCGCGGGGGTCATGGTCGGCGATCAGTCGTTGCCGTCGCCCTTGCCGGTGCCCCCGCCGTCGGGGGTCCGCGTCGCGGCTCCCTTGATGGAGCGGCTGGAGAGGATCAGGTTCATGACGTTCTCCTTCTCGTGTCGGATGGAGCGTGGACGGCGCCCGCCGCCCCCAGGCAAGGCGGGCGCCACGTGCGGGACCGGCCGGAGGGGGAGCCCCGTAAGGCGTTGTCCCGGCCGGTTCCGTTCGACCATTGAAGGTCCGGGGAACACCAGAGGGGAGGGCCGCTCCGGGGAGCCGATTCCCGCTGCGGGGTGCCGCGTTGGGGGGCCAGGATGGTCTTTCGATACCCGGAAAGGGGAGGCCCCGGCATGGTGAGCCCGGACGGAATCGGCGAGTTGCTGCGCTCCATCAGGGAGCGGGCGGACCGGAGCCGCGAGCAGCAGGCCAAGCGCATGACTGCGGCCGGTCTCGTGTGCACGGTCGAAAACCTGAAGCGCTGGGAGACCGAGAAGCGGTTACCGACTCCGGTCTGGCGTACGGCAATCCGCGCCGTCTACGGCCTGACCGACGAGCAGCTGGACCAGGCCCTGGAGAACACCCGGCGGCACCGCAGGCAGCAGAGGATGGAGGACGACGACGTGAAGCGACGCAAGCTGTTCACCCTGGCGGCGGCCACGGCGGGGTTCGCCGTGCTGCCCGGCATCGCGCAGGCCCGGGAAGACATCGACACCGGCCTGGACGCCGACGGCGCCGGGGACCTCGCCTACCTCGAGGGCGCCTTCGAGCGGCACCGGGGCGGCTACAACGGGCGGGCGCCCGATGCCGTCCTCGGGGAGATGCGCGAGGACCTGGCGCTCCTCGCCGCTGTCCTGCGTCGGCCCCACCCCGCGCGGGACCGTACCGACCTGGCGCGCACGGCGGCCGGGATCTCCGACCTGGTGGCGATCGTCCAGCACGACCGCGGCGACCAGGCCGACGCGCACCGCTGGTTCACCACGGCGGCGAAGGCGGCCCGAGAGTCCGGGGACCGGCGGATGACCGCCTGGGTGCTGGGCCGTCACGCCATGGTCGGCCTGAACTACGGCGCCCCGGGGCAGGCCGCCCATATCGCCGCGCAGGCTCGTCGGGAGGCCGGCGCCCGCCCGTCCGGCGCTGCCGCGCTGGCGGCCGCCGTCAACGCCCGCGCCCTGGCCGCCATCGGCGACTTCCCCGGCGCCCGCCGCGCGGTGGACGACGTCCGCACGCTGGCCGAGCAGTTGGACGGCCCCGAGTCGGCCGACACCTGGTTCGGCTACCCGGCCCAGAAGCACGCGGTGCACCTCTCCCAGGCGTACACGCTGCTCGGCGACACCCGCGCCGCGTACCGGGCGCAGGACGACGCCTTGGCCCTGACGTTCTCGCCGTCGGTGATGACCCGCGCCCTGATCGCCATGGATGCTGCCGCGTGTCTGCGGGTCGACGGAGATCCGGGCGAGGCCGCCGAGATGGCCGCCGCAGTGTACGACCGGCTGCCGCCCGCCTACCGGACCGGCCTGGTGCACTCCCGCGCCCAGCTGCTCCACCGGCATCTGAACGGTGCCCCGCGTCGGCTACTCGGTGACGCCCTTGCCTGAGGCTCACGTAGCGAAGGGCGCAGCCGCCGTTTCCATTGGAAACGGCGGCCGGTGAGTGGGGCCTGCCCTGACACGAAGTCGGGCTGCGGCTGACGAGGGCCGACGTATCAGCATCCATCTCGCCGACCAGGAGACGATGCTCCTCATCGCCGTCCTCAGCCACACCGGTACCGAGGCCGAGGAGTCGATCCTGTCCGCTCTGGCCACGGTCCCTGGCACAGCCAGCTGCGGCACGGACGCCTCCGAGGACGGCCGCAGAGTGTGGATGGTCCTGTCGACCAAACCCCCACGGCTCTGCTCCACCCCCGACACCTGACGCCATCAGGAGCACGGGAAGAGCCAGGTTCGCCGCCCTGGCCGTCCGCGCGCCTTCTCCCCAACCCGCTCGATGTTCCGCACGACAGTCATACGTCCCCCAGTACGAAGTGCCCCGACAGCAGTCGATGCCCGGCGGCTCCCGGACCGAGTACCACCGACCATCCCCGCGGGCGCGGGGAGCAGTCGTCCTGCCGACCGGCGCCGGAAAAACCGTGGGGTCCATCCCCGCGGGCGCGGGGAGCAGCTCCGCACACAAAGAGCGCAGGGGGCAGCCCCGGGTCCATCCCCGCGGGTGCGGGGAGCAGGACCCGTGTCGACCCTGCGGCTGTCCGGACCGGGGTCCATCCCCGCGCGTACGGGGAGCAGGCGGCATCCGTGACCCGCTCGACAGCCCTCTCGGGTCCATCCCCGCGCGTATGGGGAGCAGCTGAAGGCCGCAGGGCCGCGGCCGATGCAGGAGGGTCCATCCCCGCGCGTATGGGGAGCAGTACGCCGACCAACTCCCCGCCACCCAGGGCCCGGGTCCATCCCCGCGCGTATGGGGAGCAGTCTTGCTGAGCTGCAGTTCTACCGCAGGCGTAGCTCGTTCTGAACCACTTTCACCGAAACCGGC
>NZ_JBHYZW010000050.1:0-5571 GCF_042754005.1 Streptomyces sp. NPDC059247
TACCTCGCCGGCCTCCACCTCCGCGCCGCGATGATCTGGATCGACGACCTCCTGAAGGTCGCCGACTGATCACAACATCACACAGGCCCTAGCGGTGTCGGTGCTGGCCGTTGAGGAGCGAGCGCAGGACGACGGCGCACACGGCGACAGACGTGGCGGTGACGGCGACGGCGAGGAGCATGGAGACCAGGACCGTGCCGACGACCAGGACGGCTCCGGTGCCACCGGCGACAACCACGGCCAGGCCACCCGGGGTGAAGGAGGACCGGGCGGGGACCGGAGCGGTGGCCGGGACGTGGTGGTGGTCGCAGACCGACGGGTGAGCGGTGGTGTGGGGCTCGATGTCCCCCATGGTGGTCGTCCGGACGAGCGGGGCGACGATGCTGGTCGGGAGCGGGTTGGCCGGGATGCGCGGCTGGAACATGACGGTTCTCCCTACTTGGTGACCGTGTGGTCGATGAGCGGGGCCAAGACGCTGTCCGCGAGGAGGTAGCCGCCGAGGAGGATCACGGCGACGAGCCACCAGGGCGGGCGGATCAGCTTGATTCCGAGGCCACCGACGACGATCAGGGCGAGCCAGAGCGGGACGTCCATGACGCGAGACTCCTTCGAGGTCAGCGGGGCTTGCAGCGGTGAGTACGGGCGGCGAGCTGGGCGGCCGAGGACTGGAGTACTCGGCGGACCAGCCACAGCCGTCAGCCGTGCACACGGCGGCGTACCTGGTACGGCCGTGGCGGTCGCGGCGGGTACCGATCTGCACCGGGCCGATCCGCATCACGGAGTGGAAGTGGTCGCGAGCGGCCATTTCTCAGACCTCCCTGGTGAAGTCGGAGGTGTGGTCGACGAGCCACTGACGGATCTCGGCCGACTCGAACTCGTCGGCGGCGAGGATCACCGGCTCGGCGGTGGCCATGGCTTCCACCAGGCGGTTGTTCCGGGTCAGCTCGGCGGCGTGCTCCAAGGCGTGCCGGGTCGAATCGTGCATGGTCGATCTCCTTCTCAGGTGAGTTGGGAGGCGATGGCGTCGGCCAATTGGGGCGGGACACCGAGGCGGGCGCGCAGTGTGTCGGTGTCGATCGGGGCACCGGTGCGGGCGCGATGGTCGTCTGCGACCTTCCGCGCGTGAGCGACCAGCGCGGCCGGTACGGGTGCCGTCGGCGCAGGCGCGGGGGTGGTGTCGGTGGCGGGCGGTAGTTCTGCCGGTTCGGGCGCGGCTGTCGGCTCCACCTGCTCGATCACCTCTGAGGCGGCGGGCGTCGACTCGCTCGACACAGGTGTCGACGCCGGACTGGGGGAGTGGACGAGGAGGGTGCCGCCGAGGAAGGCGAGGGCGGGCCAGCCCGCGACGAGGATGCGCAGCCAGTCGGGGACGTGGCCGAGGTCGAGGAGGCCGACGGTGGCTACGTTCGCACCGAGCGATGCGACCAGGGCGACGGTGAACCAGGTCCAGGCCGAGTGGGCGGGGACACCAGCGGCTCGCGAGATCCGCAGCCGTCGCCAAGCCGCGACGAGCAGGAGATCCACCGAGACCGGGTAGGCCCACGCCTTCCAACCGGACTGCCCGGCAGCCGCAGCCAGGTCGTGGAGGTGAGCGAAGGACAGGGCACCGGCGATCACGGCTTGTACGAGGACGGCGTCCGGTCGGCGGATGGGACGCATGGCGGGTCCTCCTTCCGGTTTCGGGCATGAGCGGGGTAGGGACCTGGCGTGGTGCGGTCACGCCGCCGTGGAACGAGGGGGATTCAGGCGACCGTGGGAGCCGTGACGGTCGAGGGCGCCGCGGCCTTGCCCAGAGGCGGCAGGACGGGCCGGAAGGCGTCCAGTGCGAGGATCTCGGGCGTGCGGTGGGCGTGGGAATTCGCGATGTTCACGGCACGTCGGAGCGTGAGGTGGGGAGTACGGATACGGACCCACCCACCAGAGGAGTCACCGGCGACAGCGGTGCCGGGGCGGTCGGTGCGGATCTGGATCGTGGCGAGCACGGCGTCCGGGGCGATGTCGCCGAAGGCCATGTTGGCGCTGGTCTCGTCGTTGACGCGGTGGGCGGTGCGGCCGGTGAGCTGGGCGCGAAGCATGGTGATGCCCTTGCCGAGCTCGGAGCCGAAGCGCTGCCCGCAGATCTCCAGGTAGATGCCGGCGGCACGACCGAGCTGGGCGAGCCGGACCAGGGCGGTGATGATCCGGTCGCGTCGCTTCTCTTCGTCCTTCGTGGCGAAGAGGGCGAGTTCGGCGACCTCATCGACCAGGAGCACGATCGGGGTCGGTCGCAGGTGGTCGGGCAGGTCCCAGATGTCGGCGGTGATCTCCGCATCCAGCAGATCCGCACTCAACCTCTGCTCACGACGGATCAGTTGATAGACCTCCATCATGTGCTCGACGAGCGCGTCGAGGAGGTCGGCGGCGGTGTCAGGATTGTCAGCCAATGCGGTGAACCGCCTTGCGAGCGGGGCGAGTTCGACTCCCTGCTTGCAGTCGATCCCGACCACGGCGACGTCCAGCTTGGCGAGCGCGGCGACGAGGTTGCGCTGATAGACGGACTTCCCGGACTGGGTGGCACCGACGTTCAGCGCGTGCGGGGTCTGGCGGTAGTAGACCTCGCCGTCCTCCCGCATGGCGACCGGGACCCGCATCACACCGGAACGGGCGACGGTGGGCATCTGAACCCTCTTGAGTACGTCGTATCCGGTCATCCGCAGTTCGACCACACCCGAGCGGACCTCCCGGGCGGTGACGTTCTGCATGACGAACGAGTGCCGGAGCCGGTCCGAAGCGGCGGAGAAGTCGAAGGCGTCCTGGCCGGGACGCAACTTCACGCGGACCACCAGTCCGGTACGGGTGACCCGGATCCGCAGGACGCGAGGCGCTCGGGAATCAGGGATGGGGCGATCGATCACCCGGGCGAGTGCCAGGCGCCACCGCGCGGGCGGAACGGTCAGCCCGCACGCGTCCATGACCGACCTGTAGCGGACGAGAACCCGCGCCACGGCGAAAGCGACCCCGAAACCCATCCAGTACCAGGCCGGACGCTGCCACCGGAGCAGCAGCGCGACTGTGGCGACCAGGGCGATGGCGACCGTTAACGCGGTCACGGATCAGCCCACCCGCGCGGCGACGAGCGAGGTGACCGCGACGGCACGGAAGCTGATGCCGTGGCGCTTCTGGCCGTTGAACTCGTTCTCCCACGGCCGGGCGACGACGCCGGTCAGCGCGACCGGGGTGCCCATCGCGAGCTCCTCGGAGATGCCGGTCTTCGGCACGGTGAGGTTCAGGATCTCGGCGTTGCCGCCCATGACGAACATGACGTCGACCGTCATCAGCGGGGTACCGGTGTCGCGGTCGGTGGCGATCTCGCCGGTCTGGCGGTTCGCGACCTTGGGGGTCGGGGGCTGGGCCACCATCACCATCGCGGCGGAGGTGTCGACGGGAATCTGACGCACAGTGGATCACTCCTCTATACAGGCTGGACTCCTTCACTCATGTATATGAGTTACATGAAGAAGAGTGCCCTACTCCTATACATGAGTCAACCCGCTAGGGAAGGAATCCGCAGCGGGTCGACGGGAGTTGAGCGTGCGTCAGTCGGATGCGGAGATCCGGTACTGGAAGACGAACTGGTCAGCGGCCATGAGGGTGTCGCAGACCTCCACGACCCTCCCCTTCTTCGTCACGGCATCCCGCAGCAGGTGCACCACGGGAGCGCCGGGGCTCAGGGCCAGCTCTGACGACTCCGCCTTGGTGGCCGGGCGAGCCTGGAGCGTCTCCACGAACTCGGCGAAGGTGTGGCCGTGGTCTTCGAGCCTGGCGTAGATGCCGCCGGGGCCGGGGTTCTCGGCGAACAGTTCGGGGATGTCCTTCACGATGTCCCACGGCAGGTACGACGAGGCGGTCTCGACGGGCGTCCCGTTCCGGAAGTGCAGCCAGCGTCGGGCCAGCACCTGCACCCCCGCGTCGACGCCGAGCCGGGCAGCGATGTCCGCCGGTGCCTCCATGGGCCCGATGAAGAGGACGCTCACCTTGGCCGTGGCGCCGGACTGCTCGGACTCGGCGAGGTACGCGGCCTTACCGCCGCGGCGATGCGAGGCGTGGAAACGGTCGGACGAACGGAGCCGCACGGGGGGCCGGTCCTTCACGATCGACCCCTTGCCGTGCCGGGTCTCGACGAGCCCACTGGCCCGTACCTCCACCATGGCTTTACGGATCGTTCCTCCCGCGACTCCGTACCGCTCAACTAGCTCGGACTCGCTGGGCACCATGTCGCCGGGCTTCAGCACTCCGGACCGGATCTGCTGGACGATGTCGTCCGCGATCTGCACATACCGAGGTACGGCCTTGCCGACTCCTGCTGAAGTTTCCACGGTCCTACTCACTCTCCTATGCTCCTGTATATGAGTAATGGGAGCGCTGGATCAAAGTCAACGCCACTCCACTCGGTGTCCGTGGCCGGAGCGGTAGTGCGCGAAGACGGGCGTCTCCTGGCGATCCGCCGAGCGGACAACGGTAGGTGGGAGCTCCCGGGCGGAATCCTCGAACTCACCGGGGCCCCGGAAGCGGGCGTCGCCCGCGAGGTCCTGGAGGGGACGGGCATCCACGTCGAGGTGGACGAGCTGACCGGCGTCTACAAGAACACGACGCGCGGCATCGTCGCCCTGGTCTTCCGCTGCAAGCCGTCCGGCGGCGTCGAGCGCACCTCGGACGAGTCCACCGCGGTCGACTGGCTCACGCCGACCGAGGTCGAGGAACGGATGGCGGAGGTCTACGCGATCCGCCTCTTGGACGCCCTGGACGGCAACGGCCCCCACGTCCGAAGCCACGATGGCCGCCACCTCTTGGGCACGTCCGCATGACCGGCGCGAAGCCCATCAGCGAGTGGCGCGACGTCTATGACTTCCTGGACCAGATCCGCATACGGCCGGGGATGTTCGTGCGCGGCGGTTCCCTCCTGGAGCTCCAGGCAATGCTGTACGGCTACCGAGTCGCATCCGAGATCCACGGCCCCCAAGCCATGACGGACTTCGAGCACCAGGGCCCGTTCGCCGAGCGGCTGTGGCCACGGCTTGGCCACGCGTATGCCAGCCCCTTGGGGTGGGCGATCGAGATCACGAAGGCCGCGGAAGCAAGCGATAGGGCAGGCATCGACCTGTTCTTCGACCTGCTGAGCGAGTTCAAGGCGGAACGAAGCCCGCAAGTGCGGTAAGACTTTCTCTACTTCATCAAGGGCGCTTCCGCCGCCTAGGCGGCGTCGCGCGCCCGTCGCCCCGGGCCTGCGCTCCTGTCTCCGCCCCGCTCTGGCCCGGACCGCCGGCCGCGCGCCAATGGGCTGAGGCTCGATGCGGATGCACATGGCCTGAGCCGTCGGTTCCCCGTCAAAGACCCATGCCTCCGGCGGGGGCGCTCCGACTCCGGGATGACCGGGGCCCGTCCTGCGACTGCCGGCCGGTTCGTGGTGCGGGTGGGGAGCTGTCATCCCGTCTGCCGCCGACCCAGGCAAGCCATAGCGGACCAGGCTTCTGGGGCCCAGGTGGAGCGCCCAGCTGGGCGCTCCACCTGGGCCCAGGCTCTTATAAACATAAC
>NZ_JBHYZW010000051.1:0-5415 GCF_042754005.1 Streptomyces sp. NPDC059247
AACGCGGACAGATAGGCGCCGTTGATGTCGAGCGCCGTCACCTCGTGCAGACCAGGAGGCAACTGCGCACGGGTCCACTTCGGACGGGCTTCCCAATCGCCCTGTTGTATGCATCGGGCGGATGCCGCTTACTCCGGGCCGGGGGCCAGTAGTAGGCGGATGCGCGCGTACTCGGCCGCCATCTCCGGTGTGGCGAGGAAGTCTTCGAGGGAGGCGGACACGTCATGGTCGATGGCCTCGATGGAGCGGACGGCGAGTTCGTAGACCTCGCTGCGCCGGTTGCGCTCCAGGTAGTTCTTCCAGTGCTCCAATGCGGTGACGGTGGTGAGGACTCCGGTGTCCAGACCGTCGTCTACGACGATTCCGTCGTCGATCGTCGCGAGCAGGTCGTGGAGTTCGGCGGCGTTCATCGTCAGCACGTTCACGCACGCGGTGGTGAGTGCCGTGCGGGCATCCTCGGAGAGTTCGTACTCGGCGGCGGAGTGCAGCAGTTCCGGCCGCACCAGGCGGGTGACGGTCTGTTCCGCGAAGGCGCGGGCATTGTCCTCGGTGGCTTCGGTTACCAGCTGGAGAACGCTCGCCTCGACCTCGTTGTAGTTCACTCGTGCAGCCTAGAGCGGTCTCGGCCCCCATGGCCCGGATCCACTCCTGCGGCGCGTGCGGGTCGAGTACCCGGCAGGGGGGCAGATGGCAGCAGGTCGGTGAGGTCCTGGGGTGCGGGGTGTTCGCGGGTGGTGCGCAGGAGCACTGGGTAGCGGGTGAGGAGCGGGCCGAGGGCACCGGTCCCGCCTGCCGGGCTGGCGGGTGAGGGGGTGTCGGTGAGCGGTGCGAACGGGATCACGGGCGCCGCCTCCGGCCGGGCCTGGGCAGCTGTGGGGGGGGGTGGCGCCGGTCACGCCCGGGGCGGATCCTTCGACCGTGGCGCGGCCACCGCTCTCCTGGTGCGGGGCGGTGACCGCGGGTAGGAACGGGTCAGGAGCCGTTGGCGGCGGCCTTGATGACGGCGGCGACCTGCTCGGGCCGGGAGACGTAGACGGCGTGGCTGGCAGCGGTCTCGGTGACGGTGGCGCCGGCGCGTTCGGCCATGGCGTGCTGGGCCGGGGGCGGGATCATGCGGTCGTCGGTGGCGACGAGGTAGTGGGTGGGCTTGACGCGCCAGGCGGGGGCGGTGACGGTGCCGCCGAGCGCGTCCAGGCCCCAGGGGACCTGGGAATCGGCCAGGAAGCGCGCGTCGGCCGCCGGGAGGTCGGCGGCGAAGGAGTGGGCGAACTTCTCCTTGTCGAGGAAGAGGTAGCCGTCCACCGGGGGCAGGATCGGCGGGACGGGCGCGCCGGGCGGGGGGTCGGCGATCAGGGTGTTCACCGATTCGTCCTTGTCGGGGACGAAGGCGGCGACGTAGACGAGGGCCGAGACGTTGTCATGGGTGCCTGCCTCGGAGATCACCGCTCCACCGTAAGAGTGCCCGACCAGAACGGTCGGCCCGTCCTGGGCGTCGAGGATCAGACGGGTCACGGCGGCGTCACCGGCCAGCGACAGGGTGGGGTTCTGCACCACACTGACCCGGTAGCCGTCGGCGGTCAGCAGGTCGTGGACCCCTCGCCAGCCGGAGCCGTCGACGAAACCGCCGTGCACCAGCACGACGTTGCGGGCGGTTGCGGTTGAACTCATGGTGCGTCAACTCCTCGAAGTGGGGACCGAGACGGGTGTCGGGCTGACTTCACTGCGACCCGGTACCCCGATACGGCCCTGACGCACCGCTGGATCAGCAGTTCACCCCCGCCAGTGTGAGGCACCTCACATTCGGGGTGAGTCTTCTTCCTTCAGGCCCGGAGCGGTGAGGTGGACGCGGGTTGCGGGCCTTGCGGGCTCGGGGCCGTTCGGGGACCGCAGTGAGGCGCCGTCGATGGCATGGCGGCACGTGGAATGACCGTGGGCATCCACTCGACCGTGCGGGCGGTCCGGGGCGTCGATCACGGCGGCCCCGTAACTGTCCTTGGTGGTGTACGGGATGCCGTCCAGCGGGCCCAGCGTCTCGCTGCGGGCGCAGCGGGCATCCGATGCCTCCGGGCCCATCGGGAGCGGTGCGGCCTCGCGGCCGACGGCCCGAGTCCCGACCGACAGGAAACGCCAGCCCAGCGGGGCCGAGGTGCGGGAGCGCACCATGCGGGCCGTCATCAGCCTCATCGCCGAGAAGGGCACGGCGGCCCTGCGGATGTCGGACATCGCCGCGCGGGCCGGGATGAGCACCGGGCACATCCTCTACCCCTTCGGCAGGAAGGACCGACTCCTGCTCGAAGTCCCGGCATGGAGCCAGGCGGACCTCTGGGACCGTCTCCAGGAGGCGCCGATCGGGCCGCGAGCCCCGTCGAGAAGCTGGATATCTCTTCGTCCGCTTCTACCTGCCCGGTGACCAGGGCGAGCAACGCTACGCGTTGTGGACGCAGGTCCTGGCCCAACGCCACGACGAAGCGGGCCGTCTCGTCCTCACCCCACTGCTGGACGGCTGGGACGAGCGCCTGGAGGCCATCGTCAGCGAGAGACGGGAGCGGGGGGACTCCGCCGACATGGAACTCCCCGGCTTCACCATCCGGGCCGTGGCCACGCTGAGCGGGCTGCCTGAGGACCTGATGCTCGGACGTTCCCGCTGGGAGCACACCTGCCCGCACGCGTTCGCCCTGCCGCCCTCGAACGCGAACTGCGCCCAGCCGGTCGGCGCTGAGGATGGGAACGCGGCGGCCGGTGCCCGCGCAATCGACGTCAGCCGCCTGAGCGGCCGTCCTCGGCGACGAGCCGCATCTGACCTCGGAGTCCGCGACCGTCCACCGCACGAACCACGGCCTGCCCCCAGAGGTGCTCGCCATCAGCTGTGCCCGGGTTCGCCGCCGTCCCGTCGGGGCGCCGTCCACGAGGTCAGGACGCGCAGGGCGTCGGCGGACGGGGTTCCCGCTTCGGCGGTGAGCAGCATGAGGCGCTGTCCGGTGCCGTCGGGGCTGTTCCAGGTGTCGCAGTCGAGATCGAGGTCGCCGACGAGGGGGTGCCGGTAGCGTTTGACGCCCCGGTACTTCCCCGAGAGCTGCTGTCCGGCCCACCAGGCGCGGAAGTCCTCGTCGCGCAGCGACAGCTCGCCGACGATCCGGGTCAGCCGGGGGTCGCGCAGGTCTGCGGCGCATTCCAGCCGCAGGGCGCCCACGGCCGTGCGGGCGTCGTTCTCCCAGTCGCGGTGCAGCGCCCGGAACGCTGGGTGGAGGAACATCAGCCACAGGTAGTTCCGCTCCCGGACCGGCAGCGCGGCGAAGTCCAGGTAGAGCGCCACGGCCGGACCGTTCCAGCCCAGGATGTCCAGTCGTCTGCCGAGGACGATCGCGGGCGTCCCGTCGAGCCGGTCGAGGAGGCGCCGGACCGGTGGCCTCGGCCGCTCCTGGATGTCCCTCCGCCGGGGCTGCTCGTCGGCCCGTGACGCGAGTTCGTAGGCGTACCTCTCGGCGTCGGCGTCCATCCGCAGTGCGCGGACCAGGCTCTCCAGCACCGTGGACGAGGCCCGTACCCTGCCCTGCTCCAGGCGGGTGTAGTACTCGACGCTGATGCTCGCCAGCTGGGCGACCTCGGTGCGCCGCAGCCCCGCCACCCGGCGGCCCCGATCGTCCTGCGGCAGCCCGGCGGCCCGGGGCGTCAGGGCCTCGCGGCGGGCCCGCAGGAAGGCACCCAGCGCGCGAGGGTCGGGTTCTGCGCTCATTCCCCCATTGTGGGTGCCGCGTGCACCAGTGGGGGTGGCCAGGATCCTGCCCCCTCACGATCCGGTCTCTTCTCGTCGCCCGGCCGCGCGCGGACCGTGGACACCGGGCCACCGCGACGGTGGCCGGACCACCGACCAGGAGAACGATCATGGAACCTGTTACCGTCCGCTACGACAGCGCCGGTGTCGCCCTCGCCGGGCACCTCCACCTCCCCGCCGGGCCTCCCACGGCCCCCGGGCCCGCGATCGTCGTGGGCCATCCGGGCAGCGGCGTGAAGGAGCAGGCCGCCGGCCTCTACGCCCGGCGTCTGGCCGAGCACGGCTTCGTCGCCCTCGCCTACGACTCCGCGTACCAGGGCGAGTCCGAGGGCACGCCGCGTGGTCTCGAGGACCCCGCCCATCGCGTCGAGGACATGAAGGCCGGAGTCTCGTTCCTCTCCACCCGGCCCAAGGTCGATCCCGACCGCATCGGCCTCCTCGGGATCTGCGCCTCCGGCGGCTACGCGCTCGTCGCCACCGCCACCGACCACCGCGTGCGCGCGGTCGCCACTGTCTCCGGCGCCGACCTCGCCCGCCACTTCCGTCTCGGCCCCGACGGCACCGCCGACACCGCCGCCTTCGACGCGCTCCTCGACCGGGCCGCCGCCGCCCGCGCGGCCCGCGCCCGCGGTCAGGAGGTCGACGGGATGCGCCTCTTCCCGGACACCATCGAACAGGCGCGCGCCCTCGGCGGCGAGTACGGTGCCGAGGGATTCGAGTACTACCGCACCCCGCGTGGCGAGCATCCCCGCTCGGCGGAGACACTCGACTCGGAGAGCGTCGACCGCGTAGCGGGGTTCGACGCGTACGCCCCTCTCGCCCTGATCGGCGACCGCCCGGCCCTGATCATCGCCGGACGCCGGGCCGTCACCGCCTGGATGAGCGTCGGCTTCTTCCAGCACCTCACCGGCCCGAAGACCTTCCACTGGATCGAGGGCGCCAGCCACAGCGACCTCTACGACAGGCCCGAGTACGTCGGCCCCGCCGTCACGGAACTCGCCGGGTTCCTCACCAGAACACTGGCCGCACGCGGCTGATGCGCGCCGCCGACCGTCCCACGGGACCTCCGTCCCCGGGACCTCCCCACGGCGGGGGCAAGGCGAAGAGGAACTCCCGGCCGTGGATCGTGTCGGACGAACTGTGTTCGCTGGTCGTGCCGTTGTTGCCGGTACCGGCATCGAAGCTGGTGTTGGGCAGGTCTCGGGTGCCTGACCGGCAGGCTCTGTGCGGGATCCTGTTCGTGCCGCATACCGGGATCCAGCGGGAGTACCTGTCCCGGGAGCTAAGTTTCGGATCCGGTATGACGTGCTGGCGACCGTTTGCCGCGTGGAACGAGGCCGGTGTGTGGGACCAGCCGCACCTGGTTCTGCTCAAGAAGCTGCGGTCGGTCAGGCAGCTCGGCTGGTCGCGGGCGGTGATCGACTCCAGCCATGTCCGGGCCGCTCTGCGGGGCCCGAAAGCGGGTCCCGCCCGGTCGACCGGGCACGCTCGGGCAGCAAGCACCATGTCCTCTTCGACGGGCAGGGCATCCCGCTCGCCGTGTGGCTGACTAGGGCCTGTGTGATGTCGTGATCAGTTGTTGAGTTCTGCCCTCTTCGCGGGGTGGAACCCGGTAGGACATTGGTCGTGACGCTCAGGCAACT
>NZ_JBHYZW010000052.1:0-1429 GCF_042754005.1 Streptomyces sp. NPDC059247
CTTCAGAACTAACACAGTGGACGCGAGCAACTGAGGACAAGCCCTCGGCCTATTAGTACCGGTCAGCTCCACCCATTACTGGGCTTCCACATCCGGCCTATCAACCCAGTCGTCTACTGGGAGCCTTACCCTCTCAAGGAGGTGGGAATACTCATCTCGAAGCAGGCTTCCCGCTTAGATGCTTTCAGCGGTTATCCCTCCCGAACGTAGCCAACCAGCCATGCCCTTGGCAGGACAACTGGCACACCAGAGGTTCGTCCGTCCCGGTCCTCTCGTACTAGGGACAGCCCTTCTCAATATTCCTGCGCGCGCAGCGGATAGGGACCGAACTGTCTCACGACGTTCTAAACCCAGCTCGCGTACCGCTTTAATGGGCGAACAGCCCAACCCTTGGGACCGACTCCAGCCCCAGGATGCGACGAGCCGACATCGAGGTGCCAAACCATCCCGTCGATATGGACTCTTGGGGAAGATCAGCCTGTTATCCCCGGGGTACCTTTTATCCGTTGAGCGACGGCGCTTCCACAAGCCACCGCCGGATCACTAGTCCCGACTTTCGTCCCTGCTCGACCCGTCGGTCTCACAGTCAAGCTCCCTTGTGCACTTACACTCAACACCTGATTGCCAACCAGGCTGAGGGAACCTTTGGGCGCCTCCGTTACTCTTTAGGAGGCAACCGCCCCAGTTAAACTACCCATCAGACACTGTCCCTGATCCGGATCACGGACCGAGGTTAGACATCCAGCACGACCAGAGTGGTATTTCAACGGCGACTCCACCATGACTGGCGTCACGGCTTCAAAGTCTCCCACCTATCCTACACAAGCCGAACCGAACACCAATATCAAACTGTAGTAAAGGTCCCGGGGTCTTTCCGTCCTGCTGCGCGAAACGAGCATCTTTACTCGTAGTGCAATTTCACCGGGCCTATGGTTGAGACAGTCGAGAAGTCGTTACGCCATTCGTGCAGGTCGGAACTTACCCGACAAGGAATTTCGCTACCTTAGGATGGTTATAGTTACCACCGCCGTTTACTGGCGCTTAAGTTCTCAGCTTCGCAACCCCGAAAGGTCACTAACCGGTCCCCTTAACGTTCCAGCACCGGGCAGGCGTCAGTCCGTATACATCGCCTTACGGCTTCGCACGGACCTGTGTTTTTAGTAAACAGTCGCTTCTCGCTGGTCTCTGCGGCCACCCCCAGCTCAGAGTGCAAGACTCATCACCAGACGTGGCCCCCCTTCTCCCGAAGTTACGGGGGCATTTTGCCGAGTTCCTTAACCATAGTTCACCCGAACGCCTCGGTATTCTCTACCTGACCACCTGAGTCGGTTTAGGGTACGGGCCGCCATGAAACTCGCTAGAGGCTTTTCTCGACAGCATAGGATCATCCACTTCACCACAATCGGCTCGGCATCAGGTCTCAGGCTAT
>NZ_JBHYZW010000052.1:1526-3299 GCF_042754005.1 Streptomyces sp. NPDC059247
ATATGCTGTCCGGATTTACCTGGACAACGCCCTACACCCTTACCCCGGGACTACCACCGCCCGGGCTGGACTACCTTCCTGCGTCACCCCATCGCTTACCTACTACCACCTTGGTCCGTCGGCTCCACCACTTTCCATTCCCCGAAGGGTCCGGAACGGCTTCACGGACTTAGCATTAATGGGCTCGATACTGGGCGTTTCAAAGCGGGTACCGGAATATCAACCGGTTGTCCATCGACTACGCCTGTCGGCCTCGCCTTAGGTCCCGACTTACCCTGGGCAGATCAGCTTGACCCAGGAACCCTTAGTCAATCGGCGCACACGTTTCTCACGTGTGTATCGCTACTCATGCCTGCATTCTCACTCGTGAACCGTCCACAACTCGCTTCCGCGGCTGCTTCACCCGGCACACGACGCTCCCCTACCCATCACAGTCCCCGTTGGGGGTATGTACTGCAATGACACGACTTCGGCGGTACGCTTGAGCCCCGCTACATTGTCGGCGCGGAATCACTTGACCAGTGAGCTATTACGCACTCTTTCAAGGGTGGCTGCTTCTAAGCCAACCTCCTGGTTGTCTCTGCGACTCCACATCCTTTCCCACTTAGCGTACGCTTAGGGGCCTTAGTCGATGCTCTGGGCTGTTTCCCTCTCGACCATGGAGCTTATCCCCCACAGTCTCACTGCCGTGCTCTCACTTACCGGCATTCGGAGTTTGGCTAAGGTCAGTAACCCGGTAGGGCCCATCGCCTATCCAGTGCTCTACCTCCGGCAAGAAACACACGACGCTGCACCTAAATGCATTTCGGGGAGAACCAGCTATCACGGAGTTTGATTGGCCTTTCACCCCTAACCACAGGTCATCCCCCAGGTTTTCAACCCTGGTGGGTTCGGTCCTCCACGAAGTCTTACCTCCGCTTCAACCTGCCCATGGCTAGATCACTCCGCTTCGGGTCTTGAGCGTGCTACTGAAACGCCCTGTTCGGACTCGCTTTCGCTACGGCTTCCCCACACGGGTTAACCTCGCAACACACCGCAAACTCGCAGGCTCATTCTTCAAAAGGCACGCAGTCACGACTGCATGTGCAAGCACATACAGCGACGCTCCCACGGCTTGTAGGCACACGGTTTCAGGTACTATTTCACTCCGCTCCCGCGGTACTTTTCACCATTCCCTCACGGTACTATCCGCTATCGGTCACCAGGGAATATTTAGGCTTAGCGGGTGGTCCCGCCAGATTCACACGGGATTTCTCGGGCCCCGTGCTACTTGGGTGTCTCTCAAACGAGCCGTCAATGTTTCAGCTACGGGGGTCTTACCCTCTACGCCGGACCTTTCGCATGTCCTTCGCCTACATCAACGGTTTCTGACTCGTCTCACAGCCGGCAGACTGTGAAAGAGAGATCCCACAACCCCGCATACGCAACCCCTGCCGGGTATCACACGTATACGGTTTGGCCTCATCCGGTTTCGCTCGCCACTACTCCCGGAATCACGGTTGTTTTCTCTTCCTGAGGGTACTGAGATGTTTCACTTCCCCTCGTTCCCTCCACATGCCCTATGTGTTCAGGCATGGGTGACAGCCCATGACGACTGCCGGGTTTCCCCATTCGGAAACCCCCGGATCAAAGCCTGGTTGACGGCTCCCCGGGGACTATCGTGGCCTCCCACGTCCTTCATCGGTTCCTGGTGCCAAGGCATCCACCGTGCGCCCTTAAAAACTTGGCCACAGATGCTCGCGTCCACTGTGTAGTTCTCAAACAACGACCAGC
>NZ_JBHYZW010000053.1:0-4883 GCF_042754005.1 Streptomyces sp. NPDC059247
CCCGACACCCCCATCATCACCACCGACGCCCGCCACCGCGGCGACGCCAAGAGCGCCCTCATCACCCTCGTCGAACACGCCCTCATGGCACGACTCAAGTGACGGGACGGACCGGGCGGTTGTCCCATGCCTCCGTCATGGGCGGTCTGTGTCCTTCGACACGGCCGCCCGGCTGTTCATAACGTTTCGACAGAGAATTGGGGCGCCTCGGACACCCGACGCATCCGATCGGTGTCGCTGTGCTCACCTGAGCCCCGCCTTTTGGCGGGGCTCGCTCTTTATGCCCGTTTTATGTCAGGCCCCGGCCGTGGCGGGGACCCGCTTCCCACTGTTTGGAACGAAACCCCTTCACGTGCTGCAATTCATGAACTCCCGAGTAGTACGGCCCTGAACGAAACACCGGCACAACGTAGGTGCCGACGCCGAGAGGTTGTTGGTCGAGTGAGGCGAAGCAAGGAAAGCTCCGCGGAGCAGGAGACGCGGGGCAACTTCACGCCGCCGTCGCGCGCCGCCGTGTCGCCCGTGGACGTGCCCGTCACGCCCCCGCCCGCCACGGCCGCCGTCGGTACGGGAAGCTCCAGCAAGCTCTCGCCCCGCAACTGGCGGGTGCCCACCCGCCTGAACGCGATCCTGCTCATACCCGTGCTCGTCGGCCTCGTCATGGGCGGCTTCCAGGTCAAGGGGTCCGTCGACACCTGGCAGGAGGCCCAGGACGCCGAGCGGACCGCGCTCGTCGTACGGGCCGCCTCCGAGTACAGCACCGCCCTCCTGAACGAGCGCGACCTCACCGCCGCCCCCCTGCTGGCCTCGCCGCCCCCCGAGGGCCTCAAGAGCGAGCAGGTGCAGAAGGCGTACGCGGCCACCGACGCCGCCCGCATCGCCTTCGACCAGGCCGTCAGGGACCTCCCCCCGGGCCAGGGCCTGGAGCGGCGGCTGCGCCTCTTCAAGGACGAGGAGCCCAAGCTCGACGCGCTCCGCAAGATCGCGTACACCCGCTCCCTCGACCCGGTGAACACCCAGCTCGGCTACACCGGCGTCCAGCACTACCTCACCGAGTTCTCCAACGAACTGGGCCTCGGCACCGGCAACGTCACCGCCTACGGCCGCAGCGTCTACGCCGTCCAGCTCGCCAAGGGCGCGGAGTCCCTCCAGCGCTCCATCGGCACCCAGCTCCTGGTCCGGCCCAGCCGCGAGGAAGCCGTCTTCGCCCAGCAGTCCGTGGCGTTCAACTCGTACAACTACCTGGAGCAGATCGCCCTCGGCGAGTTCTCCTCCGGTGGTGCGCCCGAGGACGTCGAGCTGCTGAAGAGGACCATGGCCGCCAAGGCCACCGAGAGCGCCAAGCAGCTTCCCTCCGGCGCCGAGCCGCCCAAGGGCAAGGACGGCTCCGTCTACTCCGGCCTCACCGCCGCGATCGGCAGCGCCAAGGACCCCGACGCCCTCGCCGCCCTGAAGTCCGAGGGGGTCACCCCCGAGGTCTGGGCCGCCGTCGCGAACGCCAGGTTCGCGGGCTACTCCGAGGTCGAGAAGTCCCTCGTCGACAAGGCCGTGGCCGAGGCCGTCAGGATCTCCGGCGACGCCCAGCGGGACGCCTGGGTCAACGGCGGCATCGTCGTCGTCGCCCTGCTCGCCGCCTTCGTGCTGGCCGGGATGATGGCCCGCCAGATGAGCCACTCGATGCGCGCGCTGCGCACCGCCGCCTTCGGGATCGCCGAGCAGCGCCTGCCGATGCTGGTCGACCAGCTCTCGCGTGCCGAGCCGGGCCGGGTCGACACCCGGGTGCAGCCCATCCCGATCGACTCGCGCGACGAGATCGGCGAGGTCGCCCGCGCCTTCGACCAGGTCCACCGCGAGGCCGTCCGGCTCGCCGCCGAGCAGGCCATGCTCCGGGGCAACGTCAACGCGATCTTCACCAACCTCTCGCGCCGCAACCAGTCGCTGATCGAGGGCCAGCTGACCCTCATCACCGGCCTGGAGAACAACGAGGCCGACCCGGACCAGCTGGCGAACCTCTTCAAGCTGGACCACCTGGCGACCCGTATGCGCCGCAACGGCGAGAACCTCCTCGTCCTCGCGGGCGAGGACCCGGGCCGCCGCTGGGACCAGCCGGTCCCGCTGGTGGACGTCATGCGGGCGGCCTCCTCCGAGGTGGAGCAGTACGAGCGCATCGAGCTGGCGGGCGTGCCGGAGGCCGAGATCCACGGCCAGGCCGTGACCGACCTCGTGCACCTGCTCGCCGAGCTCCTTGAGAACGCCACCACGTTCTCCTCCCCGCAGACCAAGGTCCGGGTCACCGCGACCCGGCTCCCCGACGGCCGGGTGATGGTCGAGATCCACGACAAGGGCATCGGTCTCACCGCCGAGGACTTCGCGGACATCAACCACAAGCTGGCCAACCCGCCCACCGTCGACGCGGCCGTCTCGCAGCGCATGGGCCTCTTCGTGGTCGGCCGGCTGGCCGACCGCCACGGCATCCGCGTCCAGCTCCGCCCCTCGGGCGAGCAGGCGGGCACGACCTCGCTGGTCATGCTCCCGGACGCGATCACGCACGGCGGTGGCGGCGAGCAGCCGCTCCAGGACGACTTCACGGTCTCCCAGATCATGCCCGAGCAGCGGAGCGGCTTCGAGGCCGCGCCGACGCAGCAGCAGCCGGTGCTGACCGCGGCGGACCTCGGTTTCGACGACTCGCGGTACGAGCAGCAGCCCGTCGCCGAGGAGCACCCGGCCGGTCCCGCGCCGCAGCGCGGGCGGCGCGGCGCCCTGGGCTCCCGGCAGCAGGGCGACGGGCAGCCGCTCTTCCGCGACGAGGCCGCGCCCGTGGCGCAGGAGCGGGGCCAGCAGGCCCCGGCCCAGGGATTCGGCCAGCAGGCCCCGGTCCAGGAGCACGGCGGGCAGGCCCCGGTCCAGGAGTACGGGCAGCAGGTCCCGGCCCAGGAGTACGGGCAGCCGCAGCGGACCCCGGAGTACCCGGCGGAGCCGTACCCGCAGCAGGGGTACGCGCAGACGCCGGGGTACGGCCAGGAGTACCCGGCGGCCCTCCCCCAGCAGGATGGTTTCGGCTATCCGCAGCAGGGTCACGAGGGCTTCCCGCCGCAGGGTCATCCGGAAGGCTCGTACGCGTCTCCGCAGACCGAACACCAGCAGTACGACAATGCGTTCGACTCCCAGCCCCACCAGGGTGAGTGGCCGGATCGGAACAGCTACGGAAACGGCTGGCCGCAGGCGTACGGAACGGAATCGGAATCTGCTCCGGGCGCTGCCGAACAGGCCCCCGACCGCGTAGGCTTCGACCGTCCGGGTCCGACCCCGAGTGCCGCTCCGGACGCCGGTCACCAGCTGACCGACGCCGGTCTGCCGCGCCGCGGCAGTGCCGCCCCGCAGCACCAGGGGACGGCGCAGCAGCAGGCGCCGCAGCGGACTGAGCCCGCGCAGCCGGTGCGGGAACAGCAGCCGGAGGCCGGAGGTCCCGACACCTGGCGGTCGACGAACGACGAGCGCTGGCAGCGGGCCGGAAAGCTCAAGGAGCCGAAGGCGGGCGGGGTCACCTCGTCCGGTCTCCCCCGCCGGGTCCCGAAGGCCAACCTGGTCGAGGGCAAGGCCGAACAGACCCCGCAGGGCGGCCCCCAGGTCTCCCGCGCACCCGAGGACGTGCGGGGCAGGTTGAGCAACCTGCGCCGGGGCGTCCAGCAGGGGCGCAACGCGGGATCGGACACGAACGGATCGGGCCTCGGCCCAAGCGGCACCTACAACCAGGAGCGTTAGTGTGAGCATGAGCCAGGCGGCGCAGAATCTGAACTGGTTGATCACCAACTTCGTGGACAACACCCCCGGGGTGTCCCACACGGTGGTGGTCTCCGCCGACGGACTCCTGCTGGCGATGTCCGAGGGCTTTCCCCGGGACCGCGCCGACCAGCTGGCGGCCGTCGCTTCCGGGCTGACCTCGCTGACCGCGGGCGCGTCCCGGATCTTCGAGGGGGGCGCGGTCAACCAGACGGTGGTGGAGATGGAGCGGGGCTTCCTCTTCATCATGTCGGTCTCGGACGGATCCTCGCTGGCCGTCCTCGCCCACCCCGAGGCCGACATCGGTCTCGTGGGCTACGAGATGGCCCTCCTGGTGGACCGGGCGGGCACCGTGCTGACGCCCGACCTCCGGGCGGAGCTCCAGGGAAGTCTTCTCAACTAACAGACAGACAGTGCGTTCCGCGCCACCGCCCCGTAGGGTGCGGTGGCGCGGCTCCAAGGGACATGGACCGCGAGGCAGTCGGAGGAGGAGACGTGGGCACACCACCGGGCTCGAACCCCTACAACGGTTATGACGCGTACCAGACGCCCCCGGGCGACCCCGCGCACAACCGGTACAACTTCCCCTCCACGCCGAGCAGACCTGCCACGTCGCAGCCCCATCGGCAGTCCCCGGCCCCGTCCACGGGCGCGTACGGTTCCTCGCGCGCGTCCTCGGGGGGCTACGGTTCCCCGGGCGGTTCGGGCGGACACAATCCGCTCGTCCGTCCGTACGCCATGACCGGCGGCCGGACCCGGCCGCGTTACCAGCTCGCCATCGAGGCGCTGGTCAGTACGACGGCCGATCCGTCCCGGTTGCAGGGGCAGTTGCCCGAGCACCAGCGGATCTGCCGGTTGTGCTTCGAGATCAAGTCGATCGCCGAGATCTCGGCCCTCCTCTCCATTCCCCTCGGCGTCGCCCGGATCCTCGTAGCCGATCTGGCGGAGGCCGGCCTCGTCGCCATCCACCAGCCGGGCGGCGACGAAGCCTCCGGCGGTCAGCCAGATGTGACACTGCTCGAAAGGGTGCTCAGTGGACTTCGCAAGCTCTAGCGGCGGCGCGGCCCGTTCAACCACCAGCGCGAAGATCGTGGTGGCGGGCG
>NZ_JBHYZW010000054.1:0-4639 GCF_042754005.1 Streptomyces sp. NPDC059247
CGCCCGGATCCCCGCGAGGAGTTCTCCGCGGTCCCGGCCGGTCACCACCGCGCGGTGGTCGAGGGCCGCGCGCCCGGTCGCCAGGGAGTAGCCGACGTCCAGGGGGGAGAGGGTGGTGTCGGCCGTGACGTGGTCGAGGAAGCGGCGGGCCTGCTCCCGCAGGGCGTCCGGGGTCCTGGCCGACACCGGCCAGGGGATCACGGGCAGGTCGGCCGTCGCGGCCGGCTCCGTCCCGGTCCCCCCGGCCGGTGCGGGCTCCCGCGCGGGCGGCTGCTCGATGATCACGTGCGCGTTGGTGCCGCTGACGCCGAAGGCGGAGACGGCGGCCCTGCGGGCGCGTTCGGTCTCCGGCCAGTCGCGGGCCTCGGTGAGCAGTTCGACGGCCCCCGAGTCCCAGTCCGCCATCGGCGTGGGGTGCTCCACGTGCAGGGTGCGGGGCAGGACGCCGTGCTCCATGGCCTGGATCATCTTGATGACGCCGCCGACTCCGGCGGCGGCGACGGTGTGCCCGATGTTCGACTTCAGGGAGCCGAGGTAGAGCGGGCGGCCTTCGGGCCGGTCCTGTCCGTAGGTGGCGAGGAGTGCCTGCGCCTCGATGGGGTCGCCGAGCCGGGTGCCCGTGCCGTGGGCCTCGACGGCGTCGACGTCGGCGGGGGTCAGGCCCGCGTCGGCGAGGGCCTGGCGGATGACCCGCTCCTGGGAGGGGCCGTTGGGGGCCGTGAGGCCGTTGGAGGCGCCGTCCTGGTTGACGGCGGAGCCCCGGATGACGGCCAGGACCCGGTGGCCGTTGCGGCGGGCGTCGGACAGCTTCTCCACGAGGAGCATCCCGACGCCTTCCGACCACGAGGTGCCGTCGGCGTCGGCGGAGAAGGACTTGATGCGGCCGTCGGGCGCGAGGCCGCTCTGCCGGGAGAAGTCGACGAATCCGCCCGGGGTCGCGGTCACCGTCACACCGCCCGCCAGGGCGAGGTCGGACTCGCCGGAGCGCAGCGACTGGATCGCGAGGTGGAGGGCGACGAGCGAGGAGGAGCAGGCGGTGTCGACGGAGAGGGCGGGGCCTTCGAGACCGAGGCTGTAGGCGACCCGGCCGGAGGCGACGCTGCTGAGTTTGCTGGTCAGCAGGTAGCCCTCGAACTCCTCGGGGCCTTCCAGGCCCAGGTAGCTCTGCTCGATGATGCCCGCGAAGACGCCCGTACGGCTGCCGCGCAGGGTGTCGGGGTCGATCCCGGCCTGCTCGAACGCCTCCCACGACGTCTCCAGGAGGAGGCGCTGCTGCGGGTCCATGGCGAGGGCTTCGCGGGGCGAGATCCCGAAGAACCCGGCGTCGAAGAGGGCGGCGTCGTGCAGGAACCCCGCCCTTCGGGTGTAGGAGGTGCCCGCGCGGCCCGGGTCGGGGTCGTAGAGGCGTTCCAGGTCCCAGCCCCGGTCGGTGGGGAAGTCGGTGATGGCGTCTGTGCCGTCGGCGACCAGCCGCCACAGGTCGTCGGGGGAGGCCACTCCGCCGGGGAAGCGGCAGGCCATGCCGACGACGGCGATCGGCTCGGAGTCGGCCGCCTCCAGGGCGGCGATCCTGCGGTTCGCCTTCTGCAGGTCGACCGTGACCCGCTTCAGGTACTCGACCAGTTTCTCTTCGTTCGACGGGTTGGACATCGGGTTCGTGCTCTCCTCGGGCGAAGGCTGAGTGGCGGGGGGCCGGTCCGGCGGAGGGGGTCCGCCGGACCGGCGCTGGGGGCCGTCCGCCACCGGGGCGGACCGGCGCCTAGGGGGTGGAGCTGCCGAGTTCGTTGTCGATGAAGCTGAGGAGCTCGTCGACGGAGGCGGCTTCGATGGCGTCGGACGCGTCGGTGCCGGGTGGTGCGGCGGCCGGGCTGTCGGTCCCCTCGACGCGGGACAGCAGGGCCCGCAGCCGGGCGGAGACGGCCGAGCGGTCCTGGTCGTCCCCCGAGACGGCGGCCAGTTTCCTTTCCATCCGGTCGAGTTCGTCGAGGAGCGTCTGGCGGGCGTCGGGTGCCTGCGGGGCGAGGCGGTCCCTCAGGAGCGTGACGAGGGCCGCCGGGGTGGGGTGGTCGAACACGAGGGTGGCGGGGAGCTTGACCCCGGTGGCGGTGGCGATCCGGTTGCGCAGGTCGACCGCGGTGAGGGAGTCGAAGCCGAGGTCCTGGAAGGCGCGGTCCGGGGCGATGGAGTCGGCGTCGGTGCGGCCGAGGACCGCGGCGACGTCGGTGCGGACGAGGGTCAGCAGGAGCTGTTCCTGTTCCACCTCGCTCAGTTCGCCCAGGCGGGCGGCGAGGCCGGATGCCGGGTCGGCTGCCGGGTCGGCGGGTTCCGACCGGGCGACGCGGCGGCCCGGCAGGGCCGCCAGTTCGGTCAGGAGCGCGGGGACACGGGCCTGGGCCCGTACGGCGGACACTCCCACGGGGGTCGCGACGAGCGCGGGCCGTCCGTCGCCGGTGGCCCGGTCGAACAGGGAGAGGCCCTCGACGCGGGCGATCGGGCGGAAGCCGTCGCGGGCGAAGCGGTTGAGGTCGCTCTCGGTCAGGTGGGCGTTGATGCCGCCGAGCTGCCACAGGCCCCAGGCCAGGGAGGTCGCGGGCAGGCCCCGCGCGTGCCGGTGGGCGGCGAGGGCGTCCAGGAAGGCGTTGGCCGCCGCGTAGTTGGCCTGGCCGGGTCCGCCCAGGACGCCGACGGTGGAGGAGAACGTCACGAACGCCTCCAGGTCCAGGTGGCGGGTCAGTTCGTGCAGGTGCCAGGCCGCGTCCGCCTTGGGGCGCAGCACGGCGGCGAGCCTGTCGTCGGTGAGTGCGGGGATCAGCCCGTTGTCGAGGACGCCCGCGGTGTGGACGACGGCGGTCAGCGGGTGCTCCGGCGGGATGCTCGCCAGGACGCGGGCGAGCGCGTCGCGGTCGGCGGCGTCGCAGGCGACGACGGTGACGTGGGCGCCGATGCCCCGCAGGTCGTCGAGGAGTCCCGCCGCGCCGTCGGCCTGTTCGCCGGTGCGGGAGAGCAGCAGGAGCCGGGCGGCGCCGTGCTCGGCGACGAGGTGCCGGGCGAACTCGGCGCCGAGGGTGCCGGTGCCGCCGGTGACCAGGACCGTGCCGTGTTTCCAGACGGGGGTGCGGCCGGGCGGCGGGGCGGTGGCGGGGACGCGTCGCAGCCGGGGCAGGAGCGTGGTTCCGTCGCGGAGGGCGGCCTGGGGTTCGCCGGAGGCGAGGAGGGCGGAGAGCGGGCCGGTGCCGGTGCTGTCGCCCGTGTCCGTACGTACGCCGGTGTCGGTGCCTGCGGCAGTGTCGGCGGCGGTGTCGGTGTCGGTGTCGACGAGGACGATGCGGTCCGGGGCTTCCGACTGGGCCGAGCGGAGCAGGCCCCAGACGGCGGCGCCCGCCAGGTCGGTGACGTCCTCCCCTTCGCAGGTGGCGACCGCGCCCGAGGTGGCGACGACGAGCCGGGTCGCCCCGAGGCGCTCGTCGGCCAGCCACTCCCGTACCAGTGTGAGGGCCTTCCGGGTGGCGGTGTGCGTGGCGGCGGCCTGGTCGGCCGCAGGGCCCGCGGGGGTCCACGGCAGCAGGACGGCGTCGATGCGGATGCCGGAGGCGAGGGCTTCGGCCACGGCCGCCGGGTGCGGATAGCGGGTCCCGCCGCCCGTGCCGCGTCCGCCGGTGTCCGTGTCCAGGACGGCCCAGGCGAGCGGTTCGGCGGGCTGTGGGAGCGCGGTGGGTGTCCAGTCCAGGTGGAACAGTGATTCGCGGCCCGTGCTGTCGCCGCCCACGGCGGCCCTGAACTGCTCGTTGGGTATGTCGCGGAAGACGATGGACTCCACCGAGACGACCAGGTCACCGGCCGCGTCGGCGAGCTGGAGCGAGAAGGAGTCGTCGTCGATCTCCGTGACCCGGGCCCTGACGGCGGTCGCGCCGGTGGAGTGGAGCCGTACGCCGTACCAGTCGGCGGGGACCGGGATCGTCCCGGCGGCCGGGTTCTCGGGGCGGGTCGGCAGGGCGGCCTGGAGCAGCACCGGGTGCAGTCCGTACCGTCCGGCGTCGGACTGGAGTCCTTCGGGGAGCTGGATCTCCGTGGTCCGGCCCGTCGTGTCGTCGTTCCAGGTGAGGGAGGCGGCGACCTCGGGCTCCTCGGTCAGGTACCAGCCTTCGGCGTGCATGGTCCAGGGGGCGTCGAAGTCGTCGGGGCGGGAGTACAGGCACAGGCAGTGGCGTCCGGTGTCGTCCGGGGTTCCGGCCCTGACCTGGAGCTGGATGTTGCCTTCCTCCGGGAGGACCAGCGGCACCTGGAGGTTGAGTTCGTCGAGTGCCGGGTGGCCGATCAGGTCGCCCGCGTGGATGGCGAGTTCGACCAGGGCCGAGGCGGGGAGGACGGGTGAGCCGAGGACGACGTGGTCGGCGAGCCAGGGGTGGCTCTTCAGGGAGAGGCGGCTGGTGAACAGGATCTGGTTGAAGCCCGCCACGGTGATGGGCGAGCCGAGGACCGGGTGGCCGGAGGTGGGGGCACCGGTGTCGTGGGCCTCGGTGGCGGGGCGGGGTTCGAGCCAGTAGCGGCGGCGCTGGAAGGCGTAGGTGGGCAGCGGGACCTGGCGGGCGCCGGTCCCGGCGTAGAGGGTGCGCCAGTCGACGGGGACGCCCCGGGTGTA
>NZ_JBHYZW010000055.1:0-3979 GCF_042754005.1 Streptomyces sp. NPDC059247
CGCGGAGCTTGTTCCGTGCCCAGGGCAGGTCGGAGGCGTACGAGCGGTAGCGCCAGACGGCGAGGTCGGTGAGCGTGGCGGGCTCGTGCGGCTGGTACGGATTGAGGCTGGCGGCAGATGACAGCAGGTGAGCAGCCGTGTGTCTCGCCGGCGGACGCTCCTTTAGCCGGGTGACCTCTACGCTTTGGTGTCACGACAGTGCCGTGAAGTTCGCTGTCGTGGGGAGTCCGTCAGAGGGCGACCTTTCCTGCATCAGTCCGGATCCACGATCAACGCGCACTTACAGTAGAAAAGTCCGTTGTGCTCGCCGCCCCGTTGCGTTGCACCTGGAAGGAGGGGATGAGCGAGGATGCCGAAGCGCATTCGACGCGCAGCCGCGCTCGCTGCTGAACAGCGTGCGGTTGACCACGCGTATTCCTGTCTGGAGCGGGCCCGGCGGGAGGCGTCGGAGCTGAGCGGCCTCAATGTCGCAGCCAGCGGCAAGGACTCCATTGACGCCCGGCGGACCTGGGAGCGGGAGCTGGCGTCCCTCGACATCGGAGGCAAGTCCCTCGTCTTCATGAGGGCCGATGTCGACGAGGGTGAAGGCCGCGAGACGTTCTACGTTGGGCGGCGCGTGGTGCGCGACGAGCAGCGGAATCCCGTCGTGGTCTCCTGGAGTTCGCAGGCCGCGGTGAACTGGCGGCTGACCAGCGAGCGGGATCCGGGGCAGGTGCGGCTGTTGCGCCAGATCATCTGTGATCAGCAGGTGGTCAAGCGCTATCTCGATCTCCACGGGTCGGAAGCGGGACCACCGGCAGTACCGGAGATACCGGCGGCGGCACCGGTCGCCGTCGACGCGCCGGATGCAACGACCGAGGAACCGGCGTGGCGTGATCCGCTACTCGACGAGATGGACCGTGCGCGTGATGGCTCGATGCACGACATCGTCGAGACCATCCAACGGGAACAGCTCCGGCTCGTGGCGGAGGAGCCTGCGGGCGCGCTCGTGATCCAGGGCGGTCCGGGCACAGGCAAGACGGCGGTCGGCCTGCACCGCGTGACCTGGCTGCTGGACAACAAGCACCGGACCGCCAAGGAAATCCTCGTCATCGGCCCCAATCGGGGATTCCTCGACTACGTGGGCGTCACCCTGTCCGAACTCGGCAGCGACGACGTGTCGATGCTCGAACTTCCCGCGCTTTGGTCGGCGGCAGCGTCGCCCCGAGATCACCGTCCGATCGCTACGGTGAAGGCTGATCCGAGGATGGCTGCGGTGCTGCGCAGGGCCGTCGACTGCGAGACGACGAGCTCGGTGGACCGACTGACCGCACTCGTGGGCGGGCCGGTCTTCACCTTCGAGCTGAACCGCCGCGAAGTCGTTGTCCCTGTAGAGGAGATAGCGGAGATCGCTGCTGCGGCGCTGGTCGGCGACAGTCCGTACCAGGTGCGCCGGGAGCGCTGCACACAGCGGATCACGCAGCACCTGACCGATGTCTACGTCGGGCTGCTGCCAGGCCCTGCCGACATCGACTACCTGGCCGAGACGGCCAGGGCCCGCCCCGTCGTACGCCTCCTCAAGCGGATCTGCCCCAGCCTTACGGCCCAGGGCATTCTGCGGGGCCTTTTCTCCGGCGGGGCCAGCCTCAGCCGGGCCGCCGAGGGCATTCTGTCGGCCGCCGAGCAGGATCTACTCACCGCACCCCGCTCGGGAGCCGGTCCGGGGAGCCGTGCGGCGCGCTCGCGGACGGAACTGAGCCGCGAAGACATGGTCCTTCTCGATGAGCTGGAGTACGTACTGGGCGGACGCCCCCAGAAGGTGTACGGGCACCTGGTCATCGACGAAGCACAGGACGTCACGCCGATGGAGGCCAGGGCCCTGGCACGGCGCTGCCCCAGCGGTTCGATGACGGTGCTCGGCGACCTCGCGCAGTCGACCGGGCCCTACCTCCACCAGGACTGGGACGGACTCGGGATGGTGCTCGCCGGCCAGGACGGATGGCGGGTCACCCAGCTGCTCACGGGGTTCCGTGTACCGGGAGAGGTCATGGCCTTCGTGGCCCGGCTGGGCGAGCACTGCGCGCCCGGCGTGACAGTGCCCGACTCGGTGCGCGACACGGGCGCGGGCGTCGCCGTGATCCAGGGGGCGGAGGTAGGCACTCTGGCCGCCGAGGCCGTGGCGCTGCTACGGGCGAGCGTGCCTGTCGAAGCGGATGAACGCTCGATCGGCGTGGTCGTGCCGCCGGGCGGCGAGTGGGCCAGCGACATCGCGCGCGCGCTCGGTTCAGAGAGTCTCGGGAACCTTGCCGTCCTCACCCCGGCTGAGGCGAAGGGCCTTGAGTTCGACCATGTCGTTGTGGTGGAGCCTGCCGAGATCGTCGCAGACGAGGCTGTAGGCCCGAGGCATTTGTATGTCGCACTGACGCGGTGTACCCAGTCGCTGACCGTCGTCCACGCCCTGCCCCTGCCCCCGCAGATCGGCGGCCCGGACCGGCTTCCCGCGCCCGCTGCCGCATCCGCGCTTTCTCCCTCCCCGCGTGACGCGGAGGGCTCGGCCGCGGATCTTGCGGCGAGCCTTTGCAGCCGGTACTTCGCTGACGGGACTCCGTGCACTCATTCCACTCACCACCCGGACAAGTGGTGCAAGACGGCCCCCTGCGGGGGCTTCCGCACCGCTGAACCGGTGGTCGTGGCCCAGCCCCGCCGTCTTGCCCCACTCGTCGGTGCGCAGGACCAGGGCCGTCTCAACCTCGATGCGCGGCAGCGTGCCGCCGTGCGGGTCAGCTCGGGGGCGTGCGGGGCCTTTGTCGTACGGCACCGGGGCGGCCTACGCGAAGCGGCGGTGGAATTGCACACCATGCTGGCCTCGTTCGTCGAGCGGGCCCGGCACCTGCGCGCCGCGGACGGCACCTGGGCCCTGGACCTCGCGGGATTCCGCATCGTGCTCAGTCCCGAGGCCGACGCGATCACGGGCTACGACGCGGTGCACGCGGAGCGGAGCTTCGCGCAGTTCGAGGCGGGCGTCGCGTCCCGGGTGGGTAAGGACGCCCGGGCCGCGCGGAGATCGGCGCTGACCGCGCCGGTACGGGAGAGCGGACCACTGCTCGGTGCCGAGGAACCGGTCCGTCTGCTCGACGCAGGAGCGGTGCACGCCACCGCCTCGGCTTGCGCCAGATACGAGCGGGTGGGGCAGATTCGCGGTATGGCCGATGAAACCTTCGTACGTGCGATGTGTGGAACGCTCGCCGATGACCTGCGGACCGCGGACATCGAGTTGTTCGAGACCTGTGTCATCGTCAAGGGCAGCCGCTTCCAGTGGCGGCTCTCGCCCGACGGCCGCTCCCTGCTGACCGTGCGCGAACCCGGTACGGACTACCGCAGACCGCCGGCCGTCACCGACTCCCTTCCCGAGCCTCGAAGGACGACCATGCCCCCCACCGACCCGGCACCCCTGCTCGTCAAAGAGGAACAGGTGAAGGAAGAGCAGCCGACCGCAGCGAGCAGCGGCCTGGAACACCTGGTGGCCGCCCGCACGGTGGCGGCGCGGTCGGACCGGTCCCACGAAGCACTCCGGCACCGCCTGCTCGCCGACCTCTACGACAGTGCGTCGGAGGTCGGGGAGAGCGCCTTCGTGGACGCCTGGTGCACGCGGGCTGACGGCACCGTGCTCTTCGACGTACTGGGAAGCAAGGACAGCACGTACCCGTCCATCCGGAAGTCAGTGCTCCACCTCATGGAGGTGTCCCACCTGCGTACGGAAGGCCAGGCGGAGTTCCTCGTCGTTGTGTTGGGCGGCGAACCGGCGGAGCCATGGGTGGTTGACGCGGTCGACGGCGCTTTCAGCGTGCTCCTCACCTGGCGAGCCGACGGGATCTGGGCTGGGCCGGGCGCGCGGCACATCGCGCCCTAGGACTTGTCTGATAATTGATCTTGTGGTGGGTCGTGGTGAGCTGACGGATGTGGCGTGGGAGCGGATAGCGCCTCTGTTGCCTGGTGTTGA
>NZ_JBHYZW010000056.1:0-2517 GCF_042754005.1 Streptomyces sp. NPDC059247
TTCGTTCCTGTTTCCAGGCCCTCCGGGCGCTTCCTTCGTTTCCGACTCTATCAGATCTTTCCGATCCGATTTCCTCGGTGCTTTCCGGTCCCTTTCGCTTTCGCTCCGGGCCCTTCCTGCGTTTCCGACTCTATCAGACCCTTTCGGCCCTGACTCCCAGTCAGCGGGGTTTGTCTTTCCGGCTGTTGGGCCGTTCCGACGTCCCGAACTCTAGCGGATTCCCCCGGCGGCCCCTAATCGGGCCATTCGAAATGAATTTCGGCACGCCGAAATTCATCCCGGTGGGGAGATCGTGCTGAGTAAGAGGTGCCGCTCGCAGCGGCTGAGTGGTTGTCGAAGAACCGTTCCGGCTCTGTGACAACTCGGAGAACACTACGCATCTGGGAGGGGCGTGTCAACCCCGGTCCACGGGCCCGGTGGGCGCGGGTGTTCAGTCGAGGTCGGTGAGACGGCCGCCCGCGTCCGGCTGGGTCAGTTCCACGCGGCGCAGCAGGCGGATGAGGATCTCGCCGAGGACGCCCCGTTCCTCTCCCGTGAGGTCCTGGAGCAGGTCCTCCTCGAAGGCGGTGGCCATCCGCATGGCCTCCAGCCACTTCGTACGGCCCTCGTCGGTGAGCTCCACGATCACGCGGACGCGGTTGTTCTCGTCGCGGTCGCGGGTGACCAGGCCCTCGCCGGCCATGCGGTCGATGCGGTGGGTCATCGCCGCCGGGGTGAGGCCGAGCCGCTTGGCCAGCTCGCCGGGACCGAGCCGGTAGGGCTCGCCGGAGAGGACCAGGGTCTTGAGGACCTCCCACTCCGCGTTGCTGATGCCGAGGTCGGCCAGCTGGCGTCCGTACGCCACGTTCATCCGGCGGTTCAGCCGGCCGAGGGCGGAGACGACCTTCTCCACCTGGGGGTCGAGGTCGCGGAACTCGCGCTGGTAGGCGGCGATCTGCTCGTCGAGGCTCGGCTCGTGGGGAGCCGCCGGACCGGACCGCTCAGTGGTGTCGGACATGCGGCCGAGTATTCCACGGTCTCCGTTGGCGTTGAAGTCCTTCGGTGTGTACTGTTAAGACGTTAACTTTAGCGTTGAAGTCTTCAAGGCTCAGGGGTACACCTCTGAACCTGCGACCGAAGTGGGTGAGTGTGACCAAGGCGAGGGGCGCCGCGATGCGCCGTATTCAGGCAGGCAGCGCGCTGAGCGCGTTCGGACTCGGCTTCACCGTGCCGTACCTCTATGTGTACGTGGCGCAGGTGCGGGATCTGGGCGCGGCCACGGCGGGCATCGTCCTGGCCGTCTTCGCCATGGCCGCGCTCGTGGTGCTGCCCTTCAGCGGGCGCGTCATCGACCGGCGCGGGCCGGTGCCCGTGCTGCTCGTGGCCTCGGCGACGGCGGCCGTGGGCGCTGTGGCGCTGGGCTTCGCGTCCAGTGTGCCCGCGGCGGTGGGCGCGGCGGCGCTGCTGGGTGCCGGTACCGCCGTCCTCCAGCCCGCGCTGGCCACGATGATCGTCTGGTGCTCGACCCCGGTCGGGCGGACCCGCGCGTTCGCCATGCAGTTCTTCCTGCAGAACCTCGGGCTCGGGCTCGGTGGTCTGATCGGCGGGCTCCTCGTGGACACCAGCCGGCCGGGGAGCTTCGTCCTGCTGTTCTCGATCGAGGCCGTGATGTTCCTGGTGCTCGCGGTGGTCGTGGGGACCGTGCGGATGCCGGGGTCTCCGGCGCTGTCGGACACCCGGCCCGCCGAGGGCGGCAAGGGCGGCGGGATGCGCGCGCTGCTCGGGCACAAGGCGATGGTGCAGCTGTGCGTCCTCGGCTTCGTCCTCTTCTTCGCCTGTTACGGACAGTTCGAGTCGGGTCTGGCCGCGTACGGCACGGAGGCGGCGGGCATCCAGCCGTCGACGCTGGGCATCGCGCTCGCCGCGAACACGGCGGTGATCGTGGCCGCGCAGTTCCTGGTGCTGAAGTTCGTCGAGCGCCGCAAGCGGAGCCGGATGATCGCGGCCGTGGGTCTGATCTGGACCGTGGCGTGGCTGATCGCCGGGTACGCGGGGCTGGGGAACGGCAGCCAGGCGATGGCGACGGCGGCGTTCATCTCCACGTACGCCCTGTTCGGGCTCGGTGAGGCGATGCTGTCGCCGACCGTGGCCCCGCTGGTCGCGGATCTGGCCCCGGAGTCGATGGTCGGGCAGTACAACTCGGCGTTCGCGCTGGTCAAGCAGTTGGCGCTGGCCGTCGGTCCGGCCGTGGGCGGTCCCATGGGGGCCGCGCTGCACGGTCCGTACATCGTGACCTTCGTGCTCTTCTCGCTCGGCATCACGTTCCTCGCGGTGCGGCTCGGCAAGCAGCTCACGCCGGAGCAGAACCAGCCGTCGCTCGCCCTGCGCCCGTCGAAGGTCGTCGCCCGGCACGAGCCCGTACGCGACAGCGAGACCGCTTCCGCCTAGTACTCCAGCAGGATTTCGCTGTCTGAGCTGTGGCTTTCACCGGGCGGCGGGAGTGTAGTGGGCTGATAGGTGGTCGGGGGCGGTCTCATG
>NZ_JBHYZW010000057.1:0-1952 GCF_042754005.1 Streptomyces sp. NPDC059247
CACAAAACGTGATTTTTGAAGCAAAACGGTTCCTCTTTATGGAGCCGTTTTTTTTATTTCCCGAAGGGTTATTTGTCAGAATGACAAACCGATTTCGAGCCGGCGAGAACCCATTGTCACACCACGATTTAGGGGGTGTGTATAAATGGGCACTCTCTGTGAAATTTGAAGCTTTGAAATTCCGAATGGCGCACTTATACACTCTGTCGAGTGAGTGCTAAAATGCTGAAGCATTTCCGTCAAGCGTGTGGAGGAATCTTGTAGAGAGATATAGCATAGATACCCGTATCTCTAGAGATATTTTGGTATATCCCTGCTATATCTATGGGGTATCTATGCTATATCTTTGGCTTCAAAAACGGCACCTGTTCTAAGAGCATAGAAACTCAACAGGCACAGCCTGTTTGACACCCTTTTTTTTAGGGTGGCACCGAGTTTCCTTATGCTCTTTTTCTCTGAAGCTAAACCTGTTTTATATGTCGTAGTCTTTTTATTGGGAGTGACCCCTTGCTGTACAATTTCCGGAGGTGCCGATAAGGGACGAATTTTCCCTTGTCGGTTGCCTTTGGGGATTGTAAGGGGTGGAGGCTCGGAATCAAAAGGAAACGAAATATCATTCCGAGTGTGCTTCTTTTTTCTGTTCTTGAATTCTATTATTTCCAATGTTAGAATTATGTTAACAACTTGTTAGGAGTGTGTTTGGATGGAAGAGAAAAAACAAATTGGACCTCGAATTACTGTTGAAACATTTAAAAAGCTAGAGTTATTAGCCGAACATTTTACAAAACACAATGAATTTGGAAGAGTTTCAAAAGATGCTGTAATTGAGTTTGCTATTAAGGAATTGTATAGGGACTATTTGGGAAAAGGACGCTAATTTTTGTTGAAAAACTGACTTCGGATTTGGGGTTCTTTATTATTAACTTGATTTTAATTAAACATTACAGGAAAAATTGAGGGGAAATGGATGGATAAACGCAATGGTGACGCGGTTTTCATAGCTCCAAATGATGTTGTAAAAGTGACCACTATGAATCACGTCATTGAAGTTCAGCATATGGAGAAGATGAACCGGAAAAATAATATCAAAAAATTGGACAAGGATAGGTTTGTAGACCTCTCTACTGGGGAGATCCGGGAGTTCGAGCATTCGGAAAATCGGCAGGAAAATTATAATTCTTTGAGACAAACCTTTAAGAAGCTGCGTTATTTGATAAATAACAATTTTATAGGACGGCCAAATGAATTACATATAACTTTGACATACAAGAAAAATATGACGGACACGAAAAAACTTTATAGTGATTTTCAAAATTTTATCGACAGGTTGCGTTATAAATACAAGAAAGAAAGTTCGATAGATTATTTATCGGTGGTAGAGCCACAAGGACGTGGAGCCTGGCATTGTCATGTTTTAATGCGCTTTAATGATTTGGATAAGATTTATATTAAAAATGCTGAATTAAGGAGTCTATGGGGTTTAGGATTTGTAACAATCAAGTCATTAAAGGATATAGACAACATAGGAGCCTATTTGAGCGCTTATTTGACTGATATAGACCTAGAAGATGTCCAAGACAGGGAAACAGCCTTAAAAGTGGCTTCAGAGGGCTGTGAGGTGCAAACAAAGATCGTAGAAGGTCGGGAAAAGAAATTTTTAAAAGGCGGACGGCTGCACATGTATCCTTCCGGAATGAATATGTATCGAAAATCAAAAGGGATTGTTAAGCCGGAACGGGAAGAAATGAAGTTCGGAGACATAAAAAAAGTAGTGGGTTCGGCAAAACCACACTACGAGAAAAGTTATCATGTCGAAAATGACAATTTTGAAAACACAATTTCGTTTCTCCAGTATAACACAAAACGTGATTTTTGAAGCAAAACGGTTCCTCTTTATGGAGCCGTTTTTTTTATTTCCCGAAGGGTTATTTGTCAGAATGACAAACCGATTT
>NZ_JBHYZW010000058.1:0-1930 GCF_042754005.1 Streptomyces sp. NPDC059247
GCATTGCAGGAAAGTAGCCCAGAACGTGCTATGCAAGCCCGTAAAGCAGCGCAGGCAGCGAAAGAACTAAGTTCTACCCAGCAACTTGAATTTGACTTCTTTGGAGGTGGTAACGTGTCCATTGCTTTCCAGTACCAGGACGCCGTTACTGAACGGCTATTTGAATCCGCTAAGACCACAGCGCAAGCATATCACGCTCAGGCCGTTCTATGGCAAATCTGCCGTAATCTTGGCTGGCAAAGTTACGAATGCACCAAAACGGCCGCAGATCTCTGCGAGACAATGCGAACTGACAAAGCACAAATGGCAAGAGCATTAGATTTGCTTGAAAAAGTTGGTGCAATTCATCGCGTTAAACGTGGTCGAGTAAAAGTTATAACTGTAACACCTGAAGGAGCTTTTCGTGGGAATGTAAATAACCACGCTAAAGCTGTTGAGCGCTTCCGTCTGGACGTTATCGACGGCGGTTTATCGCCTGAATAACAGCTCTTATTCTGCCCGATTAATGAGCTACAGAATTTTATAATTCTTTGACTTCTAAAGCCCTCGTTTGAGGGCTTTTTTTTGAGTTTTTTAGGTGTAACGCTGACAAGTTGCATTTCCTGCTACACAGACGTTTCAGAAAAACAGCCGGCACAAAAATCACCTACAGCGCGATTTTGGGGCGCGGTGTTTTTGTGCCTATTCGACAGTGCTTTTTGATGAATTTAATTTTGTACCACAAAATTACGTATCCTGCCTATGAACACAGGACAAAAGTCGCAACGCAAGACATAACGTCCCCGCGCCTTTAAATTGCGCTGTAGGGGGCGTTATGTCGTTCGAGCCTGTTGACTACATTGAATATGATAAAAACGCTCACACGGCGATTTATGGAGCTATGAGGGGCATTAGAGCTCCCACCCTTCATCCATAAAAGCCTTTTCATCGAAAGGAACACGATTATCCCCTCTAAGGCTTTTAATTTTGGCTTGTATCTCTGCTACTCTTTCAGTCAGTGATTTTTCATTCTGCTGATCAGAATCCTGTGATTTTTTTTCTGTTTTCTTCATTTCACAGTCTCCCCAATCTAGTTTTTATTTAAATATCTCATGTAGGTCGATGTAACATAAAATGTAGTTCGTAATGTAACATCACATGTAACATTTTTTGCACTTGTAAGTGTCAGCACACACGCGGTTTAGCTTAAATTTTTAGACTGTTTTTTTGCTGTTTTTCATTAAAACGATGATTACCCATAAAACTCATAATCTTAAGCGTTTTCACATACGTTTGTTGATTAAAAAGTTGTCTCAAAATTGGGACTTGTTTTCGATGGTTATAGGTAAATCGAAAACCGGCAGTGCTGCCGTCCTGCGGGCTGTCCAGTAGGTCAGTCCTCGGAAACAGCATCTCTGCCGTTATCACATGCACCATTTTTTTAAGCTATTTTACGAAGCGACTAGCTTCGTTCCGCTTAATCTATTTAAGATACATGGATACGTTAGTGCATTTTAGCACTCTAGCCCCTGAGAAATAAGACTTTTTAGATTATTGACAGTTGTCTGTCAGACAACTAAGGTTGTCCACCAGTCAACTATAAGGGCAGATTGATGACAAGATTATCATTTCGAGAGCTAAGGGAGCTCGGTATCTCAAATGAAGATATCGCAGCTGCAAAGGTCACACAGGCCGCCCAGCGTAGAGTTGGGGCTCCCGTCCAATCAATTGGCGTGATTGTTGGTGCTGCCCAGCCACGTCAACGTCATAATCCAAACCCACCAATAAGCCTAACTGAAAAGGCTATGAGGAAGCGTGGTATTTACGATCAAGCGGCTCTGCTACTGGATCAACAAGCATTGCAGGAAAGTAGCCCAGAACGTGCTATGCAAGCCCGTAAAGCAGCGCAGGCAGCGAAAGAACTAAGTTCTACCCAGCAACTTGAATTTGA
>NZ_JBHYZW010000059.1:0-1514 GCF_042754005.1 Streptomyces sp. NPDC059247
TAGGTGGTCGGGGGCGGTCTCATGGAGGCCGCCCCTCGAACGTGTGCAGCCGACGCTGGTAGTGATAGTGGCGTGCAACGGCCTGGCGTTGTCGGCGCCAGCGTGACCAGTTCATCGCGTGGCGTCGGCCTCTGTGTCCGCTCAGGTGTGGGGGTCGGGGGCAACAAGCTGCCAGGAGTCGCCGAACCTCCGCCACGGTGAGCTCGACGGCCCCGGCGGCCTCACCGGTTCCGCCCCCTTTTCCCGGTCCTGCTGTGCCGTGGCCGCGAGGAAGGCGTGCGCGAGCATGGCGAGCGTGATGTGCCGGTACCAGCCGACGTACCGGCGGACTTCGTACTGGTCCAGGCCGCATTCGTTCTTCGCGGCCTGGAAGCACTCCTCGATTGCCCAGCGCGCCCCGGCGATCCGTACCAGTTGGTGGGCGGTGGTCTCCAGCGGGGCGTAGGCGAGGTAGTAGGCGATCTCGTCGGGCCTGCGGATGCTGCGGCGGGCCAGCGCCCACCGCATCCGGCAGGGGACCTCGCCCTGGTAGTCGAACTCGGCGACGGCCGGCAGCCGCACCGCCGCCCAGTGGTAGAGGCGCGGTCCCTTCGCGCCGTCGCCGCAGGAGATCTTCTCCCACGCCTCGTCCGGGGCCTGGGCGAACAGGCCCTCGACGCGGGGGCAGCCCACGGTGAACTGCGACTTGGGAACGGCCAGGACGTAGCCGACGCCCGACTGCTCCAGCAGCCGGCGGAAACGGCCGTCCTGTCCGTAGGCGGAGTCCGCGGTGACCCAGGCGACGGGCAGCGGCGAGGCGAGGGCACGAAGCACCATGCGGCGGGCCAGTTGGCTCTTGGTGGCGAACTCCCGGCCGCCGGGGACTCTGGCCGTCCGGCAGCGTTCGCGGTCCTCGGCCCACACCTTGGGGAGGTAGAGCTCGCGGTCGACCAGTGCCCGGCCGCGCGTGGTGGAGTAGGCGACGAAGACGCCTATCTGGCAGTTCTCGGTGCGGCCTGCGGTTCCGGAGTACTGACGCTGGACCCCGGCGGACGTGGTGCCCTTCTTGATGAATCCGGTGTCGTCGACGACGAGGACTCCGTCGTCTTCTCCCAGCTTGTCGGCTATGTATTCCTGCAGGTCGTCGCGGATGTCGTCGGCTTCCCACTTCGCACCGGCCAGCAGGTGCTGCAGGCCGTCAGGAGTGGCGTGGCCCGCCTGCTCGGCCAGCTGCCAGCTGTTCTTGCGAGCGACCGGGGCGAGCAGGCCACGCACGTAGTCACGCATACGGCGGCGGAGCTCGACGCGGCGGAAACGGTGGCCGATGGTCAGGAAGAGGTCGTCCAGCTCCAGGTCCCACTGCTCAGCAGCACTTTCGGTGATCACACGGGAAGGCTTCCCCGAACGCTGTCACTACCAGCGTCGGCTGCACACGTTCGGGGGGCGGCCTCCATGAGACCGCCCCCGACCACCTATCAGCCCACTACACTCCCGCCGCCCGGTGAAAGCCACAGCTCAGACAGCGAAATCCTGCT
>NZ_JBHYZW010000060.1:0-1165 GCF_042754005.1 Streptomyces sp. NPDC059247
AGTGGTCCGTAGGCCAGGGAGAAGCCCAGGCCGAGGATGATCAGGCTCGGGAACATGGCCAGGTAGGTCCAGTCCGCGCCGACCGGGAGGAACAGGGCGTAGGACAGGGCGGCCAGGAGCAGGCCGCCGAAGATGACCCGTGCGTTGCCGAACCTGGCCACGAGGCGGGGGGTCAGGGTCGGGGAGAGGATCGCGTCGACACCGATGACGATGAGGGCGAAGCTGGTCTGCAGGGTCGACCAGCCGCGCAGTTCCTGCAGGTAGAGCACCGCGATGAACTGGAAACCGAAGAAGCCCGCGGCGAAGAGCATCCCCGCCAGGTTGGAACGCACCAGCGAGGCGTTACGGAAGATCCCCAGGCGTACCAGGGGCGAGGACGACTTCCGCTCGACCAGGACGAACACCAGGAAGAGCAGCAGACTCGCCCCGATGGTGCCCGTCGTCCAGGCGGCGGAGACATGCGTGGCCCGCTCGACACCGAAGACGAGGAGCAGGATACCGCCGGTCACGGTGAACGCACCCGCCAGATCGACACCCTGACCCGTACGGTCCGGACGCGCCGACCTGGGGATCAGGACGACCGCCGCGATCAGGATGAGGAGACTGAGGATGACCGGCGCGAAGAACACCCAGCGCCAGTTGATCGCGGCCAGCAGACCACCGACGACCAGACCGATCGAGAAACCACCGGCCGCAGTACCCGAGTACACCAGCAGGGCCTTGTTGCGCTGCGGACCCTCGGCGAAACTCGTCGTGATGATCGACAGACCCGCCGGAGTCATGAACGCCGCCGCGACACCCGTCACGAAACGCGCCACGATCAGCATCCAGCCCTCGGTCGCGAAACCACCCAGACCCGAGAACAACAGGAACACGACCAGCCAGAACACGAACATCTGACGCCGCCCGAACAGATCAGCGGCACGACCACCCAGAAGCATGAAACCGCCATACCCCAGCACATAGGCACTCATCACCCACTGGAGCATCCCGGTCGACATGTCCAGATCCTCACGGATCGAAGGCAACGCCACATTCAGCATCGCCACATCAATACCCTCGAGGAAGATCGCCCCACACAACACGAACAGCACGCCCCACGCGCGCCCGCTCATGCGGTCGGTGCCGCTGCTCGAGGATTGCAGTGTGGACACAGAATTTCTCC
>NZ_JBHYZW010000061.1:0-1042 GCF_042754005.1 Streptomyces sp. NPDC059247
TGCCCTCTTCGCGGGGTGGAACCCGGTAGGACATTGGTCGTGACGCTCAGGCAACTCACCGATGCTCAGTGGAAGTTCATCGGGCCGTACCTGCCGATCGGCAGGTACGGCCCGTACCCCGAACGGCTACGGGAACAACTCGAAGGGGTGATCTGGCGGTTCCGGTCCAGCGCCCAGTGGCGGGAGATGCCCTCCGAGTTCGGCCCATGGCCCACCGTCTACGGGCGCTTCAGGGTCTGGCGCGACGCCGGTGTCTTCTCCGCCCTGCTCGAAGGCCTGATCGCCGAGGCGGCCCGCGCGGGGAGAACGGACTTGTCGATGGTCAGCGTGGATTCCACCACTGTCCGTGCCCACCACGACGCCGCCGGGATGCGTATCGGCAAGGACCTCATGGAGGCACTGGAAGAGGCTGCGCGCGAGCAGGAGGAGGCCCTGCAAAAGGGGGCGGTCCGGAGGGACGGAACGGACAGGACGAGCGTCGACGCGTCCGACGCCGACGCAAGCTCCGCCTGAAGGAAGCCCTGCTCGGCAGATCTCGGGGCGGACTGACCAGCAAGGTCCATCTCGCCGCGGACCGCAGGTGCCGTCCGCTCGCGATCGTCCTGACCGCCGGCCAGGCTGCGGACAGCCCGCAGTTCATCCCCGTGCTGGGCAGCGTGCGGGTCCGTCTGCCCGTCGGCCGTCCTCGCACCCGGCCCGGCGCGGTCGCCGCGGACAAGGCCTACTCGTCCCGCGGCAACCGCGCCTACCTGCGCCAACGCGGCATCAAGGCAGTCATCCCGGAGAAGAAGGACCAGGCCGCCAACCGGAAGAAGAAGGGCTCCAGAGGCGGCCGGCCCGTCAGCCACGACGCCGATCTCTACAAGGAACGGAACACCGTCGAGCGCCTGATCAACAAGCTGAAGGCCTGGCGCGGCATCGCCACCCGCTACGACAAGACACCCGAAAGCTACCTCGCCGGCCTCCACCTCCGCGCCGCGATGATCTGGATCGACGACCTCCTGAAGGTCGCCGACTGATCACAACATCACACAGGCCCTAG